>CAVRIM010000013.1:0-82384 GCA_963721255.1 uncultured Actinomycetes bacterium
TCCGTAGTTTGAGCGAAGGCCCGACGTTCGTTTTCACGTCCGCTAGGCGCAGACATGCACCACCCAAGCGGGCCGGAGTCGCACGGCGGCCCGTATTCCCCATAGCCGTAACCGCCATAGCCGTACACCGGCGGCGCCGGGCACGGCGGGCGCGGAGTGCACCAGCGCGGTGGTCACGTAGATGCCGATGACCGCGGCGACTCCCGCGATCCCCTGACGCGCGGTCACCGAGGTTCGCGGGACGGGTAGGTGCAGCCGCAGCTCGGCAACCGAAACGGTGGCCCCGCCGACCAGGATCGGGAACCAGATCGGGCTGCTCCACACGAACGGCACCGCGTCGGACAGGTATTCGGTTGTGCCGGTCACGATGTGGCTGTAGTCGCCGACGAGAGCCACCACCGCCCCCAGCACGAACAGAAACACCGCCGTTGGCATGCGCAACTTCACAGACGGACCCTAACGCTGCCCTCATCCTGGTGGGCTACGGTCGTCACGTGGCCGGCACGAAGAAGCTCTTCGCCGCTTTGAAACGACGCGGACCGCACCGCGTTCTGCGTGGTGACCTGGCCTTCGCCGGCCTGCCCGGCGTCGTGTACACCCCGGAGTCGGGGTTCAACCTTCCCGGTGTCGCGTTCGGTCACGAATGGATGACCGGGGTGGAGCGCTACTCAGGCACGCTCGAGCATCTGGCGTCGTGGGGCATCGTCGCGGCGGCGCCCGACACCGAGAAGGGCGTCGCGCCGTCGGTGCTGAACCTGGCGTTCGACCTCGGCACCACGCTGGACATCATCGCCGGTGTGCGGCTGGGCGACGGGAAGATCAGCGTGCACCCCACCAAGCTCGGCATCGTCGGCCACGGGTTCGGCGCGTCGACGGCGGTGTTCGCCGCCGCCGGGATGCCCGCGAAGCCGAAGGCTGTGGTCGCGGCGTTCCCGACGGTCACCAAGCCGCGCGCCGAGGAGGCCGCGGCGACACTGAAGGTTCCCGGTCTGATACTCACCGACCCAGGCGATCCGATGTCGCTGCGGTCCAATGCGGTGGAGTTGGCGCGGGTGTGGGACGGCTCCGGAGCCGCTCGGTCGGCGACATCGGGCTCCGGAGCCGCTCGGTCGGCGACATCGGGCGCGGTGCTGCGGGCCATGCCGAAAGCCAAAGCCGGGGGGCTCATCGAGGGGCGCCGACTGGCGCGGGTCGTCGGACTGCCGGGCGCCGACCGCAGCACCCAGAAGATGGTGCGGGCGGTGATGACGGGCTACCTGCTGCACATGCTGACCGGCGACAAGACCTACTGCGACTTCGCCGACCCCGAGGCGGCACTGCCCAAGGCGACGGTGATGGATCCCTTCGCAGATGATCCGGTTGACCTGGAGAACAAGGTCATCGCACTGCTGAAACCCTGAGGTGTCTTCCATGCGGACAGGAATCTTTCTGAACTACGCCGGCGGCTTTCTCGAAGCCGTCGACGAGGTCGTCGAGCTGGAGAAGGTCGGCGTCGACATCGCCCTGGTGGCGGAGGCCTACTCGTTCGACGCGATCAGCCAGTTGGGCTTTCTCGCGGCGAAGACGTCGCGGATCGAGCTCGGCTCCGGCGTCGTCCCCATCTATATCCGAACCCCGTCGCTGCTGGCGATGACGGCCGCGGGGCTGGACTACGTGTCCGACGGCCGGTTCCGGTTGGGCATAGGCACGTCCGGGCCGCAGGTGATTGAGGGTTTCCACGGCGTTCCGTTCGATGCTCCGCTCGGCCGCACCCGCGAAGTCGTCGAGATCTGCAGGCAGGTGTGGCGCCGCGAGAACGTGCAGTTCGACGGCAAGCACTACCAGATACCGCTCCCCCACGACCGCGGCACCGGGCTGGGCAAGCCACTACATCTGATCAATCACCCTGTCCGGGAACGCATTCCGATCACCATCGCCGCGCTCGGCCCGAAGAATGTCGAGTTGACCGCGGAGATCGCCGAGGGCTGGCAGCCGGTGTTCTTCTACCCGGAGAAGGCCGACGAGGCGTGGGGCGACTCGCTGCGGGCCGGAATGGCCAAGCGCGACCCCGACCTCGGACCGCTCGACGTCATGGTCAGCGCCACCCTGGCCATCGGTGACGATGTCGAGGACCGGCTGGCGTGGGCGAAACCCCAACTGGCGCTGTACATCGGCGGCATGGGCGCACGCGGCAAGAACTTCTACCACAACCTGGCGACTCGGTACGGGTTCGGTGACGTGGCGAACCACATCCAGGATCTCTATCTGTCCGGCCGCAAGACCGAGGCGATCGACGCCGTGCCCGACGAGTTGGTGCGGCATGTTTCCCTGATCGGGCCAACGGGATTCGTCAAGGAACGGGTGGCCGCCTACGCCGAGGCGGGTGTGACGACCCTACTCGTACATCCGCTGACCGGCGACCGCCGCGAATCCGTGCGCTACGTCGAGGAGCTGAAGGGTCTACTGCCCTAGTCCCCGTCCCTGATCCGCCTGGCGCGAACTTTGTCAGTGGACTCCCGTAGCATCGAAAGTATGTTCGACTCCGAGTTCGCGGCGGCCGATGATGGCGAGCTGGTTGCTGCCATCGTGGAGGGGGCGCGGGCCGAGGCGGTCGGGGCAGCACGCCGGCTGGCGGCGATCGCTGAGTTGGTGCGCCGCCGCGTCGACGAGGACGACGAGCGCGCGCTGTGGGCATTCGACCCGTGGGATTCGGTGGCCGCCGAGGTGGCCAGCGCAATGAATGTCGGTCACCGGCGGGCGTCGGGGCAGATGCGGATCGCGGTGGCGCTGCGCGATCGGCTGCCGAAGGTGGCGGCGCTGTACTGGAAAGGGGAGCTGAGCCCGCGGATCGTCTCCACGATCACCTGGTGCACGCAGCTGGTCGACGACGAACAAGCCCTGGGGTTGATCGACGCCGCGGTGGCCGACCGCGCCCTTCATTGGGGGCCGTTGTCGGAGGACAAGCTGCGCCAGGCCGTGGAGGTGTGGGTGAACCGCTATGACCCGGATGCGCTGCGCCGCACCAAGGTCTTCGCGCGCAGCCGTGATCTGACCATCGGCGATTGTGATGACGACGCCGACACCGCCGCGCTGTGGGGGCGGCTGCTGGCCACCGACGCCGCCGTGCTGCAGCGCCGCGTCACCGTGATGGCCACCGGGGTGTGCCAGGGTGATCCGCGCAGCATGGGTGAGCGGCGCGCCGACGCGCTGGGTGCGTTGGCGAACGGCAATGAGCACCTGGCGGTGCGTGTGGATCACCGGCCTGCCCGGTCGCCGGCCAACAACCGAAGTCCAACGTCGTCATCCGGGTGATCGCCGACCAAGCCGCCGTCGAGGCGGCGAAGGACACCGCCGATCGCCCGTCATCTGCCGCGCTGATCCTGGGCCACGGCGTGCTGCCGATCCCACTGTTGGCCGAGGCGATCCGCACCGGCGCCACCATCAAACCGATCCGCATGCCCGGCGAGGAACCCGAGCCGGGCTACCGGCCCTCACCCGAGCTGGCCGAGTTCGTGCGCTTGCGCGATCTGTTCTGCCGCTTCCCCGGCGTGCGACGTGCCCGCCGACCGCTGCGACATCGACCATGCCCGACCCTGGCCGCTGGGTCCGACACACCCTCAAACGTCGCGCAAGGAGGCCGAGCGCCATCCGTACCGCGCCTCGCGGATCGTCGACTCGGTCGCGGACCTGCTCGGCCGACCTGCCGTAACCCGGCATCGCCTCGATGCGATGCCACCGCTGATGCGGCCACCGGCGAGCCGCCGCGAGCGACGGCAGCGGACGCGTCCGTGGTCGGCGTCTTCGGGCGTTCGGGGTCGTGTTCGGGGGCTCGCTCGCGCTTGACATCGTGGCCGCCGCGTCGCTCCTGGCGGTCGTGCGCTCGGTGCGGGATCGTCGCCCGCCGCCACCGTGGGCGGTGCTGGGTACCGCAGCGACGACCGGCTACGTCGCGGGGGTCCGCCCATGGATGGCGCGCTGGGGTCTCGGACACGAGGCGGGACCCGCACATGCGGTGGAGATCGGCGCTTCGACCGACCGGGTATGGCCGTGGCTCGCACAGATCGGCCAGGACCGGGGCGGGTTCTACAGCTACGAGTGGCTCGAGAACCTTGCCGGATGCCGGATGCGCAACGCTGACCGGATCCACCCGGAATGGCAGCACCGCGAGATCGGGGAGACGGTGCTCCTGCACCCGGCCACGGGGCTGCCCGTCACCGAGTTCGAGCCCGGCCGCCGGCTGTCGCTCGGCGGCTGGGGAACCTTCGAGCTCGAAGCGCTGACGGACGGCCGAACGCGACTCACGGCGACCGGCGAGCGGGCACGCGGGGCAGCCCGGGTCTTCTACGTCCTGCTCGTCGAGCTCCCGCACTTCGTGATGGAGCGCCGGATGCTGCTCGGGATCAAGCGACGCGCCGAGGCGGTCGACGACCTGCGATAGCGTCAGACGCCCGGTCCGCGGAACACGAGCGAAAGGCGAGGCGGACATGGCGACACGAACAGGCAGCGCGGAGTGGCGCGGCGATCTGCCGGGCGGATCGGGCGCGCTCACGGTCGGCGACGGCGTATTCGAAGGCGACTACTCCTTCGCCTCGCGCTTCGAGGAGGGCGACGGCACGAATCCCGAGGAGCTCATCGCCGCGGCCCACGCGGCGTGCTTCTCGATGGCGCTCAGCGGCATGCTCGCGACGAACGGACACGTGCCGGACTCGGTGCGGACGACCGCGAAGGTTCAGCTGCGGAACGTCGACGGCGCGCCGACGCTGGCACGCATCGACCTCGAGACGCACGGAGCGGTTCCCGGCACTCGGCGAGGCGCGACTTCCAGAGCTACGCGGAGCAGGCCAAGGCGGAGTGCCCCGTCTCGCGCGCACTGGCGGGCGTGCCGGAGATCGTGCTGACAGCGACGCTCGGCGTAGTCAGCCGCCCGCACCGGCGACGGGCAGATGGACGACCGGCAGGTCGTCGTCGTAGATCGGCTCGCAGAGCGCGGCGGGCGCCTCGGACCGGGCCAGGGTGTTGCGCAGCTGCACGAACGCGATCGAGCCGAGAATCGCCGGGATCCCGAGCTGGAAGGCGCGGTAGGCGAGCACCGCCGCGGTCGCCTGGGAGAGCGGGCTGCCGTAGATCGTGAGGGCGGCGATCAGGCCGCCGTCGGTCCCGCCGATGCCGCCCGGGAGCGGGATCAGCCCCCCGAGCTGGCCGATCACGTACGCGAACACGAAGGTCGAGAACGGCGGGCTGCTGCCGAACGCGGCGAAGGCGGCGGCGAGCGCCGCGACGTCGAATGCCATGTACCCGACGGCGCCGGGCACCACCATCGGCTCGCGCGTGCGCAGCAGCACCACGGCGTCCTGCACGCCCGCCGCGGCGGTGACGGCGCTCTGTCGCAGGAGCCTGCGCGCCCGCTGCACCCGGCGCTCGTGCCCGGCCCCGGGCGGACGCGACGGATCGAGCCGCTCGAGGATGCGGGGGAGCAGTGCGACGAGCACGATCGTCGCCCACGCCAGGATCGCCAGCGTGATCGTGAGCGCCGCGGGACCGGCGTCCGGAACGATCCCGAGGGCGAGCACGGAGCCGAACACGGCGGCGCAGATGAAGTTCGGGGCGCTCGTCAGGACGAAGAACGCCACGCTGCGCCGCGCGATGTGGCTCGTGCTCATGCCGCCCTGGCGCAGCGCCCACGCCCCGAGGGCCAGCCCGCCGACGCCACCGACCGGAAGCAGCACGTTCGTCGCCTGCTCGGCCATCCCGATCTCGTAGCTGAAGCGCCAGGTCAGGCGCGCGCAGAACACCCCGCGGAAGGCCACGACGTACGACAGGCACGACGCCAGCTCGAGCGCGACCACCGCGAGCAGCCAGACGAGCTGGGCGTCGGCGAAGCGGGCACGGACCTCGCTCAGGCCCGGGAGGGTGCTGATCAGCAGGGCGACGATCAGGCCGAGCAGCCCGAGCTCGGCGGCCCGTCGCGCCAGGCGGCTCGCGCCCAGCTGCTTCGGGAGCGGCTCCGGGACTCGTGTGATGGGCTCGCTCACGACGCTCATGGACGGAGATGCGGTCTCCGTGGCCACGCTCGACGCTACAACACGGGCGATCCGGGTTTCGTCTCCGGAGACCGGGACCTGCTGGGCGGCGGCCCGGAACGGGTCGTCGCGTCTGTCCGACGCGTTCCAGCGTGAGTTCCAAGAAGGAGAAGTCGCTCCACGCCGTGGCATCTCGTTCCGCTCGCCGTGCTCGCGGCCGTGCTCGTCGCGATCGCCGCGAGCCCGGCCGCCGCATCCGCGGCGCCCAGCTGGGCACCCGCGGCCACCGCCGCCGTCGATCCGGGGGTGCAGACGCTCACCGGCCGGTGCGCAGTGCACCTCGAACTTCGTCTTCACCGACTCCTCGGGCGCGGTGTATCTCGGTCAGGCGGCGCACTGCTCCGGCACGGGCGCAGCAACCGAGACCGACGGCTGCGACTCGGCGTCGCTGCCGCTCGGAACGCCCGTCGACGTGACGGGCGCCGGCAGGCCCGGCACGCTCGGTCTACAACTCCTGGCTGACGATGCAGGCCGCCGGCGAGCAGGACCCGGACACCTGCGCGTACAACGACCTGGCGCTGATCAGGCTCGACCCGGCCGACGCGGCGAAGGTCAATCCGTCGATCCCGACGTTCGGCGGGCCGACCGGCATCGGCGGTGCGAGCGCGCCAGGGCGACAAGGTGTACAGCTACGGCAACTCGTCGCTGCGCGGCGGCATCACGCAAGCTCAGCCCCAAGCGCGGCGTCGTCGTGCAGACCGACGGCAACGGCTGGAGCCGCGCCGTCTACACGGTGACCCCGGGCATCCCCGGTGACTCCGGCAGCGCGTTCCTCGACGCGAACGGCGCGGCCATCGGCGTGCTGAGCACGGTGGCGATCGCGCCGCTCGCCGGCTCCAACGGCGTCGGCGACCTCGGTCGCGAGCTGGCGTACGCCCAGGCGCACGCCGGCATCGACGGTCTTGGGCTCGCGCTCGGGACCGAGCCGTTCACGCCGAACGCGCTCCTGTAGCGGATCAGCGGCCCAGCCTGCTCAGCGGCTCACAGCTCGCCGTTGAGCAGGCTGACCGCCGCCTCGACGCGCCGGCGCTCGGTCGGGTCGAGGCCCTCGATGAACGCCTGGAGGTCGATGCGGCGGGTGTGATCGAGCTCGCGCACGATCGAGCGACCGTGACGCGTGAGGGTCAGCGCGCTCCAGCGCGCTGCCCGGCGGTGACGTCGATCACGAGGTCGCGCTCGCGCAGGCGCGCCACGGCGCGGGCGGCGCTCCGCTGCTCGAGCCCGGCGCGCTCGGCCAGGTCCTCGAGCCGCACGGCGTTGAGCGCGCGGTCGAGGCTCCGCAGGACCCGGGCCTGCACCAGCGTGAGATCGTGCGCCTGGATCTGCTCGACGAACCCCTGCGCGGTGCGCTCGAGCAACGTGTCGAGGACGGCACCGAGGTTCTCGGCGAGGCGGCGGGTGGCGACGCTGTGCGTGGCGGGGACGGCGAGCGTGGTCATGGGGCCATCCCACCAGCCGTACCTCAGCGGAGCCTCAACGCGGGCGAAGAGCCTGCTGTGAGCCGCCCACGCGCGGAAGCCAGTGCAGCCGGCGCGGCAGGTACCAGTTCCAGTCGCCCAGCAGCGTCATCGCCGCGGGCACGAGCACGGCGCGAACGATCGTCGCGTCGATCAGCACGGCGACCGCCAGGCCGACGCCCATCATCTTGAAGTCGATCATCCCCAGCGTCGCGAAGATGGCGAACACCGCGACCATGACGAACGCCGCGCTCGTCACCACGCCGGCGGTGGCCCGCAGCGCGTGCGACACCGCGTCGGTGGTCGACCGGCCCTCGTCGTGGGACTCACGCACGCGGCTGAGGATCAGCACGTGGTAGTCCATCGAGAGGCCGAACAGGATCACGAAGAGGAACAGCGGCAGCCAGGACGTCACGCCGCCGATCGACCGGAAGCCGAGCAGCGACTCGAGGTTCCCGTCCTGGAAGATCAGCACGAGGACCCCGTAGGCGGCGCCGACCGAGAGCATGTTCAGCACGATCGCGGTGAGCGGGATCACGATCGAGCGGAACGTGATCAGCAGCAGCAGGAACGCCAGGCCGAGCACGAACGCGAACACCAGCGGCGCGTGCGACTTCATCGAGTCGTTGAAGTCGCGCGAGCCCGCGGTGAGCCCGGTCGTGTGCGCCTCCGCCCCCGGCACGCTGCCGATCGTCTCCGGGATCAGCGTGTCGCGCAGCACGTCGAGCGCACGATTCGAGGTCGCGTCGGTGCCGCCGCCGGCCAGCGGGATGCCGATCGCCACAGCCTTGCGCGAGCGGCTGACCTGAGGCGGGAACGCCCGGCCCATCCGGCCGCTGTCCAGCGCACGGCGCTCGAGCGCCTTGATGCCGGCGACCACGGCCGGCGCCGTCACGTCGGGCGCCGTGACGACGACCTCGGCCGGCAGCGGACCCCCGGGGAACGCCTTCTGCGCCCGCTCGTAGACGTGCATCACCGCGAGGTCCCGGGGGAGGCCCTGCGCGCCGGATTCCACGGTGTGCATGCGCAGGGCCGGGATCGCGAGCAGGATCAGCAGCGCCGCGGCGAGGCCGCCCCAGAGCAGGGGGCGGCGGATCACCCCGCCGATGATCGCCGCCCACATCCGCGAGTCTCCCTCGGCACGGCGCCGGCGGCCGAGGAACGGGATCCGCCCCTTGCCGACCCGGTCTCCGAGCGCGGCGATCACCGCCGGCAGCACGGTCAGCGAACCCACGATGGCGATCGCGACGACGAGCACGGTCCCGACGCCGAACGAGATGAAGACCGGTGAGCCCATGAGGAACATCCCGCACATCGCCGCCATCACGGTCAGGCCGGACACGAGCACGGCGCGACCGGAGGTGGCCGCCGCGACCGCGAGCGCGTCGGCCGGAGTGCGCCCCCGGTCGCGCTCCTCGCGGAAGCGGCGCAGGTAGAACAGCGAGTAGTCGACGCCGACCGCCAGCCCGATCAGCAGGATCACCGAGTTGATCGCGTCGTCGACGTGCACGAGGTGGCTCGCGACCGCGGTGAGGCCCAGCGCGGCGATGACCGCCGTGATGCCGAGCAGCAGCGGGATGAAGGCGGCGACGAGCGTGCCGAACGCCAGCAGCAGGATCAGCAGCGTCACCGGGAGGGACGTGTACTCGGCCTGGCGGAAGTCGTCCTGGAGGCGCCTGTCGATCGCCCTGTCGATGCTGCCGTCGCCGAACTGGCCGACCGTCACGTCGGGGTTGGCCCGCTGCACGGCCGCCGTCACGGCCAGCGACGGGGCGACGCGGTCCTTCGCGTTGTCGAGGTCCCCTGCGATGTCGAACGTCACCATCGACGAGCGCCCATCCTTGGACACCTGCGCGGCGTTCCCGGGCTCCAGCGGTGACTTCAGCCGGATGACGCGCGGCGTGCGCGCGAGGCGCGCCGTCAGGTCGGCGATCGGCGGCGCGCGCGGCGGGCGCGTTCCAGCGGCCGTTCGGGTTCTGGACGAGGACGCTCTCGGCCGCGCGCTCGCTGGGGAACTCCTTGGCGAGCAGTCGGTTGGCCGTCCGCGAGTCGCCGACCGCCTGGTCCTCGCTCTTCAGCGTGACGAGGCCCGCCGCGCTGCCGAGCACGTAGGACGCGACGACGAACGCGAGCCACCCGAGGATCGCGGTCTTGCGGTGGGCGGCACTCCAGCGCCCTGCCCGCGCGGCGAAGTTCGTCGGTTCCACTGCACGCAGCCTTGCGGACGGGCAGGTCGCCGGCATCGGTAGTCCGCTGACGGGTCGCGGCGTCCCTCCGTAGGTTCTACGGGCCGACGGTCGCCGGCGGCTGACCCCTCCGCCTACCGCTCGAGCGCGATGCGCTCGCCGTACCCCAGCAACTGGCTGACGGTCACGAACGTGTAGCCGCGGCTGCGCAGCGCGGCGACGATCTGCGGGGCGGCCGCGAGCGTCTGCCCCCGCGGGCCGCCGCCGTCGTGCTCGAGGATGATGCCGCCGAGGCCGGTCTGGGAGAGCACCTGCGAGACGATCGTGCCCGTCCCGGGCGTTCTCCAGTCGAAGGGGTCGGCGCTCCAGAGGACCGACGTCATCCCGAGGGCGCGCGTGCGTGACACGAGGTCGGCACCGGTCGACCCGCCCGGCGGGCGGAAGAGACACGGCGTGAAGCCGGTGGCCCGGCGGATCGCGCCGTTGGTGCGCTCGAGCTGCGAGGACGCCGCAGGGCCGCCGCCGCCGAGGTTTGCGTGGTCCCACGAGTGGTTCCCGATCTCGTTGCCGTCCGCCAGTACGCGGCGGGCGATCGCCGCGTTCGCCGCGACCTGCTCGGCCGATCATGAAGAACGTCGCCGGGACCGACAGGCGGTGCAGGGTGGCGAGGAACCGCGGGGTCATTGCCGACGGGCCGTCGTCGTAGGTCAGCGCGACCTGCTTGCCGCGCGGGCCCCGCCGCACCTGCGCCGGGCCTCGCGGCGTGCAGCCGCGCACGACGGCGCGCCAGACGCGGCCGGCGTAGGTCGCTCCGCCGGCCCGCGGCGCGCGCGAGCGGCAGGTGACGGCGGCGGGCCTGGGCGCGCACGCTCGCTCCGGCGGCGACGCCACCCGTTCCGGGCGTCCCGCCGCTGGTGTTCGGCACCGGATCGGCCGGGGGAGCGCCGGAGCCGCTGTCCCCGCAGGCGCCCGGCGTCGCCGCCACCGACCAGCGCACGGGACCGGGCGTGAGCCCGGCGTCCGCCGGGCGGACCCGCACGACGAGCGTCCCGCGGTTCGGGTGCGCGACGTGCCCGTCGACGGGCCGCTCGGCGAGCCTGACCCGCCAGGTGCCCGCGCGGCGGTCCACGCAGAGTGGGTGGTCGCGGCCCTGGACCACGGTGAGGCAGATGCGCCCCGCCCCGGTGCTGAGCTGCGCCAGTGTCGATCTCGCGGCGCGTGCGCAGCGTGAGGATCAGCTCGCGGTCGCGCTGTCCGAGTGCGACGGACGCGAGGTCCAGCGGGGTCGCGTCCGCGGTGAGCGCGTGCGCCGCGCCGCCCTTGGAAGCGCCCTGCGCCACCGGCGCCGCCGACAGCGCGAGGGCCGCGAGCAGCACAGTGGTTCCAGCCAGGCGCCCCCCTCGTCCCCGTGTCATCCCGCGACAGCTTGACCGGCGGGCCGGATGCCGTGCGCCGCCAGGAGTGGGCGGGACTCAGGTCTGCCGCGACGCGCGGAAGGCGGCGAGCTGGGCGCGCGCCTTCTTCTGCGTCATCGCCGGCAGGATCGGGGTCCAGCCGAGCAGCGTCCCGGGGGTGCCGAGCGCCTGCTTGGACCACTTGTGGAAGGAGAAGTCGTCGACGTGCTCGGCGAAGCGCCCGTCAGGCGCGAAGCGGAAGCGCGCCTGGATGTCGTTCACGACGAAGCGGCCGGTCTGGGCGAAGGTGTACCGCGCGATCCAGTGAGCGGTGCCGGTGTCGCCCTGCGCGTCGTGTTCGGGGAGCTCGATCTTCAGGTCTGAGGCGCGGCTCGTGAGCATCCGCCACATGTCGCCCGCCTCCTCGCCGCTGAGCGTCCCGAACGCCGGGTCCTTGAAGGTCGCATCCGGCGCGTAGTGCGCGGCCATCGCGTCGCCGTCGCCTGCTCCGAACGCCGCGTAGAAGGCGGCGATGCTGTTGCGGTTCTCGTCGGTCGTGGCCATGACGGCCGACCCTATCCGGGTTGAGCGACCTGCGCCTCGCGTCGCGCGACCTCCGCGCGGACGACCGGCGCGACCTCGGTTCCGAACAGCTCCATCGAGCGCAGGACGTCGCGGTGCTCGACGGCGCCGAGGCTCATGTGCGCGAGGTAGCGCTGATGGCCGAACAGCTCGTGCTGGAAGAGGATCTTCTCGGCGACCTCTTCGGGGGACCCGACGGCGAGGGCGCCGCGCGGCGAGCGCAGCGCGCGGTACTGATCGGGCCCCGAGGGGGGCCAACCGCGCTCACGGCCGATCTTGTTCATCCCCTGGAGGTAGGTCCGCATGAAGGCGGCGTCGGCCGTCCTCGACCGTGGCGCCGAGGAACGCATGCGTGTTGATCGCGAGCGGCAGCGTCGCCGGGTCGTGGCCGGCGCGCAGCGCCGACTCGCGGTAGAGGTCGACGAGCGGGACGAAGCGCTCCGGCTGGCCGCCGATGATCGCGATCGTGAGCGGCAGGCCCAGCGTCCCCGCGCGGACGACCGACTCGGGCGAGCCGCCGACGGCGATCCACACCGGCAGCGGGTCCTGGACGGGCCGCGGGTAGACGCCCTGCCCGTCGAGCGCCGGCGCGATGGCGGCCGGACCAGGTGACGTGCACCTGCTCGCGGATCGCGAGCAGCAGCTCGAGCTTCTCGGAGTAGAGGTCGTCGTAGTCGCGCAGGTCCTGGCCGAAGAGCGGGAACGACTCGGTGAACGATCCGCGCCCGGCCATGATCTCCGCGCGGCCGCCGGAGAGCAGGTCGACGGTGCGCGAACTGCTGGAAGACGCGCACGGGGTCGTCGGAGCTGAGCACGGAGACGGCGCTCGAGAGGCGGATCCGCTCGGTGATCGCGGCACCCGCGCCCAGCACGACGGCCGGCGCGGAGACCGCGTAGTCGGGCCGGTGGTGCTCGCCGACCGCGAACACGTCGAGCCCGAGCTGGTCGGCGAGGCGGATCTCCTCGAGCAGCTCGCGCATCCGCCGCTCGGGCGTGGTGCCGGGGTGGACGTCGCCGAAGGTCGCAAGGCCGAGTTCCATGCATGCCATCGTAGCAGATGGTTGCGTGCGCAACCATCACGCGTCGCGGTTACCTTCCCGGTGATGGCCCTCTTCCGCCGCCGCCCGCGCCCGACCGATCTGCACGTCGGCGACTCCGCAGTTCGACGCGTGGGAGCCGGTCGGCGACTACGAGGACCTGAAGACGGCGAAGGCGTTCGCGGGCCACCTCTCCGGTCTGGGGATCACCTGCGCGCTGACCGCCGACTGGCCGCTCGACGAGTTCGGCCGCGGCGACATCGCGCTGCGCGTGCCGCCCGAGGCCTACGGCGACGCGACCGTCGTCATGGACGGGCTCGACCTGGACTGAGTCGGACCACGCGGCTAGTTCTGCAGCAGCGGTGAACGCGTGGCTCCAGGAGCCGCTGCGCCGGCCGATCGCGACCCAGAGGATGCACAGCGCCTCGAGCTCACGCGAGCGCTCGATCCCGCCGACGTTCAGCCAGCGCCAGCCGAACGCCTCGAGGATCGCTCCGACGACCGCGACCCCGTCCTCGTCGTCACCGGCGATGAACATCACGGGCGGTCCGCCGGGGAGCTGCGGGTCGACCATCAGCGTGTTGCCGACGGTGTTGAACGCCTTCACGACCTTCGCGTCCGGCAGTCGCTCCTGCAGCGCCTCGCCGCCGGACACCTCCGTCGACTCCAGCGCCGGCCCGTCGTCACCGGCGACGAGCGGGTTCGTCACGTCGATCACGACCTTGCCGGCGAACGCCTCCGGTCCGCCTGCGCCGTCGAGCACGCCCCCGACGGCGTGATCCGCGCCGCGCACGGCGAGGATCACGGTGTCGCCGAACGCCGTGGCGTCGGCAAAGGAGACGATCGGGATGCCGGTCGCCGACGACCATGCGGTGAGGTCGGAGTCGTCCGGTGCGCCGCGTGCCGAGGACGACCTCGACGCCGTGCTGCGCGAGACCGGCGGCGAGCACGCGACCGACGTCACCGCTTCCGAGGACGCCGACACGAGTGGGGAGGGGAGCGGAGGTCATGATCAGAGCCTAGTGTCGTGAATCCGACTACGACACGGTGACACGCCGGCCGCGCCTCGGCGTTCACCGAAGCGCGGCCATTGGCGTTTCGTACGGGCAGCGGCGGAGAACCCGCCGAGGCTCCTACCGTCGCCCGGCTTGAGCGGACCTCATCAGGTGGGCGACAAGCGTCGTGAGCCGGTGGGGGGAAACGGCTCGCGCGTCTGCGCTGATCCGGGGAGGGAGCGCGTTGCGACTCGCAGCAGGCACCGGAGCTGTTGTGCCTCAGGGCCTGCGGGAGCCGCGGCGTGTGCCGCTGCTCACGATCGCTCTCCACCCGATCCGTCCGCATGGAAGGAGCATCGTGCGCGCCGGGGTGCCGGGACATCAGCGGCTGCTGCTGATTCCGTTGCGGAAAACAGCGGTGATTCTGCGGGAATTCCACAGCGGGTCGCCGGTCGCCGGGGCTCCGGATGGATACGGTCCCGGCATGGACCTGACCTTCAACGAGCGCGAGCTGGCCTTCCGCGACGAGCTGCGCGCGTGGCTCGAGACCAACGAGCCCGGCGCGGAGCCGGCGGACGACACCGCGAGCTACCACTGGCGTCGCGACTGGCAGGGGCGCCTGCACGAGGGCGGCTGGGCGGCCGTCCACTGGCCCAAGGAGTACGGCGGCCGCGGCGCGGGCGTGACCGAGTCGGCGATCTTCTACGAGGAGCTCGCCCGCGCCCGCGCGCCGCTGCCGGCCAACGCGCTCGGGATCCTGATGGGCGGCCCGACGCTCATGCTCTGGGGCACCGACGAGCAGAAGGAGCGCTTCCTCGAGCCGATCCTCTCCGGCGAGGAGATCTGGTGCCAGGGCTTCAGCGAGCCGGAGGCGGGCTCCGACCTCGCGGCGCTGAAGACCCGCGCGGTCAAGGACGGCGACGACTGGGTCGTCACGGGCCAGAAGGTCTGGACCTCCGGCGCCCAGTACTCGAAGTGGTGCATGCTCGTCGCGCGCACCGACCAGGACGAGCCCAAGCACAAGGGCCTCACCTACTTCCTGATGGACATGGAGCAGGCCGGAGATCCAGGTGCGCCCGCTGCGCCAGATCACCGGCGAGGCCGAGTTCAACGAGCTCTTCATCGAGGGCGCGCGGATCCCGGACGAGAACGTCGTCGGCGGCGTCGGCAACGGCTGGAAGGTCGCGCTGACGACGCTGATGAACGAGCGCGCCGGCCTCGCCTTCTTCCTCCAGGTCCGCCTGCGCCAGCTGCTCGACGAGCTGATCGAGGAGGCCGCCGCGCGCGGCCTGCTCGAGGATCCGGTCGTCGCCGACAAGCTCGGCGAGCTGCACGTCAAGGCCGAGGTCCTGCGCCTGACCGCCTATCGCGGCCTGACCGTCATCGAGAAGTACGGCCAGCCGGGGCCCGAGGGGTCGCTGACCAAGTGGATGTGGTCGGAGACCAACCAGCAGCTCGTCGCAGCTCGCGGCCGACCTGCTCGGTCCCGAGGCGCTCACGAGCGGGACCCGCTGGAGCTACGAGCTGCTGCGCGCGCGCGGCAACTCGATCGAGGGCGGGACCACCGAGATCCTCAAGAACATCGTCGCCGAGCGCGTGCTCGGCCTGCCACGGATGCGTTAGGAGCGACGATGAACTTCGACTTCACCGACGACCAGCACGAGATCAAGCGCACCGCGCGCGACCTGCTGACCAAGCGCTCGACCTGGGAGAAGGTCCGCGAGGCCGCCGAGGGCGGGCGCTACGACCTGGACCTGTGGCGCGAGCTCGGCGAGCTCGGCTGGCCGGGGATCGCGATCGCCGAGGAGCACGGCGGGCAGGGGCTCGGCGTCGTCGAGCTCGTGATCCTGCTCGAGGAGCTCGGCTTCGCGTGCGCGGCGACGCCGTTCCTGGGGACCGCGCTCGCGGGCCTCGCGATCCAGTCGGCCGGCTCGCCGGAGCAGCAGGCGCGCTGGCTGCCGGGCCTGGCGAGCGGCGAGCTGCGCGGCGCGCTCGGCGCGCCCGGGCTGATCCCCGACGGCGACGGCGCGGACGTCTTCGTGCTCGTGACCGCGGACGGCCTGCGGCTGGCCGACGCCGCGCAGGCCGGTGCGCAGAGCGTCGACGCGATCGACCCGACGCGCCGGCACGCGAGCGTGACGGAGGCGGTCGCGCAGGCCGGCGAGGCGCTGCCCGGCGACGGCGACCTCGCGATCGACCTCGGGCGCACCGCCGTGTCGGCGGAGCTCGTCGGCATCTCGCCAGCGCGCGCTCGAGATGGGCGTCGCGTACGTCAAGGACCGCCAGCAGTTCGGCACGCCCGTCGGCGCCTTCCAGGCGGTCGCCCACCGCTGCGCGCAGATGCTGCGCGACACCGAGATGGCGCGGTCGGCCACCTACTACGCGGCGTGGGCCGCGGACGCCGACCCCGAGCGGCTGCCCGAGGCGGCCGGCGTGGCGAAGGCCGCCGCGTCGCGAGGCCGGGCGCGAGGTGACCGCCTCGTCGATCCAGGTGCACGGCGGCATCGGCTTCACCTGGGAGGCGGACGTGCACTGGCTCTTCAAGCGCGCCCAGGTCGACGCCGCGCTGCTCGGCGGCGCCGGCGCTCAGCGCGGGCGGCTCGCGCGGATGGCGGCTGCGCGCCTCGCGGGCGCTCGGGCCTGAGCAGACAGCCAGCGCGTGCGTTGGTGGTCTGGGCCACTGACAACACCGTCCTGTGGCGGATGGCCGTCCACTCCGTCCTCGAACGATGTGTCAATGGCCCATCAACCCAGGCGTCCACGGCTGCAGGACCGTGAGCGATGGAAGCCTGGTCCAACAGCCGCGCTCCCTCTCGGTCTACAGGCCTGTGGTCGCTGTGGCGCGCCCAGCTCTCCGGAGGACTGGACGCTGGCTCAGGCCGGCGGGGTGTCTGTCGGTCGGCTCCTGCTTTGCATGGCGAGCGGTACGTGCAGGCGGGTGTTCGGGCGGATACGGTGCTCGTCTTCCATTCCGACGGGGGGTGCAGCATGGGCAAGCAGGTCTCAGGGCGCACGGGCATGGCGGCGACGTTCGTGCTGGGTGTTGTGATCGCGACGGCGGCTACGGCAGGAGCAGCGAGCCTGATCACCGGTGGGCAGGTCAAGGACGGGACGATCTCCTCGAAGGATCTGTCCAAGGGCGTACGGAGGCAACTGGCCAAGGCGGGAACCCCGGGGCGGGCCGGCGCCCAGGGACCGGCCGGCGCCCAGGGACCGGCCGGCGCCCAGGGACCGGCCGGCGCCACCGGTCCGCGTGGCCCGGGAGTCATCTCCAGCGGGCTGACAAAGCTGACGGCGGGCTGTTCGCGACCGACACCCCACTGGAGACGGTGGGCCCCATCACCTGGTCGGCGACGTGCCTTGACGCAGGCGCCGGCACGTTCCAGGTGAGGGTGTACGCGACCAGTCACCAAAGCGGACTGACCGCGGCCGGCAGCGCAGGCGGGACCGATCTGCCCGCGTCGATCCGCACGCAGGTGCGCGATCGTCGTCCTCGATCACGAAGGCGCGTCTACGGCGAGCACGAGACGATCGTCGGCGCCGACGGACCCATGCAGATCGTGGACGCGACCCTGGGAGTCCACACCTCGGGCGCGCTCGTCGCATCGGTCGCCGTCACGCCGACCGGCTAGCAGGGCGTCGGAAGTCGGACACGATGGCGTGGAGGATCGGCTGCAATGAGCGCCACCTCTTGACGCAATATGCAGCCGATCGGGTTCTGGCGGGGTTTGGTCAGTCGAGGGGACGGGTACGCGCCGGGCGTTGCGGGTGAAGCCCAGGCCCAGCGAAAGGTCAGTGGTGCTCCTGGAGCTCGCGCAGGCGCCGGTACTCGTCGACGGTGAGCGCGCGCCCGCGCACGTCGCTGAGCGCGGGGTCGTGCTCCAGGTAGGCGTCCTCGTTGCGGTGCCACACCTTGATGTACCGGTAGAACGGCACGACCGGGTGCAGGTGATGGACGAGGTGGTAGTTCTGGTAGAGCAGCAGCGGTGAGAGCAGGCGCTCGAGGCCGATGCGGTTGCGCGTCGTCTGGAAGCGGTCCTGCTCCGGCGTCGCCGTGAGCTGGTTGTGCGGGAGGTAGTCGAACGCCCAGCCGAGGAACAGGATCGAGATCCGGATCGGCAGGAAGTAGAGGAGGAGCAGCTCGATGCCGTGACCGGTCACGACGGCGGTGACGCCGATCGTGAGCAGGATCGTCCAGGTGATCACGGCCTCGACGATCTCGCCGCGCGGGCGGCGTGCCGGATCTTCGGCACGTAGAAGACGATGTACCAGAGGTCGATCGTCAGCCAGCGCAGCGGCTGCGTCCAGCGCGCGCCGCGGTGGGTGAAGTGGTCGGGGTCGCTGCCGTCGGCGTGGTTCGTGAAGCGGTGGTGCTGCATGTGGATGAAGCGCCACATGCGAAAGCCCGCGTGCGGCGCGAAGAACGGCGTCGCGAGGCGGCCGAGCCAGGTGTTCAGCCGCCCGCTCGACGAGGCGGAGTGATGGCTCGCCTCGTGGCTGACCGTGAACAGCACGAACGAGGCGATCGTGTTGAGGATGACGCTCGCCCAGAGCGGCCACGTGTCCGTCAGCGCCAGCGCGCTGCTGCCGGCGAACACGGTGATGCCGCCGACGAGCAGCAGCACGGTCGGCCAGTTGATGACCGGGACCGGCTCCTGGGGATCGGGGATCGTGCGGATCCGCGCCGGGTCGATCGTGACGCTCGTCATCGCCGCGCACGATAAACGCCCGCGCGGGCGCTGCGCTACTTGACGAGTCCGCGATCGAGCGCGTAGCGCACGAGCTCGGCGCGCGTGGTGCGCCGGAGCTTCTGCTGGATGTGCGCGCGATGGGACTCGACGGTGCGGACCGAGAGGTGGAGCTGCTCGGCGATCTCGGCGTTCGTGTGACCGAGCGCGATCAGGCGCAGCACCTCGGTCTCGCGCTCGGTGAGCTCGTCCGGCGGGGAGTTGGGGCGCAGCGACGCGAGCGCGGCGCCGAGCCGGGGGTTGAGGTAGGAGTCGCCGTCGGCGGCGCGATGGACGGCCTCGATCAGCTCGTCGTCGGCGGCCTCCTTCAGCACGTAGCCGAGCGCGCCCGCCTGCAGGGCGCTGCGGGCGAACGCCGGGTCGTCCTGCATCGTGAGGATCACGACGTTCGTGTTCGGGGAGGCCTCCTTGATGTCGGGGAGCGCCTCGAGCGAGGTCGGGCTCCCGGGCATGTTGAGGTCCAGCACGAGCACGCGCGGCTTGTGCCCGCGGGTGTAGCGCACCGCTCCGTCGACGTCGCCGGCCTCGGCGACGACCTCGAAGCCCGGCTCGGCCTCGAGCAGCAGTCGCAGGCCGGCGCGGACCACCTCGTGGTCGTCCGCGAGGACGATTCGCACCCCGTTCGGGCCGGCGCCGTTCGCAGTCGTCTCGTCCGCCATCGCCTCAGGACGATAAGCGCCGCGGCGTGCGCCGCGCCACCGTGCCAGACCGACACGATACGTACGTAGTTCGCCGCAGCGCCGTATCGGGGGCGGTACCGACGCACCGGTGAGGAGCCGTACCGATGGAGACGCGTCCCGCGCGCGCGTACGGTCGTGCGATGCGGACGCGGGGGCGCAGAAGGACCGACGGGCCACGGTCGTGGTCGCGGACCGGCACGACCTCGTCCGCCGAGCGCTGACCGACCTGATCGACGTCGAGCCCGGATTCGTCGTCGTCGCGCAGGCGCCCGACGTCGTCAGCGTCGCGACCGAGATGGAGCGGCGGCGGCCGAGCCTGATCCTCTTGGAGCCGGCGGTCCTCGGCTCGGGCGGGCTCGTGCGCCTGCCGGACCTGCTGCAGGTGTCGCCGCTCACCCGGGCGGTCGTGCTGGCCGACGAGCCGTCGCCGGCGCTCGAGCGCCACGCGCACGGCTCGGGGCCGTCGGGACGATCCTCAAGCACGCGGCGCCGGACGAGCTCTTCCAGGCGCTGCACCGCGCGATGACGCGGCCGCTGACCGCTGGCACCGGAGCCCGGCTGAGCCTGGGCGTCAGGCGCTGGTCGCGCTCTGCGACTCGTCCTCGGCGATCGAGCGGGATGTGCGCGCGCACCAGCGTGCCCGCGCCCGCGGCGGCCTCGACGTCGAGGCTCCCGTGGGCGATCTCGACGCGCTCGCGCATGCCGACGAGGCCGAAGCCGGCGGCCGGCGTCGCGGGGTCGAAGCCCGCCCCGTCGTCGCTCACCTGGATGTCGACGCCGCCCGGCTCCATCTGCACGACGATCGCGACGCGCGCGTGCGTCGGCGTGCTTGGCGACGTTCGTGAGCGCCTCCTGCACGAGCCGGTAGACGGTGCTCGCCGCGTCCGGCGGGCAGGCGCGACTCGTCGATGGCGACGTGCAGCTCGACCTCGAGCCCGGCGCTGCGCGCGGGTGCGCTCGGCCAGCCCCTCGAGCGCGGCGCCGACACCGAGCTGGTCGAGCGCGGCGGGCCGCAGGTCGGCGATCAGCCCGCGCAGGCTCTCGATGCTCTGCGACAGCCGGTCGATCGCCTCGTCGACGACGGCCGGCAGGTCGCCGGCCTCGCGGCGACGGCCCGCGGCGAGCAGGATCTTCAGGCCGGCGAGGTCCTGCAGGCTCTCGTCGTGCAGCTCGCGCGCCCAGCGGGCACGCTCGTGCTCGGCGGCCTCGACGCGACGGGTCAGCGTGCTCGCGGCGACGCGCTGCGCCGTCACGACCGCGGTCGCGGCGCTGGCGGCGAACGCTTCGAGCAGCCGCTCCTCGCCGGCCGCGAAGCCGCTGTCGCCGTCCATGCGGTCGAAGGCGGCGAGCACGCCGACGGTGTCCTGCGCGGTAGCGCAGCGGCACGAGCAGGCCCGACGTCGCGCCGACCTCGCGGGCGAGTGCGCGGCGCAGGCGCGTGGCCTCCCCGGCGAGGCGCTCGTCACCGTCGCTGCTGCTGGCGGTGGCCGCGCCGAGCGCCGACTCGAGGGCCAGGCGCCGGCCGAGCAGACCCGCACCAGCCGCGCCGGCGACCGCCCGCACGACGAGCTCGTCGCCGTCGATCAGCGCGATGACCATGATCCGCGCCTCGACGAGCGCGCGGCCGCGCTTGGTGACGAGCTCGAGCACCCGCCCGAGGTCCGTCTCGGCGCCGAGCGCGCGCGCGATCGACATCGTCGCCTCGAGCGCGGCGACGGTGCGCTCCAGCTCGTTGCGGCGGTCGCGCTGGCTGCGGTAGAGGCCCGCGTTGTAGATGGCGATCGAGGCCCAGTCGGCGAGCACGAGCAGCGCCTGCTCGTCCTGCGTCCGTGAACGTGCCCGCGTCCTTCTCGGTCAGGTAGAGGTTGCCCCATGCGGCTCCGCGGACCAGGATCGGGACGCCGAGGAACGTGGACATCGGCGGGTGGTTCGGCGGGTAGCCGTACGACCGCGGGTGATCGCCCACGTGGTCGAGCCGCAGCGGCGCCGGGTTGCTGATCAGCTCGCCCAGGACGCCGTGACCGCGCGGCTTGTCGCCGATCGCGCCGCTGCGTCTCCGCGTCGAGCCCGCGCGTGAGGAAGCGTGCGAGCTGCGTCTGGGCGTCGTCGAGCACGCCGACCGCCGCGTAGCGCGCGCCGGTCAGCTCGCGCGCGACGTCGAGCGACGCGGTACAGGACGTCGTCGAGCTCGAGCTCGGCGACGAGCGAACGGCCGACCTCGAGCAGTCGGCGGAGCCGGGCGTCATCGAGCGGTGCATGCCCCGCGACCCTCAACTCACTGTCTGGACCCTGAGCCAAGAATGCGACAGTACCGCGTGGTTCGGGGTGTGATCATCGGTCGCGGCGCGAGGGTGACGCCGAACCGGTACACCATCGGTATGAGCTCACCGCCGCGCTCGCCCTGGCGCCGCGCGTTCAACGCGCCGCTGCTGACCATCGTCGCCGTCCTCGCCATCGCCGGGATCCTCGTGCTCGTGCTGATTCCCGGGAACGCCGCGATCGGGGTCGGCGCCGGGCTGCTGGGCTTCGCGGCCGTCGTGCTGGTCGCCGGGTTCTTCCTGGCGATCGGCTACGGCGAGGACGACGACCGCGCGGCGGGCCGATCCTGATGCGCGTCCGGACGCTGGCGATCGCCATCGCCGTGGGGGGGCTGACGGCGTGCGGGTCGGGGGGAGGCGCGTCGGCGACGACGACGGCGCAGGCCCCCGGCACCGGCGCGGCGCCCGCGGCCCGCGGGTCCGCCGCGGGTGTGCGACTCGTGCGCATCGGACGGTTCGACCAGCCGGTCTACGTCACCGCGCCGCCTCAGGACGACCGGCGGGTGATGGTCGTCGAGCAGCCCGGGGTGATCCGCGTCGTGCGGGGCGGTCGCACGCTCGGAAGGCCGTTCCTGGACATCCACTCGAGCGTGACCTCCGGCGGCGAGCAGGGGCTGCTCGGCCTGGCGTTCGCTCCGGACTACGCGGCGAGCGGGCGCTTCTACGTCTACTACACGGATCGCGCAGGCCGGGAGGTCGTCGCCGAATACCGGCGCGGCGCGAGCGCGGACGTCGCCGACCGCGGGTCGGCCCGGATCGTGCTGCGGATGGCGGACCCGGAGGCCAATCACAACGGCGGGTCGATCAACTTCGGCCCGGACGGGCTGCTCTACATCGGCACCGGCGACGGCGGCGGCGCGAACGACCAGCACGGGCGACGCGGCAACGGCCAGAACCTCGGCTCACCGCTCGGCAAGCTGCTGCGGATCGACCCGCGGGCCTCGGGCGGGAAGAGCTACTCCGTCCCGGAGAGCAACCCGTTCGTCGGGCGCGCGGGCGCCCGGCCCGAGATCTACGCCTACGGGCTGCGGAACCCGTGGCGGTTCTCGTTCGACCGCAGCACCGGCGACATCGCGATCGGCGATGTCGGACAGGACGCCGTCGAGGAGATCGACTTCGCCAGGAAGGGTCGTGCCCGCGGCGTCAACTACGGCTGGCGTGCGTGGGAGGGGCGGCGGCGCAACTTCGACGAGCCCGCGCCCGGCGCGGTCTTTCCGGTCCTGACCAAGCGCCACTCAGGCGGCTGGTGCTCGATCACCGGTGGCTACATCGTCCGGGACCCGGCACTTCCGGCGCTCGCGGGCCGCTACGTGTACGGCGACTACTGCCTCGGGCAGATCCGGGCCGCGACGCTGCACGCCGGGCGCGCGCAAGGGCGACCGGTCGCTCGGCCTGCCGCGGGTTCCGAACCTCTCGTCGTTCGGTGAGGATGCGCGCGGGCGCGTCTATGCCACCGCGCTGGACGGTCCCGTGTACCGGCTGGCACCGCGCTGACCGATCAGCCTGCGCGCGCAGCGTCGCGCCGTGCGCGGGCCCGCGTGCGCCACGGGGTTCCCGTCTGCACCGGCGCCGTGCGCAGCGCGTCGAGCGCGCGCTCGAGGTCGCGGGCGATCTCGGCCGCGTCCGGGACGACGTCGGCGTCGGCGTAGACGCCCGCGTGCAGGCGGCCGGCGTAGGAGAGCGCGCCGATGCTGAGCGCGTGGCCGTCGAGCAGCGGCACGGCCGGCCACGCTCCCGTCAGCTCACGGCCGAGCAGCGCCAGCGGAGCGGCGGGACCGGTGACGCTGGAGACGACGAGGGTGAACCGCGCGGCGCGGGCGGCGGCGCGGGCGGCGGCCTTGCGGCCGGCGGGCGGGAGCAGGTCGGCCGAGCGCAGCAGCGCGTCGCCGGTGCCGGCGTGACCTGCGCGCTTGCGGGCGCCGGTGCGCGCCCGCACGGCGCGGAGCACCCGGACCGGATCGGGCTCGCCGAGTGGCAGGTCGATGGCGAGGAACGCGATGCGGTTCCCGTGGCCGGCGGCGTCCTCGGCGCTCGACCGCGTGCTCGCGGGGACCAGTGCGCGCACCACGGGCGGGCAGTCACCGCGGCGCTCGAGCGCGGCCCCCAGCGCGATCGCCGACGCGGCGAGCAGCGCGTCGTTCACCGTCGCGTCGTGGCGCCGTGCCGCCTCGCGCACGTCGGACAGCGGCGCCGAGGCGAACGCGGTCCGGCGCTCGCGCGTGAGCGAGCGCTCCAGCGCGGTCGTCGCGGTCGGCAGGGCGAGCGACCCGGCGACCCGGGCGGCGTCAGCGGCGCCGCCCGCGCCGCCCACGAGCTCTCGGGCCGCCGTCGCGCCGCCGCTGAGGCGCTGCCGCACGGCGGCGCCGAGTGCCCCCGCCGCCGAGGGCGGGGCGCCGGGAACCCAGCGGTCGCCTCCGGTCGCTCGTCCGGCCGTCACGGCCAGCGGGTCGAGCACGAGCGCCGCGACCTCCAGCGCGGCGACGCCGTCGACGAGCGCGTGGTGGGCCTGGCCGATCAGTGCGAAGCCCCCGCCCTGAAGCCCCGTCACGAGCGTCATCCGCCACAACGGGCGGTGCGGTTCCAGCGGTGAGGCCAGCAGCACGCCCGCGAGGTCGCGCAGCTCGCCCGCGCCGGCGGGCGGTGCGAGGCGCAGGGCGTGCACATGGCGGGCGACGTCGAAGCCCGCATCGTCGGCCCAGTGCGGGTCGCCGAGACCCAGCGCGGGCTCGACGACGCGGCGGCGAAAGCGCGGGAGCGCGGCCAGCCGGCCCTCGACGTGCCGGCGCAGCGCCGACAGCGTCGGCGGCGCGCCGGTGAAGCGCATCGTCCAGCCCACGTGCAGCGGCGCACGATCGGTCTCGAGATCGAGGAAGGCGGCGTCGAGGGCGCTCAGGCGATCCGGATGGGCGGGCACGGGTGGTCCATCCTGCCAGGCTTTGCGGCGATCCCGGCGTGACAGGCCGTCGAGAACCTCGCCGGGGCCGTACCCTCGCGAAGATGGAGCAGCTCGCCGCCGCCGACGTCGCCATGGTCCGCGCGGACAACCCGGGCCCGTTCACGCTCGAGGGGACGAACACCTGGCTCGTCGGACGTGACCCGTGCTGGGTCGTCGACCCCGGACCGGCGCTCGAGGGCCATCTGGACCGCGTCGCGCAGGACGTGCGCGCCCGCGGTGGCGCCGCCGGGATCGCGATCACGCACGCGCACGCCGACCACACCGACGGCGTCGCCGGCCTGCTGGAGCGGCTGGGCGAGATGCCGGTCGGTGCAGCAGCGTGGGAGGGGGCGACGACCCGGCTCGCCGACGGCGCCGAGTTCGGGCCCTTCACGGCGATCCCGACGCCCGGGCACGCGCCCGATCACCTCGCGTTCGTCGCCGGCCGCGTGCTGTTCAGCGGCGACGCGGTGCTCGGTCACGGCAGTGTCTACGTCGCGCCCGACCCCGGCGCGCTCCGCGGGTACCTGGCGGCGCTCGACCGGCTGCTGGGGATGGACCTCGACCTGATCTGTCCCGGGCACGGCCCGCCGGTCGCCGAGCCGCGCGCCAAGCTCGCCGAATACCGCGACCATCGCCTGGACCGCGAGCGCCGGCTGGTCGCCGCGCTCGACGACGGGCTGCGGGCGCCCGACGATCTGCTCGACCGCGCGTGGTCCGACGTCCCCGCGGTGCTGCGCCCCGCGGCCGCCGTGACGCTGGCCGCACACCTCGACAAGCTCGCGGAGGAGGACCGCCTGCCCGAAGGCGTGGACCGCGACGCCCTCCCTCGATACGGTGCGGCGTGATGCCCACCGAGCAGAAGGTCACGTTCTGCCGCATCTGCGAGGCGCACTGCGGCATGGTCGCCACGATCGACGATGGCGTGGTCACGAAGCTGCGGCCCGACCGCGACCACCCGCTCAGCGAGGGCGAGGCGTGCCCCAAGGGCATCGCGATGACGGACGTCCAGAACGATCCGGATCGCGTCACCCATCCGCTGCGCCGCAACCGCGCCACGGGTGAGTTCGAGCGGGTCGGCTGGGACGACGCGATCGCCGACATCGGCGCGCGGCTGCGCAGCACGATCGCCGCGAGCGGCCGCACCTCGGTCGGCTGGTACTTCGGGAACCCGGGCGCGTTCAGCTACTCGCACACGCTGTGGGCGACGGGCTTCATGGAGGGCCTGGGCTCGCCGCACTACTACACGGCCTCCTCGCAGGACGTCGCGAACCGCTTCGCCGCCAGCGCGCTGCTCTACGGCTCGCCCGCGCTGGTCCCGATCCCGGACCTGAAGCGCACGAGCTTCCTGCTCATGGTCGGCGCCAATCCGTTCGTCTCGCACGGCAGCGTGCTGACGGCGCCGAAGGTCAAGAGCCAGCTGCACGACATCGTCGACCGCGGGGGGCGCGTCGTCGTCGTCGATCCCCGCCGAACCGAGACGGCGAAGCACTTCGACCATGTCGCCGTGCGGCCGGACACCGACGCGTGGCTGCTGCTCTCGCTGCTGAGCGTGCTGGTCGAGGAGGGCCTCGCCGACGAGGCGTCGCTCGCCCGTGAGACGACCGGCTGGGCCCGGGTCCGCGATCTCGCGCGCGCCTTCCCGCCCGAGGAGACCGCGGCGCGCACCGGAGTCGACGCCGCTGCGGTGCGCGCGCTCGCGCGCGACCTCGCCGCGGCGGACCGCGCCGCCGTCTACGGGCGCACCGGTTCGTGCCTCGGGCGCTTCGGCACGCTGGTGTCGTTCCTGCTCGACGTGCTGATGCTCGCGACCGGCAACCTGGACCGCGCGGGCGGCGGCGTCTTCGGCCTGCCGGCCGTGGCGATCGACGAGGTCGCGGAACAGGCCGGCGTCGACACGTACGGCAAGGTCCATTCGCGGCTCGGCGGCTTCCCGGACGTGCTCGGTGCGCTGCCGGCGTCGCTGCTCGCGGAGGAGATGACGACGCCCGGCGACGGCCAGATCCGCGCGTTCTTCACGAGCGCGGGCAACCCGGTCCTGTCGTGTCCGGACGGGGAGGCGCTCGAGGCCGCGCTGGAGGGCCTCGACCTCCACGTGTCGCTCGACTTCTACGTCAACGAGACGAACCGGCACGCCGACTACATCCTGCCGAGCACGACCTGGCTCGAGCGCGACGACCTGCCGATCGCCTTCCTGGGCTTCTACACGACGCCGTTCGTGCAGTACACCGACGCCGTGGTCGCTCCGCGCGGCGAGGCGAAGGAGGAGTGGGAGATCATCGATCTCATCTCGCGCGAGATCGGCGTCCAGCCGTACGCGCTGCCGGCGCTCCGCGTGCTGTCGAAGCTCGGGTACCGGATGACGCCGCAGCGCCTCGTCGACGTGCTGCTGCGCAGCGGCCGTGACGGTGACCGCTTCGGCCTGCGCCGGGGCGGGCTGTCGCTGAAGGCGCTGCGCCGCAGCCCGCACGGCGTCGTCACCGCGCCGAGCATCCCGACGGGCGTGATCCTGGACCGCGTGCGGCACGCCGATCACAAGATCCACCTCGACCACCCGACGCTGAACGCCGAGGTCGAGCGCCTGCGCGGCGTGAACGGCGACGACCCGCGCTTCCCGCTGCGGCTGATCGGGCTGCGCGAACTGCGCTCGCACAACTCGTGGATGCACAACTCGCCGATCCTGATGCGCGGCGGGCGCGAGCAGCCGCTGCGCATCCACCCGCGCGACGCCGAGCGCTACGGCCTCGAGGACGGCGGGACGGCGCGGCTCGCGTCCAAGAACGGCGCGGTCGAGGTCCCCGTGCGCGTCACCGACGAGATGCTCTCCGGCGTCGTCGCGCTGCCGCACGGCTGGGGCCATCGCGGCGGCTGGAAGGTGGCGAATGCGGCGGGCGGCGTGAACGTCAACGTGCTCGCCAGCGCCGACGCCGCAGACCTCGAGCCGCTCGCGGGCATGGCCTTCCTCAACGGCATCCCGGTCCGCGTCGAGCCGGTGGCTCCCGCCCCCGTCGCCGACGCGGCCGTCGGCGAGCCGGTCAGCGCCTAGACGGGCGGGACGGTCGCCGTCGTTGCGGGCGACGTCGTGGGCTGCGCGGCGGTGCTCGTGCCGGGGGGCGTCGCGGTGGACGGCGTCGTGGTGACGGGTTGTGCAGCGGTGGGCATCGTCGTCGTCGAGGTCGTGGCGTCCTCGGCTGTCGTGTCGACGGAGTCGTCCACCTGCTCATCGGGCGAGGACGCGCCGTCGCCCGTCAGCCCGCCGCTCGTGGCCGTCGCAGGGGCGGTGGTCGTCGCCGGGGCTGCAGGGTCGACCGCAGGAATCGTCGTGGCGGGGTCGGTGCCCGCCGGCGCGTCCGTCGTGACCGCGGGCCCGCTCACGGGCACCTGCGGGCTGAGCTCTGCGCCGGTCGGTGCCGATGCCGGGGCGCCGGCGGGTGCGGCGCTGCTCGTCGCGGTGACGGGGGCCGGACGCTTGAGGACATGCTCGACCTTCACCGCGGCGCCGCCGGCCGTGGCCGCCACGCAGCACACGACGACGGCGACCTTCGTGGCCGTCGCGGCCGCGACGCCGCCGCTCGCGACTCCGGCGGCCCCACCGCCGACGGCGCCGCCCGCCGCCCCGCCACCGCCTGCGCCGCCGCCGAGCAGCCCGGCGAGCATCCCGAACAGCCCGGCGGGCCCCGGGAGCAGCAGCCCGAGATCACGCGAGGTGGAGCGCAGCGCCTTGTCGAAGCCGCGGCAGTCGCCGCAGTCGCGCAGATGGCGCTTTGCGCGGGCACTGGCGCGAACCCGCCGGTCGCGGGTCTCCGCGAGGTCCTCGCGGATCTCCTCGCACGACGCGTCGCGGGCCTGCGCGGCCTCGGCGAGCCCCACCCGCGCGCGCACGAGCAGTGACTTCACCGCCGGCTGCGTCACGCCGAGCGTGTCGCCGAGCTCCTGGTAGGTGAAGCCCTCGAGCTCGCGCATCAGCAGCGCGGAACGTTGCTGCTCGGGCAGACGGCCGAGATCGACGACGAGCCGGCGCAGGTGCTCGCGCCGCTCGGCGGCCAGCGCGGGGTCCAGGCGCGGGTCGCCCTCCTGCTCGACGATCTCCGTCGGCTGCGCCCCCGGGCGCCGCAGCTCGTCGATGCAGCGGTTGTGGGCGACGCGGTAGAGCCAGGCCCGAACGGCCACGGGGCGCTCGTCGGCGCGCAGCGCGCTGTAGGCGCGCATGAAGACGTCCTGCAGCACGTCCTCGGCGTTGGCTCGCGGCCCCGGCGGCAGCATGCGCCGCACGTATGCGAGCAGGCGCGTCTGGAAGCGGTCGTGGATGACCGCCGAACGCCTCCTCGTTGCCGGCGCGGAACAGCGCGACGAGCTGCTCGTCGCTGCGCAGGCGCAGCAGGACCGGGGCGGCAGGCGCCCGCATGATCCCCGTATCGACCGGCAGTGCCGAGGCCTCCATCACCGTTTCCTTCCGCGTATCTGGCTGCTGCAACGCGCTGTGCGGCGCGGAAGGTTGCGGTGTTCGGCGCGCGGTCAGCTCTCGATGTTGGCCATCACATGCTTGATGCGCGTGTAGTCCTCGAAGCCGTACTTCCCGAGATCCTTGCCGTAGCCGGAATGCTTGAAGCCGCCGTGCGGCATCTCGGCGACGATCGGGATGTGGGTGTTGATCCACACGGCGCCGAAGTCGAGGCCCTTGGCCATGCGCGACGCGCGGCCGAAGTCCTTGGTCCAGACCGAGGACGCGAGGCCGTACTCCACGCCGTTGGCCCACTCGAGCGCCTGCGCCTCGTCGCTGAACTGCTGGACGGTGATGACCGGCCCGAAGATCTCGTTCTGGATCATCTCGTCGTCCTGCCTGAGGTCGGCGACGACGGTCGGCTCGAACCAGTACCCGCCGCCGTTCTCCGGCGCGTTGCCGCCCGCGGCGACGCGTGCGTGCGCGGGGGCGCGCTCGATGAAGCCCTCGACGCGCTCGCGCTGGACCTGGCTGATGACCGGGCCCATGTACGTGTTGTCGTCGAGCGGGTTGCCGTAGACGGTGCCCTTGGCCTGCTCGGTGAGCGCGTCGACGAAGTCCCCGTAGACGCCCGGGCCGGCGAGCACGCGCGTGGCGGCCGTGCAGTCCTGCCCGGCGTTGAAGTAGCCGGCGCCGGCGATGCCCTCGGCGGCCGCCTCGACGTCGGCGTCGTCGAACACGATCACCGGGGCCTTGCCGCCGAGCTCCAGGTGCACGCGCTTGAGCGTGTCCGCTGCTGCGGCGGCGACGGCCTTGCCCGCGCGGACCGAGCCGGTCAGCGAGACGAAGTCCACGCCGGGGTGACGCACCAGCTGCTCGCCGACCTCGCCCCTGCCGAGGATCACGTTGAAGACGCCTGCCGGGACGTGCTTGTTGATCAGCTCGGCGAGCCACAGCGTGGTGTTCGGCGTGTTCTCCGACGGCTTGAGGATCACCGAGTTGCCGGCCGCGAGTGCGGGGGCGAACTTCCAGACGGCCATCATGAAGGGGTAGTTCCACGGGGTGATGCCGCCGCACACGCCGATCGGCTCACGGCGGATCGACGAGGTGTGGCCCGCCAGGTACTCGGCGGTCGCGGTGCCCTCGAGGATGCGGCCCGCAGCCGCCATGAAGCGGATCTGGTCCGCAGCCGGCGGGATCTCCTCGCTGATGGTGAGCGCGAGCGGCTTGCCGGTGTTCTCGGACTCGAGCGCCGCGAGCTCCTCGCCGCGCTCCTCGAGCTCGTCGGCGATCCGCAGCAGCGCGAGGCTGCGCTCGGACGGCGTGGCGTTGCGCCACTCCTCGAAGCCGGCACGTGCGGCGACGACCGCGGCGTCGACGTCGGACGCGCTCGAGATGCCCATCTCGGCGATGACCTCGCCGGTCGCGGCGTTGCGGACCTCGTGGGCCCCGTCGCCGGTCGTCGGTGCGCTCGCGCCGCCGATGAAGTTCTGAAGCGTTGCCGTGGTCGCCATCTCGTCGATCCCTTCGCTCGTTGCTCTCGCAGCCTTGTTCGGAACGTACCAACCCGTGCGCGTCCCGGCCGGACAATTCGCAGGCGCGAGGGGTTCCGTCCCGGCGTGCGGCGCGCAGGACGAGGCGCGCTCGGACTATGCTGCGCCGGCCCGCGCGCGGCGCGGTGTCGACGGCGAACAGTGAGGACGACGTGGCCCGATTCCAGGACGATCAGCAGGTGTACGCGCTGCTCGGCGGCATGTTCCAGGACATGCTCGCGGACGAGTCGGCGGGGCCGCGCCTGCGCGCGATCGGAGGGACGGTCCAGTGGCAGCTGCGCCGGCCGAACGCCCGCATCACCGTGCGGCTCGCCGAGGGCGAGGAGCCGGGAGTGGATTTCGGCGACACGAAGGCGAAGCCCGAGGTCGTGCTGTCGCTCGACGCGGAGACGGCCCACCGCTTCTGGGCTGGCGAGCTGCCGATGCACGTGGCGCTGTCGCAGGGACTGATTCGCGCCAAGGGACCGGTCGCGACGATCCTGCGCGTGGTGCCCGCGGTCGGGCCCGGCGCGGGAGTTCTACGCGGCGCGGCTCGCGGGTGGCGGCACGACCGTGGTGGTCGCCGAGGAGGCGCCCACGGTCGAGGAGGTGCCCGACGAGGAGGCTGCGGCTGAGGGTGCGGCCGGGGAGGCGCACGGTCGAGGAGGCTGCGGCGGTCGAGGAGCTTGCGGCTGAGGAGGCCTGGGAGGAGCGCCGCCTGCGCGAGGAGGCTCCGCTGCGAGGCACCGGCGAGGAGCCGGCCGCTGAGGCACCGCCTGCGGCGGAGGTCCGCCGAGGAGCCGGCCGGAGCCCAGGCCGAGCCGAGGACGACACGCCGGCAGTTCGTAGCGTCTTCTGACCACGATCGGTCCCGTTCAGGGTCGGTCAGCGGGCTTGAGCTCTACCGATCTCGTCGCGGGTCGTGGAGGGCGCGACGCACGCAGCTCGCCGCGCTAGGCGACGAGCTCGGGGCCGTCGTCGTAGCCCGGCTCGCCCGGCAGCACGACGCGGGCGATCTCGCCCTCCCGGATGACGCGCGGCTCGACCGGGACCACGTCGCGGCCGGATGCGTAGTCGAGCAGTTCGGTGGCGCTCGCGAACGGCGCGAGCTGCTCGAGGTGCTTGATCGTGGGGAAGACGAGGTCGAGCTCGCCGCGGCCGTGCGCGTCCAGCGCCGCGGCGGGCGTGAACCAGCGCTCGTCCACGATCTCGTCGCCGTCGATCACGACCTGCGTCTGCGCGGGAACGGCCGCGAGGAAGAAGTGCGTGTCGAACCTGATCGCGACCTGGCGCGGCGTGATCCACTGCGAGAACTTCACGAGCGCCTCCGGATCGACGCCGGCGATCCCGGCCTCCTCCTCGAGCTCGCGGACCGCGGCGAGCCGGTGCGACGTGTCGCCCTCACCCTCGTGCGCGTCGACCGCACCGCCGGGGAAGACCCACACCCCGCCCATGAACCGCGCCTGCGGCGTCCGGCGCACCAGCAGCAGCTCCAGCGTCGCGTCGCCGCCGCGCATGACGATCACCGACGCGGCCTGGCGTGGCACGGTGGTCTCACCCGACGTGTTGAGGTCCTCTCCGGGACCGGGGCGATCGACCTTCACGCCGCGCACGCTACCAGTGCCCGCGGCACCGGCTTGACACCGTGTCAACCTCGGCGCGTCCGCTGCGCTACCCTCCGCCGCAGGATGACCGACATCGAGACGCTCACACGCTGGATCTGCGAGTCCTGCGGCTTCATCTACGACCCCGCCGAGGGCGACCCGGACGGCGGGATCCCCGCCGGCACCGCGTTCGAGGACATTCCCGACACGTGGTTCTGCCCCGTCTGCGGAGCGCGGAAGAAGGACTTCACGCTGTACGAGGACTGATCTGAGCGGATCTCGCGGCGCCTGACACCGCCCGGAGGCGCCGGGATGGCCGAAGGCCGATCCCGTCGCACCGTTCGCCGCCAGCCATCCAGGATCTCTCGCTCAGCTCAATCCTCGGGGTGCTGTGCCGGGTTCGCTTCTACCCGACCGCTGCGAGCTCGTTGCTCGTGGCGACGGAGATCGCGGCGGCGGTGGCCCTGACGAGCTGCTCGAGCTGATCGGCCTCGATCGCGAGCGGGGGCATGATCACGATCGTGTCGCCGAGCGGGCGGATGATCGCGCCGCGCGCGCGGGCCTCGAGCGTGACGCGGTGGCCCATGCGCGTGGCGACGGGGAACTCGGTCAGCTCGATCCCGGTCATGAAGCCGCGGCGGCGGATCTCGTGGACATGGGGGAGCGGCGCGACGTGCTCCTCCAGCAGCTCGCCGAGCAGCTCGATCTTGGGCTGGAGCCGCTCGAGCGTGCGCTCCTCCTCGAACACGTCGAGCGTTGCGAGCGCGGCGGCGCACGCCAGCGGGTTGCCCGTGTAGGTGTGCCCGTGGAAGAACGTGCGGAACTGCTCGTGCGCGCCGAGGAAGCCCTCGTAGACGCGCTCGGTCGTGAGCGTCGCGGCGAGCGGGAGGTAGCCGCCCGTCACGCCCTTCGCCAGGCAGAGGAAGTCCGGGGTGACGCCCTCCTGCTCGCAGGCGAACATCGTCCCCGTGCGCCCGAAGCCGGTCGCGACCTCGTCGCAGATGAGGAACACGCCGTGCCGGTCGCACAGCTCCCGCACGGCGCGCAGATAGCCCTCCGGCTGCACCATGATCCCCGCCGCTCCCTGCACCAGCGGCTCGACGATCACCGCGGCGATCCGCTCGCCGTGCTCGGTCAGCAGCGCGTCGAGATGGCCGGCGTCGCCCGGCTCGGCCTGCCACGCGTCGAACAGCAGCGGCTTGTAGAGCGAGTGGAACAGCTCGATCCCGCCGAGTGACACGGACCCGATCGTGTCGCCGTGGTAGCTGTTCTTCAGGCAGATGAAGCCCGACCGCCACCACTCGCCGCGCTGGTGGTGGAACTGGTAGGCCATCTTCAGCGCGATCTCGTTCGCGGTCGAGCCGTTGTCGGAGTAGAAGACGCGGCTGAGCCCCTCGGGCGCCAGGTCGACGAGCCGCTCGGCCAGCTCGATCGCGCCGGGATGCGTCAGCCCGAGCATCGTCGTGTGCGCGACGCGGTCGAGCTGGTCGCGGACCGCCGCGTCGATCCGCGGATGCCGGTGGCCGTGGACGTTGCACCACAGCGACGAGGTGCCGTCGATGTAGGCGTTGCCGTCCGCATCCCAGATGGTGCAGCCCTCGGCGCGGTCGATCACGAGCGGGACCTCGTCGTTCCAGCCCTGCTGCTGGGTGAACGGGTGCCAGAGCACCGAGCGGTCGGCGGCGGCGAGGTCGGCGGCGGTGCGAGAGCTCATCGCCCGGGACCGTAGGACGCCGGGCGGACGGCGCTGCGACCGCGGCGGGCCCGCGTCCGTAGGGTTCGCCGCCCCGTGCAGCAGTCCCGACTCGTCATCGCCATGGTCGCCGTCGTCGGGGCGGCATCGCTCGGCGCCGAGATCGCCGCGGCGCGGCTGCTGGCGCCCTGGTTCGGCGCGTCCACGATCGTCTGGGCGAACACGATCGCGACCGTGCTCGTCGCGCTCAGCGTCGGCTACTGGTACGGCGGCAGGCTCGCCGATCGCGACCCGACGGTGCGCGGGATGGCCCGCATCGTGCTGCTCGCGGCCGGCCTGCTCGCGCTCGTCCCGTTCGTCGCCGGACCGTTCCTGCGGGTGTCGGTGGACGCGCTCGACCGCGTCGAGGCGGGCGCGTTCGTCGGCTCGCTGGTCGGCGTGCTCGTGCTGATCGCGGCGCCGGTCTTCGTCCTCGGCGTCGTCGCCCCGTACGCGGTGCGGCTCAGCGTCACCGCGGTCGACGAGGCGGGCCGCGTCGCGGGACGGCTCTACGCGATCTCGACGCTCGGCAGCCTGGCCGGCGTCTTCCTCAGCGCGCTGCTGTTCATCCCGCTGCTGGGGACGCGCCGCACGTTCCTCGTGTTCGCCCTGTCGCTCGCGGTCGTCGCGGCGCCCGTGCTCGGCCGCCGCTGGGTGCTCGTCCCCGCCGCGGGAGCGCTGCTGCTGCTCGCGCCGGTCGGCACGATCAAGACCGCCGACGCGGCGAAGGTCGTCTGGGAACGCGAGACCGAGTACCAGTACGCCCGGGTCGTGCAGGACCCGGACGGCGAACGGCGGCTCGAGCTGAACGAGGGGCAGGCGATCCACTCGGTGTACCGGCCGGGACGCTGGCTGACCGGGAACTACTGGGACGAGGCGCTCGTGCTGCCGCCGGTGCTGACCGGCCGTGCGCCGCGGTCGATCGCGATCCTCGGGAACGCGGCGGGGACCACCGCCCGCGCCTACGGGCACTACTTCCCCGGCACGCGTGTGGACGCGGTGGAGATCGACCGCGAGCTGACCGACGTCGGCCGGCGCCTGTTCGACCTGCGGCGGGCCGAACCTGCACCTGCACACGGCCGACGCCCGGCCGTTCCTGCGCACCTCGACGCGCCGCTGGGACGCGATCCTCGTCGACGCCTACCGGCAGCCGTACATCCCGTTCTACCTGGCGACGAAGGAGTTCTTCCGGCTCGCCGCGGCGCACCTGAACCCCGGCGGCATCGTGATCGTGAACGTGGGGCACCCGGAGCAGAGCGACGCGCTCGAGAAGGTCCTCACCGCGACGATGCGCGAGGCGTTCCCGGCCGTGCTGCGCGATCCCAGCGAGCGCGTGAACACGATGCTCGTCGGCCTGGCGTCGGGCCGGCGCGACGACGACGGTCGGCGGGCTGCCGGCCGCGCTGCTGCCCGTGGCGGCGGCGACCGCGCGGCGCTTGCGCCCCGGGCCTGCGCGGCGGGACCGTCTACACCGACGACCGCGCACCGGTCGAGTGGCTGATCGACGGATCGATCCTGAAGGTCGCGGCGGAGGGGCAGCGGTAGCGCCGTCGATCGGGTTGACTACCGCCATGAGCACCATCACGCCACTCACGGTCGTCAAGGGCAGCTACCTCGCGCCGCTCGACGAGGTCGACGCGCACCGCGACGCGCACCTGCGGCTTCGTCGAGGAACTCGTGGCCGACGGCCGCCTCGTGCTGGCGCGGGCGCCGCGACTCCGCCGGACGGCTCGATCCTCGTGTTCCGCGGGGACGACGCCGACGGCGTGCGCGCGACGCTGGCGAACGATCCCTACGTCGTCGCCGGCGTGGTCGCGTACGAGGTCGTCGGGGTGTTCACGCCGGGCCGGCACGCGCCGGAGCTGGCGGAGTTCCTCGCGGGCTAGCCGCTCAGGCCAGCCGGTGCGCGGCGCATCGCCCGGCGTCGAGCGCGCGCCGACCGTCCCGCCAGGGGGCCGTCCTGCATCGCGATCACGCCGACGCGGACGCGCTCGCCGCGGCGCTCGCGCCCGGAGCGCCGGTGCTCGAGCCGCCGGCCGGCGGAGGCGACGGGCTTGAGGAACTCGCGCTCGCACAGGCCGAGCACGAGCTGGCGGCGGTGCGCCTGGACCGCAGGAGAGTGGCACCGTGGGAGTCGGTGACCGCCGGCCCGTTCACGCTGACGGCGCTGCCGGCGGCCGACGGCGTCGGTGACCCGCAGGTCGCATGGCTCATCGATGCGGACGGCGTGCGCGTCCTGCACCTCGGCGACACGATGTTCCACGGGTACTGGTGGCGCATGGCGCTGCGGCACGGGCCGTTCGACGTCGTGCTCGTCCCGGTGAACGGGGCGGTCCTGACGTTTCCGCACCGCCGCCCGGCGAGCCCGCTGCCTGCGGCGCTCGACCCGGCCCAGGCCGCTGTCGCCGCCGAGCTCCTCGGCGCGCGCCTGGCGATCCCGATCCACTCCGAGGGCTACGAGATCGACGGCATCTACGAGCCGGTCGCCGGCGCCGCCGAGCGCTTTGCCACGGAGGCCGCCGGGCGCGGGGTGCCGGTGAGGATCCTCGAGGCCGGCGAATCGATCGAGATCGCGCCGGTCCAGGCCGAAGCGGAGCCCGCGATGCCGCGGGTCTAGAGCCCAAGCCAGCGATCGAGCGGCAGCGTCGCGCCGGCGCTCGCGAGCTCGTCGATCGCGACGCCCACGCGCGGCAGCGTCACGACCTCGACGTCGCCGAGCGCCGCGATCGTGTCGCGGTTGGACCGCTGCATCGCGTCCGGCTCATCGGGCCACGGCGTGAGGACGACGGCGAGCACGCGCAGCCCGGCGCCGCGCGCCGACTCGACCGTGAGCAGCGTGTGGTTGATCGTGCCGAGCCCGGGCCGGGCGGCGATCACGAGCGGCAGCCCGAGGTCGAGCGCGTAGTCGCGGATCAGGTAGCCGCCGGTGAGCGGGGCGAGCAGCCCGCCGGCGCCCTCGCCGACGACGACGTCGGCGCCGCTCGGCGGCGCCGCGCGCCGCCGCGACGAGCGTCGCGGGCTCGACCGTGATCCCGCCGAGCTCTGCGGCGAGGTGCGGAGAGACGGCGGGCCCGAACGTGCAGCTGCGTGACCGCGGCCGGGCTCGACGCCCGCGGCGGCGGCCAGCAGCTCGTGGTCGAGCGGACGGCCCGGCTCGGGCTCGTCGAGCCCGGTCACGACCGGCTTGACCGGAGCGACGCGCAGTCCGCGGGCGGTCAGCGCCGCGACGATCGCCGCGGCGACGACGGTCTTGCCGACGCCGGTGTCGGTGCCGGTGACCAGGCAGCCGTTCACGCCGCGGCGCGGTGGCGCGAGGCGTCGCGCGCGGCCGCCACGGGAACGCCGTCGCCGGGCCGGAAGCCCGCCTGAAGCGCGGCGCGGCCGAGCACGCGGGCGGCCTCGCGCAGCTCCTCCTTCGTGTGCGTGGCCATCACGGCCAGGCGCAGGCGCGAGGTGCCCTCGGCGACCGTCGGCGGCCGGATCGCCTGGGCGAAGACGCCGTGCTCGATCGCGATCTCGCAGATCCGCATCGCCAGGTCGGCCTCGCCGATCACGAGCGGCACGATCTGCGTCGTGGAGCCGGAGACGTCGAAGCCCTCGCGCGCGAGCTCGTCGCGGATCGCCGCGCTGTTGGCGGCGAGGCGGGTGACGAGCCGGTCGCTCTCGGCGAGCAGGTCGAGCGCCGCGAGCGCGCCCGCGACCGCGGGCGGCGGCGGCGCGGTCGAGAAGATGAACGGCCGCGAGGTGTTGATGAGGAACTGCGCGAGCTCGTCGTCGCAGGTCACGTACGCGCCGTAGGACCCGAGCGCCTTGCCGAGCGTGCCGATGACGACGTCGACCTCGCGCTCGAGGCCGGCCTCGTGGACGGCGCCGCGCCCGCCGGGGCCCATGCAGCCGACGCCGTGCGCCTCGTCGACCGCGAGCCGCACCTTGTGGCGCCGCGCGAGCTCCGCCAGCTCGGCCAGCGGCGCGACGTCGCCGTCCATCGAGAAGACCGAGTCGGTGACGATCAGCGCGCCGCGGTCGCCCGCACGCTCCAGCGCCCAGGCGAGATGCTCGGTGTCGTTGTGGCGGTAGACGAACGTCTCCGCGCGCGAGAGCCGGCAGCCGTCGATGATCGACGCGTGGTTCAGCTCGTCGGAGAAGACGACCTGTCCCTGCCCGGCGAGCGCGCTGACGACGCCGATGTTCGCCAGGTAGCCCGAGCCGAACAGGAGCGCCGTCTCCGCGCCCTTGAACTCGGCCAGGCGCTCCTCGAGCCGGCGGTGGATGCGCATCGTCCCGGAGACCAGGCGCGACGCGCCCGGCGCCGACGCCCCAGCGCATCGCCGCGTCGGCCGCCGCCTCGCGGACGCGCGGATGATCGGACAGGCCGAGGTAGTTGTTCGAGCAGAGCAGGAGCACCGGGCGGCCGTCGAGCACGACGCGCGGGCCCTGCGGCCCGCTGATGACGCGCAGGCGGCGGTAGAGCCCCAGCTCCTGGAGCTCGTCGAGGCGCTCGTGAATGTCCTGCATCAGGCGCTTACGCGGCCGTCGGGCCGACGGGCTCCTCGGCCGGCCAGGCGTTCGGCGCCCCATCGGGCCGCGGCGGCACCGACTTGTCGCGCGCCCGGAAGCGCAGCTGGCTCGACGGATCCCACAGCCGCACCGTGAGGTCGACCTCGCCGCTCGGCGTCCAGTCGTCGAGGAACTCCTCGACGATGTCCGGCGTCTCGCCCTCGAGCCGCCCGCTGCGGTTGTCCGGCCGCGGGTTGGCCCCGTTGTCGGGCTGGCGGGCGATGTTCAGCCCCTGGTCCTCGAACATCGCGCGGTCCTGCTCGGGCGTGTTGCCGAGCGTCGTCAGGAAGTTGCCCATCATCACGCCGTTGACGCCGGCGCGGATCGCCAGCGGCTGCAGCTCGGCGAGGTTCTCGACGCGGCCGCCGCAGAGCCGGAACAGCGCGCTCCGGCAGCACGAGGCGGAAGATCGCGATCCACTTCACGGCCTCCCACGGGTCCATCAGCTGCCGGTCGCCGAACTTCGTCCCGGCCTTCGGGATCAGCAGGTTGATCGGCACGCTGGTCGGGTCGACCTCGGCGAGCTGGAAGGCCATCTCGACGCGCTGCGCCGGTGTCTCGCCGAGGTTCAGGATGCCGCCGACGCAGGTCTCGAGGCCGGCCTCCTTGACCGCGTCGATCGTGCGCAGGCGGCCCTCGTAGCGGACGGTCGAGGAGACCTCCGGGTAGTAGGACTCGGCGGTCTCGACGTTGTGGTGCACGCGCTGGACGCCGGCCTCGCGCAGCATCCGCGCGCGCTCGGCGCTCATGTGGCCGATCGAGGCGCAGCGCTTGAGGTTCGTCTGCTCGGCGACGAGCCGCACGCCGTCGAGGAACTTCTGGAAGTCGCGCTTGGAGAGGCCCTGGCCCTGCGTGACCATGCAGAAGCGGTGCGCGCCGCCGGCCTCCGCCGCACGCGCGTGCTCGAGGATCTGCTCGGGCTCCATCAGCGCGTGCATCGGCGTCTCGGCCTCGGCGAACCGCGACTGCGCGCAGAAGCCGCAGTCCTCGGCGCAGCCGCCGGACTTCGCGTTCACGAGCGAGCACATGTCGGTGCTGTCCCCGAACCGCTCGACCCGCGCCTCCCAGGCGCGCTCGACGAGCGCCTCGATCGCCTTCGGCTCGGTCAGGGCGCCCAGCTCGAGCGCTTCCTCAGGGGTGATCAGCGGGGGCATGGGGGCCGGTTCCTCCGGGTCGTCGTCGTGACGCCTGGAATGTGCCAGCGGTGCCGGACGGTGCTGTCAGCGCGCAGCGGGCGCGTCGAGCTCGGCGAACAGCGGCGCGTGGTCGCTGGGCTTCTGGCCCTTGCGCAGGTCGCGGTCGATCCCGCAGGAGCGCAGGCCCGCCGGCGAGCGCCTCGCGACACGAGCAGCAGGTCGATCCGCAGCCCGAGGTTCTTGTGGAAGTTGCCCGCGCGGTAGTCCCACCAGGTGAAGCGGTTCGATCTCCGGCGCGGGCGCGGCGGCGTAGGCGTCGACCAGGCCGCCCGCGGCGAGCAGCGCGCGCAGGCGCGAGCGCTCGTCCGGCGTGACGTGCGTGGCGCCGGCGAACGCGGCCGGGTCGTAGACGTCGGCGTCGGCGGGCGCGACGTTGAAGTCGCCGCCGACGATCAGCGGCGCGCCCGCCAGCTGCCCGGCGCGCGCCGCGCCATCGCGTCGAGGAACGCGAGCTTCTCGTCGAACGTCTCGCTGCCGACCTCGCGGCCGTTGACGACGTAGACGCTCGCGACGCGCAGGCCGAGGCCGGGGACGTCGGCCTCGATCCAGCGCGCCTCGTCGCCGCGGATCTCGCCGGGCAGCCCGGCAGCGCTCGCCGGCCGAGGCCGAGGCCCGAGCGCGCGAGGATCGCGACGCCCGCCCAGCGCCCGCCGCTGTGATGGACGGACTCGTAGCCGGCGGCCCGCAGCTCCGTCGTCCGGGTACTGGTCGGGCGCGACCTTCGTCTCCTGCAGCAGGACGACGTCGGGCGCGTGCTTCTCGAGCATCTCGAGCACCCGCGGGAGCCGGGCGCGCAGCGAGTTGACGTTCCAGGTGCAGACGCGCACGGCCGGCCGCCGTCTACCGGCCCTGCCAGCGCGCGGCGCGCTTCTCGGCGAACGCGCGCACGCCCTCGAGCATGTCGTGCGGAGGAGAAGCAGGCCTCGCGCAGCGCGATCAGCTCGCGCTCGGTGTCCGCGTCGACCTCGCCCTGCGGCGGCGAGCAGCGCGCGGAACACCTGCTTGTTGCCGCGCACGCTCAGCGGCGCGTTGCCCGCCAGCTCGCTCGCCCAGTCGAGCGACGCGGCCTCGAGCGCCTCGGGCTCGACGAGGTCGTTCACGAGGCCCCAGGCGAGCGCCGTCTCCGGCGAGATGCGCCGCCCGACGAGGAACAGCTCCCGCGCGCGCGGCGCGCCGATCGTGTCGATGAAGCGGCGGATGCCGGTGTGCGAGTAGACGAGCCCGAGCTTGGCGGGCGGCATGCCGAACTGCACGCCCTGGGCGGCGACGCGCAGGTCACAGGCGAGCGCGAACTCGAGGCCGCCGCCGATCGCCGGGCCGTTGATGGCGGCGACGGTCGGCAGGTCGGTCGCGTCGAGCGCCTGCAGCGCCTCGGTGAACGGGTGGGCGACGATCCGCTCGGCCTCGACGGCGAAGACGTCGGCGGGGATGTCGCCGATGTCGTAGCCGGACGAGAACCAGCGGCCCTCACCGGTCAGCACGATGCAGCGCGCGCCCTGCGTCAGCGGCGCCCGCGACCTGCGCGCAGATCGCGTCGAGGATCGCGTGATCCAGCGCCCCGCGCTTCTCGGGGTTCGAGATCGTCAGCCGGAGGACGCCGTCCGCCGGCTCGTCCTGCAGCAGTTGCCCGGCCATGAGGGCGCACCCTACGACCTCAGGGTCAGCACGGCCTTGCCCAGCGCGCGGCGCTCGTCGAGCGCGCGCAGCGCGAGCGGGCCGTCGTCGAACGGGAGCGTCGCGCCGACCGACGGGCGGACCGTGCCGGCCGCGACCATCTCGGCGAGCCGCGCCGCCGCCGCGGGGAGCCCGCCGGGAGCGCCGACGAGGACGCTCCACGAGCAGCCGCAGACGTCGACGTTCTTGAGCAGCAGGCGGTTGGCGGGGATCTGCGGGATCGCGCCGCCCGCGAAGCCGACGACGACGAGGCGCCCCTCGGAGGCCAGGCAGCGCAGGCTGTCGAGCAGCAGGTCGCCGCCGACCGGGTCGAGGATGACGTCGACGCCGCCCGGAGCGAGCTCGAGCACCGCGCTGCCGCCACTCGCCGCCGGCACGCGACGACGACCTCGTCGGCGCCGGCCGCGCGCGCGACGTCGCCTTCGCCGCGCTCGAGACGACCGCGATGACGCGCGCCCCGAGGCCGCGCGCCGACCTGGATCGCCGCCGTCCCGACGCCGCCGGCGGCGCCGTGGACGAGGACCGTCTCGCCGGCGCGCAGGCGCCCGCGGCGCGTCGAGGCCGGCGAGCGCGGTCAGGTAGTTCATCGGGAACGCCGCGCCTTCGGTCGAGCGAGAGGCCGGCGGGGAGGCGGAACGTGGCCTCGGGCACGGCGGCGATGCGCTCGGCGAACGCGCCGAGGGTGAGCGTGACGACCTCGTCGCCCGGCCGCAGGTCCGACCCGGACGGGCGCCGGACCACGACGCCCGCGGCCTCCCAGCCGAGCGTGAACGGGCGGCTCCTGCCGGATCTGATGCTCGCCCCGGCTCATCAGGAGGTCCGCAAAGCCGACTCCCGCCGCGTGGACGTCGATCACGAGCGGCGCGTCGTCGCCGCGGCGGCGGAACGTCGGCGACGAGCGACGGAGCGGGTCCGGCGGGGTCGGTCACCTGCAGCGCACGCATGGGTCATCTCCTTGAAGTCTCATTTCGGAACGCAGGTAGGACTATCACAGTTCCGAAATGGGACTCAGGTATCCTCGCGCCATGCGCTTCGAGGAGCTGGCCGATCAGCCGTGCTCGATCACCCGACCGCTGACCGTGCTCGGCGATCGCTGGACGTTCGTGATCGTCAAGCAGGCGTTCGCCGGCGTGCGGCGCTTCGAGGACTTCCAGGCGAGCCTGGGCATCTCGCGCGGGCGGCTCGCCGACCGGCTCGACCGGCTCGTCGAGCACGGGATCCTGCGGCGCGAGCCCTACCGCGACGGCCGCACCCGGCACGAGTACCGCCTGACCGAGAAGGGCCTCGACCTCTATCCGATCCTCATCGCCATCCGCGACTGGGGCGACCGGCACATGGCGCCGGACGGCCCGCCGGTGCACTACCGGCACACGGGCTGCGGCGGCGAGGCCCACGCGCACGTCGACTGCGACGCCTGCGGCGAGGAGCTGACGGCGCGGGACGTCACGCCCGAGCCCGGGCCGGGCGCCTACTCGAGCACGACGAGCGTGTCGCCCTCGTTCACCGCCTGACCCTCCTCGCAGAGGATCTCCTTGACGACGCCCTCGTCCTCGGCCTCGACGGGCATCTCCATCTTCATCGACTCGAGGATGGCGACGGTGTCGCCCTCGGCGATCGTGTCACCGACCTGGCACTCGATCTTCCACACGGTGCCCGTGATGTGGGCCTCGATGTCCGGCACGGAACGCCTCCAGATGCAGGGGGAACGCAGCGGTCTGGCACCATAGCCCGCGCAATGGACGCCTCCGAGATCGCCGTCGTCATCGCCGCCAGGGACGAGGCCGATCGGATCGGCGAGACGGTGCGCGCCGTGCGCGACGCGTTCCCCGGCGCCGTCGTCGTCGTCGCGGACGACGGGTCGGCGGACGCGACCGGCCGAGGTGGCGCGCGCGGCCGGGCGCCGAGGTCGTCCGGCTCCCGCATGCCGCGGGGAAGGGCGGCGCCGCGACGCTGGCGGCCGAATGCGCGCTCGGCACGAGCCCGGCCTGATCCTGCTCTGCGACGCCGACCTGGGGGCGAGCGCCGCGCGCCTGCGCCCGCTGGTCGACGCGGTCGCCGCGGGCGACGGCGACCTCGCCGTCGCCGTCTTCGCCCGGCGCGTCGGCGGCGGCTTCGGCATCGCGGTCGGCTTCGCGCACTGGGCGATCCGCAACCTGACCGGGCTCGACGTCCGCGCGCCGATCTCCGGCCAGCGCGCCATGCGGGCGGAGGTGCTCCAGGTCGTCACGCCGTTCGCGCCGCGCTTCGGGATGGAGATCGGGATGACGGTCGACGCGGTGCGCGCGGGCTTCCGGGTCGTCGAGATCGACGTCGACCTCGAGCACCGCGCCACCGGGAGGACCTGGCGCGGGTTCGTCCACCGCTTCCGCCAGCTACGCGACTTCGCCCGCGTCTGGATCGCGCGCCGCTGAGGCGCCGCGGCGCTGGATGCGCGCGAAGACGGCGAGGCCGCCGGCGCAGAGGACGCCCGCGACGAAGAAGTTCAGGCGCAGCCCGAGGATGTGGTGCGCGGGGTCGATCCGCAGCAGCTCCTCGAAGATCCGGAAGAGCGAGTACCCCGCGACGTACAGCGCGAACAGCCCGCCGGGGTTGATGCGGCGGTGGTGGCCGAGCCAGACGAGCGCGGCGGCGAGCGCCAGGTTCCAGACGATCTCGTAGAGGAACGTGGGGTGGAAGGTGGCGAAGCTCGCGTAGCCGTCCGGCCGGTGCGACGGGCTGATCTCGTAGGCCCCACGGGAGCGTCGTCGGCCTGCCGAAGAGCTCCTGGTTGAAGTAGTTGCCGATCCGCCCGATCGACTGGGCGACCAGCAGCGCGGGCGCGGCGGCGTCCAGGAAGCGGGGGATGTCCGCGTGGCGGCGGCGCAGGACCCAGAGGCCCGCGAGCGTCCCGGCGAGGATGCCGCCCCAGATGCCCAGGCCGCCGTCCCAGACGGCGAACGGCCCCCACCAGGTGTGCGGCGCCTGGTCCCAGCTCGTGATCACGAAGTAGATGCGCCCGCCGATCAGCCCGGCCGGGAAGCCCCAGAGCGCGACCTCGTAGACGAGGTCGGCGTCGCCGCCCTGCGCGCGCCAGCGGCGGCGCGTGATCACGATCGCGGCGAGGACCGCGACCACGTACATCAGCGCCGTAGACGTGGAGCGTGAACGGCCCGAGCTGCAGGTCGTTGAACGACGGGCTCGGGATCGACGCGAGCACCACGGTCGTGAGCGTAGGTGCAGCGCGGCACCGCTCCCGGGGCTGCCACCATCAGCCGCCGGTGTGGTTCTCCGCCGACAACCTCGCGCTGACCGTCGCCCAGGCGGCCTGCGTCGCGCTGCCGGCCGCCGGCCTGCCGCTGTGGGCGCGGCGGCTGCGCACCGGGCGCGTGGGCGCTCGTGCTGCCGCTGTCGATCGTCGTGGTCGTCGTCGCGATCGCGCTGGTCCCGACGACGGCCGACGTGCTGACCTGGGTCGCGCTGCTGCTCGTGCCCGCCGGGCTGCGCGCTCGCGCTCGGCTGGGCGGCGCACGGGCGCGCGGCCGTGGCTGGCGCGTGCTCGCCGCGCCGCTGCTGGCCGTCGCGTGGGCCTACCCGGACGAGCGCAGCGGCCAGGTCGCGACGATCGTGCTGATCGTCGGGTCCGCGGTGACGCTCGGGCGCCTGCTCGCCGGCGCGGCGCCGCTCTCGCTGCTGAAGGTCGGCATCGTCGCGATGGCGGCGGTCGACGCGTACCTCGTGTTCTCCGGGCAGCTCGAGGGCCCGAACGCCGTGCTCGTCGCGGCGACGCCCGGGGCAGGCCTGCCGCAGCTGCAGTCGGCGTCGTTCGGCTTCGCCGGCATGGGCTACGGCGACTTCTTCGCCGCCGCGGTGGTCGGCGGGATCATCGCGGCCGAGAAGGGCCCGCAGCTCGCGGCGGCGGTCGCTGCTCGTCGTCGTCTCGATGTGCTGGGACCAGCTCTTCCTCGTCTACGACGTGCTGCCGGCGACGATCCCGCCGGCGGTCGTCCTGCTCGGCGTGGAGTGGCGGCGCCGGCGCGCCTGAGAATCGCCGGCGACGAGGCCGAAACCCGGGGCGGTGTGTCCCCCACCACCCCGGGTGTCGCTCGGCCCCGTCCCCTGTCGGGGAGCCGCGGCGGGGAGGGTCAGCCCCGCCGCGGCCCTGATCCACGCGACCATTACGACCGACGACACTGCGTCACAGGAGGAGACGTGAGGAGCAGGACGTTCGCCGGTCGCTTCGATCTCGTGCCCAGCATGATGCGGGAGCGGGGGCGGGTCTCCCAGCGACACTCGGTCGGACATTCGGTCCTGTCTTTCGACACCCGGTCGAGGTGCGTTGCGCCGGCAAGGGTAGGCTGCGCGCTCCGTGATCCTCGCGATCGACCAGGGCACCACGGGCAGCACCTGCCTCGTGTTCGACGACGAGGCCCAGCTCGTGGGCCGCGCCTACCGCGAGATCGAGCAGCATTTCCCCCGGCCCGGCTGGGTCGAGCACGACCCGCAGGAGATCTGGGACGTCACGCGGGCGCTCGCGCTCGAGGCGCTGGCCGACGCCGGCGTCCCGGACGGCGGGCTCGCGGCGATCGGCATCACGAACCAGCGCGAGACCGTCTGCGTGTGGGATCCGGCGACCGGCGAGCCGCTCCACCGCGCGATCGTCTGGCAGGACCGGCGCACCGCGGCCCGCTGCGACGAGCTGCGCGCGCAGGGGCACGAGGCGCTCGTGCGCGAGCGCACGGGCCTCGTCCTGGACCCGTACTTCTCCGGCACGAAGATCCAGTGGCTGCTGCGAGAACGTCGACGGGCTCGCCGAGCGGGCGCGGGACGGGCGCGCGGTCTTCGGGACGATCGACGCCTGGCTCACCTGGAAGCTCACCGGCGAGCACGCCACCGACCCCTCGAACGCCTCGCGCACGCTGCTCTACGACCTGCGGACGGGCGCCTGGTCGGACGAGCTGCTCGAGCTGTTCGGCGTGCCGGAGCGCGCGCTGCCGCGGATCGCGCCGTCGATGGGGGAGTTCGGCACGCGTCACGGAGGACGCGCTGCCCGGCCACGGCGGCGTGCCGTTGCCGGGCGTCGCCGGGCGACCAGCAGGCGGCGCTCTACGGGCAGGCGTGCCTGGACCCGGGGATGGCGAAGAACACGTACGGGACGGGCTCGTTCGTGCTCGTCAACACCGGCGACACGGCGCCGGTCACGCCGCCCGGCCTGCTCGCCACCGTCGCCTGGGGCATCGGGCAGCGCCGGATCTACGCGCTCGAGGCGTCGATCTTCGTCACCGGCGCCGCGATCCAGTGGCTGCGCGACGGCCTCGGGATCATCGAGGACGCGCGCGAGTCGGCGGCGCTCGCGGCCTCGCTGCGACGGCAACGACGGCGTCTACTTCGTGCCGGCGCTGACCGGCCTGGGCTCGCCGCACTGGGACCCGTACGCGCGCGGGACGATCGTCGGGCTGACCCGCGGCAGCGGCCGCGCGCACCTCGCGCGCGCCGCGCTCGAGGCGATCGCCTACCAGACGGTGGACGCCGTCCGGGCGGTCGAGGCCGTGACCGAGCGCCCGGTCGGCGAGCTGCGGGCCGACGGCGGCGCGACCGCGAACGCCTGGCTGATGCAGTTCCAGGCCGACGTCCTCGGCGTGCCGGTCGTCGTGCCGGAGGTCGCGGAGACGACCGCGCTCGGGGCGGCGCTGATGGCCGGCGTGGGGGCGGGCGTCTGGTCGCAGTCGGCCGTGACGGGGCTGTGGCGCGAGCAGGCGCGCTACGACCCGCAGATCGGCGAGGACGAGCGCGAGACGCTGCTGCACGGCTGGTCGCGGGCGCTCGAGCGCTCGCGCGGCTGGGTGGAGGCGTGACCCCGCGCCGCGCGTGGTGATAGGACGGTGGCGATGACCGAGCAGCGCAGCCCACACGGACGAGCCCACCGCGGACCTCGTCCCGATCAAGGAGCAGGTCTACGAGGACACCGCGCCCGCCGGAGGCGCTCGAGCCCTTCTACGCAGCGCTCGCTCACGAGGCGGCCGGACCGCTGGATCTACGAGATGGTCCGGGTCATCACCTCGCTGCTCGCGTGGATCGGCTACCGGACGCGCACGATCGACAGCGCGAACGTGCCGACGAGCGGCCCGCTGATCTTCGCGCCGAACCACTTCTCGAACCTCGACCACTTCTTCATGGGCCAGGCGACGCGGCGCAAGGTGCAGTTCATGGCCAAGTCGCAGATCTTCCGAGCGGGCCGATGATCTACATCTACACGCACGGCGGCGTCTTCCCGGTGCGCCGCGGCCGCCGCGACGAGCGCAGCTTCGAGATCGTCCACGCGATCCTCGGCCGCGACGGCACGGTCTGCGTCTACTGCGAGGGCGGCCGCTCACGCACCGGGCGGCTCGCGGAGACGGCGAAGCCCGGGATCGGCCGGATGGCGCTGGAGACCGGCGCGCCGATCGTGCCGGTCGGGATCGCCGGGTCGCAGGCGGTGCGCAACTGGAAGCGCCTGCGGCTTCCCGCGCGTGACGGTGAAGTACGGCGAGCCGATGCGCTGGGAGCAGGTCGCCGAGCCGACGCGCGCGCAGCAGCAGGCGGTCGCCGACGAGATCTTCGCCGAGATCAAGCGCCTGCACGCGTCGATCAGCGCTTGACGATCTCGCAGTCGGCGCGCGATCTCGTCGGTCGCGTCGGCGTAGACGGTGTCGTTCCCCGGCCCGCAGCGAGACGCGGTCGAAGCCGCCGGCGACGACCTGGATCGTGTCGTCGCCCGCGCCGCCCTGGACCGTGTCGTCGTCGAGGCCCGCGAAGATCTGGTCGTTGCCGTCGCCGCCGTCGAGCACGTCGTTGCCGCGGTCGCCGAACAGGCGGTCGTTGCCCTCGTTGCCGAGGACGATGTCGTTGCCGCCGCGTCCGTGCAGCTCGTCGTCGCCGGGGCCGCCGTGCAGGATGTCGTCGTCGTTCTCGCCGTCGACGTAGTCGTTGCCGCCGTTGGCCGAACAGCTCGTCGTTGCCGTCGGCGCCGAAGATCGAGTCGTTGCCGTCGGTGCCGTTCAGCACGTCGTTCCCGGGGGTGCCGGCGATCACGTTCGTGGTCGGCGGCGCGTCGGTGGAGGGCTCCGGCGGGACCTGGATGACCGTCTCGCAGCTCGTGAGGACGTCGCGGTCCGGCGCGGTGTCCTCGACGTAGACGGTGTCCTTGCCGGGGCCGCAGTCGACGGTGTCCTGCGCGTCGTCGGCCACGCGGATGACGTCGTTGGCGGTGCCGCCGGTGATCGAGTCCTCGCCGGGCCCGCCGGTGATGTCGTCCGCGCCGTAGGAGCCGCTGATCGTGTCGTTGCCCGACCCGCCGTCGACCGTGTCGTCGCCGTAGGAGCCGTAGATCGTGTCGGAGCCCGCGTCGCCGCGGATCGCGTCGCTGCCCTCGCGGCCGAAGATGATGTCGCCGCCGGTGCCGCCGTCGATCGTGTCGTCGCCGGTGCCGCCGTCGATCGTCTCCGAGCCCGCCGCGGCCGAGCAGCGTGTCGTTGCCGTCGTCGCCGTAGATCTTGTCGGTGCCGCGGCCGCCGTCGATCAGGTCGTTGCCGGGGCCGCCCTCGAGCGGGTTGTCGTTGCCCAGGCCCGACTCGACGATCCGGTCGTCGCCGGCCCCGCCGTCGATCTCGTCGTCGCCGTCGCCGCCGTCGAGGTAGTCGCCGTCGTCCCCGCCGTCGAGGCGGTCGTTGCCGGTGCCGCCGAACAGCGCGTCGTTGCCCGAGGCCGCCGAGGAGCTGGTCGTTGCCCTGCGTGCCGAAGAGCCGGTCGTGCGCCGGGGCCGCCGTCGAGCAGGTCGTTCTCGGTGCCGCCGTTGAGCTCGTCGTCGCCGTCGCCGCCGAAGAGCTGGTCGTTGGCGCGGTTGCCGCTGAGCTTGTCGTTGCCGCCGAGCCCGTCGAGCAGGTCGGGGCCGCGCGTGCCGATCAGGACGTCGGGGCCCGTCGGTGCCGCGCTGCACCGCCAGGCCGCCCTGGCCGGCGGCGGCCGATGCCCGCACGCCGGCGGGCAGCGCGACGCCGCGCAGGCGCTTGAAGCTGAAGCGCGCTCAGCACCGACAGCGAGCGGCCGCCGCGGTCGGCGACGAAGAGGCGGGTGCCGTCACTGGAGGCGCCGGGGAAGCCGGGGCCGCGGCCGACGCGGACACGCGCGACCAGGCGCGCCGTCGTGAGGTCGGCGATCGCCGCGACCGCGGTGCCGTCGGCGGCGCCCGCGATCGCGTTGCGGCCGTTCGGCGTGATCGCGAGGCCGCCGCCGATCGAGCGGCCGAGCGGGATCGTCGCGGAGGCGCGCGGCGCTGACGAGGTCGATGCGGCGCAGCACGCCGCCGGTGCGCGTGCGCTGGAGCGCCCAGGCGCTGCCGCCGGGGGAGAAGGCGACCGCGGTGGCGTTCGTCAGCGGCACGCGCGCCGCGATGCGCAGCGTCGTGAGGTCGAGGATCGCGAGCCGCTTCGAGTCCAGGAGCACGAGCGCGCGCGAGCCGTCGGGCGAGATCGCGATCGAGCGCGGCTGGGCGCTGCGGCCGAGCGGGATCGTCGAGAGCACCGCCGGGCAGCGGCGCCGCCGCGAGGACGTCGACCGCGCCGGCGCGCCCGGCGAGCAGGCGCGACCCGTTCGGGCTCGACGCGAGGCCCATGATCCCGCTCGGCGAGCGGGTGAATCCGGCGGTGCGCGGTCGGCGATGTCGACGGTCGCGATCCGCTTGCCGGCGGCGACGTAGGCGCGGGCGCCGTCGGAGCTCGTGGCGACGCGCGACGGCCGGGCCGCCGAGCCCGAGCGGGGCGGCGACGCGGCCGGTGCTCTGGTCGACGGACACGAGGCCCGGGGGCGCCGCCGGCGACGAGCATGGCGCGCGCGGACGCCGCGCCCGGGAGGGCGAGCGACCACCAGCACCACGCCGAGCGACGGCGCGCGGAAATTGCGGGGAACGGAGAGGGCACGCACCCTCAGTGAACCATCGGGGCCGCGAGAAGTTGCGCTGTACGCTGCCGCGCATGCCTGCGCCCGACGCGCCCTCGCTCGCTGCTTTCCGGCCTGCTGGACGGCGTCGAGCGTCGTCGTCGCGGGCGCTGGAAGCCCTGTGGCGGACGCGCTGCGCGCGAGCTCGGCGCGGTCGTGCACGACCCTGGACGCCGACCTGCTGGACGAGGAGGCGCTGGTCGCCGCCGTGCAGGCGCTGCCGGCCGTCGGCGTGCTCGTCTGCGACACCGGCCCCGGCGCTGCGCGACGGCGCGGACGACGGCGACCGCGCTCGCGGGCGCGGTCGCCGGCGCCTGGAACGCGACGCGCGCCGTGCTCACGGCCAAGCTCGAGCCGGCCGGGCAGCGGGCTCGTGCTGCTGGTCGCGCCGCGGCCGCGCGACGGCGCGCTCGCGGACCCCGGCCGGCGCGGCGCTGGAGAACCTCGCCCGCACCACCTCGGTCGAATGGGCGCGGCTCGGCGTGCGCGTCGTCGCGGTGCGCCCGCGCGACGTCACGACCGGACGCCGCGCTCGCGGACCTCGTGGCGTACCTCGCGTCGCCCGCGGGCGCGTACTTCTCCGGCTGCGTGCTCGAGCTCGGCTCCGCCGGCGGCTGACCGGCTACAGCGCCAGCTCGTAGGTGAGCCAGCGGCTCGCGGTGGCGCCGACGCGGGCGTAGACGGTCTGCGCGCGCACGTTGTCGAGCGCCGTCTCCCACGCGAGCACCTTGCCGCCGTGGGCGCGCGTGCGGTCGGCGCAGGCCTCGATCAGCGCCGCGGCGAGCCCGCGTGCCGCGCGCGTCGGGGTGCACGAACAGGTCGTTCATGACGCCGATGCGGCCGGCGTCGAGCGTCTGCCAGGTCCAGAAGACCGTCGCGAAGCCGAGCGCCGCGCCGTCCGGCCCGCGCGCGATGAGCTGCAGGCCCTCGCGCCCCGGGTCCGCGATCAGCGCGCGGCACATCGCCAGCAGCTGCTCGTCGGGCGGATCGACCTCGTAGAAGTCGCAGTACCCGCGCAGCAGCGGCAGCAGGTCGCCGAGGTCCTGCTCACGGACGAGGGTGATCGCGTGCGCGCCCATGACCGCGCCTAGGTCGTCATCCCGGTGAACTGGCCACCGGTGATGTTCAGCACCTGTCCGTGCACGTAGTTGGACCACGGCGAGCAGAGGAAGAAGACGCCGCCGGCGGCCTCCTCCGGCGTGCCCGGGCGACCGAGCGGGATCAGCATCGCCGCCATCCCGCGGAGCTGGTCCGGGATGCCGAGCTGCACCTGCTCGCCGTCGATCTCCATGACGTTCGCCTCGTCCTTGGAGGCGGTCAGGCGCGTCTCGATGAAGCCGAAGGCGACCGCGTTGCAGTTGACCTTGAACTGGCCCCACTCCTTGGCGAGCGTCTTCGTCAGCCCGACGACCGCGGACTTGCCGGCGGAGTAGTTCGCCTGGCCGGCGTTGCCCATCGTGCCGGAGATCGACGAGACGTTGACGATCTTGCGGAAGACCTCCTGGCCCTCCGCCTTCTCGGCCTTGGCGGGCTCGCGCAGGTACGGGGCCGCCTCGCGGATGATCCGGAACGGCGCGACGACGTGGATGTCCAGCATCTTCTGGAACCAGTCGTCGCTCATCTTGTGGATCGGCGCGTCGAGCGTGTAGCCGGCGTTGTTGACGATGATGTCGATCTTCCCGAAGGCGTCGATCGCGGTCTTCACGAGCGCGGCGGGTGCGCTCGGGTCGGTCAGGTCGCCGGCGTACACGGCCGTCTCGGACCCGATCTCGCTCGCGGTCTGCGCGGCGACGTCGCCGTCGAGGTCGTTGATGACGAGGCTCGCGCCGTGCTCAGCGAGGATCTCTGCCGTGGCGCGGCCGATGCCGCGGGCCGATCCGGTGACGATCGCCACCTTGCCGTCGAGGACTCCCATGCCGTCTCCTGTGGTCTGTCGTGGGGCGGGACCTGCGGCGGCGAATCCTATGCGCGCCGCGCAACGACGCGGGCCCCGGTCTCCCGGGGCCCGCGCCTGCTGCCGGCGTGTGGGTCGGCCCGATCAGCCGTCCCAGCCGTCCCGCGGCCCCCCGCCGCGGAAGACCTCCCACGTCGTGTTGTCCCCGTGCTGCTGGGTCCAGAACAGGCGCCAGTCGCCGTCGCGGAACACCCGCGGGGTCTTCGCGCCGAGGATGCCCCAGCGCGACGGATCGCCGTCGGAGGCGTGGATGCCCGTGATCTCGTTGTCGCCGTCGTTGCCGGCGACGAGCGGGCCGCCCGCCGAGTCGAGCGTCGCCGACGGGTCACGGCCCTCGGCGATGAAGCGCACCGGCGCGGGAGCCGCCGGCTTCGAGTAGTCGGCGTTCGTGTCCAGCAGCCAGGCCGAGTCCAGCGCGTTGCGCTGCGTGTGCAGCGTGTCGCCCGCGTCCTCGCCGAACGCGATCTTCGACTTCGAGAGGAACGCCACGTTGTCGAAGCCGGAGTGCACCTGGTCGCCCTTGTAGAAGAGCCGCAGCTTGCCGGTGTCCGATCCCGGCCAGCTCAGGTCGAGCCGCTGCACGCTCGCCGAAGCCGCCGAAGTCCGGCGCGGCCTGCGTGCGGTTGTCGGTGTCGCCCGTCTCGTCGAAGAAGAACGTGCGGAACCCGGTGCCCGGCTGGAACAGCCCGTTCTCCGGCCGCTTGAACGGCGTGCCCTTCCCCGTCTTCGCGGCGGCGTTCGCGTTGAACGGCGTCGTGCCGTCGGTCGCGGTGTCGTGGATCGTGACGAACTTCGTCGCGAACGTGTGGCCGTAGGTGTGCAGGTCCTTCGTGTCGGCCGAGAGGATGTCGGCGTCGGCCTGCGCGGCGGTCGGCGAGCCGGAGGCCGTTCCGGTGAACGCGATCGGCTGGCCCGGGTTCTGGAGCGAGCCGACCTGCAGCACCTGGAGCTTGCCGCCCTTCGTCAGGTCCGTCGGGTCGTACGGCTTGAAGCGGTAGACGAAGCTGTTCGGCTGCTTGGCGAAGTTGTTCGTCGCGCCGCTCTTGCCGCCGACGTCCTCGACGATCCAGAGGTTGCCCGCCGAGTCGTTCTGGATGCCCTCGTAGCCGCCGATGCCGATGATGCCCTGGAGGTTCACGACGGTCGACGGCACGTCGGTCGTTGCCTGCCAGACGCCGCCGGTGGTGAGCGCCTCGGAGGTGAAGAGCAGGCGCCTGGCCCACGGGTCCCAGGTCGAGCCGTCGATCGGCGGCAGCGCCGTCGTCCCGTTCTGCTCGGTCGTCGCGAGCAGCGTCACGCGGTGGGCCGCGTCGGCGTCGAGGTTGATCCGGGTGATCGCGCCGGGTGTGCCGGCCTCGTGTCCCTGGAAGAGGAAGTGCGTGCCGTAGTCGTAGGCCGGGTCGGCGCCCTTCTGCCCGCGCAGCGTGAGGTAGGTGTTCTTGTCCGGCTCGGTCTTCTGGGCCTCCTGCTGGGAGGTCGCCGCGAGCGGGACGAACGGGGCCTGGGCCGAGGTGTCGGACCCGCCGGGGATGTGCGAGTCGTAGCCGTAGTAGCGGACGGCGGGCGCGGGGTTCTCGAGCTTCGTCGAGCCCTGCGCGACGGCGACCTCGTAGAGGCCGGGCGACAGGACGTTCGGCGAGCTGATGCCGAGGGTCTTGGTCTGAGCGGGGACCGAGCTCAGGTCGGTCGGATCGCCGGGGAACGCGGCGACGACGGCGGCGGTGACGCCGCCGGCGGCGAGGACGCCGGCCGCGAGCGCCGCGGCGCTGCGGGTGCGAATGCGCATGTGATGAGACCTCCGAGAGGTGGGGAGACAGAAGCCCCGCCATCGAACGCGACCTGCGCCCGCCGCGTGTGACGCGCCGGTGACGAACGCGTGACCGTCTCGTGAAGCGCCCGCCCTACAGCCCCATCGTCCGCCCGAGGATCTCCTTCATGATCTCGTCGGTGCCGCCGCCGATCGGGCCCAGGCGCGCGTCGCGGGCGGCGCGCTCGATCCCGTACTCGACCATGTAGCCGGCGCCGCCGTGGATCTGCAGGCAGGTGTCGGCGACGTCGAACGCGGCGCGCTGCGTCAGCAGCTTGGCCTGCGTCACCTCGCGCAGCGCGTCCTGGCCCTCGACGAAGAGGCGCAGCGCGTGGTAGGTCAGCGCGCGGCCGGCCTCGATCGTCGTCGCCATCTCGGCGAACTTGTGGCGGATCGCCTGGAAGCCGCCGATCTTGCGGCCGAAGGCCTCGCGCTCGCCGGCGTACGACAGCGTCAGCTCGAAGCAGTGCTGCGCCGCGGCGACGGCGCCGAGCGCCATCGACAGCCGCTCCCACTGGAAGTTGGCCATGATCAGCTTGAAGCCGCCGTTGAGCTCGCCGAGCAGGTTCTCCTGCGGCACGAAGACGTCGCCGAGCGCGATCAGCGCGGTGTCGGACGCGTGCCAGCCGAGCTTCTCGATCTTCGAGGCCTCGTAGCCGGGCTGGTCGGTGTCGACGAGGAAGAACGAGATGCCGCCGTGGCCGCCCTCGGCGGTCGTCTTGGCGGCGAGCACGAGGTAGTTCGCGCGCACCCCGTTCGTGATGAACATCTTCGAGCCGTTGAGGACCCAGCCGCCCTCGACGGGCCTGGCCATCGTCTTCATGCCGGCGACGTCGGAGCCGGCGTCGGGCTCGGTGATCGCGAGCGCGGCGATCAGGTCGCCGGCGATCGACGGGACGAGATACCGCTGCTTCTGGTCCTCGGTGCCGAACTTCCAGACCGGCGGCGTCGCGATCGTGATGTGCGCGCCGAGGCCCGCGGCGACGCCGCCGGAGCCGCAGCGCGCGAGCTCCTCGGCGAGGATCGCGTCGTGCAGGTAGCCGCCGCCCTGCCCGCCGTACTCCTCCTCGTACTTGAGCCCGAGGAACCCGAGCGCGCCCATCCGCGGGAAGAGGGCGTCCGGGAACCAGCGCTCGCGCTCCCACTCGTCGGCGTGCGGCGCCAGCTCGGCCTCGACGAAGCGCCGCAGCGACGCGCGCAGCTCCTCGTGCTCCTCGCCGAACGGCGGCAGGATCCGGCGCTCTGCGGCCTGCGGAACGCCCTTGCTGTACGCCGTCATCGTGGCCTCCTCAGAACTTCTTCTTCAGCAGCCCGAAGATGCCGCGGACGACTTCCTTCTGCATCTGCTTGCCCTGGCGGCTGTTGAGGAAGTCGCCGATCGCCTCGGCGCCGCCGCCGACCGTCGTCGCGGTCTGCTTCGGGCGGCGGGGCGGGAGCCGGGGGCGGCCTTCGCCGGAGCGGCGGCCTCGGCGGCCGCGGTCGCGTCCGCGACGCGGGCCGCGAGCAGCTCGCGGGCGCTCTGGCTGTCGATGCGCGTCCCGTAGGTCGCGTAGAGCGGCGAGGCCTTGGCGGCGCCGTCGACGTCGTCGGCCGGATCCATCCGCGAGCGCGGCGCCGGGAGCCGGCTGTGGACGACCGGCGTCGGGACGCCCTTCTCGTTCAGCAGCGTGACCGCGGCCTCGCCGGTGCCCATCGAGGTCAGCAGCGTCTCGATGTCGTAGAAGTCGCTCTTCGGGTAGGTCTTGGCCGCGGAGCTCAGCGCCTTCTGGTCGTCGGGCGTGAACGCGCGCAGCGCGTGCTGGACGCGATTGCCGAGCTGCCCCAGCACGTCGCCGGGAACGTCCTTCGGGCTCTGCGTGATGAAGAAGATGCCGACGCCCTTGGAGCGGATCAGGCGCACGGTCTGCGTGACCGATTCGAGGAACGCCTTGCTCGCCCCGTTGAAGAGCAGGTGCGCCTCGTCGAAGAAGAAGACGAGCTTGGGCTTCTCCACGTCGCCGACCTCGGGCAGCTCCTCGAACAGCTCGGCGACGAGCCACATCAGGACCGTCGAGAAGAGCTTCGGCTTGTCCTGCACGGCGGCGAGCTCGAGGCAGCTGATGACGCCCCGGCCGTCCGGCGCGACCCGCAGCAGGTCGCTGATCTTGAACTGCGGCTCGCCGAAGAACTCGTTGCCGCCGCCGGTCTCCAGGCCGACGAGGTCGCGCAGCAGCACGCCGACGGTCGCCTTCGACAGCCCGCCGATGCCCTCGAGCTCGGCCTTGCCCTGCGGCGGAGTCCAGGAAGGTCAGCAGCGCGCGCAGGTCGCTCAGGTCCAGCAGCGGCAGCGCCTTCGTGTCGGCGTAGTGGAACACGAGGCCGAGGCTCGACTCCTGCGTCTCGTTGCTGCCCAGCACCTTCGCGAGCAGCGTCGCGCCGAAGTCCGAGACGGTCGCGCGGATCGGCACGCCCGGCCCCAGGCCGCCGATCGAGAGGAACTCGACGGGGAACGCGGACGGCTCGTAGGGGATCCCGAGCTCGCCGTCGCGCTTGGAGGCGATGCCCTCCGCGTCGCCCGCCACCGAGAGGCCCGAGAGGTCGCCCTTGATGTCGGCGACGAACGCGGGCACGCCCTGGGCGGAGAGCTGCTCGGCCATGCCCTGCAGCGTCTTCGTCTTGCCGGTGCCCGTCGCGCCGGCGACGAGCCCGTGCCGGTTCATCATCGACAGGGCGATCTGGACCTTGGCGTCCTGGGCGAGCGACGTCGTCGTGGACGCCGCGGCCGAGGTCGATCGACGGTCCCTCCACGGCGTAGGCGGCGGCGATCGTCGTGGCGAAGTCGGGGGCGTCGGGCATGGGCGGACGCTATCGCGGGAGCACGGTGTGGCCGCGTCCGGCGTGGTCGAAGCCGATCAGGTCGCCGTCGCGGGAGTAGTAGGCGCGGACCTCGCAGATCAGGCCGTCGCGGAACGCCAGGAACTCGGCGCCGCGGTCCAGGCAGCGCTCACCGCTCGTCGGGTGGTCCCACGCCATCGACCACTCGATCACGACCTCGTCCGCGCCCTCGACGAGATGCTCGATCGTGCCAGACGGCGTGCAGGTGCTCCACGGCCAGGTGCGTGTGCTCGCCGATCTGCGCGGCGCCGACCGACGGCGGGCGGCGCGTGTACCAGTGGACGGCGTCGTCGGTGAAGTGGCCGGCGACCGCGTCCGCGTCGCCGCTGTTCAGCGCGTCGTAGTAGGAGCGGACGTGGTCGGCGAGTGCTCCCATGCGCTCAGGCGGGCGGGTGCAGCTCGTCGGCGAGCTCGAAGACGGTGTTGAGCGAGGACGGTGTCCGTGAACGCCGTGACCCGCTCGATCCGCTCGGCCTCGGCGACGAGCAGCTCGGGTGTGTCGCGCAGCGCCTCGAGCGCGTCCGCGGACATGTCGAGATACCCGAGCGTGCAGACCTCGTCGGGATCGTCGCCGTTGCGCAGGATCTTGATGTTCGTGAGCCCCGCGGGCCAGAACGTCGGCTCCACGGCCTCGCGGAACGCCTCGTACGTGCCCGGCTTCAGCCGTCGCACGGTGACCGTGCAGAGCATGGCCGTCGCCTCCTCGATCGGTGGGTGAGCCGCCGACGCTACCGCGCCGCTACAGCCCGTACGAGCGGCCGATCACGTCGAGCATGATCTCGTCGGTGCCCGCGCCGATCCGGTTCAGGCGCATGTCGCGCCAGACGCGCTCGACGCCGTACTCCTTCATGTAGCCGGCGCCGCCGTGGATCTGGATGCACTCGTCGGCGACCTCGACCGCGGTGCGCGCGGAGAAGAGCTTCGCCATCGAGATCTCGCGCACGGGGTACTCGCCGTTCTGGAAGCGCCAGGCCGTCATGTAGTTGAGCTGCCGCGCCGCCTCGAGCTTCGTCGCCATCTCGGCGAACTTGTGGCGGATCACCTGGAACTTGCCGATCTGGCGGCCGAACGCGGTGCGCTCGAGCGCGTACTGGAGCGTGCGATCCATGCAGAGCTGGGCGGCCGCGACCGACCCGGCGGCGCCGATCAGGCGCTCGCCCTGAAGCTCCCACATGATGTGGTAGAAGCCCTTGCCGACCTCGCCGAGCACGGCGGTGTCGGGCACGCGCACGTCCTGGAAGGCCAGCAGCGCGGTGTCGCTGGCGTGCATGCCGAGCTTCTCCAGGCGCTTCTCGCGGATCACGCCGGGCGCGTCCATCGGCACGAGGAAGAGCGTGAAGCCGTCGTAGCCGGCGTCGGGGTCGGTCTTGGTGACGAGCACGATCACGTCGGCGCGGTGGCCGTTGGTGATGTACGTCTTGGAGCCGTTGATGACGTACTCGTTGCCGTCCCGCACCGCGCGCGTCTTGATCCCCGCGACGTCGGAGCCGGCGTCCGGCTCGGTGATCCCCAGGCAGAGGATCTTCTCGCCGCTGATCGCCGGCACGACCCACTCCTGCTTCTGCTCCTCGGTGCCGAACGCGAGGATCGGCGGCATCGCCATGTCGGTCTGCACCGCGACGCCCATCCCGAGCCCGCCCGACTGGGCGTGGCAGATCTCCTCGGCGAGCACGAGCGAGGAGTAGTAGTCGCCGCCCTGGCCGCCGTACTGCTCGGGCTTGTCGAGGCCGAGGAAGCCGAGCTCGCCCATGCGCCGGAAGACCGAGTCGGGGAAGGTCGTCTCCTCCCACTCCTCGGCGTGCGGCGCGAGCTCCTTGATCGCGAACGAGCGGATCGACTCGCGGAGCTGCTCGTGCTCGTCGGTGAAGATGAAGTGCTTCGTCTTCGCGGCGAAGTCGGGCTTGAGGACCGACGAGGTGCTGGCCATGGGTGCGGACTCCTTCGGGGGGATCGGCTGGGCTGCGCGGACGGTAACGCGGGGCGTGGAGAAAGTAAACAGTAGAACTGTCTACTTTCCACGATGCGGCGTGCGCTCCGAGCGCGTAGGGTTCGCCGCCATGTCCGATGACCCGGTCCTCTACGCCGTCTCCGGCGGCGTCGCGACGATCTCGCTGAACCAGCCCGACACGCGCAACGCGCTGTCCGACGAGCTGCTCGACGGGCTGCTCGCCGCGCTCGAGCGCGCCCGCGACGACGCGGACGTGCGCGCCGTCGTGCTCGCGAGCACGCACGAGACGGTCTTCAGCGCCGGCGGCAACCTCGGCGGCTTCGCGGCCGACGTCCCGCTCGTGCAGAAGCACGCCGGGATCGAGCGCTTCCCGCGGCTCTTCGAGCTGATCGGCACGCTCGGCAAGCCGACGATCTGCGCGGCGGGCGGGCACGTGCTCGCCGGAGCGCTCGGCGTCGCGCTGGCCTGCGACCTCGTGATCGCGAAGGACACGGCGACGTTCGGCACGCCGGAGATCAACGTCGGCGTCTTCCCGTTCATGATCATGGCGCTGATCTACCGCAACGTGCCGCGCAAGAAGGCGAGCGAGCTGCTGCTGCTCGGCGAGCGGATCGACGCCGCCGAGGCCGAGCGCCTGGGCATCGTCAACCGCGTCGTCCCCGCGGACGAGTTCGACGCCGCGGTCGCCGACTGGGCCGCGAAGCTCGCGAGCAAGTCGCCGCTGCTGATGGCGCTCGGCAAGGACGCGATGTGGCGCCAGCAGGACCTGCCGCTGATGGAGGCGCTCGAGCTGCTGCGGCACAACCTCACGCTCGCGTTCTCGACGGAGGACATCCAGGAGGGCGTCAAGGCCTTCTTCGAGAAGCGCGACCCCGAGTGGAAGGGGCGATGAGCGCCGCGCCGGTGACGGGCGTCGTCGGCCTGCTCTGCCGCACGTCGGACCGCGCGGCCTCGGCCGGACAGCACGCGCGCGCTCGCCGCTGAGATCGCCGTGCTCGCGGGCGTCGTCCCGCGCCTCGTCGGCACGCCCGGCGAGCCGTCGCGACAGCACCTTCGAGGACGACCTGCGCGACGCGCGAGGATGTCTGCTCGAGGCCGGCGGCCAGCTCTCCGACGCCTTCCACGAGGGCCGCTTCCCGGTCCTCGTGGCGGGCACGTGCTCGGTCTGCGTGACGACGCTGCCGGTCGTCGCGCGCGACCACCCCGACGCGTTCGTCCTGTGGCTCGACGCGCACGCCGACTTCAACTCCCCGGCCACCTCGCCCTCGCAGTTCCTCGGCGGGATGTGCCTGGCGGGCGCGTGCGCCGTCTGGGACACCGGCTTTCCGGGGCCGGCGTTCGATCCCTCGCGCGTCGTGATGTGCGGCGTGCGCGACGTCGACGCCGGCGAGCAGGTGCTGCTGGAGACCTACGGCGTCTCGCGCATCGAGCGCCCGAGCCGGCTCGCCGACGCGCTCGCCGGGCGCGAGGTCTTCGTGCATCTCGACCTCGACGTGCTCGACCCGAGCGTCGTCGACGGCTTCGGATTCCCGGTTCCCGGCGGGTTCAGCGCCGAGGGCCTGCGAGCGGATGCTCGCCGAGGTCGCCGAGCGTGGCGACCGTCGTCGGCATCGAGATCACCGGCTGCCCGAGCCCGGAGGCGGCCAGGATCGTCGCCGGCTGCGTCGCTCCGCTGGTGGAGTCGGCCCGCTCAGCTGATCCCGCCGCCCGAGTCCTGGACGAACCAGGCCCTGGAGGCGGGGGTGGGGTCGACGATGCCGCCCGGGACTTCGCCCGGACCTCGAACAGCTGGTCCCCGGCGAGCAGGTCGAGGTAGGTCGTCGGCGACGAGCACGCCGCCCACGCCGAGCCGTTGAGGCGGCATTCGAACGTCACGTTCGGGTCCGGGGAGGTGAAGGTCAGGGTCGCCGAGAACTCGAAGCTCGTCCCACTCGGCCCACCCGTGACGGCGGTGTCGGGGACCGCCTGCTCGATCGTCCATGTGCGCTGCGCCGGAGTCGCGTCGATGTTGCCGAGCCCGTCGATCGCGCGGACCTCGTACGTGTGCGCTCCGAGCGCCAGGCCGGACAGCGCCGCGGGGGACGTGCATGCCGCCCATGCGCCGCCGTCGAGGCGGCACTGGAACGTGGACACCTCGTCCGCTGAGAAGGTGAACTGCGCGGTCGTGTCCGTCGTCGCCGCCGGCGGGCCTGACGTGATCGTCGTCTCCGGCGGGGTCGTGTCGACCGACCACGAGGCGGAGGCGGGCGTCGCGTCGACGTTGCCGGCGGTGTCCTTCGCGCGGACGTCGAACGTGTGCGCGCCGTCGGCCAGCCCGGAGTACGACTTCGGCGACGTGCACGCCGAATACGCGCCGCCGTCGATGCGGCATTCGAAGGTCGCGGTCTCGTCGGCGCTGAAGGTGAACGCCGCGCTGGTCGCCGACCCGGGGCCGGATGTGCCGGTCAGGATGGTCGTCTCGGGCGCGGTCGTGTCGGCGGGCGGAGGTGTCGCCGTCGCCGGGGGCGTGCCGCCGCCGGGGGGTGTGCCGTCGCCGGGGGGTGTTCGCCGCCGCCGGGCGGGTGGTGGAACCGGGGCTCTTGGGATCCCTGGGGTTGCTGCCGGCCTTGACCTCCGCGCCGTCGCTGATGCCGTCGCCGTCGGTGTCCGCCTTGCGCGGATCGGTGCGGTACCTGCGGACCTCGTCGCGGTCGCTGAGGCCGTCACCGTCGGTGTCGGCACGGCGCGGGTTCGTCTTGCACGATGCGCACCTCGAAGCCGTCGCGCAGGCCGTCGCGGTCGGTGTCGGCCATCCGCGGGTTCGTGTGCGAGGTGCGCTGCTCGTAGCGATCGCTGAGGCCGTCGCGGTCGCGGTCGCGGTCGCGGCGGTGGGCGCCGGCGGGCGACGCGGCGACCGGCAGGATCGCGGTCGCGATCGCGGCGGCGGCGATGGCCCTCCAGGACAGGCGCACGTGTGCGACGGAGCTCAGAATCGGCATGCGCGGCGCATCGGCGTCGCGGCCGCCGTCTTGGGGCCTGGCGGACGGGGATACGAGGTCGCCGGCGGGGCCTGTCCGACGAGCGGTGGGTCTGCGCCGCTGGGCGGACAGCCGGACGAACGGACGACCCGGCACGCCGTAGTACGTTGCGGGCCATGAGCACGACCGAGCCCTCCACGGATACCCCGGCGAGCATCCTGCGCCCACTCGTCGAGGACCTGCACGCGCGCCGCGCCCACGCGGCGCTCGGCGGCGGGGAGGAGCGCATCGCCCGCCAGCACGCCGCGGACAAGCTGACCGCGCGCGAGCGGATCGCCCTGCTGATCGACGAGGGCACATTCTCGGAGCTGGGCATCCACGCCGGCATCCACCACGCCGTGCGCGGGATGGAGGACAAGGACGCGCCGGCGGACGGCGTCATCACCGGCTACGGCAAGGTCGACGGCCGGATGGTCGCGGTCTGCGCGTACGACTTCACCGTCATGGCCGGGTCGATGGGCGCGACCGGGGAGATCAAGGTCACCCGCCTGCGCGACCTGGCGCTGACCAAGCGGATGCCGTTCGTCTGGCTGCTCGACTCCGCCGGCGCGCGGATCCAGGAGGCGGTCGGCTCGCTCTTCGCCGGGTCCGGGTACCTCTTCCGCGAGGAGGTCGTGATGAGCGGGGTGATCCCGCAGGTCGCGGCGCTGATGGGCCCGTGCGCGGCCGGCACCGCCTACATCCCGGGCCTCGCCGACTTCGTGCCGATGGTCAAGGGCCGCGGCTCGATGGCGCTCGCCGGCCCGCACCTCGTGCGCGCCGCCGTCGGCGAGGACGTCACCCAGGAGGAGCTCGGCGGCTCACGCGTGCACTGCCGCAAGTCGGGCGTCGGCGACCTCGAGGTCGGCAGCGACGAGGAGTGCATCGAGCGGATCCGCGAGTACCTCTCGTTCCTGCCCTCGCACAACCGCGAGGCGCCGCCGCGGCGTGAGGTGAGCGACCCGATCGACCGCATGGACGAGGAGCTGCTCGACGTCCTGCCCGAGTCCAACCGCAAGCCCTACGACATGTACGAGGTGATCCACCGCATCGCCGACGACGGCGAGTTCTTCGACATGAAGCCGCAGTGGGCGAAGACGATCATCACCGGCTTCGCGCGCTTCGGCGGCCGGCCCGCGGGCATCGTCGCGAACCAGCCCAAGCAGCTCGGCGGCATCCTCGACAACGACTCGGCCGACAAGGCCGCGCGGTTCGTGAACCTCTGCAACGCGTTCGGGATCCCGCTCGTCTTCCTGATGGACGTCCCCGGCTTCATGGTCGGCACGAAGGTCGAGGCCGGCGGCATCATCCGGCACGGCGCGAAGATGCTCTACGCCGTCTCGAACGCGACCGTGCCGAAGATCACCGTGATCACGCGCAAGGCGTACGGCGCCGGGTACTACGTGATGAACGGCCGCGCCTACGAGCCCGACCTGATCGTCGCCTGGCCGAGCGCGGAGATCAGCGTGATGGGCGCCGAGGGCGCCGTCGAGATCGTCATGCGCAAGCAGGTCGACGAGGCCGACGACCCGGTCGCCAAGAAGGCCGAGCTGATCGGCGCCTACCGCAAGCTCATCGACGTCTACGTCGCCGCGCGCAACGGGATGATCGACGACGTGATCGACCCGCGCGAGACGCGCCCCGTGATCTGCCGCGCGCTGGAGATGGCGGAAGGCAAGACGGTCGAGCGGCCGTGGAAGCGGAACGGGGTCGTGCCGGTCTGACTCATTCGACGTCGAGCGCGTCGATGTCGTCGAGGTCGCGTGGCTCGCTTCGGGCACGCTTGGACGCGATGAGATCGACCTTGGAGATCACGCGCAACGGAACACCGAACGCTTCGACGGCGACGGCGCGCTCCTCGAGTTCCCGGTAGCTCGGGAGCCCCGGAACCCGTTGGATCACGTCGAGCGGGCCGAAGCGCGTCACGAGGCTGAGGTTTCGGTGAGCCGCGAGCGCATCGTGATCGTCGGGACCGAAGGCCGCGCCATCACCCAGCAGCCGGTGCGCGCCCAGCGCCGCGAGCACGTTGCCGAGGCGCAGCAGGTTCCCCGGCTCCGGGTCGGGAACGAAGTCGACATCCTCGGTGCCGCGGACGTGGCCATGGGCGGCGACCGCAACACCGCCGATCAGCACGAAAGCGACGTCCGCCTCATGGAGAGCGCGGAGCGTGGCACCGATGTCGAGCTCGCTCACCGTGCTTGCGCTCCTGCGCGCCGAAGCTCGGAGAGCTGCCGGCACAGCTCGGCGAGCCGCTCGATCCGCTGTCCTGGCGTCAACTCCCGCAGCAGCGCGGCTTGGGCACGGCGGATCTCGTCTCGTGGTGTGTCGGGCGTGGGTGCCACGGCGGTAGTGTCGCGCGCCGGTCGGACCGCGTGCCGGGCCTACTTCTCCTTCTGCGCCGCCGCCGCGTGGATCCCCAGGTCCTCCAGCGTCAGCGGGTGGGCGGGCGGGTCGGGCAGCACCGTCGTCACCGTCGGCGTGAGGTCCGGTGCCACGTGCAGGAGCTCACCGGACTGCGAGCGGCGTCCAGCCCAGGCCGCGCCCATCGCCTCGCTCGCGACGGCGATCCCGGGCGCCGGCTCGTCGACGCCGAAGCGCAGCCGGCGCCGGCGATCGCGGTGCTCGCGGACCGGAGCCTCGCGCTCGTCGAGCCAGAGCAGGTCGTGCGTCTCCGGGTAGCGCAGCGCCCACAGCTCGTGGTCGGTCGCCAGCAGCAGGTTCACGGCGTAGAGCGGCAGCGTCGCGGCGATCCACGAGACCGCGGCGACGATGCCCGCGGTGACGTCGCCCGCGTGGTCGTCGATCTCCTGGGTGATCAGCGCGAAGACGCGCTCGGAGTCGGTCTCGCCGCCGACCAGCTCGCGGTACTCCGGGCGCAGCCGCGCCTCGAGCTGATCGAGCCCGTGGACCACGCCGTTGTGGGCGAAGATCCGGCCGTGCTGGGTGAACGGGTGCGTGTTGCGCTCGAGGTTCTCGCCGTTGGTCGCGAAGCGGATGTGCGCGACGAACTGGCGTGAGCGCAGCTCGTGCGCCTCCTGCGGGAACGCGCGGTCCTGGTAGGCGGCCTTGGCGCGCTTGATCACGTGCGGCGCGCCGTGCTTGTCGAAGCTGCCGATCCCGTAGCCGTCGGGCTCCTTGCGGCTCTGGGCCTCGACGCTGTCGGGGGCTTCGAGCAGGCCGAACGTCGCGGGGTAGGCCTCGGCCGAGGCGCGGGCGAACAGGCGGCACATGTCAGGAGAACTCCCGCTCGGTCCACCACGGGAAGAAGTCCGGCATCCCGTCGCTCACCTTCATCGGGAACGCGGCGGGCCGCTTCTCGAGGAACGCCATCACGCCCTCGACCGCGTCCGGCGAGGCGCCGCGCACGGCGATCCCGCGCGAGTCGACCTTGTGCGCCTCCATCGGGTGGTCGGCGCCGGCCATCCGCCAGAGCATCTGGCGCGTCAGCGCGACGGAGACCGGAGCGGCGTTGTCGGCGATCTCGCTGCGCGAGCGCGTATGCGGCGGGCAGCAGGTCGTCCGGCGCGTGGACGCTGCGCACGAGCCCGCCGTCGAGCGCCTCCTGCGCGTCGAAGATGCGTCCCGTCTCACACCACTCGAGCGCCTTGCTGATCCCGACGATGCGCGGCAGGAACCAGCTCGACGCGGCCTCCGGCACGATGCCGCGGCGCGCGAACACGAGCCCGAAGCGGGCGTCGGTCGACGCCAGGCGCATGTCCATCGGCAGCTGCATCGTCACGCCGACGCCGACCGCCGGCCCGTTGATCGCGCCGATCACCGGCTTCAGGCACTCGAAGATCCGCAGCGTGACGAGCCCGCCGCCGTCGCGGTGGGCCTCCTCCTCGCCCTCCGCGTAGCTGAACGTGTCGCCGCCGCCCGACAGGTCGGCGCCGGCGCAGAAGCCGCGCCCGGCGCCGGTGACGACGACGGCGCGCACGTCGTCGTCGGCGTCGATGACGTCGAACACGCCGATCAGCTCGCGCGCCATCGTGGCGGTGAACGCGTTGAGCTTGTCGGGGCGGTTCAGCGTGATCGTCGCGACGTTGTCGGCGACGTCGTACGCGATGTGCTCGAAGGACGCGGGGTCGATCATGGGCGCAGCCTATGTGGGCGTACCCTGGATGCGCCATGACGATCGCTCCCACAGACCTGAAGACCGTCGGCCACTGGATCGACGGCGCACCGGACACGGCCGCCGAGCGGCTGGCCGACGTCCACGATCCCGCGACCGGGCAGGTCGCCCGGCGGGTCGCGCTCGCCTCGGCCGCCGACGTCGACCGCGCCGCCCGCTCGGCGCGCGCGGCGTTCGCCGGCTGGAGCGCCGCGTCGCTGGCGAAGCGCACCGCCGTGCTCTTCGCCTACCGCGAGCTGCTCGACCGCGCGCCGGGACGATCTCGCCCGCATCGTCACCAGCGAGCACGGGAAGACGTTCGACGACGCGCGCGGCGAGGTGCAGCGCGGCCTCGAGGTCGTCGAGTTCGCCTGCGGCATCGCCCACCTGATGAAGGGCGAGGGGTCCGAGCAGATCTCCACCCGCGTCGACTCGACGAGCTACCGCCAGCCGCTCGGCGTCGTCGCCGGCATCACGCCGTTCAACTTCCCGGCGATGGTCCCGATGTGGATGTACCCGCTCGCGCTCGCCTGCGGCAACGCCTTCATCCTCAAGCCGAGCGAGAAGGACCCGTCGGCGGCCCTGTTCGTCGCCGAGCTGCTCGCCGAGGCGGGCCTGCCCGCCGGCGTCTTCAGCGTCGTCCAGGGCGACAAGGTCGCCGTCGACGCGCTGCTCACCCACCCCGAGATCGACGCGATCTCGTTCGTCGGCTCGACGCCGGTCGCGCGCCACATCTACGAGACCGCGACCGCGCACGGCAAGCGCGCGCAGGCGCTCGGCGGCGCGAAGAACCACGCGCTCGTGCTGCCCGACGCGAACCTCGACGTCGCGGCCGACGCGATCGCCTCGGCCGCCTTCGGCAGCGCGGGGCAGCGCTGCATGGCGATCAGCGCGGTCGTGAGCGTGGGCGAGGAGACCGCCGACAAGCTCGCGGCGAAGGTCGTCGAGCGTGCGCGCGCGCTGAAGGTCGGCCCCGGCGCCGACCCGCAGAGCGAGATGGGACCGGTCATCACGCCCGAGGCGCGCGAGCGCGTCACCACGTACGTCGGGCGCGGCGCCGACGAGGGCGCGCAGGTGGCGCTCGACGGCCGCGAGCTCACGGTCCCCGGCCACGAGGACGGGTTCTTCGTCGGCCCGTCCGTGCTGGATCACGTGACCGAGGAGATGAGCGTCTACCGCGACGAGGTCTTCGGGCCGCTGCTCGTGATGCTGCGCGCCGAGTCGTTCGACGCGGGCCTCGAGCTGATCAACCGCAACCCGTACGGCAACGGCGCGGCGATCTTCACCGGCGACGGCGGCGCCGCGCGCGAGTTCCGCAGCCGCGTCACCGCCGGCATGGTCGGCGTCAACGTGCCGATCCCGGTGCCGATGGCCTACTACTCGTTCGGAGGCTGGAAGGACTCGCTGTTCGGCGACCTGCACGTGCACGGCCGCGAGGGCGTCCTCTTCTACACGCGCGGCAAGGTCGTCACCGAGCGCTGGCCGCAGCGCGCCTCGGGCACGGACTACGGGTTCCCCACGCAGACTGAGCGCCTGCGGCGCTCGCGCTCGACGGGCGGCACGGCCGTCCGCAGCGCCGGCCCGATCCGTCAGATTGCACCCGTGTCCAGCGTTCAGCGGCTGCTCGTTGCGGGCCTCGTGGTGGCCTGCCCGGGCTCGGGTTCGGCGGTCGCGGACGCGGCGCAGTTCACCGCCGTCAGCGCCGGCACCTCGCACACGTGCGCGCTCGAGCGGGGCGGCGGCGTGCTCTGCTGGGGTGCTGACCGCTTCGGCCAGGCGCGGGCGCCGGCGGGCCGCTTCACGCAGGTCGCCGCGGGCGGCGATCACGCCTGTGCCATCACGCTGACCCGCGCGGCGGTCTGCTGGGGCGCGAACCGCTCGGGGGAGTCACGGGCGCCGGCGGGCCGCTTCGCGCAGGTCGCGGCGGGCGGCGCGCACTCGTGCGGGCTGAGCACCGGCGCGGCCCTCAGCTGCTGGGGCGCGACGCTGGAGAACGCGGTCCGCGCGCGCGCCGGCCGCTACCTGCAGGTCGCCGTCGGGCGCGACCACGCGTGCGCGCTGTCCCGCGCCCGCCGGCTCGTGTGCTGGGGCGCGAACGGCTCCGGGCAGGCGCGCCCGCCGGCCGGCCGGTTCGCGCGGGTCGCCGCGGGCGGGGACCACGCCTGCGCGCTCACCGGCGCCGGAGCACTGCGCTGCTGGGGCGCTCCGCTCGCCGGCACGGCGCGGGCACGGCAGGGCCGATACCGCAGCATCGCGGTCGGCCGCGACCGCGCGTGCGCGCTGTCGCTCGCCGGCCGGGCGCGCTGCTGGGGCACGGGCGGGCGCCTGCGCGCGCCCGGCGCGGATGCTGCGCCAGGTCGCCGCGGGCGGCGCGCACAGCTGCGCGGTCACGCGCGCAGGAGCCGGTGACCTGCTGGGGCGAGAACGGCTCGGCGCAGGTCGTGGCGCCGGAGGCCCGCTACGCCCAGGTCGGAGCCGGCTCGAACCACGGGTGCGCCGTGCGATCGACCGGCGCCGCCGTCTGCTGGGGCGAGAACGGCAAGCGGCCAGGCGACGGCGCCCGCGGGACGCTTCACCCAGGTCAGCGGGGGCGAGGCGCACACGTGCGGGCTCACCGTCGCCAGGACGCTCGAGTGCTGGGGCTCCAACCGCTCGCGGCAGGCCAACCCGCCCGGCGGCACCTTCACGCAGGTCAGCGCCGGCGGTGACCACACGTGCGCGCTTCAGCCCGGCGGTCCGGCCGAGTGCTGGGGCGCCGACCGCGCCGGGCAGACCGTGCTCCCCGACGAGAACTTCGCGCAGGTCAGTGCCGGGGCCCAGCACAGCTGCGGGCTCACGCCGGACGGGCGCGTGCTGTGCTCCGGCTACGACGACTACTTCCAGCTCGACCCGCCGGCCGGGGAGTTCACGCAGGTCGCCGCCGGCGGGCTGCACACGTGCGCGATCACGAAGGCCGGGGCGGCCGTCTGCTGGGGCGCCAACGGCTCCGGCCAGGCGTCGGCGCCGGCCGGCACGTTCGCGCAGATCGCCGCCGGGCAGACCCACAGCTGCGCGCTCACGCCGGCCGGCGCCGCCCGCTGCTGGGGCTACGACGACTTCGGGCAGGCGCGCCCGCCCGCCGGCAGCTTCACGCAGATCAGCCTCGGCGCCGACGAGTCGTGCGCGCTGACCACCGGCGGTGACGTGCGCTGCTGGGGGGACCGGCCGCTGTTCCTGCCGGCCGCGGATTGACGCGCCGCCCCGCGATCCGTCAGAGTGGGTAGTGGAACGTCCCACTTCTTGCCTGGAGCCCCCCTTGAGCGTTGAGGACCCCGCCGTCATCACCTGCGCCATCTCCGGCGCGATCGCCAACCGTGAGCAGTGCGCGGCGATCCCCTACACGCCGGAGGAGTACGGCGCCGAGGCACGCCGGATCGTCGACGAGGGCGGGGTGATGATCCACATCCACGCGCGCCGCCCGGACGGCACGCCCTCGTTCGAGATCGAGGACTTCCGCGCGATCACCGAGGCGATCCGGGCCGCGGCCGGTGACGTGATCATCAACTACTCGACCGGCGCGATCGGCATCCCGGTCGAGAAGCGCCTGGCCTACCTGCGCGAGCTGCGCCCCGACGTCGCCGCGCTGAACATGGGCTCGATGAACTACGCGAAGTACTCGCGCTCGCGCCGCACGTTCGTCTTCGACACGGTCTTCGCGAACCCGTTCAGCGAGATCATCGAGCTGCTCACGGAGATGAACGAGCTCGGCATCAAGGCCGAGCACGAGTGCTTCGACCTCGGCCACATCGGCAGCCTCGAGCCGCTCGTGCACATGGGGGTCCTGAAGCCGCCGCTGCACGTCGACTGCGTCATGGGCGTCGTCGGCGGCGCCCCGCCGACCGCGCGCAACCTCGCGGCGATGGTCGACAACATCCCCGAAGGCAGTCACTGGGCGGTGATCGGCATCACCCGCAAGCAGTGGACGCTGATCAGCGCGGCGCTCGCGCTCGGCGGCTCGATCCGCGTCGGCCTGGAGGACAACTTCTACCTGCCCGACGGGGCACGATGGCGCGCTCGAACGGCGACCTCGTCGCCAAGGCGCGCGAGATGGTCGTCAACGCCGGCCGCCGTCCCGCGACGGTCACCGAGGCGCGCTCGCTGCTCGGCCTGCCGGAGCGCGTCGCATGAGCCTGCCGCTCGAGGGCGTGCGCGTGCTGGACCTGTCGCGCCTGCTGCCCGGTCCGTTCTGCTCGCTGCTGCTCGCCGACTTCGGCGCCGAGGTCATCAAGGTCGAGGACATGGGCATGGGCGACTACGCGCGCTGGTCGCCGCCGTACTACGAGGGCGCGGAGGAGAGCGCGAAGAGCGCGCTCTTCCTCGGCCTCAACCGCAACAAGAGCTCGATCCGCCTGAACCTCAAGGACGAGCGCGGGCGCGAGGTGCTGCTGCGGCTCGCCAAGGACGCCGACGTCGTGCTCGAGTCGTTCCGGCCCGGCGTGCTCGACCGCCTCGGCGTCGGCTACGAGCAGCTGCAGGGCGGTCAACCCGGGGATCGTCTACTGCGCGATCACCGGCTACGGCCTCGACGGTCCGCTGCGCGACCGCTCGGGCCACGACATGAACTACCTCGGCCTGATCGGGCTGCTCGGCCTCTCCGGCGAGGCCGACGGCCCGCCCGTGCAGTCGGCGGGCCAGATCGCCGACGTCGGCGGCGGCGGCCTGATGGCGGCGTTCGGCATCCTCGCGGCGCTGCGCGAGCGCGACCACTCGGGCGTCGGCCAGGTCGTCGACGTCTCGATGGCGGACGGCGCGCTGTCGTGGCTCGCGATGACCGCGGCGAGCTATCTCGCGGACGGCAACGTCCCGCAGCGCGGGCACATCCCGCTCGGCGGCATGTTCGTCTGTTACCGGCCGTACGAATGCGCCGACGGCTGGGTCACGCTCGGGGCGCTCGAGCCGAAGTTCTTCAGGAACTTCTGCGTCGGGGTCGGCCGCGAGGAGCTGATCGAGCACCAGTTCCAGTCCCCGGGCAGCGACGCGCACGCGCAGCTCGAGGCGATCTTCCTCGAGCGCACGCGCGCGCAGTGGGAGGCCTTCGCGGGCGAGCACGACTGTTGCCTTGAGCCCGTGCTCGACCTCGGCGAGGTGCTCGAGTCCGACCTCGTGCGCGAGCGCGGGATGGTGGTCGAGGTCGATCAGCCCGGGGCGGACCGACCGGTCCGCCAGCTCGGCGTCCCGGTCAAGCTCTCGCGGACGCCCGGCGACCCGGGCCGCCTTCCGGGACCGGGCCTCGGCGAGCACACCGCCGCCGTGCTGAGCGCCGCCGGCTACACGGACGACGAGATCGCGGAGCTCGAGCGGGACGGCGCGATCGGCGCCCTCGCCGAGGGTGTGACGGGGTCCTTCCTGTCATGAGCAGCGTGCCGGCGACCGCGACGCAGACCGCGGGCCTGCTGAAGATGCGCGACCTCGCGGAGCGGTCCGGGGTCAGCGCCGGCACGATCAAGCACTACCTGCGCGAGGGGGTGCTCGGCGACGACGCCGGGATCGTGCGCACGTCGCGCAACATGGCCTGGTACCCGCCGGACTTCGTCGAGCGGATCCAGCTCGTCAAGCGCCTGCAGGAGGAGCGCTTCATGCCGCTGCGGCTGATCAAGGGCGTGATGGACCGCGGGCCCGAGCAGGCGGCCGCCCTGGTCGAGGTCGAGGACCGGATCGTCGAGCGCGCGCTCGAGGCGCAGCCGGGCGAGCGACTGTCGAAGCTCGCGGCGCGCGAGCGCTACGGCGTCCCGCAGAACGTGCTGGACCGGCTCGCCGAGATCGCGGTGCTGACGCCCGACCGCCGCGGCTACGACCGCAACGACGTGCTGATCATCGAGGCGATCTCGCGCTTCCGGGCGTCCGGCTACGACGAGGCGCTGGGCTTCACGGTCTTCGACACGCTGCGCTACCGCGAGACGCTCCAGCCGCTCGTCGAGGTCGAGGTGCGCACGCTGCTGGACCGGCTGGCCGGCGAGGTGCCGGTCGATCGCGCCGCGGAGATCATCGCCTCGGGCGCCGAGCCGCTGCGCGACCTGATCGGCGCGATGCACGCCAAGCTGCTGCTCGCCGAGCTGCGCCGCCAGCACGGGCGCTGACGGCCCGGGGGATATCCCCCGCCGGCAGACACCGGGACGCGGCATTGGCACGCGGCCCCGCGTGGGCGACCATGCACCCATGACGTCCGTGACCGCAGAACAGCCGACAACCGAACAGCCGGTGGACGGGCCTCCGAGCGGCCGCCGCCGGCGACGCCCCAGGCCGCCGCACGTTCGGCGGGTTCCTCGGCCAGCTCATGCGCGACAGCGGCTACCTGCTGCTGAGCCTGCCGATGGGCATCCTCACCTTCACGGTCGCGGTCGCCGGCTGGAGCACCGCGATCGGGTCGCTGCTGACGTTCATCGGCGTGCCGGTCGCCGTCCTCACGATCGGGGCGATGCGCGGCCTCTCGCGCGTCGAGCGCAGGCGCGCCGCCGTCGTCCTGCGCGAGCCGGTGCCCGAGCACTACTCGGTGCGGCTGCCGTTCCGCCGCGACGACTGGAGCTCGCTCCACACGATCTGGACCTGGTTCAAGGGCCTCTTCCAGGACCGCCAGATGTACCGCGACCTGGTCTACGGCCTGCTGCTGCTGCCGATCGGGATCGTCTCGTTCACGGTGCTGACGGTCGCGGTCACGATGACCCTCGGCTTCATCACGTTCCCGACCTGGTGGTGGGCGCTGCCCGACGGCTGGGACACGGGTCTGTGGCACATCGACACGTGGACGGACGCGGGGATCCTCGCGGGCGCCGGCCTCGTCCTGCTGCCGATCGCGGCGCTGCTGGTGCGCGGGACCTCCGCCGCATCGGCGGCGCATCGCGTGCGGCCTGCTGACCCCGACGCGCCGCGAGCTCGAGCGCCGCGTCGAGCATCTCCAGGAGACGCGCGCCGGCGCCGTCGACGCCGCGCGCCTCGAGCTCGAGCGGATCGAGCGCGACCTGCACGACGGAGCGCAGGCACGGCTCGTCGCCGTCGCGATGGAGCTCGGCCGCGCCGAGCAGAAGCTGCAGGCCGGTGACACCGACGGCGCCGCGGCGCTGGTCGGCGAGGCGCGCGAGGACACGCAGCGCGCGCTGGTCGAGCTGCGCGACCTCGCCCGCGGGATCCGGCCGGCGCTGCTGTCCGAGCGCGGCCTGCGCGAGGCGATCACCTCGCTCGCCGCGCGCGCCGGCGTCCCGACCACGGTCGCCTGCGACCTGCAGGGCCCGGTGCCCGCGTCGGTCGAGACCGCCGCCTACTTCGTCGTCGGCGAGGCGCTCGCGAACGTCGCCAAGCACGCCGAGGCGCAGTCCGCCTCGGTGCGCGTCGAGCGGCGCGGGCCGCGGCTCGAGGTCGAGGTGCGCGACGACGGCCGCGGCGGGGCGAACCCCGGCGGCGGCGGGCTCACCGGCCTGCGCAAGCGCGTCGAGGCGCTCGACGGCACGCTGTTCCTGTCCAGCCCGGCCGGCGGGCCGACGATCCTGAGGGCGGAGTTTCCATGCGCGTCGTGATCGCCGAGGACCTCGCGCTGCTGCGCGACGGGCTCACCAGGCTGCTCGAGGACAACGGCTGCGAGGTCGTCGCCGCGGTCGAGGACGCGGACGCGTTCCTCGAGGCGGTCGAGCGCGAGCGCCCCGACGTCTGCGTCGTCGACGTGCGCCTGCCGCCGTCGTTCCGCGACGAGGGCATCCGCGGCGCGCTCGCCGCCCGCGAGCGGCTCGACGGCCTGCCCGTGCTCGTCCTCTCCCAGTACGTCGAGCGCGTCTTCGCGAAGGAGCTGCTCGCCGACGGCCGCGGCGGCGTCGGCTACCTGCTCAAGGACCGCGTCGCCGACCCGGCCGAGTTCGTCGAGGCGGTCCGGCGCGTCGCGGGAGGGGGGACGGCGATGGACCCGGAGGTCGTCGCCCAGCTCGTCGCCGGGCGCGGCCCCGCGCGCCTCGAGGAGCTGACCCCGCGCGAGCGCGACGTGCTCTCACTCATGGCCGAGGGCCGCTCCAACAGCGGCATCGCCCGCGAGCTCGTCGTCACCGACGGCGCCGTCGAGAAGCACGTGTCGAGCATCTTCGGCAAGCTCGGATTGCCTCCGAGCGGGGATGACCACCGGCGCGTGCTCGCGGTGATCGCGTGGCTGGAGGAGTAGACGCTGCGCGGACTATCTGGTGGCGTTGACCTCTGGGTGGGTGGCGAGCAGCGTCTGCGTGAAGACGTAGTTGAACGCGAAGACGCCGAGGAATGCGATGACGACCGCCTGGTTGACCGCGCGCCCGACGCCGGCGGCCCCGCCGGAGGCCGTCATTCCTTTGTAACAGCAGACGATGGCGATGATCGCGCCGAACAGCAGGCACTTGAGCACCGAGCCCCAGAGGTCGGTGATCGACGCCTGCGAGAAGAACGTCGCCCAGAACGGCCCCAGCGGAGCGTGGTTGACGAGCGTGGCGGCGATACCGCCGAAGGTTCCGAAGATCAGCGCGTAGATGTCGAACAGCCCGGTGACGAGCATCAGCGACAGGAAGCGCGGCACGACGAGGTTCTTGATCGGGTCGACGCCGAGCACCTGCAGCGCGTCGAGCTCCTCGCGGATCTTGCGGGCGCCGAGGTCGGCGGTGATCGCCGTGCCCGCCACGCCCGCCAGCACGATCGCGGTCACGAACGGCGCGAACTCACGGATCGACGCCAGGACGAAGAAGCCGCCGAGGCGATCGAGCGTGCCGAACAGCACGAGGATGTTCGCCCCCTGCAGACCGGGCGCCGCATACCCGAACGCGATCGTCGAGATCATCAGCGGAAACCAGCACAGCCTCAGCGCGAAGAGGAACTGGATGACGAACTCGCCGCCGTACGGGTACGGCGGACGGACCGCGGAGACGAGCGTCTTCCCGGTCAGGATCAGCATGTCGCCGATCTCCTCGAACAGCTGCCGCGCGGGAGTCATCGCGCGATCAGCGGTACCGCGAACCACCGTCTCCTCCTCTCCTCGTAGCCGCGACGCTAGGCCAGACCACGAACGGGAGCATCCGCAGGCACTACGGGCGACACCGTGGAAACCCCTCGCGCGCAGACACCGGACCCACCGCGCCGCGCCTGCTCGGAAGGCGGCGGTCAGCGGCGTCCACGCTTCCTCTTGGGGGTGCAGGTTCGGTAGGTGCGCTTTCCGGTGAGTCTCGTGCCGTCAGCGAGCGTGAGGCTGATCCGGACGACGACACGGCCTGCGGGCAGCCCGCGCAGGTCGACCGGCGCGGTCAGGCGCTTGCCCTTGACGACCTTGACCCGGCGGCCGTTGACCGAGACCGTGGCCGAGCGGTAGGTGACGCCGCTGCGCTTGCGCAGCCTGATCCGGAACGCGCGGCGGCTGACGCAGCGCTTGGCCGACGGGAGCGTGACGAGGTCCGCGAAGCGCAGCTTGGCCTTCACCGCGCCGGCTGGGGGCTGCGTGGTCGACGGCGCGGGCGGCGCGGGCTCGGGCGGCGGGATGAACCGCATCAGCAGGCCGACACGCGCGCCGGACTGCTTGGCGAACCCCGCCGCGAGCACCCTGCCGTCGGGCTGGACGGCGAGCCTCAGCGGCTCGGACGAGATGTCCATCGGGCCGGCTGGCTCACCGAAGGGCTGCAGGAAGCTGCCGCCCGTGCCCCAGAGCGGGTCCAGCGCGCCGGAGCCGCTCAGGCGGGCGATGCCGACGCCCCCGGTCTGCGGAGCGATCGTCCCGCCGAGCATAGATCCGCCCGTCGGGCGCAAGCGCCGGGAAGCTCTCGCTGCCGCCGATCCCGTCGACGAAGCCGAACTTCACCGACCGCCCACCGCCGCCGAACGTGGTGTCCAGGGTGCCGTCCGCGTTCCAGCGGGCGGCAGCGAGCCCGGACGTCGTGCCGCCGTAGCCGTCCTGCATGGCCTCGACGATCTTCCCGTCGGGCTGAACGACCATGCCCTCCGCGAAGGTCGGAGTACCTGGGGTGAGCGTGAGCGTCGACACGCCGCCCGAGCCGAAGGTCGTGTCGAGGGCGCCGTCGCTGGGGGTGGTGCCGGCGTGGAAGCGCAGCACGGCCGCGCGCTGGAGGGTGCCGTTGCGTCCCCCGCAGAGCGCACCGACGATCAGGCCTGAACCCGTCGGAACGATCGTGTTGGCGCCGCTCTGGGCGTCGGTGCCGCACGCGCCGGCGTTCGCCGTCCGCGCCGCGCCGTCGCCGTCGAAGGTCGGGTCGAGCCCGCCGTCCTTGCCGTAGCGCAGGACGAGCGTGCCGCTGTCGGCTCCTGCCGAGGCAGCTGCGACGACGATCCTGTCGTCGGGCTGGATCGCCACGTCGGTGCCGTCGCGGGCGATCGCCGAGCTCTCCTGGACGTAGCCGGCGCCGCCGGCGAACGTGGTGTCGAGCACGCCGTCGTACGTGAAGCGGGCGAGCGTGGAGACCGAGTCGAACGCCGCGTCGAACGTCGCCCCGACGGCGACGATCCTGTCCCCCTGCAGAGCCAGGTTGGAGACCCCGCCCCCACCTGTGCCGATCTGCTGCGTCGTGACGCCGCCGGTGCCGAAGGACGGGTCGAGCGTGCCGTTCGCCAGGTACCGGGCGAGGACGAGGCCCTTCGTGTTCGCTCGCCCGCCCACGAGGATCTTGCCACCCGGCAGCGGCAGCACCGCCCCAAGGGAGGCGTTTGGGCCCGGCGCGAGCGTCACGACGCCGCCGGTTCCGAAGGTCGGGTCGAGCGCGGGGGCGGCGGCGGACACCACCCCGCTCGCGGCGGTGAGTCCCGCGCTCACGAGCGCCGCGGTGATGAGAGCGATCAGATACCTGCGGCGCGGCACGACGGGCCTCCCGGGTCGGTGGGATGGTTGTAGCGGGTCGACGGCCGCGCGTCGAGGGATGCCGGGTGGGGCTCGGACACGCCGCCCGCCGGGGCCAGCGTCCTCTCGCGCGCCGCCACGGGTCTCGTTGCCTAGATCGCGGTGACGGGGATGGCTCCGGCGTCGCGGATCGCCTTGTCGCTGACGCCGTCGAGTTCCCCGAGTGGGGTGTAGGCGATCGCGTCGGGGTCGAGGCCGGTCGCCTGTGCGTCGTCGGGGTCGAGTCGCTCGATGAGATCCTTGGAGGCGAGGATCGCGCCGCCCTTGGCGGCGGCTTCGATGCGCGCGCCCTCGTTCATCTGGTCGCCGAGGGCGGTGACCTCGAGGCGTCCGCTGGTGGCGACCTGGCCGACCATCAGCGTGGCGCCCCAGTGCACGCCGATGTTGAGCTTGACCGAGACGTCGTCGGGACCGAGACTGCTCGGCTGCCGTCGCGGATCGTCCTGGCCGCCTCGATCGCCGCCCGTGCGGCGGCGGACTCCGAGCCGTCGAAGTCCGCGGTCAGGAACAGCGCCGATCCGCCGTCTCCGGCGTGCTTGCCGACGATCCCGTCACGTGCGACCACGCACGAGTCGATCAGGTCGGTCAGGTCGCGGATCAGCTCGAAGTAGCCGCGGGACGACAGGCGCCGCGAGAGGTCGCCGGAGGCCTCGAGGTCGGCGAACAGGATCGCCGCCGGGCGGCGCCCGGGTTCGCTCACCCGTTCCATCCGCTCGAACAGCCGCGGGTCTCCGCGCCCGAGGCGGTTCAGCAGGCTCTCCGGCACCGTGCCCCGATAGAGGTACAGCACACCGATGAAGCGGCCGGCGTCGTCGTTGATCCGCACCTGCGCCTGCTCCTGGTCGCCGAGCATCGTTCGGCGGAACCGCAGGTCGGGCGGGAACGAGACCGTGTCATGCCATGCTCGCGGTGCCGTCGCGACCGGCTCGACCCGCGCCGCGTACGGCCCGGCGGCGTCGAAGACCTCGTCGAAGTCGGGATCACCCGGTTGCACGTACCGGCGCATGATCGGCACGTTGTGCCGCGTCCAGGCGGTGCCGCTCTCCTCGGTGACGCGCACGATCTCCGCGTAGTCCTCGTCGAACGTCCGGGCGATCAGCGACTTGCCGATCAGTCCGTGCGCCTCGTCGGCGGACAAACCGATCGCGCGGGCGGTCTGGCTGGACACGAACACCGAGCGGAATCTGTCGTCCAGGATCTCGCCGACCATGCCCATGCGTTCGAGCACGAGCGCGATCTCGCGCAGCTCCGGGTGCTCAGGAAGCGGCGGGACGTACGGCGCGTCGTCGCGCATGCGCGCAGGCTATCCCCGCCTGAGCGCGCTACCAGCGCACGTCGTGCCACTCCATCACGCCATACCCCTCAGCGAGCTCCAGGCCGCCCGGCAGTGATCCGCTGAATGTCCCGAACGGTTGGCGGTAGTTGCTGACGAACACCTTCAGATCGTCTCGGCGGGCGCGTTCGGCCTCGGCGGTGAAGTGCAGCTCGCCGCCGTCGTCCGCCGCGAAGCGGACGCCGTCGAGGTCGCCGGTGAACGTGACCGGCGCGACCTCGCGGGCGACGCCGTCGATCCAGACCGTGCGCTCGCTCTGCCGCGGCGCGTCGTGGACGCCGGTGACGAGGTTCCATGCGACCGCGCGGCCGTCGGTCGCCGTTCCGACCCCGGCGGACCAGCGCCACGCGGTCACGCGTGCGTGGTACCCGGCGGACGCGTCGATCAGTCCTGCGTGGTCGATCTCGTGGGTGCGGCCCATCGCGGTCACGCGCCCGAGCGCGCGCACCGGATCCTTGCGCGTCCAGATGAACGACCCGCCGTGCGGGCTCGTCACCTCCATCGGGTCGCCGGCGGGCTGGAGCGCGAGATCCACGTCGATGTCCCTGCCACGGACCGTCAGCCGCCCGTCGCCGATCGCGACGAGCCCGGGCGTGAAGAGCGTGCGGTCCGCAAGCTCACCGCTCTCGCGGTCGAGCACCGCCCAGAACGCCTGCGGGATCCCGGCGATCCGCACGCTCGCCGCGCACAGCATCAGCTCGGGCCCGTAGACCCCGACGTAGCGCCAGCGCTTGAGCGGGCGGCCGTCGTGGAGCAGCGGCATCCGCCCCGGCGGCAGCGGCAGGCCCGCCGGGCGGACCGTGCCGTCCCCGCGCAACGGGAGCGCGGGGCTGTGCACGGGACGCATCGACGCAGACTATCCTCTGCGAAAGGCTTCGTTGACTCACCAGTCAACGAAGCACCGGAGAAGGGTCATCGTCCTGCGCGCAGCGGCAATTCAGCTCACCGCCACGCCTGACGTGGACGCCAACCTCGAGGCCGCCGACCGCCTCGTGCGCCGGCCGCGGCCGACGGGGCGACACTCGCGCTGCTGCCGGAGAAGTGGAGCGTCTCTCGGTCCCGGCGAGGCGCTGCGGGCGGGCGCCCAGCCGCTCGACGGCCGCGCGATCGGCGTGGGCCCGCTGCGTCGCCCGCGAGCTGGGCATCGATCTCGTCGCGGGATCGATCGCCGAGCGCGTCGCCGGCGAGGAGAAGCTGCGCAACACGAGCGTCCACGTCGGTCCCGACGGCGAGATTCGCGCGACGTATCGCAAGATCCACCTCTTCGACGTCGAGGTCGATGGAACGGTCTACCGCGAGTCCGACGACGAGACCCCGGCCGACGCGCCCGGTGCTCGCGCACCGCCGCGGCATCGCGCTCGGCATGACGCATCTGCTTCGACGTGCGCTTCCCCGAGCTGTACCGGCTCCTCGCCGCCGCGGGCGCGCTCGTGCTGCTCGTGCCCGCCGCGTTCACGGTCGCCACACGCGCGATCACTGGGAGGTACTCCTGCGCGCGCGGGCGATCGAGAACCAGGCTTCGTGGTCGCCGCGAACCAGATCGGCGAGCTCGCGCCCCGGGCTTCGGTCCGGCGGGCGGTCGATGATCGTCGACCCGTGGGGCACGGTGCTCGCGCAGGCCCACGACGACCGTCCGTGATCGTCGCCGACCTCGACCTCGCGCGCCACGACGACATCCGCGCGCCGCTTCCCGCGCTCGCGAGCTCGCCGCCCGGACGCGTACGACTGGCCGCCGGAGCGCGCGCCCGTCCCGTCGCCGCGCGTAACCGCGCGCCCGGCGATCGCCGACTGATGCACGCGCAATCTGATGCTCGCACGCCGCCGATGCGCGTCGTCGCCCGGCGGGGCTGGCCGCCCTCTTCGCGTGGTCTCGACATCGCACGGCGGGCGTCACCTACGGCGCTGCGTCTTCCACTAGGTTCCGCCGGAGTGACGTCGTCCTCGGATACGAGGCGTCTACCTCGGCGCTGGACGTCCGCTCGAGCGCACGGTCACGCGGCGCTCAAGCCCCGACGAGGATCCGCGGCCGCTCCGCGCGCGCCGAAGCTCTACTCGGCGCGTCGTTCGCGGGCGACGTCATCGCCCGCCGCACCTGCTGAGGGTCATGATCGTGCGCAGGAAGACGCGCCGGCGAACATCGTTCGGCGATCACCTCGCGGAGATCCCGAGCACGCTACGCTGCTGATCCGCGGTGAGATCGAGCTCGCGAAGGCGGAGGCGCCGCCAAGTTCCGCAAGCTCCTCACGCCCGCCGTCGTCGGCATCGCCTCGGGCGGCTGCGATCGGCATCGCCCTGCTGTCGGGCTGATCGTCCTCGTCCTACCTGGTCGCGTCCGAGATCGACCCGGCCAAGGAGTTCGTCGTGGAGACGATCTGCGGTCGCCTGGAGGTCAGCCCCGCGACCGTCTGACGACCCGGTCCGTGCGCTGCGGTCGGCCCCACATGCCGCAGAACGATGTCGTCAAGCGCCTGATGTGGATGGCGCGAGGTCGGCCCCGCCTGAGTCGATCGCTCGCTCGACGCGATCCGCGCCGCGATCCGCTCCTGCTGGTGCGCTCGATCGGCGAGGCTCCGCGGCGAGGCCGACGAGATCACCGACTGGCTGCAACCCGGCCCGCAGCATCCGCCGCCCGGGCGCCGGTCAGCGCCGCGATCACCGGGTTCCGCCGGGCGGGGGTCCTCGTGGTCTCCGCCGCCGCCGGCGTAGGCCTCGTGCTCGCGGCGGCGTCTCGGCCGCCGTGCACCTTGCCCGCCGGCCCGACAGGACTTTTCCGCTCCGCGAGCGGCGTTCCTTCGACGGCGCGCGCGCCGGCCGCGTCTAGCGACGCCGCTTGATCACGGGAAGCGATCCGAGAGGCGTCACCGCCATGCACGAGGACGACACCCCCGCCGAAGGCCGGCTTCGACGCTCGCGGAGCTCGAGCGGTCCAGGCAGCGGCTCGTCCTCGCGATCTTCGGCGGGATCGCCGCGTTGCCGCCACTTCACCGCATCGGCGTCGTCGCGTGATCGGCGACGCATCATCCGGCCTACCGGCAGGTCGCCACGGCCGCGCTCGCGCGGCCGGTCGTGCTCATCGTCCCGGCGCCCGAGGAAGGTACCGGACGGCATCATCCTCGACGCGTTCACGGTCGCCTGCTCGTGCTCGCCGGGCACGCCGGGTTCCTCGCTCAAGCTGGTGATCGACAACACCGACGACCAGCCCCACAGCATCACGGCGCTCGGCACGGGCGTGAACGTCATCATCAAGCCGGGCCGGCACACCTACTCGCTGATGCTCAGCAAGGCCGGCCGCTACTTCTGGTTCTGCGCGTACCCGTGCGACTCGGACGCGGACGGCTGGGGCATGAAGCACGCCGGCTTCATGAGCGGCTACATCACCGTCACCTAGGGTCGACGGCAGCGGCCGCGTGACGGTCGCGGGGCCGGGGCGCCGCTCGCGCGCCCCGGCCCCGCGCACGTCCGTCGGCGCGGTCACACTTGGCCGGTCGAGGTTGCCTGGAGGGGCGATGCTGGAGCTGCGACCGAACTGCGAGTGCTGCGATCGCGATCTGCCGAACGGGTCGCCCGCGGCCCGGATCTGCACCGACGAGTGCACGTTCTGCGCCGAGTGCGTGGAGACGCGGTTCGGGGGCGCTGCCCGAACTGCGGCGGCGACTTCGCGCCGCGTCCGACCGACCGGCGGCGCGGCTGGCGCGAGCACGATGCCGGATCGCGAACCGCGTCCGCACGCCGCACGCGGAGTGCGGCGCGGGCGCGTAGTCCCGCCCCGGCCGTCGCGCCGGATCAGCGAAGAACCGCGCCGGCACGCCCCCGACGCCGATGCAGCCCGGGCCCGGTGTAGGTCCCGATCACGGGCCCGACCTCGGACACGACGCCGGCTCGCAGCCGAACATCTCGCGCCCGCGCTCGACCAGCGCGTCCGCCCGGTCGGGGGCCTGGATGTGCTGGACGACCCAGCCGTCGGCGCCGTCGTCGCGGCGCGAGCGCATGTAGTCGACCATCCGCTCGAACGCGCGGCCGGCGGTCCGCACCCGCTCGACCGGCGTGATCTCCGCGTCGAGCGAGAGGATCGGCTTGATCTGGAGCGCGCCGCCCAGCCACGCCTGCGCGCGGCCGATCCGCCCGCCCCGCTGCAGGTACTCGAGCGTGTCGATGCAGAACCAGATCTGCAGCGCCTCGCGCGCCTCCCGCGCCCGCGCGACGACCGCGTCGACGCCCGCTCCCGCGCGGGCCGCGGCGGCGGCGGCCAGCACGACGCAGCCGAGGCCGCCGCAGGCCGTCCGCGAGTCGACCACCTCGATGCGCGCGCCGCTCCCGCGCTCGTCGAGCAGCGCCTTCGCCTGCGCGGCCGGCGTCGACGGTCCCGGAGATGCCGCCGGCGAGGTGGATCGAGACGATGTCGTGCCCGGCGG
>CAVRIM010000014.1:0-79620 GCA_963721255.1 uncultured Actinomycetes bacterium
AGCGTCGATCACGACCACGAAGGCGCGGCGGGCGTCGTTGTCGGCCGGACCGGACGGCATCCACCGATGCTGACACAGCGTTCCCCGGAATCGACACGAGCCCGACGGACGTTGTTGATACAACCATCTGATGCAACCCGCCGCCGTGGATGTCCGCAAGGGCCTCCTGCTCGCCCTGCTCGCCACGAGCCAGTTCGTCGTCGTGCTCGATGCGTCGATCACGAACGTCGCGCTGCCGTCGATCGGGCGCGACCTCGGCCTCTCGCAGGATTCGCTCTCCTGGGTCGTGAACGCCTACACGCTGACGTTCGGCGGCTTCCTGCTGCTCGGCGGCCGCCTGGCGGACATCCTCGGGCGCCGGCGCGTCTACATGGCCGGGCTCGTGCTGTTCGGCGTCGCCTCGTTCGTCGGCGGCTTCTCGCAGACGGAGGGGATGCTGATCGTCGCCCGCGCCGTCCAGGGCCTCGGCGCGGCGCTGCTCTCCCCCGCCGCCCTGTCGATCCTCACCACGGTCTTCCGCGAGGGCGCCGAGCGCAACCGCGCGCTGGGCGTCTGGGGCGCCGTCGCGGGCGCCGGCGGCGCCGCCGGCGTCCTCCTCGGCGGCATCCTCACCGAGTACCTGAGCTGGCGCTGGGTGCTGTTCGTGAACGTGCCGATCGCCGCGGGCGCGGTGCTGCTCGCCCCCAGGCTGGTGCCCGGAGAGCCGCGACGAGCGGCAGCGCAGCGGCTTCGACGTCGCCGGCGCGTTCACGGTCACCGCCGGCCTCGCCGTCCTGATCTACGCCCTCGTCGATGCCAACAGCGCCGGCTGGGGCTCGGCGCAGACGATCGGGCTGCTCGCGCTGGCCGGCGTGCTGCTCGTCGTCCTTCGTCGCGATCGAGTCGCGGTCGAGCGCGCCGCTCGTGCCGTTCGACGTCTTCAGCTCACCGCACCCGCACCGGCGCCTACGCGACCGGGCTGCTCGTCGGCGCGTCGCTGTTCTCGATGTTCTTCTTCATCTCGCTCTACATGCAGCAGGTGCTCGGCTGGGACGCGCTGAAGTCCGGCCTCGCCTACCTGCCGCTGGCGATCACGATCATCATCTCGGCGGGCGTCGCGTCGGTGCTCGTGACGAAGATCGGGTTCAAGCCCGTCGTCATCGCCGGCCTGCTGTTCATCGCCGCCGGGCTGCTCCTGTTCTCGCGGATCTCGGCCGGCGGGTCGTTCACCGGTGACGTGCTCTTCCCGTCGCTGCTGGCCGCGCTGGGGCTCGGCTTCTCGTTCGTCCCCGTGACGATCGGCGGCACGACCGGCATCAGCCAGGACGAGGCGGGGCTCGCGAGCGGGCTCATCAACGCCGGCCAGCAGGTGGGCGGCGCGCTCGGTCTCGCGATCCTCGCCGCGCTCGCGACGGCGCGCACCGACGCGGTCGCGACCGGGCTCGGCGCGCCGAGCAGGACGGCTCTGACCGAGGGCTTCAGCGCAGCGTTCCTCGGCGGCGCCGCGTTCGCGCTGATCGGCGCGGTCGTCGCGATGTTCCTGATCCGCTCGGAGGACAGCCGCGCGCTGATCGGGCAGACGCCCGAGCCGGCCGCGTAGCGCGGTCTACCGCGAGCCGTTCAGGCTCGCGCGCGGGTGCGCCGCGAAGTACTGATCCTTGAGGTGATCGGTGCTGAGGTGCGTGTAGAGCTGGGTCGTGGCGATGTCGGCGTGACCGAGCATCTCCTGGAGCGCGCGCAGGTCGCAGCCGCCCGCGAGCAGATGCGTCGCGAACGTGTGCCGCAGCGTGTGCGGGCTCATGCGGTCCTGCAGACCGACGGCGGCGGCGTGCCCCTGAACGATCTTGTAGAGCCCCTGCCGGCTGAGCCCGCCGCCGCGCTGGTTGACGAACAGGTGCGGCTCGTCGCGCAGCCCGACGAGCTGCGGGCGGCCGTCGCGCAGGTAGGCGCGCACCGCCGCGAGCGCCTCGCGGCCGACCGGGACGAGCCGCTCCTTCGAGCCCTTGCCGGTGGCGCGCAGCACGCCGGCCTTCAGATCGATGTCGCCGACGAGCATGCCGGTCACCTCGCTGGCGCGCAGCCCGCACGCGTACATGAGCTCGAGCAGCGCGCGGTCGCGGCGTGCCGCCGGCCTGTCGCCGCGCGGCGCGGCGAGCAGCCGGGTGACCTCGTCGCGGCTGAGGACCTGCGGCAGCCGGCGCCCGGCGCGCGGCCCGCGCAGGTCCGCGGTCGGATCGCCCTCGAGGATCTCCTCGCGCCGCAGGTGGCGGTAGAACGAGCGCAGGCAGGCGGTCTTGCGCTGGAGCGTCGCGGGCGCGGCGGGCGCGCGCTCGTCGGTGCCCTGCGCCAGCTCGTCGAGGAAGCCGGCGAGGTCGCGTGCGTGACGTCGAGCGGCCCGAGCCCCTGGCGGTCGAGATACGAGCCGTACTGGAGCAGATCTGAGCGGTAGGCCTCGAGCGTGTTGCGCGAGAGCCCGCGCTCGAGCTCGAGGTAGGCGAGGAAGTCGAGCACGTGATGCTCGTACGGGCGTGCGGCCGGAGCGCCGGCGACGGACGTCATGCCGTCTCATTCGCCCTCGCGCGCCGCGCCCCCGCCGGTGCAACGGGGCGTGCGTCAGGCGACGTCGTCGTCCGGCGGCACGGCTCCGAGGCGCCGCAGGCGCTCGCGCAGCCACATCAGGCCGATCAGCGTCTTCGCGTCCACCGTGGCCGCCAGCGCGCCGTCGAGGTCGTCGAGCGGCCATGCGACCACCTCGATCCGCTCGTGCGGGTCCTGCCGCACGCCGGCCGCGTCGCGCAGCCCGGTCGCGTGGAAGAGGTGGACGACCTCGTCCATGACGCCGATGCTCGTGACGTAGTCGAGGATCGGCGCCCAGCGGTCCGCCGCCTTGCCGATCTCCTCCGCCGAGCTCGCGGCGGGCGCAGTCGAGCGGCGGCTCGCCCGGGACGTCGAGCTTGCCGGCGGGGATCTCGAGCACGTCGGGATCCCCGACGCGTCTCGCGCGGCTGGCGCACGAGCCAGACGTGCAGGTCGTCGTGGGCGACGATGCCGGCGGCGCCGGGATGCCGGACGATCTCGCGCTCGACCTCCTCGCCGTCGGCGTAGCGGAAGCGGTCGCGGTCGACGCGCACGATCCGCCCCTCCCAGACCGTCGATCCGCCGATCCGCTCGAACTCGCGGCTGCGCCTGCCCTCAGTCATGCCCGTCCTCCATCGTCGCCAGCACCGCGCCGCCGGCCAGCGCCGCCGCGAAGAACAGTGGGTCCTCGTCGATGTCCCGGCCCATCGTCCGTGCCGGGAGCCCGCTCGCGCGCGTAGCCCGCGAGATCGGCCTGCGCCTCGCGGACCGTGTGCCCCGGCGCCCCCTCCGTCACCGCCTCGGGCCTGCCCGGCGGGCGCGGCGACGGTCACCGGCGCGAGCAGCAGCTCGAGCACCGTGCGCGTGTGATGGGAGAGGCCGCGATGGCGCGGGCGCGCGTCGCCGCCGGACATGCGCGGGCAGATCACGACGCGGCAGCCGAGCGCGAGCGCGGTGTGGGCGGACTCGAGCGCGGTCAGGCCGCCGTGCCCGAGCGGCGTGCTCGTGCCCAGGATGCCGGGCCCCGGGCCGCAGACCGCCGCGTCCCAGCCGAGTGCGCGCAGCCCATGGTCGAGCGCGCCGGCGGTCGTGATCGCCTCGCCCTCGCCGCCGTACGCGGCCCCGGCGGTCAGGTGCCCCGCCAGCAGCCCGCGCCCGCGCAGGTCGCGGACGACCTGGGAATGGCTTCCCGGGCAGCGCGCCGCCGGTCGTCTGGACGTACCCGAGCCGCCCGCCGGGCTGCGCGGCGCCGTAGGCCCACGCGAGCGGGGCGAGCTGCCCGTGCAGCGAGAGCACCGCCGCGGGCCGGTCCAGCGGCCAGCCGGGCTCGGCCTCCTCGACCGGCGTCACCGCGTGCTGGAGCGAGCTGTAGTTCAGCTTCATCACGTGCGCGCCCGGCGACGCCGGAGCCGTCCAGCCCGCGCGTGAGGTTCACGTGCACGACGTCGAAGCCGCCGGAGCCGAGCGCGAGGTCGGCGGCCTGCGTGTTGACGACGACGTCGTCCCCCGCCTCCGCGGAGCCGACCAGCGCGACGTCGGCGACCGCGTCGCGCTCACCGCGGCCGGGCACGTCGACGACGAGCTGCTGCTCGGCGCCGCCCGCGTCCCCGGCCCGCACGACCCGTCCGCGGCGCAGGACGAGCCGCTGGGGGCCCGCGGTCATCAGCCGCCCCCGAGCTCGTCGAGCAGCGCGTAGGTGACGTCGAGCATGCCCTCGAGCGCCGACTGGCTCACGCGCTCGGTCGGCTGGTGTGCGCGCTCGGTGCCGTTGGCGAGGTTCACGCACGTGAAGCCCGCGGCGTCGAACGCGTTGGCGTCCGACCCGCCGCCGCTGAGGATCCGGCGCGGCGCGTACCCGCGCTCGCGCAGCGCCGCCTCGGCGGCCTGGACCGGGGGCGTCGAGGTCTTCAGGCGGTAGCCGGCGAACAGCCGCTCGACGGTCACGTCCAGGTCGCACGAGCAGGCCGGGTCGTTCGCCGCGTCGTGCAGCTCGTCGACGATCTCGGCCATGACCTGCTCGAGCGCGCGCGTCGGAGAGCGACCGCGCCTCGCCGACGATCGTGCAGTGCTCGGGAACGACGTTGGTCCCGGCGACCCCGCCGCGGATGCGGGCCACGTTGACGGTCGTCTCCTCGTCGATCCGGCCCTGCGGCAGCGCCACGATCGCCTTGGCGGCGGCGAGGATCGCGCTGCGCCCCTCCTCCGGATGCAGCCCCGCGTGCGCCGCCTTGCCCGCGAACGCGGCCTCCCAGCGCATGTAGGTCGGCGAGGCGACGACGATCTCGCCGATCGGGCTCGCGTGGTCGAAGACGAAGCCGAACGGGCTGTGGAGCGCCTCGACGTCGAACGCCTTGGCCCCGGCGAGCGCGCGCTCCTCGCAGACGGTGAAGAGCAGCTCGATCCCGACCGGCGAGCCCTCGATCGCCGTCCGCCGCGCGAGCTCGAGCAGCATCGCGACGGTCGCCTTGTTGTCGGCGCCGAGGATCGTGTCGCCGGCGCTCTCCCAGCTCCCGTCGACGAGCACCGGCTCGATCGGGCCCTCGTGCGGGACCGTGTCGAGGTGCGCGCAGAGCAGCACGCTGTTCTCCGAGCGCCCCGGGATCCGCGCGAGCAGGTTGCCCGCCTCCGAGCCGACCTCGGGGCCCGCGCCGTCCTCGGTGACCTCGAGGCCGAGCGCGCCGAGCTCGGCGGTCACGTGGTCGGCCATCGCGCGCTCGCGGCCGGACGGGCTCGGGATCGCGCAGAGCGCCGCGAACGTGTCGTTCAGCCGCCGGCGCTCGACCTCTGATGCCGGTCGCACGGCCCGCCGGTCAGGCCGCGCTGCGGCTGGCGCGCACGGTCGCCGCCCTCGGGCACGTCGCCGGCGCCCTCACGGGCACGGTCCAGCGCCGCGGCGACGAAGTCGCGGAACAGCGGCGCCGGCCGCTCGGGCCGCGACTTGAACTCGGGGTGGTACTGCGAGGCCACGAAGAACGGGTGCTGCGAGCGCGGCAGCTCGATCGACCTCGACGAGCCGCTCGTCGGGCGAGGTGCCCGAGACGACGAGGCCGGCGGCCTCCAGGCGCTTGCGCAGGCTGATCGAGACCTCGAAGCGGTGGCGGTGACGCTCGTAGACGACGGCCTCGCCGTAGATCTCGCGCGCCCGCGTGTCCGCGTGCAGCTTGATCGGGTCGGCGCCCAGGCGCATCGTCCCGCCGAGGTCGCTGACCTCCTTCTGCTCGGGCAGCAGGTCGATCACCGGCCATTCGGTCTCGGGGTCGAACTCGGTGGAGTTGGCGCCCGGGCATGCCGGCGACGTCGCGCGCGAACTCGCAGACCGCCATCTGCATGCCCAGGCAGATCCCGAGATACGGGATCTGCTGCTCGCGGGCGACCTGCACGGCGCGGATCTTGCCCTCGATGCCGCGACCGCCGAAGCCGCCGGGGACGAGGATGCCGTCGGCGCCCGGCGAGGCGCTCGCGCGCGCTGGCCTCGTCCTTCAGCTGCTCCGAGTCGACCCAGTCGATCTCGACGCGGCCGCCGGCGTGCGTTCCGCTGTGGCGCAGCGCCTCGCTGACCGACTTGTAGGCGTCCTCGAGCTGGATGTACTTGCCGACCAGCGCGATCTTCACCGGCTCGGTGGCCTGCGCGGCGCGCTCCACGACGTCGTGCCACTCGCTGAGGTCGGCCGGCGGCGCCTCGATGCCGAAGTGCTCGCAGATGAAGTCGTCGAGGTGCTGCTCGTGGTACCAGAGCGGCACCTCGTAGATGTCGTTCACGTCCTTGGCGGACACGACGGCGTCCATCGGCAGCGACGCGAACAGCGCGATCTTCTTGCGGATGTCCGTCGACAGCTCGCCCTCGCTGCGGCAGAGCAGCATGTCCGGCTGGATGCCGATCCGGCGCAGCTCGTTGACGGAGTGCTGGGTGGGCTTGGTCTTCAGCTCCCCCGCGTGGCCGATGTACGGCACGAGCGTGAGGTGGATGAACATGCAGTCGCGCCGGCCGACGTCGACCGGGAACTGGCGGATCGCCTCGAGGAACGGCAGCGACTCGATGTCGCCGACGGTGCCGCCGATCTCGGTGATCACGACGTCGACGTCGCTCGTCTCGGCGATCAGGCGCACGCGCTGCTTGATCTCGTCGGTGATGTGCGGGACGACCTGCACGGTCGCGCCGAGGTAGTCGCCGCGGCGCTCGCGGCGGATCACGCTGTTGTAGATGCCGCCCGCGGTGACGTTCGAGGCCCGCGAGGTGTTCGCGTCGGTGAAGCGCTCGTAGTGGCCGAGGTCCAGGTCCGTCTCGGCCCCGTCCTCGGTGACGAACACCTCGCCGTGCTGGTAGGGCGACATCGTGCCCGGGTCGACGTTGATGTACGGATCGAACTTCTGCAGGCCGACGCTGAGCCCGCGGGCGACGAGCAGTCGCCCGATCGATGCGGCGGCGATGCCCTTCCCGAGGGACGAGACGACGCCGCCGGTGACGAAGATGTAGCGGGTCTTGCGCGGGGCGTCAGGCACGGTGCGTCCTTCCGAACGAGTCTAGGTGACGAAGACCGGGAGCGCGTTCGACCAGGGTGTTGATCGAGCGCAGCTCACCGTAGAGGGTGAACAGCACGAGCACGGCGGTGGCGATCGCAAGGCCCCAGACGTCGAGCGTCAGCACGAGCCAGATGCCCGCGACCGCGCCGATGACGTTCGAGCCGGTGTCGCCGAGCATCCCGCGCTCACGCAGGTCCAGCGCCCCGGCGACGAGGATCGGACCGACCCAGATCCCGAGGTCCAGCAGCGGCGCCGTGTCGAGCGAGCCGAGCGTGAGCCCGGCGCCGAGCAGCACGAACGCCTTGACCGAGCGGCCGGGCCGCAGGTCGAGCAGGTTGAAGAAGTTCGTCGCGAGCACGAGGACCGCGGCGGCGAGCAGGAACCGCGCCGCGTCGTCCTGCGTGAGCGCGCTCCAGGCGAGCGCGAGCCCGAGCGTGCCGACGGCCTTGAGGCCGCCGGTGCTGAACGACCCGCTCAGCGCCGCGGCCCCGTGCCCCCGCCAGCCGCGCGAGGGGCCCGCGTAGGCGTCGTCCGCCAGGCCGAGCGCCGCGACCGGGAGCACGAAGTACATCCCCGCGATCGCGAGCGTCTCGCTGTCGAAGAGCCCGTTCAGCAGCGCGAGCGGGATCAGCGCGACGAGCGCGGCCGCCGGGATCAGCAGGCCGAGCGGGCACGGCGAGCAGGGCGCCGCGGTAGTTGGCGCGCAGGTGACCGTTCTCCTGGAGGAACGCGATCAGCGGGCCTGCGAGGGCCAGCGCGGCGGCCGTGGAGAGGATCAGTGGCAGCGCGCGCATCCGGGCAACCTAGCGACCCGTGGCGATGGAACCGCCGCGGGGCGTAACGTCCCGCCGAGCCCGCGACCGTATCTGCAAGAGGACACGACGAAAGGCATCCATGGACTCCCGGCAGAGCCCCGAGAAGGTCATCCGCAGCGACGAGGAGTGGCGCGAGCAGCTCGATCCCGGACGCGTACGCCGTGCTGCGCGGCGCGGCCACCGAGCCCCCGTTCACCGGCGCGTACGTCGACGAGAAGTCCGACGGCGTCTACCGCTGCCGCGGCTGCTCGGCCGAGCTGTTCGGCTCGGACACGAAGTTCGACTCGCGCTCCGGGCTGGCCGAGCTTCACCGACCCGATGATCGCCGAGGCGGTCGAGCTGCGGACCGACAGCTCGCACGGGATGCAGCCGCACCGAGGTGCTCTGCGCCCGCTGCGGCGGCCACCTGGGCCACGTCTTCGACGACGGCCCCGGGCCCGAGCGGGAACCGCTTCTGCATCAACTCCGCGGCGCTGGACTTCGATCCGGCCGCGGACTAGGCGGCCTAGGGCCCGAGGCTCTCGGCGCCGGGCAGCAGCGCCTCGGCCTGCGGCCCGGTGCCGAAGCTGCCGGTCGCTCCGGCGAGCGCGAAGACGAGCGCGGCCTGGCCGGAGCGCTCGTCGATGTCGTCGACGCTCGAGAGGTCGCGGTCGCGGTACCAGCCGATCTGCGAGGGATCGGAGCCCGACTCCTCGACGCCGACGACCGCGACGGGATTGTCCGTGAGCCCGCGCACGATGCCGCTCTCGAGCGCGTCCGCCTGCGTCTTCGCGTCACCCTCGAGGTCGGGCTCGGTGCGCGCGACCACGACGGCGTCGAACGGGCCCAGCGAGCCGGCGCGGGTCGAGAACAGCGCGCTCGACTCCTAGCGCAGCAGCGCGCCGCCCTGGACGAGCTGCACGCCCATGCGCCGGCCGAACGGCTCGAGCAGGTCCGGCTGCTCGACGAGGTTGCGGTAGCGCGTCGGCCCCGCGGCGCTCGCAAGCGCCTCGAGGTCCGGCGGGCGGCGCACCGCGAGCGTGCCCGCGAGCTGCCCGCCCGTGCCCGGCGAGCGCGTCCCGCACGTCGTTCGTGACCGCCTCCGACGGCTTGCCGAGGAACAGCAGGCCGATGCGCTGCCGCCCGAGCCTGCCGGCGACGAGCAGCGGGTAGGCCGCGGCGGAGTAGCGCCGCTCGGCGTCGAGCGCGCCCTGCGTGGCCTTGCGCTCGTCCCGCGCGTGGTTCACGTCGGCGCGCAGCGAGGCCCGCACGGACTTCTCGGCCGAGGAGACGAGGCCCGCGTCCCCGATCGCGACGCCGAGCAGCACGCCGACGACGAGCGCGACGAGGACGGCGACGAGCGAGACGGCGTGGTAGCGGAAATCGAACATCAGAGATCGCCGCCGAGCAGCAGCCGCAGCTTCAGCCACAGCAGGTCCGCGACGTCACGGAGCCCTGGAGTGACGAGCACCACGATAACCAGCGAGAGCAGCCCGACGACCGAGGATCAGCCCGACCGGCGCGATGCCGGGGTTCGGCCGGTAGAGCCGGCTCACGCCCTTCGCGTCGACGATCTTCTCGCCGAGCCGCAGGCGCGTGAGGAAGGTCGAGGACATCCCCTGGCGGTCCTTGTCGAGGAACTCGACGAGGTTGAACTGCGAGCCGACGGAGACGATCAGCTGCGCGCCCTTCTCCCCGGCGATCAGCATCGCGACGTCCTGGCTCGTCCCGGGCGCGGGGACGACCTTGTGCGGCAGGCCGAGCTCCTCGAGCAGCTCGCGCCCCGGCGCGCGGCCGTCGGCGTAGGCGTGGACGACGAGCTCGGCGCCGCAGCGCAGCGTGGCCTCGGCGGCCGAGTCCATGTCGCCGACGATCATGTCCGGCTGGAACCCCGCGTCGAGGATCGCGTTGCCGCCGCCGTCGACGCCGACGAGCACGGGCCGCACGTCGCGGATGTACGGCCGCAGCGCGTTGAGGTCGGCGCGGTGGTCGACGCCGCGCACGACGATCAGCGCGGGGCGGTCGCGGAAGTCCGTGTCGAAGCGCGGCAGCTCGATCTTGCCGGACAGCAGGTCCTGCTCCTCGACCATGTGCTCGACGGTGTTCTGCGCGAACGCGGCGAGCGCGCCGCCGATCTCCTGCCGGCGCTGCTCGGTCGCCTCGCAGCACGGCGGCCGGCTCCTGGAGGTCGCCGCGCACGAGCAGCTGGCCGCCCGCGAGCACGTCGCCGCCGCGCAGCTCGACCGGGTCGCCGTCGCGGACGAGGTCGAAGAGCGCCGTCGTCGGGCAGGTCGACGAGCGGGATCCCCGCCTGGATCAGCAGCAGCGGGCCCATGTTCGGGTAGGCGCCGGTGGACGACGAGCGGCAGTTGAGCACCGCGGCGACCTGCGCGGCGATCAGGTCCTCGGCCGAGACCCGGTCGAGGTTCAGGTGATCGATCACCGCGATCTCCCCGGGGTGCAGCTTCTTGACGAGCAGCTTCGTCCGCCGGCCGCGGCGCACGGGGCCGCGCACGGCGGGCGCCTGCGGAACCACGGAGCGCTCCATCGCCAGCGAGTCTATGCGGCTTTCAGCAGCTCACGCGCGTGGCGGCGTGCCGCCACGTCGTCGGCGTCGGCGCCGAGCATCCGCACGATCTCGCCGACGACCTCGCGGTCGGCGAGCTGGGTGACCGTCGTGAGCGCGGGCTCGGCCCGGGCGTCCTTGGCGATCGAGAAGTGCCGGTCGGCGAGCGAGGCGATCTGCGGCAGGTGCGTGATGCAGAGCGACCTGACGGCCGCTCGCGAGCTCGCGCAGGCGCGCGCCGACCGCGCGGGCGGTCTGGCCGCCGATGCCCGCGTCGACCTCGTCGAAGACGAGCGTGGCGGCGGAGCCGTCGTTGGCGACGCCGAGCAGCGCGAGCATGACGCGCGAGAGCTCGCCGCCGGACGCGGTCTCGCGGACGGGGCCCGCGGGCACGCCGCTGTTCGGCGCGAGCAGGAACTCGACGGCGTCGGCGCCGCTCGGTCCCGGCTCGCGCGCGGACAGCACGACCTCGAAGGTCGCGCCCTCCATCGCGAGGTCGGCGAGGCCCTCGGCGACGGCGCTCGCGAGGCGCGGGGCGGCCTGCGGCGCGGGCGTCGTGGAGCTCGGCGGCGAGGCGCTCGCGCGCGGCCGTGGCCTCCGCGAGCCGCGCCGCCGCCTGCTCGATCGCCACCTCGGCGTTCGCGAGCTCGTCGTGGCGCCGGCGGCACTGCTCGGCGTACTCGAGCACCGCGGCGATCGAGCCGCCGTGCTTGCGCTTCAGGCGGTCGGTCGCGGCGAGCCGCTCCTCGGCGGCCTCCAGCGCGCCCGGCTCCGCGTCGAGCCCCTCGGCATAGCCGCGCAGCTCCGCGGACAGGTCGCCCGCCTCGTAGAGCAGGCCGCGCCAGCGCTCGGCGAGCGCGTCGAGCGCCGGCGTCCACCCCGCCGACGCCGTCGAGCGCGGCGCCGCCCGCGGCCAGCAGCTCGCTCGCGCCCGGCGCCGTCGTCGGGCTCGAGCGCCTGCGCGGCGGCGTGCGCGGCGCCGCGCAGCGCCTCGACGTGCCGCAGGCGCTCGCGCGCCGCGAGCAGCTCGCGCTCCTCGGCCTCGTCCGGAGCGGCGTCGTCGATCTCCTGAAGCTCGAACGCGAGCAGGTCGAGCTCGCGCTCGCGGGCGCCCGCAAGGCCCGACAGGTCCTCGAGCGCCTGCTCGGCGGCGCGGACGTCCGGCATGGGCCTGCGCACAGGCCGACGCGGCGGCCCGCCTGCTCCGGCCCGCAGAACGCGTCGAGCAGCTCGAGCTGCGCGGACGCGAGCGTCAGCCGCCGATGCTCATGCTGGCCGTAGAACGAGAGCAGCGCCGCCGCAGCCTCACGCAGATCCGTCACATTCGCCGAGCGCCCGTTCACGAGCGCCCGCGTGCGCCCGTCGGCGCCGACGCGGCGCGCGAGCACCAGCTCGTCGGCATCCGCGGGGAGCCGGTCGCCGAGGCCTGCGCGCACCTCGTCCGTGAGGTCGAAGACGCCCTCGACGTACGCCTCCGCCGCTCCAGGGCGCACGATTCCCGAGCCGCGGCTTGCCCCCGAGCAGCAGATCCAGCGCATGCGCGAGCACCGTCTTGCCGGCGCCCGTCTCCCCCGTGAGCACGTTCAGGCCCGGGCGCGAGCAGCAGCTCGGCGCGGTCGATCAGCAGCAGATTCTCGACTCGAAGCTCTCGCAGCACGCAGTGGGGATATCAGGCGCGGCGGACGATTGGAGCGGGCCGGGACGTGATGCCCATCAGAACGCGCCTTCGGCGCGTTCTGTCCCGCCAGGGGGCCGTTCCCGGAGGCAGAGCCGGTCGGCCTGCCGACCGGCTCCCCCACCAGCCTTCGGAGGGCGCGTGCACCGGCGGGCTCGGGCCGCGACCCGTCGCCGGTGACGGCGGACGAACACCCGACCGGCACGACACCCGAGACACCGCCAAACGCAGCCCGCCACCGGCCTCCGAGGAAATCGTCAGCCGGACAGCGGAGCGAGAGATCGTGGATGCATGGCGTGGTCGGCGGATCGGGGGCCAGTACGCATGTACGGCCCCGGTCCGACGGGCGCGCCAGGCGCCACGAGATCCGCGACCAAGCCCCTACGACGAGCCAGGCGCCCGAAGGTCTCCCGCAAGCCGCCGATAGAACGACGACCCGGGCAGCAGCGCGAGATCAGTCGCCTCCCGCACGAACCCGGCAGTAATCATGCCGCCGGGCGCAATCTCAAACGCCGGCCGGCCATCGAGCGCGACGATCGACGGCGCTCTCGGACCGGTTGTGCACGGTGAGCATGTCCCCGGGTGCGACGACGACGGCCCGCGCGGTCAGCGAGTGCGGGGCGATGAACGAGACGACGAAGCCCTCGACGCCCCAGGCCATGACGGGGCCGCCGTTGGCGAGGTTGTAGCCGGTCGACCCTGCGGGCGTGGCGACGACGAGGCCGTCGCAGCGCACGCTCCCGACCTCCTCCCCGGCGACGGCGTACGCGAGGTCGGCGACGCGCTCGCCGACGCGCCGCGTGATCGCGACGTCGTTGACGGCGATCAGCCCTGCCCTTCGCGCTCGACGGCGATCGCCGGGAGCGTCAGGGTCTCGAAGTCGCCGCTGAGCGCCCGCTCGAAGGCCGCCGGGCGCCTCGGATCGCGGCCGACCGTCGCGAGGAAGCCGATCTCGCCGTAGTTCACGCCGAAGACGGGCACGCTCGTGCCCGCGAACTGCCGCAGCGCGCGCAGGATCGTGCCGTCGCCGCCGAGCGCGATCGCGATGTCGACGTCGTCGGTGTGCTCGGCCCCCACCTCGACGCCGGGGCCGGCGGCGATCGACGGGTGCTTCGCGGACTCCTCGGCGTCGAGCCGGACGACGAGCTCGTGGCGGTGGGCCAGCGCGATCAGGTGGCGCAGCGCGTCGTCGGTCTCCTGCGGCCGCGCGTGCGAGAGCACGGCGATCGAGCGGGGCGCGGTCATGCGGCCACCAGTTCGAGCGCGCCGTCGAGGTCGTCGATGGCGCCGTCGCGCCCGGCCTCGCACGAGCCAGATGAAGGTCTCGAGGTTGCCCTTCGGGCCCGGCAGGCCGGAGGGCGCGAAGCCGAGGACGCCGGCGTCGCAGATCGTCGCGGGCGAAGCGCGCGACGTCGACGACCGCCTCGCGGCGCAGCAGCGGGTCGCGCACGACGCCGCCCTTGCCGACGCGGGTGCGCCCGACCTCGAACTGCGGCTTGACCATGACGAGCGCGTCGATACGCGGGCGCGCAGCAGGCGAGCACGGCGGGCAGCACCTTCGTGAGCGAGATGAAGGAGACGTCGGCGACGACGAGGTCCGGCTCGTATTCGAGGTCCCCGGGGCTCCAGATCGCGCGCGTTGCGGCGCTCGGCGACGGTGACGCGCGGGTCCTCGCGCAGCGACCAGGCGAGCTCGCCGTAGGCGACGTCGAGGGCGATCACGTGCGCCGCGCCGTGCTGGAGCAGGCAGTCGGTGAACCCGCCGGTCGACGCGCCGACGTCGAGCGCGTGGCGGCCGGCGACGTCCAGGCCGAGCGCGTCGAGCGCGTTCTCGAGCTTCGTCCCGCCGCGCGAGACGTGGCGGCGGGCCTCGTCGACCGCGAGCTCGACGTCCTGCGGCGACCATCTGGCCGGGTTTGGCGGCGCGCGCGCCCCCGCTGCCGAGGCGGACCTCGCCGGCCATCACGGACGCCGCGGCCCGCGCCCGCGAGGGAAAGAGGCCGCGCTGGGCCAGCAGGGTGTCCAGGCGAACCTTGTCGGCCGTCATCAGGCCGCGAACGGTACTTCCCCGACTGCATTCGCGCCCGTTCTGCCGGTCTGTGACGCGCCTCACAGACGAATTGGTCTGATCTTCGCACCATGTAGCTCGACTCCTCGAACTTGGACCTTTCGAGAGGGACAGGACTTCTCCCAGTGATCACATAAGTTGGACCCTCAAATAGCAGTACCTCTCCTCCCCGAGACGGCCCGCCTAGGCGGGCCGTTTCTTTTCCGGGGCCTGCGTCTCAGCGCACGCGCCGCCGCGAGCCAGGCGATCAGCTCGTGGGCGCGGTCGACCACGCCGCCCCAGCGCAGGAACGCCGTGGGTCATGTCCTCGTAGACGACCAGCGTGCGTCTCGCACCCCGGCGTCGCGCAGCGCCGCGGCGTACTGCGATCCCGTCGTCGCGCAGCGGGTCGTGGGCCGCGACCGCGATCCAGGCCGGCGGGGCGCCCGCCAGGGCCGGGAAGCGCGAGCGCGTCGACCGGCGCACCGCCCGCGTACGCCGCCCAGAAGTACGCCATCTCGGCGGCCGTGAGCCCCGGCCCGGCTGCGAACTCGCGGTAGGACGACGTGGCCATCAGCGGGTCCAGCGCCGGATACACGAGCAGCTGCGCGGCCGCGAGGCCCGGCTCGCGCAGCGCCGCCTGCGCCGCGAGCTGCCCGCCGGCGCTGTCGCCGCCGACCGCGACCCGGCCGAGGTCGATGCCGAGCTCCGGGCGCCCTCGCCGGCGACCCAGCGCAGCGCGGCCCGCGCGTCGTCGACGGCGGCCGGGAACGGGTGCTCCGGCGCCAGCCGGTAGTCGACGCTGACGACGACCTGACCGCGAGACCTCGCAGAGCTCGCGCGCGACGTGGTCGAAGCCGTCCAGGTCGCCCATCGACCCAGCCGCCGCCGTGATGCCAGACGATCGCGCCCAGCGGGTCGGACGGCGTCGTCGGCCGGTAGACGCGGACCGGCAGCGGGCGGGGCATCCGGACGCTCGATCAGCACGTCGTCGGCCGACGGCGACGGCCATCGGCGCGCCGCCCAGCTCGCGCGCGGTCTGGACGTACCCGGCGCGCATCTCCGCCAGCTCCGGCCGGGCCGAGATCCGGCGCCGCGCGGCGGCTCGTCCGCCGAGCAGCGCCGCGATCTGCGGGTGGATCTCGGCCATCCGCCCGCGGCCGCCGGCCCGTCGTCAGGCCCCGGCCGGGATCTCGCCGCCGACGGCCAGCGCGACGCGCACGCGCTCGGCGATCGCGTCGCCGGTGAAGCCGACCTCGCTGTAGAGGAGCGCCGGCTTGCCGTGGGTCACGTAGCGGTCGGGCAGGCCGACGCGGATGATCCGCGGCGTCGGGATGCCCTGCTCGTTGCAGTGCTCCCACACCGCCGAGCCGAAGCCGCCCTGCAGGACGCCCTCCTCGACGGTGACGAGCAGCTCGTGCTCGGCGCAGAGCTGGGCGATCAGCGCGGCGTCGAGCGGCTTGGCGAAGCGCGCGTCGGCGACGGTCGCGTCGATGCCGTCCTGCGCGAGCAGGTCGGCGGCGTCGAGCGCCCGCTGCACGCCGCTGCCGTAGCCGAGCAGCGCGACGCGGCGCCCTTCGCGCAGGATCTCGCCCGGTGCCGACCTCGATCAGCCCGCGGCTCGTCCGGCAGCGGGACGCCGACGCCCTCGCCGCGCGGGTAGCGCAGGCCGACCGGGCCGTCGATCGCGAGCGCGGTGTGCAGCATGTGCACGAGCATCGCCTCGTCGCGCGGCGCCATCAGCGTCATGTTCGGCAGGCAGCGCAGGTAGGCGATGTCGAACGCGCCGTGGTGCGTGGGGCCGTCGTCGCCGACGAGGCCGGCGCGGTCCATCGCGAAGACGACGTTCAGCTCCTGGAGCGCGACGTCGTGGACGATCTGGTCGAACGCGCGCTGGAGGAAGGTCGAGTAGATCGCGCAGACGGGCTTGGCGCCCTCGAGCGCGAGCCCGGCCGCGAACAGGACCGCCTGCTGCTCGGCGATGCCGACGTCGAAGTAGTGCTCGGGCTCGGCCTTCTGGACGATGTCCAGGCCCGTGCCGGTGTTCATCGCCGCCGTGATGCCGACGACGCGGCGGTCGCGCTGGATCTCGCGCACCATCGCGTTGCCGAAGACCTCGGTGTACGTCGGCGGCTTCGGCGTGGCGGGCACCTGAGCGGGCTTGGACGGCACCGGCGCGCCGTCCGCGATCGAGTTCGGCTTGGCGGCATGCCACTTCTCCATGCCCTCCAGGCCGCCGTCCTCGGCGGGCGCGAAGCCCTTGCCCTTGACCGTCGCGATGTGGACGACGACGGGACGCTGCGCGGCGAACGCCTCGCGCAGCGCGCGGCGCAGCGCGGCGACGTCATGGCCGTCGACGACGCCGACGTAGGCCCAGTCGAGCTCCTCCCAGAAGAGGCCGGGAGCCCAGAACGCCTTGATCGACTCCTTGAGCTGCGGGCCGAGGCGCTCGAAGCGCGAGCCGATCCCGCCGGGAAGCTGGCTGAGCTTGCCCTCGACGCCTTCGCGGGCGTGCCAGAAGCGCGGGTTCAGGCGCACGCGGTTGAAGTAGCGCGAGAGCGCGCCGACGTTCGGCGCGATCGACATGCCGTTGTCGTTCAGCACGACGACGATCGGCGTGCCGAGCCCGCCGGCCTGGTGGATCGCCTCGAAGGCGACGCCGCCGGTCATCGCGCCGTCGCCGATCACCGCGACGACGCGGCCGGCCTCGGGATCCCCGGCCAGGCGCATGCCCTCCTTGAGCCCGACGGCGTAGCCGATCGACGTCGAGGCGTGGCCGGCGCCCATGATGTCGTGCTCGCTCTCGGCGATCGAGCAGAACGGCGCGAGGCCCCCGTACTGGCGGATCGTCTCGAGCTGGTCGCGGCGGCCGGTGAGGATCTTGTGCGGGTAGGCCTGGTGGCCGACGTCCCACAGCAGCTTGTCCTGCGGGCTCTCGAGCAGCGAGTGCAGCGCGACGGCGAGCTCGCAGGTGCCGAGGTTGGCGCCGAAGTGGCCGCCGATCTCACCGACCGTGTCGATGATGTGCTCGCGGACCTCCTGGGCGACCTCCTGCAGCTCGTCGTCGTTGAGCCCGTGGAGGTCCTGCGGGCGGTCGATGCGATCGAGACGGCGGCTCATGTGCTGGTCGGGTCAGCTCTGTCGCGTTGCGATGAAGTCGGTGATGTCGGCGAGCTCGGCTGCCCCGCCGGGCGCGGCGGCCTCCAGGGCCTCACGCGCGCTCTGATGTGAGGCTAGCGCCAGATCACGTGCACCATCCAGCCCGAACTCGGTCACGTAGGTGCGCTTGCCGTGCCGCTCGTCGCTCCCCTGGGGCTTGCCGAGGGCCGCGTCGGTGCCGGTGACGTCGAGGATGTCGTCCACGATCTGGAAGAGGACGCCGAGCTCGCGGGCGAAGACGCGGTAGCGCTCGATCCCGGCCTCGGCCATGCCCTCGAGGAGACATACGCACTCGACGGACGCGCCGATGAGCCGGCCGGTCTTCAGCTCGTGCAGCAGCCGCAGGCCCTCGGCGCCCTTCCGGCGACGTCCCGCCGACGTCGATGAACTGGCCGCCGACCATCCCGTTGACGCCGGTCGCGGCCGCGAGCTCGGCGACGGCGGCGAGCAGGTGCGCGGGCTCGCCGGCCTGCCTGGTGAGCAGCAGGCTGAACGCCTCGGCGTAGAGGCCGTCGCCCGCGAGGATCGCGACGTCCTCGCCGAACGCGACGTGGCAGGTCGGGCGCCCGCGCCGCAGCGCGTCGTCGTCCATCGCCGGCAGGTCGTCGTGGATCAGCGAGTAGGTGTGGATCAGCTCGAGCGCGGCCGCCAGCGGCAGCACCTCGTCGGCGTCACGCCCGAGCGCGCGCGCGGTCGCGAGCGCGAGCACGGGGCGGATGCGCTTGCCGCCCGCGAGCAGCGAGTAGCGCATCGCGTCCTGAAGGCCGTCGGTGACGGGCGCGCTGCGAGAAGACCAGGCCCTCGAGGTACGCCTCGACGCGCTCGCGCAGCTGGTCCGGGTAGCGGGCGGCGACGCCGCCCCGCTCACAGCGCGCGCGCCGTCGTCGACAGCAGCGGGCCTCCAAGGCTGTCCTGCCCCGGGATCGGCTCGGCTGCCGTGGCGCGCGACATGCGCTCGAGCTCGGCCGAGGCCTGCCCGGCGAGCGCGGCGCAGTCCTCGACGAGGCCGGCGGCGGCGTCCGCGCCGAGGTCGCCGCTGCGCAGCTGCTCGGCCGCGCGCTCCAGGCGATGGACGAGGTCGTCGAGGGTGCTGGTGTCGATACCGGTCATGACGGCTCTCCATTCTCGCCCATCTCGCGCAGGACGGCTCCGAGGATGCCGTTGACGAACTTCGGCGCGTCGGCCCCGCAGAAGTTCTTCGTCGTCTCGACCGCCTCGTCGATCGCGCCCTCGGGCGGGATCGGGTGGTCGCCGGGAACGGCGTCCGGGTGCAGCATCTCGAGCAGCGCGACGCGCATGATCGCCTTCTCGAGCGGGGCGATCCGCTCGATCCGCCAGCCGTGCGAGTGGCGGCCGATGACGTCGTCGAGCTCCTCGCTGCGGTCCTCCGCGGCGTACGCGAGCGAGCGCGTGAACATCGAGGCGTCGCGCTCGAGGACGTCACCGAGCTCACGGCCGGTGACCTCGTGCTGGTAGAGCGCGAACGCCGCGGCGCGGCGCTGGTCGGTGCGACGGGACACGGCTCTAGGCGCGCGACATGTACTCGCCGGTCTCCGTCTGGACCTTCACGCGGTCGCCGATGTTCACGAACAGCGGCACGTGGACGATCGCGCCCGTCTCGAGCGTCGCGGGCTTGCTGCCGCCGCCCGAGGCGGTGTCGCCGCGCAGGCCCGGCTCGGTCTCGGTGACCTCGAGCTCGACGGAGGACGGCAGCTGGATCGCCGACGGCTGATCGTCGATGAAGAGCATGTCGACCTCGTCGTTGGCCTTCGTCCAGCGCAGCTCGTCCTCCATGCTGGCCTGCGGGATCGCGATCTGCTCGAAGCTCTGGTTGTCCATGAAGTGCGCGTCGGTGCCGTCCGCGTAGAGGAACTGCATCTTGCGCCCCTCGGTCCGCACGGAACGGAACTTCTCGCCGGCACGGAAGGTCTTGTCGATGACGTTCCCGTCCGACGTGCGGCGCAGCTTCGTCCGCACGAACGCCCCGCCCTTGCCCGGCTTGACGTGCTGGGCCTCCATCACCTTGAAGATGACGCCATCCACCTCGATGTGGTTGCCGTTCTTGAGCTGGTTCGTGCTGATCATGTCGCAGAGCGTAGCCTGCAGCTCGGACGAGCCCGGCAGTCCACCGGTGTCCAGGCCGTCGGACATACCGCGCTGTGGACGCCGGGGTTCCGGAGGCGTCCTGCGCGCGAGGCCGCCTCAAACCGTTCAACGAACGTCCAGACCGTTCGTCGCACCCCACCCGACCGCTCATAGACGGAATGATCCGGTGACAAACGGCAATTCGGCGCTAGTCTTCTGGTCAGTCAGTGGTGAGGGGGGGACCTTCACAGCAGGCTCATCAGGTGCCGCCAGGGGGGCTGCACCACAAGTTTCGGGGGACGTATCACGCCATGGAACAGGCGACGGTTCACATTGCCACGCCCGGGGGGGCCACGGCGCTCATCGACGAGACGCCGCTCACGCCACGCGTGAGCATCGTGGTCCCGGCACTGAACGAGGCGGGGAACATCCCGCTCGTGCTGCCGCGGATTCCCGGCGAGTACGAGATCATCCTCGTCGACGGCGGGTCCACCGACGGAACGATCGAAGCCGCCCGCGCCTGCCGCCCGGACGCCCGGATCGTGACGCAGAAGCGCCGCGGCAAGGGCGAGGCGATCGAGACCGGCATCGAGGCCGCCACCGGCGACATCGTCGTCACGCTCGACGCCGACGGCTCGCAGCGCCCCGAGGAGATCGAGCTGTTCGTCGCCGCGCTCTGCGCCGGCGCCGACTTCGTCAAGGGCTCGCGCACGCATCGAGGGCGGCGGAAGCACCGACTTCACCCCGCTGCGCAGCGCTCGGCAACTCGCTTCCTGGGAGGCGTCGCGAACACGCTCTTCGGCGCGAGCTACTCCGACATCACGTACGGCTACAACGCCTTCTGGCGCACGCGAGGCCGACCGCATCCTGGGCGGCGGCGACGGCTTCGAGGGCGAGCTGCTGATGCCGATCCGCGCAGTCCAGGCCGAGCTGAACGTCGCCGAGGTGCCCTGCCAGGAGGACGCACGGATCCACGGCGAGAGCAACCTGCGTCCGTTCCGCGACGGCTGGCTGATCCTGAAGATGTTCGTGCGCGAGCGCCTGCAGCACGGGCGCAGGCTGAGCTCCCCGGACGCGCACGGCCGCGGCGTCCCGCGCCGAGCTCACGCTCGCCGCCGAGATCGCCTGACCGGCGGCCCCGAAGCCGCCGGGGGCGGCTGCTTCAATCACGGCATGTCGCCCGACGCCCGGGAGCAGCCCCCCGCGGGCGACGAGCCCCCGGAGCACGCGGCGCTGGGCCGGAGGATCTTCCTCAGCACGGCGAGCAACTACGTCGGCCAGATCGTCGTCATCGGCGTCTGGTTCCTGCTGACGCCGTTCATCCTCGACCGTCTCGGCGCCACGCAGTACGGCCTCTGGGTGCTCGTCGCGTCGTTCCTGGCCTACGGGACGCTGCTCGATCTCGGCGTCAACGAGGCGGTCGTGAAGTACGTCGCCGAGCACCGCGCGAAGGGCGACAGCGAGGCCGCCTCGAGCCTGATCGCGACGACGCTGTGGATCTACATGGCGGTCGGGCCTGGCCGTCTTCGTCCTCGGGTTCGTGCTCGCCGGCGCCGCTGATCAGCCTCTTCAACCTGCCTCCCGAGCGAGCACGACACCGGCGTCTGGCTCGTGCGGCTGACCGCGCTCGGGCTCGCGGTCGAGCTGCCGGCGGGGACGGCCTTCGCGGTGCTGCGCGGGCTGCACCGGTTCGACCTGATGAACCTGATCGGCTCGGCGGCGATCCTCACGCTCGCCGCCGGAACGGCGATCGTGCTGCTGCTCGGCGGCGGGGTGCTGGCGATGGCCGCGATCACCGTGCCGCTGACGCTGCTGTGGCAGATCCCGGCGATCTACGCGATCCACCGCATCGCGCCGGACCTGCGCTTCGGCCTGCGCGGCGGACGGCGCGAGAACCTGCGCACCGTCGCGTCGTTCAGCTCGGCGCTGTTCGGGCTGAACGTCGCGGACGTGATCAAGCGCAAGACCGACGAGATCGTGATCGCGGCCTCGCTCCCGGTCGCCGCCGTCGCGCCGTACTCGGTCGCGCGCCGCGTGAGCGAGCTGCCGGAGATGCTGACCTACCAGTTCGCGAAGGTGCTGATGCCGCTCGCCTCGCAGCTCGACGCCGAGGGCGATCGGGGCATGCTGCGGGCGATCTACGTGAACTCGACGCGGCTGGCGCTCGGGATCTTCGTCGCGGTCGGCGCCGAGCATGGTCGTCTTCGCCGAGCCGCTGCTCGTCGCCTGGGTCGGACACGCCTACGCCAAGGACGCCGACGTCGTCGTGATCCTCACCTGCGCGGCGCTGGCCGAGGTCGCGATGTGGCCGGCGATCTTCCTGCTCCAGGGCATGGATCGCCATCGGCCGCTGGTCGTCTTCGCGGTCGGGTCCGCAGCGCTGAACCTCGGCCTGTCGATCTGGCTCGTCGGGCCGCTCGAGGTCAAGGGCGTCGCGCTCGCGACGCTGATCGCGAGCGGGCTGCAGATGCTGCTCGTCCTCCCCTATTCGATGCGCGTCAACGGCGTACGCGCGGCGACGCTGCTGCGCGACGTCCTGCGTCCCGGTCGCCGTGCCGCTCGTTCCCGCGGCGGCGCTGCTCGTCGCCGAGCGCGAGCTGGCTCGCGCCCGTCGAGCCTCGTGACGATCGCGCTGGCGGGCATCGCCGGCGCCGTCGGTCTACGGCGCCGTCTTCCTCAGCTTCCCGCAGGCCGTGCGTGAGCGCGAGCTGCTCCGCGGCGGCATCGCGCGGCTGCGCGCCGCTCGGCGCACCTAGACGACCGTCCAGCGCCCGGCTCGGGCCGGTGCCGCGCCGATACCCTCGCTTCGATGCGGCATCTCGGCACGGAACGCCCTGCTCGCGCTCGTCGCTCGCCGTGGTCTCCGCCTTCGCGGTCCCGGCGGTCGCCGGCGCGACGATCACGCTGCCCGCCGGCTTCCAGCAGCGCACGGTGCTGAGCGGCCTCGCGCAGCCGACCGCGGTGCGGTTCGCGCCGAACAGCGACGCTCGTGTTCGTCGCCGAGAAGCGCGGCACGATCCAGGTGTTCGACGGCCTGACGGACACGACGCCGGCACAGGTCATCAACCTGCGCCGCGAGGTCTACAACAACGGCGACCGCGGGCTGCTCGGGCTCGCGGTCGACCCGCGGCTTCCCGGACCGCCCGTACATCTACGCGCTGTACGCGCGCGACGCGTCGATCGCCGCGATCGACCGGCGCGGCGCCCGACGACGTGGCCCGCTGCCACCAGCCGATCCGCGACAGCGCCCGACACGGCCGACGACGACCCGGACTGCGGCGGCGAGCTCTACGGCGCGCCGGGCTGCCCGAGGCGTCCGGCCGGCTCGTGCGGATCGAGGTCAACCCCGTCACCGGCGTGCATGGTGCCGGGACGCCGCCCGAACCCCAAGACGCTCGTGTCCGGCTGGTGCCAGCAGTTCTCCTCGCACTCGGTCGGCGATCTGCGCTTCGGCGCGGACGGCCAGCTCTACGTGAGCGGCGGCGAGGGCGCCGGGTACGACACGGTCGGACCTCGGGCAGCGCCGGGCGACCCCTGCCCGGACGCAGCCGGGCGAGGGCGGCGCACTCCGCGCCCAGGACGCGAGCACTCCGGGCAGACCCGACCGGCCTGAGCGGCGCGATCCTGCGCGTCGACCCCGACACCGGCGCCGCGTCGACCGGCAACCCGTTCACGACCGGTGACGCGAACCAGCAGCCGGATCATCGGCTACGGCCTGCGCAATCCCTACCGCTTGACCTTCCGCCCGGGAACGAGCGACCTCTGGTTCGGCGACGTCGGCTGGGGTCGCTGGGAGGAGATCAACCGGATCCCGCGACGCGACGCAGCCGGCGAAGGAACTTCGGCTGGCCGTGCTTCGAGGGCGACTGGCAGGACAGCAACCCCCAGCGCAGTACACGGACGCCGCCCGCGTGCTGTGCACGTGCCTCTACGCCGCGACGTGCACGGCGCCGTTCTTCAGCTACTTACCACACGACGTATCGAGGGACAGTGCTTCCCGACGCAGTTCCGCCACGACTACAACGTGCCGCCGCTCGTCCGGCTCGGCGATCACCGGGCCTCGCGTTCTACGACGGCGGCGACTACCCGGCCGCGCTACGACGGCGGGCTCTTCTTCGGCGACTACGCGCGCGGCTGCCTGTGGTTCATGGGCGCCGACGCAACGGCATCCCGGACCGGGCGAAGGTCGCAGCAGTTCGGCGTCGTGGGACCCCGACACCGACTCGGCCTCGGGTCTCGCTCGAGCGCGGCCCGGGCGGCGACATCTTCATCGTCGACATCGCGAGCGGCGCGGTCCGCCGGCTGCGCTACGGCGCGGTCGACGCGCGCGCGAGCGCCGACGTCACGAGCGGGCCGACCCCGCTGACCGTGCACCTCGACGCGTCGGCGACGTCCAGCACACGACGGGCGCGACGATCACGAAGTACGAGTGGGACCTCGACGGCGACGGCGATCTTCGAGACGGACACCGGCAGCGACTGCCGACCGTGCAGCACACGTTCACCGACGCCGGCGTGACCAACGTGAAGGTCCGCGTGACCGACTCGCTCGCGCGCACCGGCGAGTCCGACGCGGTGACGATCGAGGCCGGCAAGAAGCCCGTGCGTCGATCATCGACTCGCCGGCCGCGACCGCGCCGCCGTGGACGGTCGGCGACCAGCTCGCGTTCAGCGGCACGGCCGTACGACGGCGCCGGGCACGCCGCTCGCCGGACGCAGACCTGACCTGGGACCTCGTCATCCGCCACTGCACGACCAGCGGCGACTGCCACTCGCACTTCGTCGGCGGGAACCTGAACGGGCTCGACGGCGGCCGCCACGGAGCCGGCGGCACGTTCATCGCGCCCGACCACTCCTACCCCTCGCACCTCGAGCTCACGCTCACCGCGAAGGACGTCGATGGCCTGACCACGCACCGTCACGCGGCGTCTGGATCCCGCGACCGTCGACATCGCGCTGGCCTCGGATCCGGCCGGCCGCACGCTCACCGGGAACGACAAGACGGCCGCGGCGCCCTTCATCTGCACGGTCATCAAGGGCTCGCAGGCGACGGTCAGCGCCGTGCCCAGCGAGACCGCTGGGCGGGCGCCTCTTCACGTTCGACTCCTGGTCGAACGGCGGGCCGGCGACGCAGACCTTCATCGCCACCGCCGACCAGTCGCTGACGGCGCGCTACACGAGCGCCACCGCGCCCGGGGGCCCGACGACGCACGCCGGCCGCCGCCGGGACGAAGACCGCCGGTGAAGAAGCCGCCGATCCGCCTCGGCGGCACGCTGACGCGTGAGCCGCAAGGGGCGTTCTCGCCTGCGCGTGCGCTGCCCCGGGCCGCGGCACCTGCCGCGCGAGCCTGCGGCTCGACACCCAGGCCGCCGCGAAGGCCGCGGCGACGCGCCGCCTCGCCCGCGCGGTCGTGAAGCGCATCGCGCGCCGGGCGCACCGCCGTCGTCCAGCGTCACGCTGGGGCCGTCGGCGCGGCGGCTGCTCGCCGCCCGCCGCACGCTGAAGGCGATCGCGACGGTCACCGTCACCCCGGCCGGCCGCGCGGCCGTGACGACGCGCACGAGGTACACGCTGCGCGCGGCGAAGCGCTGAGGCGCTCAGCCGTGCGAGCTCGACCGCGACCAGGTCGGGCCGGTGCTGGAAGATCCAGGTGGCGATGCGCAGCGCGCGCAGCGCCTCCCGCTGGCAGACCCGGTGGCGCGGCGTAGCGGCTGCTCGAGCCGGCTACGCGCGAGCCCCGAGCGGCGTGCCGGGGTCGAGCAGGCCGCCGGTAGCTGGCGGCTCGGCCGGCGTGTCGGCGACGCCGTCGGCGTAGATCGCGCTGTAGCCGAGCAGGTAGGTCAGGTCGAACAGCGGGAGCCCGTCCACGATCGAGGATTCCCAGTCGAGCAGGCCCGACCGCCGCCGTCGGCGGCGACCGTCGAGGTTCCACGGGGTGCAGTCTCCGTGCAGCAGCGTCGCCGGAACGTCGTCGAGCGGCTCGAGCTGCCGCAGCGCGGCCTCAGCACGGGGCCGCGTGCGCGGGGTGGCGCGCGAGCGACAGTCGCCGCCTCGTGGGCGATCCGCTCGCGCCAGCCGCCGAAGGGCTCCGTCGCAGAGCTCGACCGTCGCGCTGAGCGACCGCGGTCGAGCAGGCCCGGTCGCGCGCTCGAGCACCGGCGTCGAGCGGCGCCTCCGGCGGCGAGGTGCCGCCACAGCGGGCGGCCCTGAACCACGGACTCGGCGACGAGCGGGCTCTCGCCCCACGTCACCGTGACGCCAGGACGCGCGGAACGCCGGGGATCCGGCGGCCGGGCCGAGGTGCTCGAGGATCCGCCGCTCGTTGTCGAGCGTGCGCCCGCGAGCGCGGCGACGCGCGCGAGCTTCACGGCGGCGAGCGGGCGAGGACGTCGCCGGCGGCGAACGGCAGCGCGACGACCTTGTTCAGGACCGAGTCGCCGCCGGTCAGGAGCAGCAGGTCGCAGGGCGACGCCTCCGCCTTCGGTGCGCAGCGCGCGCGCGAGCGTCTCGGCGAGGCCGGAGCCGGTCGGGCGGGCTCCCGGCGCGGCCTGCGCGCGGCGGTGACGGTCAGCGGGAGCACGCCGCGCGTGCGGGCCAGCCGCCAGGCGACGGCGCGCGCTCGTGGCCGCGAGACCGCCCGCGCAGCCCGGGCGCGCGCGCGTGGTCCGCTGAACAGGTGTGACGCGGCGGCGCGAGATCCGAGCGGCAGCCAGTAGGCCGGAACGCCGCGAGAGGGCAGCGGCCAGGCGAAGTGCAGCGCACGTCCTCGAAGCCGGCCGCGTGCAGCCGCCGGCGGAGCGCGCGCTCGCCGCCGAGCACCGGCCGCGGCCATTCGGCGTAGAGGCGACCCGCCGGGGCGAGCGCCGCGAACGCGGCGCGCAGCTGGGCGGCGCGCGGGCGGCGCGGACGGCGAGGTCGGCAGCCGTCGGCCGCGCGCGGGCCGACCGACCGTGTCGGCGACGAGCGCGACCGAGGCGCCGAGGTCACCGCCGGCGAACACGGTGGCCCGGCGCCACCGGGCCGGCCGGCAGCAGGAAGCGCCAGTCCGCACGGCGGACCAGCGCGGCGGGCGGCTCCTGGGCGACGCCCGTGTGCGCCGACGTGGCGCGCGCGAGCCGGCGCGCAACCCGCCTGCGGAGTGCCGCCGCCGGAGCGCCGGAGCGGGCCTGGCGGGTCGAGCCGTTCGCCGCAGCCACCGCTCGAACTCGTCGCCGCCGACATCGGGCGGCACGTGCCGCGGGATCTCGTGCACGCGCGTGCGCCGTCGTCACCGGTCGCGGATGGATCGCGCAGGCCCAGCCGAAGCCCGCGTCGCGCACGAGCGCGGCGGTCGCGCGGGCGTATTCCGGGCCGGGCTTGCCGAACGGATAGGCGAAGCCGCGAACCGGCGCGTCGAGCCAGTCCTCGAGGTCGGCGCGGCTTCCCGCGATCTCGGCTCGCTGCAGCTCGAGCGGCAGGGCCGCGAGCACCGGATGCGTCCGCGTGTGCGCGCCCACGTCGACGAGGCCGGCTGCGCGCAGCCGGCGCAGCTCGTCGGCGTCCATCACGCGCAGCTCGTCGTCGCGGACGAGCGCGCGCTGCCCGCGCCAGGCGCGCAGCTCGTCGAGGACCGCCTGGATCTCGGCGAGCGGCCATTCGCGGATCCAGGCCCAGATCTCGAGGCCCCCGCCCCCCTGCCCGGCCGGACCGTCGAAGCGGAACGTCCGCGCAGCGCCGCGCCCGTGCAGCGTGACCGCCTCGGCCGGCGGCGGGCCCGACAGGATGAGGTCGTCGAGCTCCTCCCACCAGACGGCGTCACGCGTGCCGGTGAGGCCGGTCGTGACGAAGACCGTCGCGGGCACGCCCGCGCGCTCGAGTGCCGGCGCGGCGACCATCAGGTTGTCGCGATAGCCGTCGTCGAAGGTCACCGCGACACCGCCAGGGCGGACCGCGCCCGCGGTGATCTCCGCGGCCAGATCGGCGAGTGCGAGCGGCCGGTGCCGCGCGATCACCTCGAGCTGCTCGCCGAAGTGCTCGGGCGTCACGGCCATGCCGAACGGGTCGTACGGCAGGCGGCCGACGCGGTGGTAGCAGAGCGCCACGGTGGCGGCCGGCGAGCTCATGCGCGGTCCCCCAGCAGCTCCCGGTAGACCGCGTCGACCTCGGCGGCCATGCCGCTCGCCGTGAACGACGCGCGTGCTCGCAGCGCGCCCGGCCGCGCCCATCGCCGCGCCGAGCGCCGGGTCACCCGCGATCCGCGAGACGGCGGCGGCCAGCGCCGGCGCGTCGCCGGCGGGGACGAGCAGGCCCGTCTCCCCCTCGACGACCGCCTCGTCGGTGCCGCCGATCGCGGTCGCGACGACCGGCCGCGCGGCGGCCATCGCCTCGACCACCGAGACCGGCAGGCCCTCGAACCGGGACGGCAGGACGAACAGGTCGCAGGCGGCGAGCAGGTCCGGCGCGTCCTCGCGGCGGCCCGAGCAGGACGACCCGCCCGTCGAGGCCGAGGCCCGGCGATCTGACGCTCGAGCGCGGGGCGCTCCGGCCCCTCGCCGGCGATCGCGAAGCGCACGCCCGGAACCTGCTGCGGCCGCCTCCACGAGCACCTCGAGCCCCTTCTGCGGGTCCAGGCGGGCGAGCGTCAGCGCGACCGGCCCGTCGCCCTCGCCGAGCACCGCACGACCCGCGGCTGCGTCGCCCGCGCTCCCAGGGCTCCGGGTCGATGCCGTTGTGGACGACGCCGGCCCGTGCGGGCGGCCAGCCCACGTGCGCGATGCAGGCGTCGGCGACGAACCGCGAGACGCAGACGTAGCGCCCGACCCGCCGTGCCAGGACGCGGTGCTGGAGCAGCGTCGCCCGCGTCGCCGCGAACGGCAGGTAGAGCTGGACGGTCGCGAGGACGGCCGGGGACGCGGCCGGCGACGCCCGCCGCCAGCGGCCACTTCGCCGCGAGCGGCCAGGTGAGGTGCGCGTGGAAGACCGCCGCGTCCAGCCCGCGCAGCGTGCGCGCGAGCGCCGGGACGCGACGAGCGCCGGCGACGCCGTCGGGCATCGGCGGGACGACGACGTCCGGCACGCCGAGCGCCCGCGCGCCCGCGACCAGCGGCTCGATCCCCGGGGTGCCGTGGTGCGCGAGCACGCGGGTCCCAGCGCTCGCGGTCGAGGTGCTCGATCAGCGTCAGGATCTGCCGCTCGGCACCGCCGAAGCCGGCGGAGTCGGTGAAGTGGACGACGCGGCGCGCGCTCACGACGGCAGCTGTCCCCTCGCTGCGCGCCCGCCGCAGCTCCGGCCCGGCGCCGAGCCAGTAGTGGTATTCGAGGACGAACCGCAGCAGCAGGTGCATCCGGCGGGCGCCGCGCCGGTCCAGCGCGTCGGTCACGCCGACGACGGCCTCCCGGGTGCGCGGGATCACGCGCGTCAGACCGAGCAGCCCGCGGCGCGCCGCCTTCCACCACCACGGCTGCGGCCACGGCTCGGAGAACTGCTGCCCGGCGGCGGCCTGCGGGTGGGCGACCGCGAGCATCACGGCGTTGCGGCCCTCCTGGACCATGTCGCCCGCGAGCTCGCGGAAGGTCTTCTCGTACGCCTCGCCGGCGACGGCCTCGGGGCTGAAGCCGAACGCCACGCCGGCCTCCGGAGAGCCTGAGCGCGAGGTCGACGTCCTCGCCCCCGTAGCTGCGGTAGCGCCTCGTCGAAGCCGCCGACGCCGAGCAGCACGTCGCGCCGCACCGAGGCGTTGCCGGAGTACAGGTCGCGCACGTGGAACACGTGCCCGGGCTCGGCGAGCCGCGCGTAGTGCTCGTTGCGCGTCGTCGCCATGTAGCGCAGGAACGGCCGCGGATCGGGCCCGAGCGCGATCGGCGCCGGGCCCATCACGAAGCGCGGCTCACGCTCGTCCGCGTGCGCGGCGAGATGTGCTGCGACGAGCCCCGGCGAGGCGACCATGTCGTCGTCCAGGATGATCAGCAGCGCTCCGCGGGCGAGCCGGATCGCGTGGTTCGACGCCGCCGCGCGGCCGGCGTTCTCCTGCCAGGCGCAGCGCAGCGCGAACCGCGCGGAGAACCCGTCGACGAGCTCGCGCGTCCCGTCGGTCGAGCCGTCCGCGACGACGACGACCTCGAAGCACGCGGGGTCGCACGTCTGCGCGTCGAGCGCCTCGAGCAGCCGGCCGACCGCGGCCGCACGCTGGTACGTCGCGACGACCACGGACGCCGCGGGCTCGGGTGCCGCGCTCACCGTGCACCGCCACCCGTCGCGTGCAGCGCGATCGCCTCGGCGTAGACCGCCTCCAGGCGCGCGGCGTAGGCGTCCGGGCCGTACCGCTCCTGCGCGTACGCCCGCGCGCTGAGCCCGAGCGCGCGGCGCTCGGCAGGGTCGGCGAGCAGCCGCGCGGCGGCGGCCGCGATGCCCTGCGCGTCGTCGGCGACGGCGAGCGGCGCGGTGCTCGAGCCGTCGAGGCCGCGCGCACCGAGCGGCGTGGTGACGACCGCCTTCCCGGCCGCGAGCGCGTGCAGGACCTTCATCCGCATCCCGCCGCCGCTGCGCACCGGAGCGAGCACGACCGCGGCGCGCTCCATCTCCGCGCCGAGGTCGGGAACGGCGCCCAGCACCTCGATGCCCGTCGCCGGCGAGCGCCGTGACCTCCGGCGGCGCGTGGATGCCCGGCGATCAGCACGCGGACGCCGGGATGCAGCTCGCGCAGCCGCGGCGCGATCTCGCGCCCCAGCCAGAGCGCCGCGTCGACGTTCGGCGGGTGCGTGTAGTTGCCGGCGAAGAGCACGGTGTCCGGCCGCTCGAGCGCGGGGTCGGGCGCCGGCGGCACCGTGATCCCGAACGGCACGACGCGGATCCGCCCCGCGACCTGCGGCGCGAGCGCGCCGAGCGTGCGCGCATCGCCGTCGGTGAAGACCTGCACGAGGTCGAAGCGCGGCGCGACCGTCGCCTGGAAGGCCGGCCAGCGCGCGTGGTCGCGCCGCGCGAGCGCGCCCGCGCCCGGAGCCGGCACCCGGTCGACCTCGTGCTCGGTCAGCACGCGCGCGACGCGCGCGCCCAGGTCGTAGATCGCGACCGCGTCGTCCTCCGCGGCGACGACGTCGTAGTCCTCCGTGGCGAGCAGCCGGTCGAGCAGCGGCTGGACCTGCGGGTCGGAGAACCAGACCGTCCGCCACGGGCGGCGGTGCAGCAGCCATCCGCGCGCGAACCACGCGGCGCGCCGGGCGCGCGTGAGCAGCGAGCCGCCGGGCTCGCGCACCGCGGCATGGACGTCGACGCCGTCCGCGCGCAGGCGCTCGACCGCGGCGAGCTCACGCGGATCGGGGCCCGCGACGCAGACCACCGTCACGTCGTTGCGCGCGCGCAGCCCGGTCAGCGCGGCGTGCAGCAGCGGCGGGATCGCCCCGGGCGCCTCGCGGGTCGGGCGGCATCGGCGTGAGCAGCAGGATCCTCATGTGCCCGCCTGCCGCCGCAGCGCCGGGCGCCGCTCGGGGAACGCGAACCAGGTGCCCAGCTGCCGCGCGAGCCCGCGCGGCGCGAGCGCGGTCGCGACGAACCAGGCGGCGAAGGCCGCGCGCAGCGCCGGCGAGACGTCGGAGCGCCGCCGGGCGGCGCGCAGCCCGCCGCGGACGAGCCCGAGCCGGGTGTCACCGGGGACCGGGTGCCGTTCCGGCTCGAGCCGCAGCGAGATCAGCCGGTTCGCCTGATCGGAGACCGCGAGCAGCGGCCCTGGCGGACGGGTCAGCCCGAGCTCCGCCGCGAGCCGCTCGATCTCGTGCCGCGTCACGTGGGCGGTGACGATCGTCGTGCGCAGCTGCCCGAGGTCGAGCGTCGCCGTCGTCCGAGCCGTAGGCGTTGTCCCCGTGGAAGCGCCGCCGCGAGAGCGGCTCGTCGAGTGAGCGCACGGGGCCCAGGAGCGGCGTGAGGTGCTGGAGGTACCAGTCGGCGTTCACGCGATACGGCGCCTCCGGCATCGGGAGGATCCGCTGGAGCACGTGCAGCGGGAAGGCGTTCCCGCTCGTCGCCATCCACGTCAGGTCGAAGCTGTAGGCGAGCTCGGCGGCGCGCTGATCGCCCTGCGGCAGCGGAAGACCCGGCGGCGGGAGCGTCGCACCCGTGGCGCGGCCGTCCCCGTCGATCGCCGTCATCCGCCACTGGACCTTCGCCAGCGCCGGATCGGCCTCCAGCTCGGCCGCCGACGCGGCTCGCGGCCTGCGGCTCGAGCTCGTCGTCGGCGTCGAGGAACAGCACGACGTCGCCGTCGCAGGCCTCGAGCGCGGCGTTGAACGCCGACGCCTGGCCGCCGTTGGCCTTCAGGATCGCGTGAACGCGGTCGCCGTAGCCGGTGATGATCTCGGGCGACCCGTCAGCCGGAGCCGTCGTCGACGACGATCACGCGCACGCGCGGATGGTCCTGCGCGAGCGCGCTGTCGATCGCCGCGGGCAGGAAGCGCGCGTAGTTGTGGCTGGTCACCACGATCTCGACGGCGAGCGGCTCGGTCATCGGACGCGGACCCTGCGCCCGCTCTCGTAGAAGCGCAGCCGCCGCTTCCCGCGGATGACGAGGCGGTAGCACCCGCTCGCCGAGCGCAGCGGGTGCGCGCGCGGGCAGCGGCCGGCGACCGGCGCCGGGAAGATGATGCTGCGTCGCCCTGCGCGCAGCGCGACGTGGCGCACGGCCGGATGCGCGCCGTCGAGCCGCCGCAGGACGACGGTCGACGATCGGCTTGCCGATCGGCCCCGCAGGTGCCGGCAGCAGCGCGCGGCGCTCCTCGCCCGGGCTCCAGGGCGAACGGCCCGATCAGCCGCCCGCGCTGCCCGGCGACGCGGACGTCGAGCTCGTAGTGGCGGCGCCCGAGCTCCACGCTGCGGACGCCGACCGCGACCGCGTTGTCGCCGCGCGGCGAGATCCACAGCGCCGTCGTCCCCTGGGTGTCCGGCCGGGGCGCGCAGGGTCGTGACCCCGAGGGCGACCGCCCCGCCGCCGAGCACGACGGCGGCCGCGAGCGCGAGCGCGCGCCGGCGAGCCCGATGCGGGGCGCGTGCGGACGGCTGACGGGCCGCCCGTGACCGCGCAGCGCGCCGGCGAGCGCGGCGACCGCGGTGACGACCGCCAGCGCGAGCGCCCAGGGCGTCGTCTCCAGGTGCCAGACGGCGTCCAGCAGCCAGCGCCGTCAGCACGCCCGCCACCATGCTCAGCGCGATCGTGAGGACCAGCCGCTCGAGCCTCGTGACCTGCGACGGCGCCAGCAGCGCGGCGCTCAGCGCGTAGCCCGGCAGGACCAGCACGAGCAGCGCGGCGGGCAGGGTGCGGACGACCTCGGCGCCGTCCGGGACGACCGCGCAGATGAGCGCGCAGACGACGGCGAGCACCGCGGCGAGGAGCAGGTCTCCGGAGCGCCTCATCGCAGCCCCCGGACGTCGTAGACGACGATGTTGCCGCCGTCGTAGCGGCGGTCGACGTCGCCGCGGTCGAACTTGGCCGCCGCCGCGGCCGGGTAGAGGTCGGGAGTCCCGACGTCGAAGAAGTAGCCGAGGATGTTGTCGCCGCTGATCGTGCGCCGGTCGGTGACGACGTACGCGATCCGCTCCTGGTGCAGCAGGCGCGGCATCCACGGCTCCAGCAGCTCGGCCCGCAGCACGTCCTGCACGTCCGGGTGCGTGCCCGTGATCGCCGTCTGCCGCGCCCGCGTCAGCAGCAGGCGCGCGTCGGAGTCCTCGGCGGCGATCCGCCTGCCGGTGCCGAGCTCCTCCCCGGTCCAGTCGGCCGCGACGTAGCCGGGCGGCAGCAGCGTGCGCCCGTGGACACTGACCTGCAGCGGCTTCGCGAGCCGGGCGTCCGACGGCCAGCCGGCGATGATCCCGCCGCAGACGACGAGCGCGATCGCCCCCGCCGCCACGGTGCGCATCCATGGGCCCGGGCGACGGTCGAGCTGCCAGGAGAGCGCGAGGCCCGCGAGCAGCGCGACGCCGATGAAGAGGTACTCCGAGGCGCGGCTCGCGGTCTCCCACGCGTCCGGGATCAGCCGCAGCGGGAGCGTGCCGAGGTAGACGAACGCCGCGAGCCCGAGCACCACGATCAGCGGTTCCCTGCGGTGCTTGAACCAGACGATCCAGCCCCCGGCGAGCACCAGCGCGAGCAGGCTGAGCACCGAGCCGAACGCGACGGCCCGCTCGACGACGGGCGTCGAGGCATCCCCCGGGCCGGAGAACGGCGTGCGCGCCCTGCGTCTGCCGGAAGACGGTGTCGAACGTGTCGCTGGACCGCGCGGTGCACGACCGGCCGCAGGTAGTCGACGGTCTGCCAGGCCTCGAGCAGCAGCCAGCCGCTCGCGAGCACGAGCGCCGCGACGGCCAGCAGCCACGGTCCGTCCCTGGCCGTGCGGCCGGGCAGCACGGCATACGCGACCGCGACCGCGAACAGCAGCACGACGACGGCATAGCTCGTGACGTGGTGGACGGGGACGATGCCCGCGAACACGACCAGCAGCGCGATCGACCAGGCGACCCGCTCGGTGTCCGACGTCGTCTCGCGCCGCGCGAGCGCGACGAGCACGACCATCATCAGCGGCACCGCCAGCGAGGCGTACGAGAACTGGCCGGCGAAGTAGAGGAACGTCGGGGTCGCCGCGTACGTGAGCGCCCCGAGGCTGCCGGCGCGGGCCGAGCCGGTGAGCCGCGTGAACGCCAGCATCAGCGCGAGCGGGACGAGCACGCGGGCGAACCCGATCAGCAGCGCCCCGGCCCAGAACGGCGAGAGGCCCGACAGGTCGACGAGCGCCGCGGCGAGCGATTCGAGCCCCGGGTAGTGCGGGGTGACCGGAAGGATCGAGTTCGGATCGAACAGGTGCCCGCTGTGCAGGATGTTCTGGACGTTGCGCAGGTGCGCGAGCTCGTCGGCGAAGGTGAACTCGAACGGGTCGCGCAGCAGCTTGGCGCCGTAGAGCGCGAGGGCGGCGAGGGCGACGATCGAGGCGCGCTCACCCGGCCGGGCGTCGGGTCCGGCGAGCCGCAGCGCCGCGGGCACGACGATCAGCAGCACTCCGGCCCAGAACGCGGCCTGGCCGCCGCCGTCCCCGGTGCGCGAGAGCGCGTTCGCGATCGCGATCAGCGCGAGGCCCGCTCCGGCGGCGAGCGCGACGTACGGCAGCCCGCCCAGGGGCGCGGGCCGCGGGACGCTCGCGGCGCCAGGAGCGGCGGCGACGCTCGTCATGCGGCCACCGGCTCGTGACGGCGCTGCCGCGCATGGTCCGCGGGCCGTCGCATACGCGGCCTCGACGCGCGGGATCACGCGGCTCGCCGTGAACGCGAGCGCACGTTCCGCAGCCGCTGCGCCCAGTCTCGGCCCGCCGCGCCGGATCACCGAGCAGGCCGGCGAGGGCGTCGCGCAGCGCCGTCGCGTCCCCGGCCGGGACGATCACGCCGGCGTCCCCCACGACATCCGGGCAGGCCGCCGCTGCGGGCGACGACGACCGGCCGTCCCGCCGTCATCGCCTCGAGCGCGACGAGCCCGAACGCCTCCGGCGTCAGCGACGGCGCGACCGCGATCGTGCAGCGCTGCCACGCCGCCAGCAGCGCGGCACGGGGCAGCGGCCCGAGCTGGATCACGCCGGGCCGCGGCGCTGCGAGCGCCGGATCGGCGGGCCGGCCGGCGAGCACCAGCGGCGGGGCGCCGCGTGAGGCCGGCGTGCGCCTCGAGCAGGACGCCGACGCCCTTGTCGGCCACGACGTCCCCCGCGAACAGCAGGAAGTCGCCGTCGGGCAGGCCGGCGAGCGACGGCTCGCCGGGGTCGGCGCCGGCGAGCAGGTCGTCGGCGACGAAGTTCGGGATGACCTCCCAGGGCGTGCGGCCGGTCGGGCAGCCCGCAGGCCTCGGCGACCGCGTCACTCACCGGCAGCAGCACGTCGGCGGCACGCCGCTGGGCCTGCCCCATGACGCGCGTGAGCCCTGCGGTCGGCGGCCCGACGAGCGGCCCGTACTGCGCGCTCGCGCAGCGCACGCACTTCTCGAGCCCGGGCCCCGAGCACGGCTCGCCGCGCCGCACGAGCCGCTTCGTCGCGCACACGAGGCTGTAGTCGTGCAGGCTGAGGACGTACGCGGCGGGCGTGCGCGCGCGCAGCGGCAGGTAGGCGTGGGCCAGCCAGTTGTGCCCGTGGACGACGTCCGGCCGCTCGGCGCGGACGACCTGCGCGAGCGCACGCACGGTCTCGGGGTCGGGGGCCGGCGGCGCGTGGCGCCGCTCGCCGTCGCTGAACAGCAGCGGGAGCCGCGCCGCGAGGCCCGGGAGCCGGTGGATCCGCACGCCGTCCCGCACCTCGACGTCGGGGAGCCCGGGTGAGCGCAGCGTCGCGACCGCGACCTCGTGCCCGCGAGCGGTCAGGGCGCGGGCGAGCTCCTCGACCATCCGCTCCTCACCGCCGACGACGGGGGCATAGAACTGGGCGATCATCAGGACGCGCATGGCGCCCTCGCGGCGATGACGTCGCAGTAGAGGTCGTAGAGCGCCTGCGCGCAGTCGTCCCAGGTCGGCAGGTCGGGCTCGTCCGGGATCAGCGGGTCGCGCAGCTCGGCGAGGATCGCCCGCGCCACCTGCTCCGGCGTGGCATCGGCGGCGACCGAGCGGGCGAGCCCGCGGTCGGCGAGCTCGCCGACGCCGGAGCCCGCGCCGACGAGCAGCGGGCGCCCGAGCGAGAGCGCCTCGAGCGCGGCGATCGGATGCGTCTCGAACTCGGAGAGCAGCGTCACGAGCGAGGTCTTGGCGAGCTCGCGGGCCATCGCCAGGCGATCGGTCGCCGGCACGGCGCGGATGTCGACGCGGCCGGCGATGCCGAGCCGTCCCGCAAGCTCGCGCAGGTGCGCCTCGTCGGGGCCGGTGCCGGCGATCCAGAGCCGCGCACCCGGAAGCTGCTGCGAGCACGAGCGGGAAGGCCTCGATGACGCGGCGGTGCCCCTTGTAGGCCTCCAGGCGCCCGACGGAGGCGACGAGCGGCGCCGCCGGATCGGGTGGCGCGGGGCGCTGGTCCTCCGGCAGCTCGGGCAGGTCGACGCCGTTCGGGATCAGGGCGAAGCGCTCCGGCGGCACGCCCAGCTCAGCGCCGTACTGCTCGATCTCGAACTGCGCGACGGCGATCAGCCGGTCCGCCCCGCGCAGCAGCGGCGCGAGCATGCGCCGCTGCAGGGGGCGCGAGCGGTGGCGCAACGCCTGTGAGTGGCCGCCGCCGTGGAAGGTCACGACGTACGGGCGCCCGTCGCGGCGCGCGGTGCGCATCGCCAGCGGGGCGACCGCGGTGTGGTAGCTCTGCACGTGCACGAGGTCCCACTCGCCCTCGCGCATCGCCGCGGGCAGGCCGGGAGCCAGCAGCCAGTCGCGCCCGGCCGGGCGCGCGCGCACGCGCCGCACGTCGACGCCCGCATCGCGGTCGTGCGCCGCGAGCGTTCCGGTGCGGTCGGTCGTGAGCACGCGGACGGCGACACCACGGGCGCAGAGGCGCGTCGCGACCTCGTGGACGTGGCGCTCGACGCCGCCCATCTCCGGGAGGTAGCGCGGCGTCACCATCAGCACGCGCGGCGCCTCGCTCACGCCGCCCGCTTCCGCGCGAGCATTCCGCGCAGGTACCCGGCGGCCGTGACCAGCAGCCCGCCGGTGATCGCGAACGCCCGCCCGAAGCCCCCGCCGTCGCCGCGAACGCCGTCACGCAGGCCGTGCAGGACGCCCAGCGGCAGGGTGCGCGTCGCGTAGGTGCGCTCGCTGGCGAGGCCGTCCTCGCTGCCGACGAGCCCGGTCAGCAGCGCCTTCGAGCGGCCCTCGGCCCAGCAGCGCGTGAAGAAGTAGTTCCACGTGCCGCGGCCGGGCGAGACGAGGTGGCGCACGTGCGCCGCGGGCTCGTAGACGATCCGCGCGCCCGGTCGCTGCTGCCGCAGCCGGATCGAGACCTCGGTCTCCTCGCAGCCCATCGGCAGGCCGCGGTCGCGGCCGATGCCGGAGTGGAACCCGTCGACCGACTCGAGCGCCTCGCGCCGGAACGCCATGTTGGCGCCGATCGCGTTGCGCACGTCCGCGACCACGGTCGGCATGCCGGTGTAGGAGCACCCGATGACCCAGTCGAACTCGCGCGGGAACCAGCCCGGGCGCGGCTCGAGCCAGTCCGGCGACAGCGAACCGCCCGCGCTCACCACGGCGGCGTCGCCGAAGACGGGCACGAGCCGCTCGAGCCAGTCGGGGTCGGCGGCGGCGTCGTCGTCGAGGAACGCGACGATCTCGCCGGTCGCGGCGGAGATCCCGGCGTTGCGCGCGCCGGAGAGACCCTGCGGCTCGGCGTTCTCGACCAGGACGACCGAGCCGTCCGGCCACTCCCCCCGCGCCCGCTCGAGCAGCGCGGCGTTGTGGTCGACCGCGACGATCACCTGGTGGGCGGGGCGCGTCTGCCGCTGGACCGAGGACGACCGCCGCCCGCAGGGCGTCCCAGCGCTCGTCGGAGTAGGCGGAGATCACCACGGAGACGGAGGGCGAGGCGCCCGCGGCCGGCCGCGCGTCACCGCCGCCGGATGTCGCGTCGTTCACGTGCATGACCATGGTTCCTTGTGGTTCTCCGGGCGCAGGGCGAAGCCTCCAGGCGGGCAGGGGCGGGCGGGGGCAGAATCCACATCGGCGCGCGCCGGTTTCGAGCCCGCAAGACCACGGCCAGCCCACGCCCGCCAGTCCCCGACGAGCCTGTCCTGAGGGTACCGCCGGGACCCGTCGCTACCGGCCGTCAGGCGGCGCTGACGGGCGCCGGCGCGGCCCGCGTCTCGAAGTCCGCCACGTCGAGCCGCGCGGTGCGGCGCAGGTACTCGCCCGGCGGCGCGGGCCAGTTCGCGGTGACGCGGCCGGCGTCGTTGACGTACCAGCTGCCGCAGCCCGAGGCCCAGACCGTCGAGCTCAGCCGCTCGGCGAGCTCCGCGCTGGAACGCGTCGTGGACCTCCTGACGCACCTCGAACCGCTGCGCACCGCCGCCCACGAGCATCCCGAGCGCCTGCGCGACGTAGCCGGCCTGCGCCTCGAGCATGTCGATCGCCGACCCGGTGCCGTGCCCGGTGTTGGGGCCGTACATCACGAACATGTTCGGGAACCGCGGGACCGCCATCCCGTAGTACGCCTCGGCGCCGGCGGACCACGTCTCGCGCAGGCTCGTCCCGTCCCGCCCGGTGACCTCCATCGGCGCCAGGAACTGCGTCGCCGTGAAGCCGGTGCCGAAGATGACGACGTCGGCCTCGTGCAGCCGCCCGTCCCCGGTGACGACGCCCTCGGCGCGCAGCTCGCCGATCGGGCTCGTGACGAGCTCGACGTCGGGCCGTGCGAGCGCCCGGTACCAGTCGCTCGTGATCAGGATGCGCTTGCACCCGATCGGGTAGTCGGGACGGGTGGCGGCGCGGAGCGCCGGATCGTGCCGGAACCGGACACGGCGCTGAAGGTCCGAGATCGCGGTCGCGACGGCGCTCGACGCACGCGCGCGCAGCGGCGGACGACCGGTGAACACCGGCGCGAGCGACTCGAACGAGCCCCGCCAGGCGGAGCGCAGGGCGTGCTGCACCGTGGGCGAGCGCTCGTAGAGCCGCTGCGCGATCCCGCGGTAGCCCGTGTCGAACTTCGGCAGCGTCCACGGCGCCGACCGCTGGAAGACGCTGATGCTGCGAGCGGTTCCGGCGATCGCCGGAACGAACTGGATCGCGCTCGCGCCCGTCCCGACGACCGCGACGCGCTTGCCGCGCAGGTCGACATCGTGGTCCCACCACGCGGAGTGGAACGCGTCCCCGGCGAACGCGTCCATGCCGGGAAGGTCGGGGATCTGCGGCCGTGTGAGCTGCCCGCAGGCCGGGATCAGCACGTCGGCCTCGACGTCGGGGCCCGCCCTCGACCTCCAGGTGCCAGCGCGCGGTCGCCTCGTCCCAGGTCGCCGAGACCACGTCCTGGCCGAGGCGCAGCAGCGGCTCGAGGTCGAAGTCGCGCACGACGCCCTCGAGGTACTCGCGGATCTCCGGCTGCGGGCGAGAAGCGCCGGGTCCAGTGCGGATTCGGCGCGAACGAGAGCGAGTACAGGTGCGAGGGCACGTCGCAGGCGGCGCCGGGATACGTGTTCGCCTCCCACACGCCGCCGACGCGGACGCGCGCGGTCGAGGATCACGATGTCCTCGATGCCGGCACGGCGTGCCTGGACGGCCGTGGCCACGCCGCCGAAGCCGGCTCCGATGATCGCGACGGACGGGCCTGCGGACATCGGGGGCACCCTACCTGTACCCGGGACCGTGACGCGGGCACTAGTCGACGACCTGGAGCTCCTTGGGCAGCGTGTTCAGGACCTCGGGGCCGTCGTCCCGGACGACGACCAGGTCCTCGATCCGCACGCCGCAGACGCCGGGGACGTACACGCCCGGCTCGATCGTCACGACCATGCCGCTCGCGAGCGGCGTCTCCCCCAGCCGTGACAGCCGCGGGCCTTCGTGGATCTCGAGGCCCGACGCCGTGCCCGAGCCCGTGCCCGAAGTGCTCCGCATGCCCGGCGGCGTCGATGATCGTGCGCGCGACCGCGTCGACCTCGCGGCCGGTGGGCCCCGGGCGCACCGCGGCCAGCGACGCCTCCTGCGCCTCGAGGACGAGGTCGTAGACGCGGCGCTCCTCGTCGCCCGGCGCGCCGCCGGCGGCGAACGTGCGCGTGCAGTCCGAGCAGTAGCCCTCGAGCTGCGCGCCCCAGTCGATCGTGACGAGCATGCCCGGCTCGATCACGCTCGCGCGCGGGACCGCGTGCGGCAGCGCCCCATGGGCGCCGCTCGCGACGATCGGCTGGAAGCTGACCGCCTCGGCGCCGTGCCGGCGGATCGCGACCTCGAGGTCGAGCGCGACCTGCGCCTCGGTGCGCCCCGCGAGCCCGCGGCCCAGGACCTCGGTCAGCGCGGCGTCGGCGAGGTGCGCCGCTTCGCGGATCCGGGCGACCTCGGCCGGCTCCTTGACCTCGCGCAGCTCCTCCACGAGCCCGCCCGCGGGCACGAGCTCCGCGCGGCCGCCGATCGCGGCACGGATCCGCTCGAGTCCGGCGACGGTGACGCCGCCGTCGTCGAAGCCGACGCGCGGCAGGCCGGGCCCGTCCCAGTCCGGGAAGTGCTCGGTCAGCGCCGGGCCGAGCAGCTCCTGCGCGGCCTGGCGACGGTCCCACAGCGGCGAGACCTGCTCGGAGACCTGCGTGACGTAGCGAAAGTCGGTCAGGAAGATCCCCGCCGAGCCCGCGTGCGCGGTCCCGAGGATCGCCAGCCCGTTGGATCCGGTGAAGCCGGTGAGCCAGCGCACGTTGACGAGCTGGGAGACGAGCAGCAGGTCGAGCTCGCGCTCACGCGCGGCGGCCGCGAGGAGCTCTGCCCGCGACGCGCTCATGCCGCGTCCGCGTTCGTCATCAGTTCGTCGCGCAGCCGCTGCAGCGCGACCGCGTAGCCGTCCGGTCCCTGGCCGCTGATCGGTCGCGACGCACAGGTCGCGATGACCGAGACCTGGCGGAACGGCTCGCGCGCCTGCACATCCGAGAGATGCACCTCGACCGTCGGCAGCGCCGCGATCTCGAGCGCGTCACGGATCGCGAAGGAGTAGTGGGTCCAGGCCCCGGGATTGATCAGGATCCCGTCAGCGAGCCCGTCGACGCCGTGCAGGTGCTCGACGAACGCGCCCTCGTGGTTCGACTGGAAGAAGCTCGGGTGCAGCCCGAGCGCGGCCGCGTCCTTCTCGATCCGCTGCTCGAGCAGATCGAAGGTCAGCCCCCGTAGTGGGCCACGTCACGGCGGCCGAGCTGGTCGAGGTTGACCCCGTGCATGACCGCGATGCGGTTGTGGGCGAGCACAGGGCGAGTTTCGCACGTCAACCCGCGGCTCGTCCGTGCCGATACCTGACACGTGCCCCGGCATGCCGAACGCTGGCCTCTCGCCCTGCTCCTGCTCGCCGCCACGGCGCTGCTCACGCTCGCCGACACCGCGACCGGCGACTACGGCATCGAGCTGCGCCCGACCGTCGACCTGCTGCTCGCAGGCCACGTCCAGGACTTCTTCGCCGCGGCCCCGATCTACGGGCCGTCGGTCCTCCCCCGCATCCCCTTCGTGCTGGCAGCCGATCAGCTCGGCTCGGGCTGGGTCGGCGTGTACCTCGCCGGCGCCCTCGCCTGCATGTTCGCGGTCACCGGGCTCGCGTATGTGCTCGACGGGCGGCTCGCCGCGCTGGGCCGCGCCCGCAGCATCCGCGTCGCGGTGATCCTGACCTGCCTGCTGGCGCCGGTGCTGACGCGCGCCGCGCCGATGGGCCATCCCGAAGAGGCGCTCGCGGGCGCCCTCTGCGCGCTCGCCGTGCTGGCCGCCCTCTCCGGGCACAGCGGCTGGGCCGGCGTCGCGCTCGGCGGGGCCGTCGCCGCGAAGCCGTGGGCGGTCGTCGCGATCCTGCCCGCACTGCTCGCCGCCGAGGGCGGCCGCGTGCGCCTGCTGCTCACCGCCGCCGCGACCACCGCGGGGGCCGAGCTGCCGTTCCTGCTCGCCCAGCCGGCCGGGACGGCCGGCGGCACGAGCGCCGTCCGGCTCTCCTCCGCGCCGCACTACTTCCACCCCACGCAGCTCTTCTGGCCGCTGCGCGAGGTGATCGTCGATCCCGTCACCGGGGCGACCGGCTATCGCGGCCCGGCACTGATCCACCAGTACTCGCACCCGCTGATCGTGCTGCTCGCGCTGCCGCTGTCGGCGCTGTTCGCGCTGCGGCTGCGCAGCCGCAGGGTCGAGCGGCGCGACGCGCTTGCGCTGCTCGCGCTGCTGCTGTTCGGGCGCAGCCTGCTGGACCCGTGGAACACGATCTACTACGTCCTCCCCTCGATCCTCGCGCTCGTGAGCTGGGAGGCGCTCGCGCACGACGGCCTGCCGGTCGGCGCGATGGCGATCAGCGGCCTGACCTACATCTCGTTCGTCGTGCTCGCTGGACGCGTCGGCGCCGACGCGCTCGCCGCGGCCTACCTGGCCTGGGCGCTGCCCGCGTTCGCCCTGCTGGCCCGCGCGGCGTTCACCGGGGCGCCGGACGGCTCGCGGCGCACCCTGCCTCAGCCGAGGATCTCGGCGACCGCCTCGAGCACCTCGCCCGGCGCGATCTGAGCGCCGTGGCGCACGTCCCCGGGCGCCTCGCAGACCACGAACGGGACCTCCTCGCCGACGCGCTTCTTGTCGCGCCGCGTGGCCTCGACGACCGCGGCGGCGTCGACGCCGTCGATGCTCGTCGGCAGCCCGGCCGCGGCCAGCAGGCCGCGCACCTGCTCGCGCAGCTCGTCGCCACCGGAGAGACGCAGCGCGGCGAGCAGACCCAGGCCGACCGCCTCGCCGTGCCGCAGGCGCGCGTACCCCGTGACCGTCTCCAGCGCGTGAGCGATCGTGTGGCCGAGGTTCAGCACCTGGCGCCGGCCTGCGTCGCGCTCGTCCGCCGCGACGACCGCGAGCTTCGTGCGTGCGCACTCGAGGATCACGTCGTCGTCGACGGGCTCGCCGGCGCCCACGCGGTCCCACAGCGGACCGCCCGCGATCAGCGCGGTCTTGACGACCTCGGCGTAGCCGGCCGCGAACTCCTGCGGCGGCAGGCTCGCAAGCGTCTGCGGATCGACGAGCACCGCCGCGGGCTGGTGATAGGCGCCGACGTAGTTCTTGGCCTCCGGGAGGTCGACGCCGGTCTTGCCGCCGTAGGCCGAGTCGACCTGCGCGACGAGCGTCGTCGGCACCTGGACGACCGGGATGCCGCGCTGGAAGGTCGCGGCGCAGAAGCCGGCGAGGTCACCCACCACGCCGCCGCCGACCGCCACGAGGTGGTCGGCGCGCGTCACGCCCTGGTCGACCAGCGCGCGCCAGACCGCCTCGGCGGTCGCGAGCGTCTTCTGCTCCTCCCCCGCCCCGATCTCGACGAGCCCGGCGAGCAGCGGAACGCGCCCGGCGTAGAGCTCTGCGACGTTGGCGTCGCTGACGACGAACCGCCGCGACGGCGGCGCCAGCGGCCACGGCGCGCCGATCGCGCCGGCGCCGAGCCAGACCGGGTAGTCACCGGAGGCGCTCGTCGCCCACAGCAGCCGCAGACCGTCCGCGCCGCCGCTCGCCAGCGCCGCGAGTGATGGCAGCGCGCGCCGCACGATGTCGACACCCGAGCGCGGGAGGGTCGCGTCGGCGGCGGCCCGGTAGGCCGCTTCGCGCTCGGCGAAGAGCGCGTCGAAGGCCACACGGTCGCGCGCGAGCGGCCGGCCGGTGCCGGCCACGCGCGACCACGCGGTCTCGACCTCGACGTCGACGAGGACGACCGTGTGCGCACGCAGCGCCTCGCGCACCCGCCGGGACCCGAGCGCGCCGCCGCCGAGCGCGACGACGGCGGGGCCGCCGTCGAGCGCCTCCAGCACGGCCCGCTCCTCGCGCTCGCGGAACGCCGCCTCGCCCTCACGCTCCCAGAACGCCTCGATCGGCTCGCCCAGGGCGGCGACGAGCTCCGCGTCGACGTCGCGAACGGGGACGCCGAGCAGCCGCGCGGCCTCGCCGGCGCACGTCGTCTTCCCGGCTCCCATGAAGCCGGCGAAGACGAGGCAGCGGTCTAGTGCGCGTGTCCTCCACCCGATCCGCTCCGTGTAGGCGTTCAGCGCGGCGCGCGCGTCGTCCACGTGGTCGCCGCCGAACTTCTCGCGGTAGGCGTCGGCGACCACGAACGCGACCATCGCCTCGGCGACGACGCCGGCCGCCGGCACCGTGCTCGAGTCCGTCCGCTCGCGCAGCGCCTGCGCCGGCTCGCGCGTGGAGATGTCGACCGAGCGCAGCGGCTGCGTCAGCGTCGGCAGCGGCTTCATCGCGCCGCGCACGAGCAGCGGCTCGCCCGTCGTCATGCCGCCCTCGAGGCCGCCCGCGCGGTTCGTCTCGCGGTAGTAGCCGCGTTCGTCGCTGTAGAAGATCTCGTCGTGGGCCTCGCTGCCGGGCTTGGCGGCGATCTCGAATGCCTCGCCGAGCGTGACGCCCTTGACGGCCTGGATCGAGCAGATGGCCTGGGCGAGCCGCCCATCGAGCCGCTCCTCCCACGAGACGTGCGACCCGAGCCCGGGAACGACGCCGAACACGATGACCTCGAACACGCCGCCGATCGACTCGTTGGCCTTGCGCTGGACGTTGATGTGCTGGACCATCGCGCGGCTCGCCTCCGGGTCCAGGCAGCGGACCGGATCGTCGTCGACCGCATCGAAGTCGGAGACCACGAGGGCGCCCTCGCGCGGCGCGGCGTGCTCGGTCCCGATCTGGACGACGTGCGAGCGGATCTGCACCCCGAGCGCCGCGAGGTAGGCGCGGCAGACCGCGCCGCCGGCCACTCGCGCGGCCGTCTCACGCGCGCTTGCGCGCTCGAGCACGTTGCGCACGTCGGTGAAGCCGTACTTCCAGGCGCCGACGAGGTCGGCGTGCCCGGGGCGCGGAAGATGCACCTCCGGAACCTCGGCCTCGACCGGCCAGGGGTTCATCCGCTCCTCCCAGTTGGTGAAGTCGCGGTTGGCGATCTGCAGGGCGATCGGGCCGCCGAGCGTCAGCCCGTGCCGCACCCCGGCCGTGACGAACGCGCGATCGGTCTCGATCTTCATCCGTCCGCCGCGCCCGTGACCGAGCTGGCGGCGCGCCATGTCGCGGTCGATCGCCTCGCGGTCGAGCTCGAGCCCGGCGGGCAGGCCCTCGACGATGCAGGTGAGTCCGGGGCCGTGCGACTCGCCGGCGGTGATCAGCTTGAGGGCCACAGTGGGTCCGCTCGGAATGCCCGGACGTCGGATCAGATGTTTCGAGGTGGCCCACTGCGTCGCCGAGGGTATCCGCCCGCGACCGGCGCCTGTCCGCTCGGCCGGGTCAGTCGGCGTGGGCCCACGCGGGAACGCGGACCAGGACGCCGAGGTCCGGTGCCCAGCGATAGGCGCCCATCAGGTGCGCCGAGCGCCCGTCGACGACCTTGCGCAGCAGGCGGCGGTCGGCCTTGGAGGCCTTCGCGCCGGCGCGCGCCGCGCTGGCGCCCTTGGCGCTCGACCCGGTGGCCTTGCTGACCTTGATGATGTCCATCTGGTACTGCTGGACGCCCGCGTCGGTGGTGAGGTCGAAGAACTCGGTGTCGCCGGCCTTCAGCTCGATCGTCTCGCAGTTGTTCTTGCTGGGCTTGCAGGTGCCGTCACCCGTGGCCTTCGCGTCCGAGGAGACCAGGAAGACGAGCGTCTTGTGATCCTCCTTGACGCCGAGGAAGACGAAGAACGGGCTCGAGGCGGAGGGCAGCGGGGTGAGCCGCTTCACGTTCTCCAGCGTCTTCATCGAGTCGGCCTGGCCGAAGCGCAGGGAGACGACGTAGCTGGCCGTGACGGTCTTGGGCTTGCTCTTCGGCTTGGCGCTCGCGGGCGTGGTGCCCGAGGTGCCCGTGTCGGTGCCGCGCCCGTGTCCGTCGGCGTCGCGCCTGCCCCGCCCGTGGTGCGCGGACTGCAGCGCCTGCGCCTTCTCCGGCGCGGTGCCGGCGGGCTGGACGAAGGGATCGCGGCCACGACCGTCGTGCTTGCGGACGACGGGAGCGGTGTCGAGCGTGACGAGCGTCGACTTGTCCTTGCCGGCGTCGCGCGCCAGCACGGCGTTGGCGACGGGCGTCGGAACCGGACTCAGGGCTCTTGGCGAGGACGACCGGGACGGCGATGATCGCGACGAGCAGCAGCACCGCGACCGGCCAGAGCCGCTTCTCGACGAGGTCGGCCCAGATGTTGCGAAGCGTGGTCACCGTCGTCCTCCGGTCATGAGTGACGCCGCCGCGGTCGGCGCCGGCGTGGTGCCGACGTGCCGGTCGACGTGGCCGAGGTCGGCCGGAGCGCCGCCGCCGGTCGAAGGACCGGACGCCGTGGCGCCGGCGGTGAGGCCCTGCCCGAGCGGGAGGACGTAGGCCGTGGCCTTGACGCTCGCGGCGACCTTCGGGAACCCGGCCGGAGCCGCCTTCAGCTCGAAGCTGTCGATCGACAGCAGCCGGCCGCGGACGACGAGGTTGCCGGCGGGGGTCACGTCCGTGAAGGCCGTGACCCGGTTGAAGAAGTCCTCCAGGCGGAAGAAGCTGCCGACGAACTCGAAGCTGAAGGGCATCGTCGGGAAGCCCGCGGTGCCGACGGCGGCGCCGGGAGGCAGCGTCGAGGCGGCGGTCGATGTGGCGGGCGCGGGCGCCGTGCCGGCGGCGGGCGTCGCGGGCTGCGCGTCGGCCGAGTTGCCGCTCGCGCCCGAGTCGCCCCCGTTGCTCGCGGCCGGCCGCCGGCGTCGCGGGCACCGCCGCGGGAGCGGCCGGCGCGGCGGCGGTCGAGCCGGACGAGTCGAGCGTGAGCGAGCGGAAGTCCACGTGCTCCTTGTCGGACGCGCGGTTGACCTGCACGATCAGCGAAGGAACGTCGTCGTCCTCGGGGACCGCCTGGCCGAGCGCGGCCACCGCGGCGTAGTCGCGGTTGTAGCGCTCCTTGGCGTCGACGGCGGCGGTCGCGGCGGCGCGCGCCGTCTGCAGGCGCTGCTGCTGCAGCGACGACCTTGGCGCTCAGATCCGTGGCCTCCTTGCGCTTGGGCGAAAGGATGAAGAACCAGAAGCCGCCGAGCAGCACGCCGGCAAGGACGACGATCCCGACAAGACGGTCGCGGCCGGTCACTGTGTGGTCCCTCCGGTCGCGGGTGCTCCGCCGGTGCTCGCGGCGGCGGCGGGAGCCGGCGCGGTCTCCACCGGCGTCGCGGTCGGGGCGGTGAGGAAGATGGTCATGCTGAACTGCGGCCGCTTGCCGGTGCCGCCGCGGCAGTCACCGGTGCTGGAGCTGCCGTCGGTCCCGCTGCTCTTCACCGAGGAGTCGAGGCTGACGCGCACGACGCCGTCCATCCGGCGCAGCTCGGAGATCAGCGTGGCGACCATCGGGTGCGAGGTCGTGCAGCCGGTGATCGTGAAGGCCGGGCCGGCGATCGCAGAGCGCACACCGCTCGCGGCGCCGCCGGTTCCGCCCGAGGAGACCGATGCGGAGATCGTGGTCAGCCAGACGTTCTTGGGCAGCACGCGGGAGAGCTCGCCGAGTGCATGCGCCCAGTCGAAGCGGGTCGTCGCGAGGTTGCGGACGGTCGAGATGCGCGTCTGGCGCAGCGAGGAGAAGTCGGCGTAGGCGGTCAGCTGTGTGGAGAGCTGCTCGGCGGCGTCGGCCTGCTGCGACTACGGCGTCGACCTGTGCCTGCTCGTTCTTGACGTTGTTGGACGCCATCACGTACGAGGTGGCCAGCACGAGCATCAGCGCAAGCGCGCCGAGCGCCACGTAGACGAGCCCGCCGCTGCGGCCGGCGGTGCCGGCGGCGCGGCGCTCGTCCGCGGGCAGCAGGTTGACGCCCGGGGTGCCCGGGGCGGCAAGTCCTGCGGCGACGGTCACGTCGGCGTTCTGAACGCCGCGCGACCTCGCCGGCGACGATGCCGTGCGTGACGTCGAGCCCGATCTCGCTGCCGACGGCCTCGGCGAAGCCGGGGATCGTGAGGCCGGGACCGGTGAAGATGGCGCGGGAGACGGTCGCGCCCGTCGACTGCATGTGATGGAAGTCGAGCGACTGGCGGATCTCGCTGGCGATGCGGCGCACGCCCTCGAGGAGGACGGTGCGCGCGTCGGCGACGATCTCGGTGTCACCTTCGACCTGCTCGAGCGGCTCGACGACGCCGACGTGCTGGAGCCAGGCGCGTGCGTGCTCGAGGGTCAGGCCGCGGCGCTCGGCGAGCTCGACGGCGAGCCCCTCGACACCACTGCCCGACGAGCGGGCGAAGAGACACTGGGGACCCTGGGCGACGGCGACGTTCGTGATGCCGGCGAGCTCGGCGTAGAGCAGCGTGTCCTCGCCGGCGTTCTCGTCGCGCAGCGCGCGGATCATCGCGAAGGCGGCGAGGTCGATGCCCTCGACCCGCAGGCCTGCGCCGCGGGCGGCGGCGAGCACCGGCTCGATCATGTCGCGCCGTGCGGCGGCGATCAGCACCCGCTGGCGGGGACCGTTCTCGGTCTCCATGACCGCGAGCGTCTGCCAGTCGAGGACCGCCTGGTCGAGCGGCATCGGGAGCGCGTCCTGGGCCTGGAAGCGCACGGCCGCGTCGAGCTCCTTGCCGGCGGCGCCGACGGGCAGCTCGATCGTGCGGACGACGACCTTCTGGTTGGCCACGCCGACGCGAACACGGCGGTCGAGGCCCTTGTGCGCGGACCAGACCGAGCGCAGGACCTCGCTCAGCGCTGGGACGTCGACGACTTCGCCGTCGCGCACGATGCCCGGCTCGAGCTGCGCGGTGAACGCCTGCTCGAGCTTCAGCCCGCCGTTGACGGCGACCCGCGCGACGGCGATGCCGGCTGGGTCAATGTCAAGGCCGACGATCGGCTTCTGTCGCTGTGCCATGTGTGGAGGGCGGTGGTGTCGGACGGACTGGAGAAGATGGGGAAGCGTCCGTTCCCGGCATCGGCATGTCGCGCTCCGGACTCAACCCCCGCAACGGCCGATCCGCCATTCGTCCAGGCCCGCCGCCCGGCGGCTATCGCCCGCGAGCGCGCTAGAAGCGGTCGAGGTAGGCGTCGACGATCTGGTCGCCGACGAAGAAGGCGATGATGCCGCCCAGTGCGAGAAACGGGCCGAACGGGACCGCGGTCTTGCGGCCCTGCGCCTGCCCGACGCGCGCGATGATCACGACGCCGACGAGCACGCCGGTGATCAGCGCGATGAAGATCGCCGGCGCCACGGCCCGGCCGAGGTACAGGCCGAGCACGCCCGCGAGCTTCACGTCCCCCATGCCCATGCCGCGCGGGTACAGGTAGGCCGCCGCGAAGAAGAACGCGAATGCGGCCGCGCCGGCGATCAGCTGCTCGGGAACGAAGTCCAGGTCGAGTGCGAGGCCCGCGACCAGCGCGGCGATGGCCGCCGGCAGGGTGATCGCGTTCGGGATCCTGCGCGTGTCGAGGTCGATCAGCGTGATCGGCACGAGCGCGGTCACGAGCAGCACGCCCAGCACGACGCGGATCGTCTCGTCCTGGGTGGCGCCGACGAGGGCGAACAGCACGCCGGTCGACAGCTCGACCGCCGGATACCGCCAGGAGATGCGCTCGCCGCAGGAGCGGCAATGGCCGCGCAGCAGCAGCCAGCCGAGCACCGGCACGTTGTCGTACCAGCGGATCGGGGTGTCGCAGTGCGGGCAGTGCGACGGCGGCGCGGCGAGCGACTCGCCGCGCGGGAGCCGGTACGCGACGACGTTCAGGAACGACCCGATCGCGAGGCCGGCGAGGAAGAGAAAGGCGACGGTGGCGGCGGGCACGGGTGCTGGTGGGTGTTCGCCGGAGCGGCGTCAAACCCTCCCCGAATGCGACGAGGCGGGCCCGGGGGGCCCGCCTCGCGCGGTCATCAGGGGGTGAAGGGTCCTGCTACCAGGTGCCGCCGGTCTTGCAGCCGCCGTTGCCGCCTGCGGTGCAGGTGCGCGTGTAGCCGCCGCCTGCGACACGGTTGATGGCTGAACGTGTTGGTGCTCGCGGAGACCGCGGTCACGGTGAACGTGCCGAGCCGCCGACGCGGTCACCGAGACCTGGTTGGCACCGACGCCGTACGGCAGCCCGGTCGTACCGAGCGCGGAGGCGGTGTTGCACTGCGTGTAGTCCTGTGTGTCCGAGAAGCACGCCTCGACCTGCGAGACGAGGTTGCGGGCATCGGACTTCGCCGAAGCGTCCTGGCCCTTCTTCTGCTGACCGAGGAACGTCGGGAGAGCGATCGCGGCAAGGATGCCGATGATCAGGATGACGACGAGGAGCTCGATGAGCGTGAAGCCGTCGTCGTCGTTCTTGAAGCGCTTGAGCATGTGGAGACTCCTGTTGTAAGTCCTGTACGAGGGGGGATCCGGTCTGTGCCTCGTATCGACCGCGCCACGCCGGGCCTTGAGCGCGCGGCAGATTCCTCGCCGAACGTTGAAAGGCGGGCCCGGAGGCCCGCCTTTCGCGGTTCACATTCACTTGGGTACGACGGTCCTGACTACCAGGTGCCGCCGGTCTTGCAGCCGCCGTTGCCGGCCGCCGTGCAGGTACGCGTGTAGCCGCCACCTGCGACGCGGTCAATGCTGAAGGTGTTGGTGCTCGCCGAGACGGCGGTCACGGTGAACGTGCCGACTGCCGACGCGGTCACGGAGACCTGGTTGGCACCGACGCCGTAGTCCAGGCCGGTCGTGCCGAGCGCCGAAGACGGTGTTGCACTGCGTGTAGTCCTGCGTGTCCGCGAAGCACGCCTCGACCTGCGAGACGAGGTTACGAGCGTCAGACTTCGCCGAAGCGTCCTGACCCTTCTTCTGCTGACCGAGGAACGTCGGGAGAGCGATCGCGGCGAGAATGCCGATGATCAGAATGACGACCAGGAGCTCGATGAGCGTGAAACCCTCGTCGTCGTTCTTGAAGCGGTTGAGCTGCATGTTGGGGGGACTCCTCTGGGTAGGCTGCGGACTGATCGTGTCTGGCGGGGCGCATCGGCCGGTCACCCAGGTACGCTTGAGCCCGCCGAAGATCGTTCCCTCACCCAAACGTTGAGAGGCGGGCCCGGGGGCCCGCCTCTCGAGGTCCATCAGGTGCTCGCTTGGCGCAGCGAGCGAGGAGCAGCTACCAGGCGCCGCCTGTCTTGCAGCCGCCGTTGCCGGCCGCCGTGCAGGTGCGGGTGTAACCGCCACCAGCGACACGGTTGATGCTGAACGTGTTGGTGCTCGCCGAGACGGCGGTCACGGTGAACGTGCCGACGGCCGACGCGGTCACGGAGACCTGGTTGGCACCGACGCCGTACGACAGGCCGGTGGTACCCAGCGCCGAAGACGTGTTGCACTGCGTGTAGTCCTGCGTGTCCGCGAAGCACGCCTCGACCTGCGAGACGAGGTTACGAGCGTCAGACTTCGCCGAAGCGTCCTGACCCTTCTTCTGCTGACCGAGGAACGTCGGGAGAGCGATCGCGGCGAGAATGCCGATGATCAGAATGACGACCAGGAGCTCGATGAGCGTAAAGCCCTCATCGTCCTTGCGCATGTTGCGCAGCATGTGATCCTCCGTTTGGATCGATTGGAATCGCCAGCTCCCCTGTCCACCTCGGTGGCAACCCGGCTGCCTCGTTTCGAGACCCGTGGCTTTGCGGCCCGTCCTCACGAACGGTGTGCCCTTGGCGTCCGAGGGTGACTGGCACCTCTTGACGCGCAGAGTTATCGGCAAATGGGGTCCTGACCTGAGTTGCGTGGACGCCCGTACTAGGGGCGCGGCCCCAGAGCCGGCGCCGCTGCTACCAGTCGCCGCCGGAATGGCATCCGCCGTATGCCGCCTGCGAGCAGGTGCGGATCGGCGGGAGCGGCGATGCTGGTGCGGATGATGCGGAAGTCGGTTCCCGAGCGCGAGCGGGCGACGATCGTGTACCCGCTGGTCGAGGCTCCGGTCACCTGCACCTGCCCGGCGCTCCCGCCCCAGGAGAGGTTCATCGGCCCGAGCTCGCTGACGGAGTCGCACTCGTCGTAGCCCGCGGTCTCCACCGCGCACGCCTCGACGTGCGTCAGCAGCTCGCGCGCGTTGGCCTTGGCCTCGGAGTCCTGGGCCTTGTTCTCCTGGCCCAGGAACGACGGCAGCGCGATGGCCGCGAGGATCCCGATCACCAGGATCACCACGAGCAGCTCCACGAGCGTGAAGCCGTGTTCACCATCCCCTGAACGCGGGCGCACCATTTTGTGGTTGTCGACCGGGGGTCGTTGCGCACCGATCAACGACGACCGGCGCTGGACGAATGGCCGACCCCCGTCGGAGCGGTCATCGCCGCTCCTCTGCGAGCATCGCGCCCATGCGCTCCCGCCGCTCGGCGATCACCCTGCTCGTGGTCATGATCCTCGTCGCCGGCGCGCTCAGCGCGCTCGAGCGCGACCGCACCCGCAAGAGCTCGAGCCCGGCCACGACGACCAGCGCCGCCGACGCCGCTCGAGATCACCGGCCACGAGGTCGTCGCGACGCTGCCCTCGGAGCAAGCCCGTTCAGGCGCGGGTCGGCGACAGCGTGATCCTGCGCGTGCGCAGCAAGACGCCGGACATCGCGCAGATGCTCAAGCTCGGGATCCAGACCTCCGTCGGCCCGGCGCTGCTCGGCGAGCTGCAGTTCGTGGCCGACGCACCGGGGACGTTCCCGGTGACGCTCGAGGTCGCGGGCACGATCGGCGGGATCGTTCAGGTGCGGTAGTGCAGGTGGACGACGCCGCTCGCGAAGCGGCGCTCGTCCACGAGCTCGAGCTCCAGGCGCAGATCCGCCGGAAGCGCGCGCGTGCCCGCCCCCACGATGATCGGCGTGAGGAACAGGTGCAGCTCGTCGACGAGGCCGGCCTGCAGCGCCCGTGCGGCGAGCGCGGGACCGCCGACGGTGATGTCACGGTCGGCTGACGCCTTCAGCGCCCGCACCGCGTCGGGATCGAACTCCCGCTCGAGCCGTGTCCTGCGCGCCGGTCACCGCGCCCAGCGTCGTCGAGTACACGATCTTGTCGGCCGCCTGCCAGAGCTCGGCGAAATCCAGCACGACGGCCGACTGGCCCGCGACCGTGTGCGCCGTCTCCCAGTAGGCCATCACCTCGTACATGCGGCGGCCGTAGAGGTAGGTGCCGACCGGCCGCTCGAGGTCGTTGACGAAGCGGTGCAGCTCCTCGTCCGGCGCGGCCCAGTCGAAGCCGCCGTCCGCATCCGCGACGTAGCCGTCGAGCGACTGGATGGCGGAGTAGGTCAGCTTGGCCATGGGCGGGATTCAAGCAGGCGCGCTGTGGTGCTCGTTGAGAGCCATCAGACCATGCCTGTGGCATGTTCTGTCCTGCCAGGGGGCCGTTCCCGGAGGTCGGCGCTACCCGGACGCCGAGCCCACGGGCCCCGCCCGATGCCCGGCGGAGCCACCACGCCGGCACCACGACCGGGTTCGACCCCCGACCAGCCCGCCAGCGGGATCCGAGGACATCACCGGCGACCCGCGGAGCGAGAGATCGTGGATGCCTGGGGTGGCGGCGGGGGGACAGTACGCATGTACGGCCCCCTCGGGACGGCGCGCCAGGCGCCGCGAGATCCGCGACCACGCGCTAGCGCAGCATGACGGCGCGCTTCAGCACCGCGGTCCCGCCCTGGCCGTCGGTCGCCGTGCCCTGCACGACGACGACGATCCGGCGTGCGCGGCGCAGTGCCTTGCGGGCCTTCGGCGTGAGCTTCAGCGTGACGGCCTGCGAGCCCGGCGCGGTGGCCGAGGCGCGGCCGCGGGCGATGCGCACGGGCTTGCGTGCGCGCTTGCCGCGGGCCAGCTTCAGCCGCTTGGCGTCACGTCCGGTGACGACGAGCTCGAGGACGCAGGTGGCCTTGCGATCGACGTGGCAGCGAACGCCGACACCACGCTGGATCGCGCGGCGCAGCGCCTGGATGCTGGCGCCGCTCAGGCTCGCGGTGAACGACGCGCCCGCGGGACCGCCGGTCCCGCCCGCGCCGTCGCCGCCGGCTGAGCCGCCGGAGCCGGCGCCCGCGCCGCCGCCGCGCACCGCCGCCGGAAGCGCCCCCGCCCGTCCCGGGCGTCGTGGGCGCGGCGTTGACCGTCAGCGGGCCGCTCGCGGTCGCCGTGGCACCGTCACTGTCGGTGACGCGCACGTGGACGGTGACGCTCATGCGATTGGGGAACGTCCGGGTGATCGTCGGCGTGGTGCCGGAGTTGAACTCGTAGCTCCCGTTGCCGTCGAGGTCCCATTCGTACTTCGCGATCCCGCCGTCGGGATCGAGCGATCCCGCAGCCGAGAGCGTGACGGTCTGCCCCGTCAGCACGGTGGTCGGAGAGATCGAGAGCGCCGCGACCGGCGGATCGTTGTGGACGTCGATCAGGACCGTCGCCGTGCCCGTGGCGCCGAGATCGTCCGTGACGGTGAGGCGGGCCGTGTTGGGCCCGAAGGCGGAGTAGCTGTGCGTGACGGGCGCGCCCGTCAGCGTCGTCTGGTCGATCGTGCCGTCACCGTCGAAGTCCCAGCCGTAGCTGACGATGCTGCCCGTGACGTCGGGGTCGGCCGACCCGGCGGGATCGAAGGTGACCAGGGAGCCGGGGCGGGTCACGAGCGGGCTCGCGCCCGACGACCGCGACGGGGGCCTGCGTGACGACGACGTCACGCGTCGTGGTTGCCGATGTCGCCGCCGTTGTCGGTGACGTGCAGCCCCACGGTGTACGTGCCGGACCCCGGGAAGACGTGCGTGGATCGTCGGCGATCCGCCCGAGCCCGCCTCGTAGGTCCCGTCGTTGTCGAAGTCCCACTGGTGGTTCGTGATCGTGCCGTCGAGGTCGACGCTCGCGCCCGAGTCGAGCACGGTCTGGGCGCCGACGATCGCGGGGTTCGCCTGCGGAGGAGAAGGCGGCCGTCGGAGCGCGGTTCTGCACGACGATGCTCTGCAGCGCGACGTCCGTCGCGCCGCTGTCGTCGGTCACGAGCACGCCGACGGTGCGCGGGCCCGAGGTCCCGAAGAGGCGCTGGATCGTGGGGAGGTTGCCGGCGTCCGTCTCGAACGTGCCGTCGCCGTCGAGATCCCACTCGTAGCGCACGATCGTGCCGTCGGAGTCGTACGAGCCGGAGGCGTCGAGCGTCGCGTTGACGAGCGACATCGGCGAGGACGGGGTGATGTCGATGCTCGCGTGGGGCTTCGCCGTCACCGCCAGCGCGATCGTGCGCTGGTCGGAGTTGCCGGCGTCGTCGGTCACGCGCACGCCGATCGCGTAGGTGCCCTTGGCGGGGTAGCTCTGCGAGATCGTCGGCGTGGTCCCGCCGTCCGTCTCGAACGTGCCGTCACCGTCGAGGTCCCACTCGTAGTGGTTGATCGCGGCGCCCACCGGCGGGTGTGGAGCCGGAGGCGTCGAACGTGACGGGGACCGTCGGAGCGACCGGGTTCGGCGAGGCCGTGAGCGCTGCGACCGGCTGCGATCCGCAGGCCTCGGGCGTGACCTCGAGCGTCCAGGCGGTGAGCGTGCCGGCGGCGGCGCCGCCGTCGTCGGTGACCTCGAGCCGCCAGTCACCGGCGATCGGCTGGCCGTAGAGCTGTGCGAGCCACTCCTGCGGCGCGAACGTGCCGGTGTACGGGGGCAGCCCGACGAAGATGCTGGGAGCCGCGTCGCTGAACGTCGTCCCCGTCATGTTCGCCCCGGCGAGCGAGTTGGCGAGCAGCACGAGCGTTCCGTCAGGTGCCCGCAGGCGCAGCGTGATGTCGCTGAGGCTCGTGTGCGAGAGCGCGATGTCCTTGACCTTCACCGACCGGACGAGCCCCGACGTCGGTCAGGATCACGTGCGAGACGACGGTCGCGCCGTCGATGGTGGTCTTGGGGACGTCGATCGAGGGCGCGGTGATGATCGTCGTCGACGTGCGCGGCGCCACGGCGGCGCGCTTCACGAAGATGCGGTTGCCGACGGGCGTGCAGTCGCCCGCGGCGGCGAGCGGGACGGACAGGGTGCTCGCGACGATGAGAACGGCGGCACCGGCGGCGAGGCGCAGGATCGGGCGCATGATCGTTTCGCATCGGCCGTTCCCGCGCGTCTTTGAGTGGCCGCCGCCGGCGGATCGATCGTTCGTCCACGACCGGTCGACCATTCGTCCGCGGCGGCGACGACGACTCGCGAGCGGCGCGGCGGTCCGGCCGACCACGGTGGTGCGGCGTCGCAGGTCCCGCTCGGCTTTCCGGCGGCCGACCACGCTCGGTGTGCCTCCGGGACTGCGGCGCCGCTCTGTACGGCCCCCTGGCAGGATCCTCAGTCCACCTCAGCGCTCACGCGCTCCGGCGCACCACCGCCGGGTCCGCGACGGGCCGCCTGCGCGTCGTGGCCCGGGATCCGGAGGCCGGTTCCCTCACACCAGGGGCACTCGACCACGTTCGGGCTCCCTCCCGCGCCGGAGATCAGCTTGCCCGTCCCCCGGCAGGGACTGCACGGCGCCGGAGCGGCATTTGCGTTCTCGTCGGGCGAATCGGCCATCTGGCGCGCAATGTAGCGCCGTATCCTGGCCCGGTGGCCGATGTCCTGGTTCTCCGCGGTCCGCCGCCGGCCCGCGCGGATGGCCGCTTCGCCCCCAGCCCGACCGGCTCGCTGCACCTGGGGAACCTGCGAACGGCGCTGCTCGCGTGGCTCTTCGCGCGCGCGGCCGGAGGCGCGCTTCCTGATCCGTGTCGAGGACCTCGACCCCGGGCGCGCGCGTGAGCGGCTGATCGCCGAGCAGTTCGCGGACCTCGCCGCCCTGGGCCTCGACCACGACGAGGCGGCGCCGCGCCAGTCCACCCGCGGCGCGCGCTACGCGGACGCGCTCGCCGCCCTCCAGCGCGACGGGCTCGTCTACCGCTGCTGGTGCACCCGCGCGGAGATCCGCGAAGCGCCCTCGGCGCCGCACGAGCACCTGCCCGAGGGCGCGTACCCCGGCACCTGCCGGGACCTGACCGCCGCGGAGATCTCGCGGCACGAGGCGTCCGGCCGCCCGCACGCGCTGCGCGCCCGCGCCGGCGGCGCCGTCGAGCGCGTGGTCGACCGGCTCTGCGGCCCGGTCGAAGGCGTCGTCGACGACTTCGTGATCCGCCGCAACGACGGCGCGTTCGCGTACAACTTCTCCGTGGTGATCGACGACGCCGACCAGGCCGTGGGCGAGGTGGTCCGCGGAGCCGACCTGCTGGACTCCACCCCGCGGCAGCTGTGGCTGCAGCGCCGGCTCGGCCTCGAGCGGCCCGGCTACGCGCACGTGCCGCTGCTGCTCGGCGCCGGTGGCCGGCGGCTCTCCAAGCGCGACGGCGCGATCACCCTCGCGCGAGCGTGTCGCACTGGGCGAATCACCGGAGCAGGTCCGCGGGATGCTCGCGGCCTCGGTCGGGCTCGCCGCCCCGGGCGAGACCCCCGACCTCGACGTGCTGGTCGCCAGGACGCGCGATCTGATCCACTCCCCGGTGATCGTATGAGCGCCCAGACGCCCGAACCTGCCCCCAGGACCCGCCGCCCGCAGACGCCGGTGCAGCGTTTCGTCCGCGTGTGGCTGCCGATCGTGATCGTCGCCTCCGGGATCCTGCTCGCCCTGATCGTGCGCACGGACGCCGCCTACGAGGGCGGTGCGCTGCTCGTCAGCGCCGGCGTCTCCGTCTGGCTGCTGAACGCCTTCTTCCGCATCGGCGTGCGCGGCGACGAGGAGCGCGACGACGAGCTGCGCGCCCGCGAGGAGTTCGAGCGCACGGGCCGCTGGCCGGACGAGACGCCGCGGTGACGGGCTCCACGATCCCCGCCGAGCTCGCCCGAGCGGGCCCTCGAGACCGGGGCGCTGGCGATCGACACGGAGTTCATGGGCGAAGGGCGCTACCGCTCGCTGCTGTGCCTGATCCAGGTCGCGGTGGCCGGGGACAACGGCGGGCCCAGCCGCGTCGAGGTGCTCGATCCGCTCGACGAGGACCTCGACTGGGCTCCGCTCGCCCGCGTGCTCGCCGATCCCGCGGTCGAGATCGTGATGCACGCCGGCCGCCAGGACGTCGCGCTGCTGCGCCGTGCCTGGAGCACCGAGGTCACCGAGGTCTTCGACACCCAGCTCGCCGCCGGTTTCGCCGGGCTGCGCTCGCAGATCGGCTACGAGGCGCTGCTCCACGACCTGCTCGACGTGCGGCTGCGCAAGAGCGCGAGCTTCACGCGCTGGGATGCGCGCCCGCTGAGCGGCGAGCAGCTCGACTACGCCCGCGAGGACGTCCTGCACCTGCTCGAGGCCGCCGAGGCGGTCAAGGAGCGCCTGGAGCGCCTTGGCCGGCTCGACTGGGCGCGCGAGGAGTGCCGCGTGCTCGAGAGCTCGACCGACGTGCGCGAGATCGAGACCGTCTTCGGCCGGCTGCCGCGGGTGAACTCGCTCGATCCCGGTCAGCGAGCGGTCGCGCGGGCGCTCGCGCAGTGGCGTGAGGACGTCGCCGCGACCGAGGACCGCCCCGTGCAGACGATCCTGCAGGACGCCGCGCTGATCGAGATCGCCAAGCGCCGCCCGAGGGACCTCGAGCGCCTGCGCCAGATCCGCGGGCTGCACGAGGGCGTCGTGCGGCGCCGCGGCAAGGCGATCCTCGACGAGGTGGCGCGGGGGCGCGAGCTGCCGCCGATCCCGGTCGAGGGCAGCAAGCCGCCTCCCTCACACTCCGGGGACGCCGCGCTGATCGTGCTGGCCGAGGCGCTCGTCCGGGCTCGCGCCGAGCGGGCCGAGCTCGCCTACGAGCTGCTGGCCGCCCGCGCGGACCTGCAGCGGATCATCACGGCCGTGCGCCTGGGCCTCGACGAGCCCGACGTGCGCACGCTCCAGGGCTGGCGCCGCGAGCTGGTCGGCGAGGAGCTGCTCGAGCTGCTGAAGGGGCGCCGCGCCCTGTTCGTCGGCGAGCGCCTCGAGCTCGTCGTCGAAGATCGCTGACCTCAGCCCGTGTGGGCCACGAGCGCAGCCGGTGACCACGCGCTCGCCGGCGCGCACCGCCGCGCGCACCGCCTCCCGATCGATCTGCAGGCGGCCGACGAGCGGCGTGCCCGGTTCCGGCGGCGAGCTGCGTGACCCGCCCGGCGAGCGGGCCCTCCCCGCGCGTCGCCGCCTCGAGCTCGCCGACCTCGGCGTCGTAGCGGGCCGGCCGCTCGGCGATCAGCCGCGGAAGCTCCCCCGGGAGGCGTCGCGCCGACGAGATCCTCGGCGACGCCGTAGAGGCGCCCGCGGCGACCCTTGCGATAGGCCCAGTCACGCGAGCGCAGCGCGATCACGTGGGTGGCGCCCTCCGCGAGCGGCGTGTCCACCGGGATCGACTCGATCAGCCCCCCGTCGGAGAGGAGGTCGCCGCCGTAGGCGACGGCGGGGCCCGACCAGACCGGGATCGCCATGCTCGCGCGGATCGCCGCCAGCGCCTCGTCCCGCTCGCTGAACGGCCCGAGCGTGCGCAGCCGCCCGTCATGGACGCCGACGGCGAGCACCCGCAGCTCCGGCCGCTCCGGGGCGCCGACGAGCGGCGGGCGGGCGCGGACGATCCCCATCAGGTGGTCGACCGAGACGACCGGCGAGCGCCCGAGCCGCGTGAGCCGCACGAAGTCCTTCGTGCAGGCGTCCTCGAGCACGCGCTCGGCATCCGCGGTCCCGCCCCCCGCGACGTACGCGGCCATCAGCGATCCGGACGACGTGCCGTAGACCGCGTCGACCCAGGCGGTCAGCCCGAGCCGCTCGAGCGCGAGCGCCATTCCGCAGGCCATCGCGACGGAGAGGCCCCCGCCCTCGATCCCCAGGACGATGCGCGCGCCGTCCTCACGCGAGCGCGCGCGGGCACGAGCGGACCAGCGCGGCCAGCGGCGCCGGCAGCTCGTCGGGGTCACGCAGCGGCGGGGCCACGGAGTGCATCGGCGGGCAGTATCGCGGGGCTACCATCCGCCGTGCCGATGAGCGAGCCGTCCAGCAGCCGCCGCGCCCCGTCGCAGGCCGAGCACCATCGCCGTCGCCGTCGCGTCGCCGCGGCCGCGCTCGGGCTCGTCGCGCTGCTCCTCATCGTCGTCGTCGCGTCGAGCGCCGGGCAGCGGCGGGACCTGGAACCCGGTGGCGCTCCGGGACGGCGCCAAGGCCGAGCTTCCGCGGCTGCGCCTCGAGGAGCAGGCGCGCCGCGCGGAGGCCGCGCTGCTGCGCCAGAAGCGTGCGCGCACGCTCGAGAACGCCGCGATCGCGCGGACGCTGAAGACGACGCCGTACGTCCGGCTCGCCGGCGCGCAGACCCGCAGCGTCGCATTGACCTTCGACGACGGCCCGAGCCCGTACACGCAGCGCATCCTCGACACGCTGCAGCGCAACCACGTCAAGGCGACCTTCTTCACGCTCGGCAGGCAGCTCGCCGAGTTCCCGTTGCCGCTCCAGCGCGCCGTCGCCGAGGGCCACGCGATCGGCGACCACACGTGGAACCACGCGGACCTCACGCGGCTCGCGCCGCGTGACGTGCGCCAGGAGATCGACGACGAGGCGACGGCGATCGAGCACGTCGGCATTCCGCGCCCGCGCCTCTTCCGTCCCCCGTACGGCGCCTACAACGACGAGACGCTGCGGATCGCCGCTCGCAGGAAGATGCTCACCGTCCTGTGGTCGGTGGAGTCCAGCGACTACAAGGCGATCGACCCGAAGGCGATGGCCGCGGACGTGCTCGCGCACACCGAGCCCGGGGCGATCATCCTGATGCACGACGGCGGCGGCAATCGCACCGTCACGAGTCACGCGCTGCCGCTGATCATCCGCGGGCTCAGGCAGCGCGGTTACAAGATGGTGACCGTGCCGGAACTGCTGGTGACCAACCCGGCACCGGCCGAGCAGAACCCCGTCCCCAGGTCGCCCGCGGCCTGAACGCCCGGAAACGCCGAAGGCCGGTCCGTGGACCGGCCTTCGAATCACTGTTCGCCCGACTTCTGCGGGCGAGGCGGCACTCCGTGGCGCCGCACTCAAATCTTGCTGTGGCCTGGTGTCAGGCCCTGCGGTCCGGCGGACTGAGAGCATCCATTGAGGTGGTCCCTTTCCATCGCGGAGACCGTGGGTAACGGCCCTTGCTCTTCGAGCGTACCACGGGCGTTCAAGGGGCTCCGGACCACTCGGCGGCGAGGTGCCGGCCGACGCTGCGAGGATCCCCGGATGCCGCCCGCCGCCTCAGCCCCGCGCACTCGCGAGCGGCTCTCCGCAGCGGAGGCCCGCCGCGTCGCGATCGGTGCGCAGGGCCTCGCGCGGCCGCGCCCGCCGGCGCCGGCGGGCGCCCGCCAGCTGCGGGTGATGGCGGACCGGCTCGGCGTCATCCAGATCGACTCGGTCAACGTGCTCGCCCGCGCCCACTACCTGCCCGGGTTCAGCCGTCTGGGCCCGTACGACCCCGGCGATCTCGACCGCCTCTCGCACCGCGCGCCGCGCAGGCTGTTCGAGTACTGGGGCCACGAGGCGTCGCTGCTGCCGGTGCGCCTGCAGCCGCACCTGCGCTGGCGGATGGACCGCGCCGCGCACGAGGCGTGGGGCGGGATGCGGGCCATGCACCGCGAGCGGCCGCAACTGCTCGGCCAGGTGCTCGAGGACGTCCGCGCGCGCGGCCCGGTCTCCGCGCGCGACCTCGCGGCCGAAGAGCGCCCGCGCCGCTCGGGCCCGTGGTGGGACTGGTCCGACGTCAAGCGCGCCGTCGAGTTCCTCTTCTGGAGCGGCGAGGTCACCTCGGCGCGGCAGGCGCGGCTTCGAGCGCCTGTACGACGTGCCCGAGCGCGTGCTGCCGCGGGCGGTCTTCCGAGCCCCGACGCCGCCGGTCGACGAGGCCCAGCGCGAGCTCGTGCGCGTCGCCGCGCGGGCGCTACGGCGTGGCGACCGAGCGCGACCTGCGCGACTACTTCCGCCTGCCGGTCGCCGAGGCGCGCGACCGCGTCGGCGAGCTGGCCGAGGCCGGCGAGCTGCTCCCGGTGAGCGTCGAGGGCTGGCGCGAGCCGGCCTACCTGCACGCCGACGCGAAGGTGCCGCGGTCGGCGACCGGCGCGGCGCTCGTCGCGCCGTTCGACCCGCTGGTCTGGGAGCGCTCGCGGGTCGAGCGGCTGTTCGGGATGCGCTACCGGATCGAGATCTACGTCCCGGCGCCCAAGCGCGTCCACGGCTACTACGTGCTGCCGTTCCTGCTCGGCGACCGGCTCGTCGCCCGCGTCGACCTCAAGGCCGACCGCCAGGCCGGCGTCCTGCGCGTCCAGGCCGCGCACGCCGAGCCCGACGCGCCGCCGGAGACGGCCGCGGCGCTGCGCGCCGAGCTCGAGCTGATGGCCGGCTGGCTGGGGCTGGGAGGCGTGGCGGTCGCGCCCGGTCGGCGACCTCGCCGCCGCGCTGGACGGGCGCCGATGACTCCTCCTGAGCGCGGCTGCGCGGGTCGCCGCGGCTACACGAAGCGCCTCACGAACGCGAGCGCCGTGTCGGCGACGTCCTTCCAGCCGTGGTCGACCACGAGCGAGTGGCCGCGACCCTCGAACCCGGTGATCTCGGTCACGCCCTCGTTGCGGCGCTGCTTCTTGTAGGACGCCTTCGCGATCGCCTCGGGGGCGGTGTGGTCCTCGTCGGCGGAGATGATCAGCAGCGGCCCGCGGTCGGGGTTCTTGCTGTTCACCTTCACCTCGGTCCAGGGGTTGAGGTTCGCCGAGGCGGCCTGGAAGACGGTCGCGCCCGAGCCCGGCACCGCGTACGCCTCGTACAGCTCCTTCGCCTCATCCTCGCTGACCGCGTTCCCGAACCCGTAGTGGAACTGCTCGAACGTCAGCGGCACCGCGCGATGCCGGTTCGCCGGGTTGCTCAGCACGGGCGACGCGGACCGCAGCGCCGCGATCGGCAGCGGCAGCACGCCGCGGAACGGCGCCGGCGAGATCGCCACCGACGCGGCGGACTGGCCGCGACCGGCCACGATCTGCGTCAGCAGGCCGCCGAACGAATGCCCGATGACGGCGGGCTTGCGATCGAGCTTCGCGATCACGTCGCCGACGTGATCGGCGATCTGCCCGACGGTCTTGCGCGCGAAGACCTCGGGGTTGGCCTTGGCCTCCTCGACGGTGTCCGGGTCGTCCGGCCACCCGGGCGCCAGCGTCGTGTACCCGGCGGCCTCGAAGTGCTCGGCCCAGCGGTCCCACGAGTTCGGCAGCAGCCACAACCCGTGAACGAACGCGACCGGCTGTAGCCCGGTGGCATTCGCGCGGGAGACCTGCTCGGCCTCGTAGTCGCTGATTGAAGATGCTGGCGGGTTGGGCATCGTCGCTCCTGGACTGTGGGTGTCGGCTGGACAGCCGGATCATTAGCACAAGCGTGCAGCCGTCCTCGGAAGTGCCGCACGAACGTGCGGTCATGCACGGTTGTCGCGCCTGCGCAGCGCGCCGTACGGTGAAGGCTCCCTCGAGTATCGATTGGAGGAACCCATGTACGCCGCGATCCGCCGCTTCAGCACCGACGGGGACATGGATGAGGCCCTCCGTCGCGCCGACGCCGAATACACCAAGGCCGTCGAGCTCCAGCTCGGGTACGTCGACCACAAGGTCGTCCAGACGGGCCCCAACGAGGCGATCAGCATCCTGCTCTTCGAGACCAAGGACGAGGCCGACCGCAACCGCTTCTTCTCGGAGCAGTTCATCGAGATCGGCTTCGCCGGGCTCAACGTCAAGCTGCTCGACGAGTGGCGCGGCGAGGTGCACGTCGCGAACTCGCTGAGCGCGGTCACGTGACGGACGCCGCAGCTCGCAGCAGGACCGCGGCGAGAACGAGCGCTGAAGTCGTCGAGCACTGGCGTGCCGGCGGCCGCACCTTCGATGCAGGAGACGTGCGGAGCTTTGTGCGGGAGTCAGGCTCAGGCGAACCGGTGCTCTGTCTGCACGGTGTTCCCGCCTCGTCGTTCCTCTACCGCAAAGTGCTCACCGAACTTGCGGCACCGGCCTGCGCGGCATCGCGTTCGATCTCCCCGGGCTCGGGCTCGCCGAGCGCCCAGTGGCGTTCGACTACACCTGGACGGGACTGGGTCGCTTCTGCGTCGCCGCCGTCGACGCGCTCGGACTCGAACGCTTCCACCTCGTGGTGCACGACATCGGCGGACCGGTCGGCTTCGAGCTGGCAGCAGCGCTCCCGCAGCGCATCGCGTCGCTCACGGTGCTGAACACGGTCGTCGACGTGGACGGGTTCCGGCGTCCCTGGTCGATGGAGCCCTTCGCCCATCGCGGCGCCGGGGACCTGTACCTGCGAACGCTCACCAAGCCGATGTTCCGCACGCTCATGCGCCTCCAGGGCGTCGGCGACATGAGTGCCATCAGCCAGGCTGAACTCGACGCGTACGTGGATCTGCTCCGCACGGGCGACGGCGGGAGGGCGTTCCTGAAGATCATGCGCGGGTACGAGCGAACCGCCGAGAAGCAGACGCTCTACCGGTCTGTCCTCGCCGACGACCGCTACCCCGTCGACGTGCTCTGGGGAGCCGATGACCCGGCCCTCAAGGCTTCGGTCCACGGCGAGAGCAGCCCGACGCGCCGCCGGCCTCGACCGGCTGGAGACCGTCCCCGCCAAAGCACTTCCTTCGAAGACCAGGCCGCCCGCACCGGCAACGCCGCCGCCAGGCATGAGCTCGCGCGGCGGCGCGTGCCCGACATGGGCGCGCCGCAGACCTCGTGCCAGCCTGCACCGCCGCCGGAGTCGCTCGATCGATCATCAGCCGCCCGCCGCTACTTGATCGAGTCGTACACCTTGAACAGCGGCAGGTACATCGAGATCACGATGAACCCGACCATGCCGCCCACGGCGACGAGCATCAGCGGCTCGAGGATCGAGGTCAGCGACTTGACCGCCGCGTCGACCTGGTCCTCGTAGAAGTCTGCGATCTTGGAGAGCATCGCGTCGAGCGCGCCGGTCTCCTCGCCGACGGCGACCATCTGCACGACCATGCCGGGGAACACCGGCGCGGCCTTCAGCGGCTCGGCGATCGTGCCGCCCTGCTTGACGGAGTCGATGACGGACGCCATCACCTCTTCGACGACGCGGTTGCCCGCGGTCTGCGCGGTGATGTCGAGCGCCTGCATCAGCGGCACGCCGGCGCTCATCAGCGCGGACAGCGTGCGCGACCAGCGCGCGAGCGAGACCTTCTGGACGATGTCGCCGATCTTCATCGGGATGCGCAGGCGGAAGGCGTCCCACTGCCCGCGTCCCTTGTAGCTCGACTTCCACTTGCGGAAGGTCCAGACGATCAGCGCGGTGACGGCGATGCAGGCCCACCAGTAGCCGGTCACGGCCGCCGACATCGCCACGGTGATCTTCGTGATGAACGGCAGGTCGCCGCCGAACTGCTTGAAGACGCCGACGAACACCGGCACGAGGAAGGTGACGAGCGCGATCAGGATGCCGAACGCGAAGGTGAGGACGACGATCGGATAGGTCATCGCGGACTTCACCTGCCGGCGCAGGGAGTCCTCCTTCTCGAGCTGGTCGGCGACCCGCAGCATCGAGGACTCGAGCACGCCGCCGGTCTCCCCCGCGCGCGTCATCGCGACGAACAGCGGTGAGAAGACCTTGGGGTGCCGCTCGAGCGCGTCGCTGAGCGCGAGGCCGGCCTCGACGTCCTTGCGGACCTGCGTGATCGTCTCGGTCAGCAGCTGGTTCTCGGTCTGCGCCTCGAGCACGTACAGCGCGCGCAGGATCGTCATGCCCGAGCTGACCATCGTCGACAGCTGACGGGTCATGATCGTCAGGTCCGTCGGCTTGATCCGGTTCAGGAACGAAAGGTTGATCTCCTTCGAGCTGTGCTTGTCGGAGATGTCGAGGACGATCAGCCCGCGTGACTTGAGCTGATCGGCGACGGCCTGCTTGGTGTCGGCATCGACCTCGCCGGTGGCCTTCGCCCCGGTGAGATCCATCGCCTTCCAGACGTAGACGCTCATCGTCGCCCCTACGCGGCCATGCTGCCGGTGCCGGCGAACCCGAGCAGGCGACGCAGCTCGTCGGGAGTGGAGGAGCGCGCCTCGGCGAGGCGCTGGGTGATCTTGCCGCTGCGCACGAGCGTCGCGAGCGCGGAGTCCATCGTCTGCATGCCGACGCCCGCGCCGGTCTGCATGACGGAGACGATCTGGTGGGTCTTGCCCTCGCGGATCAGGTTGCGCACGGCCGGCGTCGGGACGAGCGTCTCGATCGCGGCGACGCGGCTGGAGCCGTCGGCCGTGGGCAGCAGCTGCTGCGTCATGACGCCCTCGAGGGCGACCGACAGCTGCACGCGGACCTGGCCCTGCTGATGCGGCGGGAAGACGTCGATGATGCGGTCGATGGTCTGGGCGGCGCTCTGCGTGTGCAGGGTCGCGAAGACGAGGTGGCCGGTCTCGGCCGCGGTCAGGGCGGTGGAGATCGTCTCCAGGTCGCGCATCTCGCCGACGAGGATCACGTCCGGGTCCTGGCGCAGGGCGGCGCGCAGGGCGAGCGCGAAGCTCTGGGTGTCGGCGCCGAGCTCACGCTGGTTGACCACGCACTTCTTGTGCGAGTGGAGGAACTCGATCGGATCCTCGACGGTCATGATGTGCTCTTCGCGCGTCAGGTTGATCTCGTCGATCATCGCCGCGAGCGACGTCGACTTGCCCGAGCCGGTCGGGCCGGTGACGAGCACGATGCCGCGCGGCTTGGTGCAGAAGTCGTGGGTGACGGCGGGCAGCCCGAGCTGCTCGATCGACAGGATCTCGGCGGGGATCAGGCGGAAGGCCGCGCCGATCGAGCCGCGCTGGAAGTACGCGTTGACACGGAAGCGGGCGTGGCCCGGGATCGCGTAGGCGAAGTCGATCTGCCAGTCCGTCTCCAGCCGCTGGCGCTGGTCGTTGTTGAGGATCGAGTAGACGATCTCCCGCGTCTCCTGACCGCCCAGGACGGGGAACCCGTCGAGCGGGATCAGCCGGCCGCGGACGCGGATCATCGGCGGCACGCCGGAGGTGATGTGGAGGTCGGACGCCTTGCGCCGCATGACCTCGAGCAGGACGTCAGCGAAGTCGAAGTTCATCACGTGGTCCTATCGGTGTTCTGCGCTGAGGCCTTGAGCGGTGTCATGCCGTCGCCACCCCGCTGCCGGTGACGCGGGCGACCTCGGCGATCGAGGTGCGACCCTGGCGGACCTTCTCCAGACCGTCGTCGCGCAGCCGGCGCATCCCGTTGCGCACCGCGGCTTCCGCGATCTGGTCGGCCGAGGCGCGCTCGATCGTCAGCGTGCGCATCTCCTCGGTGACGGTCATGACCTCGTAGAGGCCGAGCCGGCCCTTGTAGCCGGAGCCGCCGCAGCGCGCTGCAGCCGGCGGGCTCGTAGGCCTCGATGTCGACGTTGGAGTGAAACCCGTTGTTCGCGAGCACGTCCTGGGTGAGGATCACCTGGCGCTTGCAGTGCTTGCAGAGCGTCCGCGCGAGGCGCTGGGCGACGACGCAGTCGAGCGCGCTGGACACGAGGAACGGCTCGATCCCCATCTCCGTCAGGCGGGTGATCGCCGTCGGCGCGTCGTTCGTGTGCAGCGTCGAGAGGACCATGTGGCCCGTCAGCGCCGACTCGACGGCGATCTGCGCCGTCTCACGGTCACGAATCTCGCCGACCATGATGATGTCGGGGTCGGCGCGCATCATCGCGCGCAGCCCGTTGGCGAACGTCAGGCCCGCACGCGGATTGACCTGCACCTGCGTGATGCCCTCGATCTGGAACTCGACCGGATCCTCGATCGTGATGATGTTCTTCTCGACCGAGTTGAGCATCGCGACGCCCGTGTAGAGCGTCGTCGACTTGCCGGAGCCGGTCGGGCCGGTCACGAGCACGGCGCCGTACGGCTGGCGGATCGCGCGCTCGAAGCGGACCTTGTCGTCCTCGAGGAAGCCGAGCTTCTCGAGGTCGTGGGCGACGTTGCCGTCCTGGTCCAGGATGCGGACGACGATCGACTCGCCGTGCACGCTCGGGAGCGTCACGACGCGCAGGTCGATGTGCTTGCGGTCGATCGTGAGGCCGACGCGGCCGTCCTGCGGGATCCGCCGCTCGGCGATGTCCAGGTCGCTCATGATCTTCACGCGGCTGATGGCGCCGGCGACCATGCGCTTGGGGATCGTCGTGGTCTCCTGGAGCACGCCGTCGACGCGGAAGCGCACGCGCAGCTCGTGGCCGTCGGGAGCGAAGTGGATGTCCGAGGCGCCCTGCTCGACCCCCTGCGCGATGATCGAGTTGATCAGCTTGATGACCGGCGCCTCGTCCGCGCTCTCGCGCAGGTCGACGACCTCGGCGACGTCGGTGACGCCCTCCTCGATCGCGTCGTGGACGACCTCGTCGAAGCGGCTGAGCCGCTGGATCAGCGCGTGGATGTCCTCACGCGAGGCGACCGCGGGCCGCACCTCGTGGCCGGTGACCAGGGCGACCTCGTCGATCGCCATGACGTTGCCGGGATCGGCCATCGCCAGGCGCAGCGTCGTCTCGCCGATGAACGCGACCGGGATCGCGTCGTAGCGCTTGGCCTGCGCGGAGCTGATCAGGTTCGCGGCGGCCATGTCGACCTTGAAGACCGCGAGGTCCAGGTGGTCGAAGCCGTGGCGCTCGGCGATCGCGCGCGCAAGCTGCTCCTGCGTCAGGACGCCGCCCTGGATCAGCGCCTCCTCGAACGTCGTGCCCGCGATCCGCGCGGCCTCGTGGGCGTGCTCGACCTTCTCGCGATCGGCGAGGCCGAGGTCGATCACGACGTCCTTCAGGAACCGCTGGCCGCCGCGCCGCTGCGGCCGTGTGACGCCGTCCCAGTCCGCCGCCGGGCTCACGGGCGAGCGCCCCCTCAGTCTCGGGGGGAGTGCTCCTACGGGTCGCAGATGGGGATGGTCGGAGCTCATCAGTCGGGGGGATCGAGCTCCGGAGCGCGGCCGCGCGCATCACGTCGACCGGCGCCGGCAGGCCCGTCCAGGCCTCCAGGCTCAGCGCTCCCTGATGCACCAGCATCTCCAGCCCGTCGACGACCGTGCACCCCCGCGAGCGTGCTGCCGCGAGAAATTCCGTGCCGCCGGGGCGATAGACGAGGTCCACCACGGTTGCGTATGTACCTAGCTCGTCGGCGGTCAGCGGCAGACCCTCGAAGACACTGGACGTGTGTTCGAGCCCGGCCGCCGTGCAGTTCACGAGCAGGTCCGCCTGGCGTGCCCGATCGACCGCCTGGCCCCCGAGGTCCCGGACGAGCGCGAGCGCCCGTTCCGGGGTGCGGTTCCAGACGTGGACGTCGACGTCGCGTTCCACGAGCGCGTGGACGATCGCGCGCGCGCTGCCCCCCGCTCCGAGCACGAGCGCCGAGCTTCCGGCAGCCGGCGGCTGCGGGAGCGCGGCGATGAACCCGGGGGCGTCGGTGTTGTCGGCGTGGACGGCCCCGGAGGCGGGATCGAAGGTCAGCGTGTTGGCGGCCCCGATCGCGGCCGCGCGGTCCGTCGCGGTGCTCGCCAGCGCGAGCGCCGCCTCCTTGTGCGGGATCGTGACGTTCGCGCCGAGCAGACCGGCGGCGCCGAGCGCGCCGACGGTCTCGGCGAACGCCTCCGGGCGGCACCGGGCAGCAGCTGGTAGCGCCAGCCGGCCAGCCCCAGCGCCTGCGAGCGCCGCGTTCTGCATCGCCGGCGAGCGGCTGTGCGCGACCGGCCAGCCGAGCACGCCCAGGCGGGCGGCGGCGGGCAGGGCGGCGCGGGCGTCAGCGGTCATGCGTGGCACGAGCGTACGCGGCGCCGCGGGCGCTCACTTCGGACAGGTCGACGGGTCCTTGCCGCCGAGCTCGGCGCGCTTGCGGTTGTAGGCCGCGACGTCGGCCTGGAACTGGGCGCTGGTGCGCGAGAACGCGTGCGCGCCGTTGGCGCACGGCTTGACGACGTAGTAGAGCGCGCTGGTGCGTGCGGGACGCGCGGCGGCGCGGATCGACGCGAGGCCGGGATTGCCGATCGGCGTCGGCGGCAGGCCCTTGTTGCGCCGCGTGTTGAACGGGCTGTCGCGGGCGAGCTCGGAGACCGTGAGCGGGCGGGTCCAGTTGTTCTCGTCGTAGCGCGTCGTCGCGTCGATGCCGAGCGGGATCCCCCGCTTGAGGCGGTTGTAGACGACCCCGGCGATGAGGCGCCGCTCGCGCGGGACGGCGGTCTCGCGCTCGACCATCGAGGCGATGATCAGCACGTCGTACAGCGTCAGGTTCTTCTTCCGCGCGTAGCGCAGCGAGACGCCGGCGGTGTTGCTCCTGAACGCCTGCCAGCTGCTGGGTCACGAGCGTGCGCGCCGTGGCGCCCGCGCTTCAGCCGGTACGTCGCCGGGAACAGGAAGCCCTCGAGGCTCGGCGTCCCGCGCGGCGCCCCGTACCTGCGCGGGTTCAGCGCGGCGCTGCGCTTCGACGCCGCCAGGTAGTCGCCCTGAACGCCCGCCTTCGCGACGAGCGCAGCGACCTCGCGGCGACCGGGACCCTCCGGGATCAGCAGGTCCCGCACGGGCGCGGCCTTCGGCGGCGGCGTCGTCAGCACCGTGAGCGCCGCGCCGTTGCTCATGTCGTGGCGCAGCACGAAGCGGCCGGCGCGCAGCTTGTCGCGGTCACCGCCGACCGTCGCCCGCAGCGAGAAGAAGAAGCCCGAGCCGACGACGCCCTTGTCGGCGAGCAGGTTGCCGACCTCGTGGGCACTCGAGCCGGAGGGAATCGTGACGACGACCCGTGCCGCTGCCGTCGCCCTTGAACGGCGTGAAGGTCGAGAAGGCGAAGAAGCCGATCACGAGGACGACCAGGGCGATCAGGCCGCCGAGCACGGCGACGCGCGCGGGCGAGCGGCGACGCCGGCTGCGCGACGGGATGCTCAGCGGATGGCGCGGCATGCCCGGCGCTCCCGGCTGCGGGCCCGGCGCGGTGACCGGCGGGCCTGCCTCGGGGTGCGCCGGCATGGGCGGGCCGGGGCCTTCGGCGGCTTCGGCGGCGGGGTCCGAACCCGGGTCGGAGGCCCGGCCGCGGCGGGCGGCGGGGCCGGCGGCGGATCGTCGGCCGGTGGCGGCGGTGGCGGCGCCGGCGGCCGCCCGCCCTTCCTTCTCCAGCCGCCGCCGCTCACGCTCGAGTCGCGCGGCCTCGCGCTCACGCTCGCTGCGCTCGCTCACGCGTCGGGGTCCTTGTGCTCGTGCAGGTACCGGGCGAGCCAGTCGTCGAGCAGCACCGCGGCCGCGCGCGAGTCCTCCGACGTGCCGCCGCCCATCGCGTTCTGCTGGGCGATCGCCGTCGTGAAGCGCTCGTCGTAGAGCTCGACCGGCGGCGCGCCGCCGAGCGCGCTGCGCAGCTTGTCGGCGAACGAGCGCGCCTCGCGCGTCTGGTCGGAGTCGCCGCCGTGCAGCGCGAGCGGCAGGCCGACGACGACCCGCTCGACCTCGCGCTCGGCGACGAGCGCCACGATCGCCTTCAGCCCGTGCTTGGTCGCCGGGCGCAGCACCGGGTCGATCGGCGTCGCGAGCGTGCCGGTCGCGTCGCTGAGCGCGCAGCCGCAGCGGGCGGACCCGTAGTCCAGGGCGAGAACGCGCACTAGCTCATCTACGCGCCGAGCGCCGCTTCGATCGCGCCGCGCGCGGCCTCGAGCGCCTCGGGCAGCTTCTCCGGATCCTTGCCGCCGGCCTGCGCCATCGTGTCCTTGCCGCCGCCGCCGCCGCCGGCGACCTGCGCGGCGATCTTGACGACCGCGCCCGCCTTCACGCCGCGCTCCACGAGCGCGGGCGTCACGGCCGCGACGAGATGCACGCGTCCCTCCTCCGAGCTGCCCAGCACGATCGCCGCGGCGTCGCCGAGCTGACCCTTCACGCGGTCGCCGATCTCCATCAGCGCCTTCGCGTCGACGCCCGGAACGATCGCGGTCAGCACCTGCGCACCCGCGATCTCGACCGCGCCCGCCGGCGATGGCGGCCGCGTCGACGCTCCCGTTGGCCGAGCCCGGGCGCCCCGCCTGCTTCACGCGCTCGCGCAGCTCGGCGATCGCCTCCGGAACGCGCTCGGGCTGCGTGCGCAGCTCGTCCGCGGCCTCGCGCAGCAGCTCGTCGTGCTCGCGCATCAGCTGGACGGCGGCCGGTCCGGTGATCGCCTCGATCCGGCGCACGTTCGCCGCGCTGGACCCCTCGCTGACGATCCGCAGCAGGCCGATCTCCGACGTCGTTCGCACGTGCGTTCCGCCGCAGAGCTCACGCGAGAGGCTGCCGTCGCCGATCTCGACCATCCGCACGACGTCGCCGTACTTCTCGCCGAACAGCGCCATCGCGCCGAGCGCCTTCGCCTCGTCGAGCGTCGTCGTGATCGGCCGCACCGGAAGGCTCTCGAGGATCCGCGCGTTGACCTCGTCCTCGACGTGGCGGCGATCCTCCTCGCTGAGCTTCGCGCTGTGGTTGAAGTCGAAGCGCAGCTTGTCGGGCCCGACGTACGAGCCGGCCTGGCGCACGTGGTCGCCGAGCCGCTCCCGCAGCGCCGCGTGCAGCAGGTGCGTCGCGGTGTGGTTGCAGGCGGTCGCGTGGCGCGCGAGCGCGGTCGACGCTCGCGATCACGCGCTCGCCCTCGTGCAGCTCGCCCTCGAGCGCGCGCACGACGAGCGCCTGGTCGTCACCCGAGCGCACGACGTCGACGACCTCGACGCGGCAGTCGCCGTCCTCGCAGGAGACGATCCCCTCGTCGCTGACCTGGCCGCCGCCCTGCGCGTAGAACGGGGACTCGGCGAGCTTCACGAGCACGCGGCCGTCGTCCTGCGTGGCGAGACCCTGCACGACGGTGTGGACCTCGAGGTCGTCGTAGCCGACGAAGACCGCGGGATCGGTGCCCAGCTCGCGCACCGACTCCTCCGCGCGCCCGACCTTCCCGCCCTTGGCGGCGGCGGAGCTGCGCGCGCGCTGCTCGCCCATCAGGCGGTCGAACTCCTCGTCGTGCGCGAACGGCACGCCGCGCTCCTGCGCGATCTCGCGCGTCAGCTCGATCGGGAAGCCGAACGTGTCGTGCAGCTTGAAGGCGTCCTGCGGCCCCACCGCGCCCGCCTCGAGCAGCTCGTCGAGCAGCTTCGTGCCCTGCTCGAGCGTGCGGCGGAAGCCCTCCTCCTCTCCTCTCACCCACTTGAGGATCGAGGGCTGGTGCGCGACGAGGTCCGGATACGCGGGGCCCATGATGTCGATGACCTGCTCCACGAAGGTCGGCAGGAAGACGCCTTCGATCCCGATCCGGTGGCCCTGCTGGATCGCGCGGCGCATGACGCGGCGCAGGATGTAGCCGCGGTCCTCGTTGCTCGGCACGATCCCGTCGCCGATCAGGAACGTCGCGGCGCGCGAGTGGTCGGCGAGGATCCGCAGCGCCCGCTCGTCGACCGGCCGGCCGCCGTCCGCGAGCTCGCGCCCGAGCGCCATCAGCGGCGCGAACTGGTCGGTCTCGAAGATCGTCTCGGCGCCCTGCTGGATCAGCGCCATCCGGTTGAGGCCCGAGGCCCGTGTCGATCGACGGCGCCGGCAGCGGCGTCAGGACGCCCGGAGGGTCCTGGTCGTACTGCATGAAGACGAGGTTCCAGTACTCCAGGAAGCGCTCGTTCTCGCCGCCGGGCAGGTCATCGGCGGTGCCGTACTCGACGCCGCGGTCGAGGTAGAGCTCGCTGCACGGGCCGCACGGACCGGTCGGGCCGGCCTGCCAGAAGTTCTCCGAGCGCGGGCACAGGACGATCCGCTCGCGCGGCACGCCGACGGCCTCCCAGGCCGCGATCGCCTCCTCGTCGGGGCCCAGGCCCAGCTCGGCGTCGCCCTCGAAGACGGTGATCCAGATGTCCTGCGCCTTGAAGCCGAACCCGTTCAGCGACAGGTCCCAGGCGCGCTCGACCGCGCCCGCCTTGAAGTACTGGCCGATCGAGAAGTTGCCGAGCATCTCGAAGAACGTGAGGTGCCGCGCCGTGTTGCCGACGTTCTCGATGTCGGTCGTGCGGAAGCACTTCTGGCAGCTCGTGAGCAGCGGCGCCGGCGGGGTCTCGAGGCCCAGGAAGTAGCCCTTGAGCGGGTGCATCCCGGCCGTCGTGAGCAGCACGGACTCGTCGAAGGTCGCCGGAACCAGCGATGCGGACGGCAGGCGCTTGTGGCCGCCCTGCTCGAAGAACCCCAGGAAGGTCTCACGGATCTCGTCCGAGGTCGTGCTCATGGCGCGATCGTCGCACAACCCACGACGACATCGCCTCGCAGCAGCACGGCGGTCTGGCCCGGCGCGACGCCCCAGACGGGCTCGGCCGAGCGTCAGCAGCTCGCCGTCGAGGACGGCGGCGACCGGCGTGGCGCGGTAGCGCAGCTTCGCCGCGTCGATCTCCGCCTGCAGGCCGGTGCAGCGTGACCGCGCTGAGCTGGACGCTCGTGCGCCGCAGCGCCTCGCGCGGGCCGACGGTCACGGTGTTCGCGCCGACGTCGGTGGCGGTGACGTAGAGCGGCTCGCCGCTGCCGCCGCCGGCCCCCACCCCGCGCCGCTGGCCGACGGTGTACGCGTGCGCCCCGCGGTGCCGGGAGACGGTGCGGCCGGCGAGATCGAGCGTGCGGCCCGGGGCGCTCGCGCGGGCCGCCGTGGCGCTCGAAGAACGCCTCGCGGCCGGTGCCGGCGAGGAAGCAGAGGTCCTGCGAGTCGGGCGTGCGGGCGACCGGCAGCCCCTCGCGCTCGGCCAGGTCGCGCACCTGCGGCTTGGTCAGCTCGCCGAGCGGGAAGCGCAGTCGCGCGATGCTCGCGGGCGCGAGCGCGGCGAGCATGTACGCCTGGTCCTTGGCCGGGTCGGCGGCGGCGCGGATCAGCCCGTCGGCGCTGACGCGGGCGTAGTGGCCGGTGGCGAGCGCGCGCGGCCCCGAGGCGCTCGGCGAGGTCGAGCATCGCGTCGAGGCGCACGTGCCCGTTGCAGCGCACGCACGGGTTCGGGGTGAGCCCGGCCGCGTGATCGGCGATCCACGGGTCGACGACGCCGGCGCGGAACTCGTCGCGCAGGTCGAGCGTGAGGTGCGGCAGGCCCATCCTGTGGGCCAGCGCACGCGCGTTGCGCACGGCGCTCGCCGAGCAGCACGAGCGCTCGGCGTCGTTCGCGCGCGTCGCGCCACAGCTCGAGCGTGACGGCGACCGGCTCGGCTCCGTCCTCGTGCGCGCACAGCAGCGCCGCGACCGCGCTGTCGACGCCGCCGGACATCGCGACGAGCGTGCGCCGCGGATCGGCGTCGAGCCGGGCGTCGGCGCGGACCGCGGCGCCGAGCGCCTGCGCGAGCGCGTCGGCCGCCAGGTCCGCTGCGTGGCGCTTGCCGAGGCTCAGGCCGCCGAGCGCGTCGGCGACCTCGTCGGTCCCGATCCGCGCGGCGTCGAGGACCGGCGTGCCGTCCACGAGCTCGACCGCGGCGCTCGCGGCGGCGATCGTCGCCCCGCAGCCCTCGGCGTCGAAGCCGGCGCCGCTGACGACTCCCCCGGTGACCGCCAGGTCGATGCGCACGACGTCACCGCAGGCGCTGCTCCCGGCCGTCGCGGTGTGCGCGCCGGCGGGCACGTGTCCGCGCCCGCGCGGGAAGCGCAGATGCTCTTCGAATCGCTCATCCGGCATCCCGCCGGAGTGTAGGAGCGCTCAGGAGCTTCTTCGAGCCGGCGCGGCGAACGTCCGCGACGGCCTGGGCGATCTCGCCGACGCTCGTGAAGCCGACGATCAGCTTCACGTTGCGCCTGGGCCCGATGACCATGATGGTCGGGGCCTGCTGGATCGGGGTGTTGGCGGTGAAGGTCTGGTACTTGCCGACGTCCTTGATGCTGACGAGCCGCGAGACGACCTTCTTGCGCTTGCCGATGTCGCGCACCATCACGGAGACGTCGGCGCTGTCGGAGGAGGTGTTGCGGAAGAGGAGGACGACGACCTTGCCGTCGCCGAGCGCCGTGAGCAGCGGGGCGGCGGGGTTCTTGGCGCTTGACCGGCGGCTGGCTTGGGGGTCGTGGTCTTCGTCGTCTTGGTCGTCTTGGTGACCTTGGCGCCGCCGGGCGTCTTGGTGACGGTGGTCTTGCTCTTCGTGACCGTCGCGTCCGCGCCGGTCGCCTGCTCGGTCGGCGGCGGTCGAGTTCGCGGTGCCGACGGCGTCCTGGGCGCCTTCTGCGTGGCGCGTCGCGAGGCCGGCGACGCCCGGGTGCCTGCGGCAGCGGGGCGCTCGCGCTCGTGTCCGGCTTGGGACGCAGCACGGTGAACCACACCGCGCCGAGGAGCACGATCGCGATCAGGGCAATGCGAACCGGAGGGGAAATCTGCTGCATCACGTCCTAGATCGGCTCGCACGGCCGATCGCTTGAGCCCTGGAAGGCTCGCTCGCCTGGCGCTAGGCGGGCGCGGGAGGCTCGACGAGCGAGCGCAGCGCCAGCTCCTTGAGCTGCGGCGCGTCGACCGGTGCAGGCGCGCCGGTGAGCGGATCGGAGCCGCTGGCGGTCTTCGGGAACGCGATCACGTCGCGGATCGAGTCGAGCCCGCAGATCAGCGCGACGATCCGGTCGACGCCCATCGCGATCCCGCCGTGCGGCGGGGCGCCGTAGCGCAGCGCCTCGAGCAGGAAGCCGAAGCGCTCGCGCGCCTCGTCGGGCGGCAGGCCGAGGTGCGTCGAAGACCGCCTCCTGGACCTCCGGCGTGTGGATGCGGATCGATCCGCCGCCGATCTCGACGCCGTCGAGCACGAGGTCGTACGCCCGCGAGCGCAGCGTGCCCGGGATCGTCCAGGTCGCCCTCGGGCGCCGTGAACGGGTGGTGGAGCGCCGCCCAGCGCGACGTGCGTCCCGCCCTCCTCGTCGCTCTCGAACATCGGGAAGTCGGTGATCCAGACGGGGTCGTGGCGGCCCTCGGGGATCAGGCCGAAGCGCTCGGCCAGGTGCAGCCGCAGCCCGCCGAGCGATGCGGCGGCGACCTTCGCGCTGTCGGCGACGAACAGCAGCAGGTCACCGTCGGCGGCGCCGAGCTCGGCGTTGACCGCGGCGATCTGCTCGGCGGTGAAGAACTTCGCGAGGTTGCCCGCCCAGCCGGCGTGGCGGGACCGGATTCGGCGTAGATCGGCGCGACGGCCTTCGCGCCGTGGACGCGCACGACGTCGTTGAGGCCCTCGAGCTCGGAGCGCGAGAGCTCGCGCGCGCCCGGCGTTGAGCGCGCGCACGACGCCGCCGCCGCCGAGCACGCTCTCGAAGACCTTGAAGTCGCTGCCGGCGAGCAGCGGGCCGACGTCGTGGATCTCCAGGCCGAACCGCGTGTCCGGGCGGTCGACGCCGAAGCGCGAGACGGCCTCGTCGTACCCCATGCGCGGCCACGGCGTCGGCGGCACCGCGAAGTCCGTCGCCGCGAAGACGGCCTCCATCACGGCCTCCATCACGGCGATCACGTCGTCCTCGGCGACGAACGCCATCTCGAGGTCGAGCTGCGTGAACTCGGGCTGCCGGTCGGCGCGCAGATCCTCGTCGCGGAAGCAGCGGGCGATCTGGTAGTAGCGCTCGAAGCCGGCCATCATGAAGAGCTGCTTGAACAGCTGCGGGCTCTGCGGCAGCGCGTAGAACGAGCCGGCGTTCATCCGGCTCGGCACGAGGAAGTCGCGCGCGCCCTCGGGGGTCGAGCGCGTCAGGATCGGCGTCTCGAGCTCGAGGAAGTCGCGGTCGTCGAGCACCTCGCGCATCGTGCGCACGACGAGCGTGCGGGCGATCATCGCCTCGCGCATCCCCTGGCGGCGCAGGTCGAGCCAGCGGTAGCGCAGGCGCGTCGTCTCGTCGACGGGCAGGTCCTCGTCGATCGGGAACGGCGGCGTCTCGCTGGCGGCGAGGACGTCGAGCTCGCCGACGCTGATCTCGATCTCGCCGGTCGCGAGGTTCGGGTTGACGTTCCCGGCCTCGCGCGCGACGCACCGTCCCGACGGCGGAGACGACGTGCTCGGAGCGCAGCCGCTCGGCCAGCTCGAACGCGGCGCCGCTCGTCTCCGGGTGGAAGACGAGCTGGACGAGGCCGGTGCGGTCGCGCAGGTCGATGAAGATCAGGCCGCCGTGGTCGCGGCGGCGGTGCACCCAGCCGGCGACGCGGGTCTGCTCGCCGACGTGCGCGGCGTTCAGCGACCCGCACCAGCTCTCGCGGTAGCGGTTGGGCTCGGGCGGCCTTCATCCGGCGTGCCTTCCCCGCAGCACGCGCGCGACGACCGCCGAGCTGCTCTCGACCGTCTCCTGCTCTCCGCTCTCCATGTCCTTCAGCTCGATTCCCTCGTCGCCGAGCACGGCAACGTAGCGGGCCTTGAGGCGCGCAGCCTGCTTGAACTGGCCCTTCAGCGAGCGGCCGGCGAGCTCGATCTGCGTCGGCACGCCCGCGCGGCGCGCCTCGGCGCCGAGCGCGATCGCCGCGGCGCGCCGGCCGGAGAGGTCCCCGGCCATGGCGATGAAGAGGTCGCAGAACGGCTCGGGAACGGGCCGCTCCTCGGCCGCCAGCAGCATCCGCTCGACGCCCGCCGCCCAGCCCATCCCGGGAGTGTGGGCGCCGCCGAGCTGCTCGGCGAGGCCGTCGTAGCGCCCGCCGCCGCCGACGCCGCTCTGGGCGCCGAGCGCGTCGCTCGTGAACTCGAAGACGGTGCGCGTGTAGTAGTCCAGGCCGCGCACGAGCGACCCGTCGATCTCGTACGGCAGCTCGACGGCGTCGAGCATCGCGCGGACCGCGGCGAAGTGCTCGGCGTCGTCCGCGTCGAGGTGATCCATCAGCAGCGGCGCCGACGCCATCACCTCGCGCGTGCCCGGGTGGTCGCTGTCGAACGCGCGCAGCGGGTTGAGGTCGATCCGCGAGCGCACCTCGCTCGGAGAGCTGCGTCCTCGTGCGCGCGCAGGTGGGCCTGCAGCAGCTCGCGGTAGACCGCGCGCGACGCCGGGGTGCCGAGGCTCGCCAGGCGCAGCCGCAGGCCGCGCACGCCGAGCTCCTCGAGCAGCGCCGCGAGCAGCAGGATCGACTCGGCGTCGACCGCCGGGTCGTCGCTGCCGATCGCCTCGGCGCCGATCTGCCAGAACTGGCGGTAGCGGCCGGCCTGCGCGCGCTCGTAGCGAAAGCACGGCCCCAGGTACCAGAGCTTCACCGGCTGCGGCAGCGTGTGCATGCCGTGCTCGAGGTAGGAGCGCACGATCGGCGCGGTCACCTCGGGGCGCAGCGTCAGCGAGCGCCCGCCGCCGTCCTCGAAGGTGTACATCTCCTTCTGCACGATGTCGGTGCTCTCGCCGACGGTGCGGCGGAAGACCTCGGTGTCCTCGAAGATCGGCGTCTCGACGCGCCGGTAGCCCGAGGCCTCGAGGATCGAGCGCGCGGCCTGCTCGACGACGAGCCGCAGCGCGGCCTGCTCGGGCAGCACGTCGAAGGTGCCGCGCGGCGCCTGGAGCCTGCGGTCGCTCATGCCTGCCGCGCCGGCAGATCCTGGAGGAACGGGTTGCCCGCGCGCTCGGTCCCGAGCGAGGTGACGCCCATGTGCCCGGGCAGCACGATCGTGTCGTCGTCGTAGCGGGCGAGCAGGTCCGCGAGCGACGCCATCAGCGTCGCGTGGTCGGCGCCCGGCAGGTCGGTGCGGCCGATCGAGGACTGGAACAGCACGTCCCCGGAGGCCAGGACGACCGGCACGTCCGGGTGCGCGTCGTCGCGGGCGAAGGCGTAGGTGACATGGCCCGGGCTGTGGCCGGGCGTGAAGTGCACGTCGATGTCGAAGCC
>CAVRIM010000015.1:0-80135 GCA_963721255.1 uncultured Actinomycetes bacterium
GCGCAGCGACAGCGCGCCGCTCTCGAGGTCGAGCAGCGCGCGCTTGCACTCGAGGCCGCCGCCGAAGCCGGTGAGCGATCCGTCGGCGCCGATCACCCGGTGGCACGGGACGATGATCGGGATCGGGTTGCGGCCGTTCGCGCGGCCGACGGCGCGCGCCGCCGACGGCTCGCCGACGCGCGCGGCGAGCTCGCCGTAGCTCGTGGTCTCGCCGTACGGAATCCGCTGCAGCTCGTCCCAGACGTGCTGCTCGAACGGCGTGCCGGCAGCGCGCAGCGGCAGGTCGAACGCCGTGCGCTCGCCCGCGAAGTACGCGCGCAGCTGCGCGGACGCCTCCTCGATCACGGGGTCGCCCGCACCGTCCGGGGTCGGGCTGCCGCGCCGGGCGTCGTCGAACTGCACCGCGGTCAGCGCGTCGCCGTCGCTGACGAGCAGCAGCTCGCCGATCGGCGTGGTGAGGGTGGCGGCGCGCGTGCTCATACCGGTGAAACGGCGACGGCGGCGGGAACGTGAGGTCGCGAGGCGGGTCATGCGGCCGACCAGAGCGCGTCGACGAAGCGCTGGTCCTCGTCGTAGAGCCAGCACTCGCGCAGCTGCCCGTCCTCCACGCGGTAGAGGAGCACGCGCCGCACCCGCCGCGGCGGGTCGCCGAGCTCCTCGACGGCGAGGATCGCGCCGAGCGCGTCGCCGACGAGCACGTCTTCGATGTCGACCAGCCGGCGCGCCGACCGCTGGCTCGCCTGGCCGAGCGCCGCGAAGGCCGCGTCCCTGCCGGTGTGCGTCCCCGCCAGCGGGCTCTCGCCCATGTAGTGCAGGACGACGTCCTCGTGGTAGGCGCCGAGGATGCGCTCGAGATCGGCCGCGAGCCACGCGTCCGCGTAGCGCGCAGGACCCGCCCGGTCTCGTCAGGGTCGGCCATCGGCCAACCCTATGCGCTCAGGCCGGGCTACGTCAGCTGCGAGAGCATGAAGGCCAGCGAGACGACCATCGTGATGCCCATCATCACGAGTGACCAGTCCAGGTTGTTCTTGTCGTTCATCCCGGGTCCCATGAGGTCTCCGATCGTTGTGGCGTAGCGCCACTATACACCCTGTATGGACAAAGTGTCCAGATGTGTTGTACGGCGATCGGCTACGGTCGCTCGATGCGGCGGGCGCAGGGCGTGCAGACGAGGAACGGGGACATCGAGCAGTCGGTCTGCGACGCGACCGAGCGGCTGCTCGCGACCCGCCGGTTCGCCGACCTCAGCGTCGCCGACATCCTGAGCGAGGCGGGCGTCTCGCGCGCGAGCTTCTACTTCTACTTCGCCTCGCGGTACGCGCTGCTCTCCGCGGTCAGCGAGCGCGCCGTCGACGAGGTCTACGCCGTCACGCAGACCTGGCTGCACCGCGCCGAGAGCGAGCCGCCGCTCGACGCGCTGCGGACCGCGATGCAGAGGCGCGGTCTCGCGCTGGCGCGCGCACGGCCCGGTCCTGCGGGCGATCGTCGAGTCGTCATCGAGCGCGCCCGAGATCGACGCGCAGTGGAAGCGGCTGATCGCACGCTTCACCGACGCGGCGGCCGAGCAGATCGAGCGTGAGCGGGCCGCCGGCGTCGCGCCGCCGGGCATGGACGCGCGCGCGCTCGGGGCGATGCTCACCTGGATGACCGAGCGTGCGCTCTACCTCATGGTCTCGGACGGAGAGCCCGAGTTCGCGGACGACGACGCGCTCGTCGAGACGCTCGCCGGCGTGTGGTGGCGCGCGATCTACGGCGCCGGGTTCGACGGCACCGGCTGAAGCAGCGGACTGCTCCACAGCGCCTGGTCCTCACGGCCCAGGCGCCACACGCCGAAGCCGATGCCGCGGTCGCTCGCGACCTGGAGGCGGTGCAGCACGGTCGTCGCGTCCGAGTACCAGACCGCGTGCGGCGCGCCGTCGGCGCCCGTGTAGCTGAACGTCATCGCGTCGGTCGGCGCGTCGAGCCGCGGCGTCGCCCCCATGGTCGCGGCCTTCGCGATCGCGTCCTGGTACTCGTAGCTGTCCGCCGGGTGCGCGGCACCGCCGCCGCTCGCCCAGTCCATCGCGTACAGCTGCGTGCCCATGATGAACCGCGACGGGTCCGGCATCGTCTTCACGTAGTTGGCGACCTTCGTGACCCAGGCGATGTCGTCCTGCGCGCCCGGGCCCGGACGTGGCCCACTTGATGCCCCACGCCATCACGAAGACGTGGTCGGCGACGGCGGACAGCGCCTTGTAGTCGAAGAACGTCGAGCGCGGGTGGTTCGGGACGTCGGCGATCTTCGCCGACGCGACGATCGTCAGCTTCTGGCCCTGCCCGTGCAGCCGCGTCGGCGAGGTCGTTCACGAACGAGGTGTACGCGTCGCGATCGGCGGCCAGCCCGGCCTCGAAGTCGATCGACGCGCCGTCCGCCCCGCTGTCGGCGACCCGCTGGCAGATCTCGTCGATCCACGCGGCGCGCAGCGCCGGATCGTTGACGATCCGGTTCAGCACGGACGTGCGCTGGCAGTTGAACCGCGGCATGACCTCGACGCGCCGCGCCTGCGCCCAGCCGGTCACGAGCGGGTCGTCCTGCCCGGTCATCACGCGCCGCCGTCGTGCAGTCGTAGTACGTCGGGTAGAGCGTCCCGATCTGCCGGTAGTGGTCCTGGAAGTCGTGGAAGCTCTGGTCGGTGCGTCGCCAGCAGGAACGCGTGCAGCCGGCCCTCGGTCGGGTCGGGGTCGCGGGTGCGCACGCGTCAGCGGCTCGGTCGCGGCGGACGCGCCGCCGAGCGTGTCGATCGCCTGGACGCTGAACGTGTACGCGCGGCCCGCGAAGAGGTTCGTCGCGCGCGCGGCGGTCGCCGCGACCTGGAACAGCGGCTTGCCGTCGCGCAGGACGCGGTAGCCGGCCAGGCGCCCGCGCGCGGGCACCGACGGCGTCCACTCCAGCGCGACCGCCGAGTCCGTCGTCTCGGTCACGTGCAGCCCCGTGGGAACCGGCGGCGGGGTGTGGCCCGTCGTGACGGTGACCGCCTCCGACGGCGCGGACATGACGCCGCGGCGGTCGATCGCGGTGACCGTGAAGCGCGCCGTGCGGTTCGAGGACAGCGGCACGGGCACCGACGTCGCCGGGGTCTGCTTGAAGACGGCGCCTTCGCGCAGCACGCGGTAGGCGGCGATCGGGCTGTCGCCGGGCTGCGACGGCCGCCCAGCTGATCGTCGTGCTCGCGCCCGTCCGTCGCGCCGACGCTCACCAGCTGCGGCGTCGAGGGCGCACGGTAGGAGCGGTCCGGCGCGACGATCCGCGCGCGGCAGCGGGTCGACTTCCCGTGGGCGTGCGACGGCCCCGATCGTCAGCCGGTAGGTGCGCCCGACGCGCACGTTGATGCTCATCGAGAGCGCCGCGTCTGCCCGACGACGAGGCCGTCGCGATAGACGCGGTAGGTCGCGGCCGGCTGCGGCGCCGTGCCTGCGGCGACGGGCCGCCGCCTTCGCGGGCTTCCAGCGCAGCACGCCGGACGTGGCCCGCACGCCGCGCTCGAACGTGAGCGTCCGCGGGATCATCGCGCGAGCAGCGCGCGGTCTTCGGCTTGGGCTTCGGCTTGGCGGCGGACGCGGCCTGGGCGGGCGCGCCGAGCGGCCGCGGCGAGCGCGAGCACGGTGAACAGGCGCATCCTCATGCTCCCGTCTCCGGGTCCGTGGCCGCCGGGTCGTGCCGCACGAGCCACCGGTGCAGCGCGTCCGTCGTGGTCGCGGTGAACAGCTCGTAGCGGAACGCCGGACCGGTGGGCCGCGTGTAGCGCGGGTCGTTGCCGTCCGACTGGATGAACGCGACGCGGAACTGGGTCGCGAACAGCTCGTCCAGGAACTGCTCGACGCGCGGGTCGCGTCGACGCTCTGCCCATGGTCCCCGAAGGGCACCGCGAACGTGTCCGACCCGAGGCCCTGCGCCTTGAAGTCGTCCTTGAGCGTCGTAGATGTCGGTGGCGACGCGCTGCGTGTAGGCGGCGAACGACTCGACGCCGTCGCTGCGGGTGTAGCGCGCGGCCCGCGTAGAACGGCGCCGGTGTCGCCCGCCGGGTCGGTGACGATCAGCCGGTGCCCGTCGTGCGCGTGCGGCTGGATGTCCCAGCGGCCGGAGTTCTGCATCCGGTGCAGCTCGCTCCACGACAGGTGGAACGGGTTGCCCGCCTTCACGGGAGCGGTGATCACGTACATGACCGCGTGCATCCCGTGCTGCTCGAGCACGCTGTCGGCGCCGCGGTAGCTGTCCAGCCGGCCGTCGTCGAAGGTGATCAGGATCGGGCGGGGCGGCAGCCCCGGCGCGTCGCCCGTGCGGAAGCGCACGTACTGCTCGATCGTGATCGTCCTGTACCCCGACCGCGTCGAGCATCGCCATCTGGCGCGCGAACTCCTCGCGGCTCACGGAGTAGTGGTCGTTCCTGTCGTTGATGCCGTGGTAGGCGAGGACCGGGACCGCGCCGGTGACGGGCGCGACCGGCTTGTAGCGCGCGAGCGTCGCGGGCGTGAAGTAGACCTGCGGCGCCGCGTAGCGGCGGCGAGTGGTACTTGCGGTCGAAGCGCGCGTGCGAGCTGATCAGCGACGGGCCGACGAGCAGCAGCGGGACCGCCGAGAGCGGCAGCAGTGCGAGCGCGCCGAAGCCGCGGAACAGCGAGAGGATGCGCGTCATCACGAGAGATCGATCCGGGTCCCGCCGAGCGAGACCAGCGGCCGGGGCCTCGGCGGGCTGCGACTGCCCCACCGTCGCCGGCCGCGTGCCCCACGACGGACGTGCGCGCGGTGAGGATCGCGTAGTACGTCTGCCACAGCAGGAAGACGAGGTAGAAGAAGCAGAAGACGATCCCGTAGACCCAGATCGACGAGTACGTCGGGCGGCGCAGGACGTAGTAGAGGCCGTAGGCGACGGCCATCGCGTAGACGCCGAGGGCGTAGACGATCGGCGCCGGCGCGCCCTCGATGACCGGCATGAAGATGACGGCGCGCAGGGCGACGATCGGCGCGATCAGCGGCAGCAGCATGCCGACGTAGGCGGAGATCGCGGCGACCGGGTTCTTGCGGTAGATGAACGAGCCGACGATCAGGCTCTCGCGCGTCCACGAGCGCTTCCAGCGCGTCTGCTGCGTCATGAACTGGCTGAACGTCTCCGGCACGATCGTGTGCGAGACCGCCTGCGACTCGTAGCGCACCTGTGGTCGCGCAGCACGCAGTTGGTCAGCGAGCGGTCGTCGCCGAAGGTCGACTCGACGCCGAGGAAGCGTCTGGTTCTCCCACCACTCCAGGTGCGGCATCACGGCCGCGCGCCGGTAGACCGAGAAGCAGCCCGAGCAGCACGTCACCGCGCTGAACACCGACTCGGCGGCCTTGACGACCTTGAAGGCGACGAAGTAGCGGACGGCCTGCATCTTCGTCAGCCACGTGTCGTGCAGGTTCAGCACGTCGGCGTGGCCGCAGATCGCACCGACCTTCGGGTCGTGGAAGCCCTGGACGATCTTCGCCATCGCGTCGGGCTCGAGCACGCTGTCGGAGTCGACGAAGGCGATGATCTCGGCGTCGGTCGCGCGGATGCCCGGCGGCCATCGCCGCGCGCTTGCCGCGGTTGCGGCCCGAGGTCGATGACGCGCACGCGGCCGTCCGAGCGCGTCCGCCGACGCGCTCCATCCGCGGGAGCGTGTCGTCGGTCGAGCCGTCGTTGACGGCGACGATCTCGAGCAGCTCCGGCCGGGTAGTCGAGCTCCAGCAGCGAGGTCAGCGAGGCGGCGATCGCCTCCTCCTCGTTGAACGCCGGCATGACGATCGCGACGCGCGGGCGCAGGCCGTGGTCGCTGCTCGGCCGGTACATCGCCGAGAAGGCGAAGCGCGAGACGATGTACGCGCAGACGACGATGCCGTAGATCCCGAAGAGCGGGTCGACGAGCACGATGCCCGCGAAGATCGCCTTGAAGGCGATGACCGCGGCGAGCAGCAGCGACGAGGTAGGACGCCGCGCCGACGCGCGCGACCTTGTCGATCAGCCGCGGTGGACGCGGCGGCTCGGGAGCGCTCATCGTGATCAGACCGTGTGGCGCTGGCGGCCGGCGCCGACGCGGTAGGTCCCGTCGAGCAGCAGCGGGCAGTCGTCGAGGAAGACGTAGTCGCTGCCGGCGTGCACGGTGCCGACGACCGCGAGGTCCCAGTCCGCGCCGCGCGGCGCGGGCTCGCTGTGCAGCTCGCGCTCGCCGAGCGTGAGCGTCGGGATCAGCGGGTCGTGGTAGGCGACCTCGGCAGCCGGCGCGCTCGAGCGCGGCGAGGATCTCGAGCGACGGCGACTCGCGCACGTCCTGCACGCCCGGCTTGTACGCGACGCCGACCATCAGCACGCGCTTGCCGCGCGGGTCGCCGAGCAGCTCGGCGGCGCGGCGCGACGACGCGGCGCGGGCGATCGGCGATCGCGCCCATCGCCTGGCTGATCAGCGGCGCGGCGCGGCCGGCGGTCTGCAGCGGGTCGAGCAGGTAGTGCGGATCGCACGGGATGCAGTGCCCGCCGACGCCGGCGCCGGGGTAGAACGGCATGAAGCCGTAGGGCTTGGTCGCGGCGGCCTCGGTGACCTCGATCGGGTCGAGCCCGTAGTGCGCGGCGGCGTCGGCCATCTCGTAGGCGAACGCGATGTTGACCGCGCGGAAGGTGTTCTCGTAGAGCTTCGTGAGCTCCGCGGCCTCCATGCTCGTCACGCGGTGCACGCGGCGGGTGAGCCGGCCGAGCACCTCGGCGGCGGCCTCGGTGCAGGCCGGGGTGGCGCCGCCGACGACGCGCGGCGTGTCCTCCTGCGTGTGCGTGACGTTGCCCGGGTCGATGCGCTCGGGGCTGAAGGCGACGTGGATGTCCTCCCCGACCGTGAGGCCGCGCTCGGCCAGCGGCGCGGCGAGCAGGTCGGCGGTGGTGCCGACGTAGCTCGTCGAGGTGAGGATCAGCGTCTGCCCGGCGCGCGCGTGGCGCACGGCGGTCGCGCAGGCGCCGCGCAGCGCGCGCAGGTCGGGGCTGTGGTCCTCGTGGACCGGCGTCGGCACGCAGATCATCACGACGTCCGCGAGCGCGATGCGCGCGCGGGTTGTCGGTCATCCGCATCGAGCCGGCTCGAGCGCGTCGCGCAGGCGCTCGTGGTCGCGCTCGACGAGGTCGACGGTCCCGGCGCGGATCCGGCGCAGGCGCATGCGGCTCGTGTCGATCGCCGACGACGGGCAGCCCGGCCGCGGCGGCGGCGAGGCCGGTCGGCAGGCCGACGTATCCCAGGCCGAGGATCGCGAGCCGCGGCTGGGCGGCCTTCGGGCGGCGGCTGCGGGCGCCGCGCCGTGAGCCGCGAGCGGGGGCGGGCGGCGTGACGGATGGGGCCGCTACGGGAGTGAGGACGTCCGGAGTCATGGTCACCTGACAGATCGTGTGTTGGGGGGCTACCGGATCCACCGTCCAGCGCGCTGGTGGTGGATGGAGTGACACTGCGCCGGGCCACTCGTCCGGCGCGGCCACCGTCGGCGCGGCCCGGGGAAACCCCTCACCCGGCCGTCGGTTTGTTCACGTTCGCGAGAGGATTCGCTGCATCGCAGGTAGGACGCCGCATCGGCCATCCGCCGAGCCGCGGCCGACCTGCGAAATCGCCGATGAACACTGGCGTTTCGCGGGTCACCGGCTGGCTCTCCGGAGCGCTCCGCTGGGCGCTGCGGCGAGCGGAGGCGCGGCGTTCGCCGCGGCCCGGCGCGTCAGTCCTGCGTCGGCGTACGCCTCGTGGCCGAGCTGCGCGAGCCAGCCGCGGAAGACCTGGTGCACGTGCTCGGCGCCGACGAGCGGCTCGTCCGGCAGCGGCAGCCCGACCGGCGCGACGAGGAACGGGTGCGACTGCTCGCCGCCCATGCCGCCGTGCGAGCCGACGAGCTCCTCGAACGCCGCGACCTCGTCGGTGTCCGCCCAGTACGTCGAGTTCAGCGACGACGTCGGGGCAGGTGCTGAAGCGATCGGTGCGCCGCACGTGGTCGGCGGCGTTGGGGCCGAACGCGGCGAGCGGGTCCTCCCCCTCGATGACGCCCTCGTCGAGCCAGTTCGCGCCGTCGGCGCCGAGCACGACGGCGCCGCGCTGCTCGGAGCGCACGAGCGCGAACGCGATGCCGGGGTGATGCCGCAGCCCGTGCAGCAGCGCCGGGTGCAGCACCTCGAGGCGCTCGAGGCTGACGCGGCCGGGCTCGCGCGGGAACGTGACGTGGCCCAGGTTGCCGGAGGCCATCACGACGATCTCCGGCGGCTCGTCCTCGGCCTTGCGCGCCAGCTCGTCGGACTCGCGCCGGCCCTCGGTCAGCGTGACCTCGCCGTCGTCGCCGCGCCGCGAGCGGGTCAGCGCGTTGACGGTCCGGCCGGCGGCGCCCGAGCGCGTGGCGAGCCCGGTCAGCTCGGCGTCGAGGAAGTCGGCACCGGTGTCGGCGGCGTCGGTGAGGACGAGCGTCGAGCCCGGCTCGCAGAGGCGCGTCACGAGCTGCTCGAGCGACTCGTCGTAGCGCTGCAGGAACGTCGCGCCCTGCGACTGCCCGTGGTCGGCGAGCACGACGAACTCGTAGGGCCGCGGGGCCGCGGCGGCCGCCCGCGCGATCCGCCCGAGCTGGCGGTCGACCTTGCGCAGCACCGCCATCGTGTCCTGGCGCTCGACCCCGGAGTGGTGCGCGACCTCGTCGTAGGCGAGGAACGTCGTGTACGCCACCGGCCGCCCCGCGTAGAGATCGGAGATCACCGCGGCGACCTGCAGATCGAGCTGGATCACGGTCGCCCACGCGCGCGCGAGCGCGTAGAACCAGCTGCGGTGGATCCGCGGCTGCACGTCGCGGCGCACCTGCTGGGTCGCGTAGCGGCGCTCGAGCGCGATCTCGACGAAGATCCCGAAGAAGCGTGTGCAGCACCGCGTACGGGCCGCGCGAAGTACCCGTAGTAGTCCTGCCCGAAGCGGCCGGTCCGGTTGCGGTCCCTGACCGTGCTCATCGTCAGCAGCGAGTGCGGCGCGTCGCCGGAGAGGATGTTCGCCCGGCTCGCGCCGTCCTCGTAGAGCAGCCCGCGGCCGTTCGAGACGCGGCGCTCGAGCTCGGCGGCGTCCTTGACGTGGTTCGTCACGATCGCCCGCTGGCTGTCCTTCTCCCACCAGCGGAACGCGGGCATGTCGTTGTTGTTGCCGTGCAGCAGGCCGGCCTGGCAGGCGCCCGGTCTGCGAGGACCAGTCGGTCTCCCAGGAGACGAGGTGGTGCGTCCCGTCGCGCAGCCAGGCGGCGACGGTCGGCATGTCGCCGTCGCGGATCGCGCGCTGCACGACCGCATGGGCGAGCCCGTCGATCTCCAGGAAGAACAGGCCCGGCACGTCGGTCGCCTCGACGCCGGCGGCACGCCGCGCCTGGCGCCGGACGACGTTGCGCTGCCAGGGCGCGTCGTCGTCGATCGACAGGATCCCCATCAGCGCCGGTGGTGACGAGGCTGAGGATCAGCGCGGTGCCGAAGGCGCCCCAGAAGCCGTTGATCGTGAGCCCGTTGTCGAGCGCGCCGGCGAGCAGCACGATCAGGCCGTTCAGGATCAGCACGCCGATCCCGAACGTGAGGACGGTGAACGGGAGCGCGAAGCGGATCAGCAGCGGCCAGAGGATCGCGTTGAGGATCGCGATCGTGAGCGCGGCGCCGACGATGCCGGCGGCGCCGTCGGTGATCTTCACGCCGGGCAGGATCCAGGCGGAGAGGAACAGCGCCGCGACGGTCGCGACGAGCGTCAGCAGCGCGCGGCCGAACATCCCGCGGCCGCGCGCCTCCTTGAGCTGGGCGTTGTCCGTCGCGCGCGCGGGCGCCCCGGCGCTCACGGCCGCATCTCGTACGCGCCCGCCTGGGCCGTCACCTGCGCGAAGACGCGCCCGAAGCGCTCCGGGTCGACGACCGGGCCGCGCACCTGCTCGAGCGCCCACGCCTGCTGCGCCTCGGTCGTCGTCGGCTTGCCGTGGAGGTTCACCGCGTAGGCCGAGAAGTCGCGCACGAGCACGTCGAAGATCTGGTCGATCACGTCGCGGTCCTGGCCGGTCAGCTCCGCCTGCTCGAGGATCAGCTGCCCGTAGACGACGAGCGTGAACAGCTCGCCCAGCGTGAGCATGAAGCCGAGGTCCTTCTGCTGGTCCTCGTCCGGCGGCGCGCTGCCGAGCAGCGCCGGCAGCGCGGCGGCCTGCTCGGTGAAGCGCGCGACGTTCGGCAGGTCGGCCCAGCGGTCGTACGGCGCGCGCCAGTCCTGGAAGCGGATCTTCGAGAGCCCGCGCGTCGGGCCCTGGGCGAAGAGGAACGCGTCGTCGGCGGGCTCGCGGCGCTGGGGCACCGGCGCGAACTCCTCCGGCGCGAAGAAGTACGCGGCCATGAACTTCAGGACGAGCGCCATGTTCACGTGGACCGTGCCCTCGAGCTTGGGCAGCGCGCGGATGTCCGTCGCGGCCATCTCGAAGTACGTGTCCTCCTCGAACCCGCGCGCGGCGATGACGTCCCAGAGCAGGTCGATCACGCGCTCGCCCTCGGTCGTGACCTTCATCTTCGTGATCGGGTTGTAGAGCAGGTAGCGCCGGTCCTCGGCGTTCGCCGAGCGGAAGTAGTCGATCGCGCGCTCGCCGAACAGCTTCATCGCGAGCAGGCGCGCGTAGGCGTCCGTGAGCATCTGCTGCACGTGCGGGAAGTCGGTCACCGCGCCGGCCGTAGAGCACGCGCGCGTGCGCGTGCGTGATCGCCTCGTAGAACGCGTGCTCGGCGATCCCGATCGACGCGAAGCCGAGGTTGAACTTGCCGACGTTCACCGTGTTGAGCGCCGCGTCGAACGCCTCGCGGCCGGTGTGCAGGACGTCGTCGGCGGAGACCGGGTGGTCGTGCAGGTGGAACGCGCTCACGTACATCTGCCCGTTCACGACGTTCTTGATCAGCTCGTACGTCGGCGCCTGGCTGTCGGCGGCGAAGAAGACGTAGCCGTCCGGCCCCTCGACGTCGGCGCGGCGGCCGAACACGGACACCATGCCCGCGAGGTTGCCGTTGCCGATGTAGTACTTGCCGCCGTTCGCGACGAAGCCGCCCTCGCCGTCGGGCGTGAGGATCATGTCGGTCGAGTAGATGTCGGCGCCGTGGGTCTGCTCGGACAGGCCGAACGCGAAGATCGCCCCGTCGTCGAGCAGTCCGGCCGCGCGGGCGCGCGCCACGGGGTTCTCGCTCTGCCAGATCGGCCCGAGGCCGAGGATCGTGACCTGCCACGTGTACCAGTAGCCGAGCCCGTAGAAGGCGGTGATCTCGTTGAACGCGCAGATGCGCGCGGTGTCCCAGCGCTTGTCCGCGTCGCCGCCGCCCTCGGACGCGGGCGTCAGCAGCGTCGCGAAGACGCGCTCGCGCGCGATGAACTCGAGGAAGTCGGCGTACCAGGTGCGGTCGTGGTGGTGCTGCTTCAGCGCGACCTTGCCGCGCTGCCTCGAACCACTCGATCGTCGCGAGCAGGACGCGCCGCGTCTCCTCGTCGAAGCCGGAGGCGTCGAACGTGCGCGGGTTGAAGAGGGCGGTCGGCGCGGTGGACCCCGCGACCGAGGAGCCGGTGAGAGCAGGCGTCTGGGTCATGCCGCGCAGCCTACGCCAGCGCGCGCACCGCGAGGTAGGCGAGGAAGCCGGCGCCGAGGAGGCGGCGCAGCCAGTTGGCGCCGCTGACGACCTCCAGCACCGCCCAGGTGATCAGACCGAGGAGCGGAGACGACGCGCGCGACGTCGTGCAGCGTCCCGCTCGACAGGTGCCCGACGACCGAGGCGACGAGCGCCACGATCAGCGGCGCGTTGGGGAACTGCACGATCGGGAAGCGCGCGGGCCAGCCGTGCTGGGCGCGACGCCAGAGCGCCCTGGGGCCGGTGTCGTCCACGGGCCGATCGTCGCAGGGTGGTGCGGCCGGGCGTGCGGCTCACGTTCCGGGGCGTCCGGGTAGCGTCCATGTGCGATGCAGATCACCCGCACACCGGTCCTCGCCGCGTGGTGCGCCCTCGCCCTCGCCGCCCCGGGCGGCCGCCGGGCGCAGGACACGACCGGCGGCGCGCCGCCCGACACGACCGCGCCCGGTCGTGTCGTCGCTGAAGGTGACGCCGTCGAAGCTGAGCCTCAGCCGCCTGCACGCGCCGGTCGCGAGCTTCTCGCTGTCGGAGGCGGCGACCGTCACGGTCACCGTCGAGCGCCTCCAGCGCGGGCGCCGCGTCAACGGGCACTGCCTCGCCGCGAAGCACAAGCCGACGGCGCGCGCCGCGTGCACGAAGGCCACGCGCATCTCGCAGCTGACGCGCCCCGCCCCGGCCGGCGCCGCACGCGTCACGATCGCGGTGCGCAGCGGCACGCGAACGCTGCCGGCGGGCGGCTACCGGGTCACCGCCGCCGCCGTGGACGCGCGCGGCGAACCGGTCGACGCCGGCGACCGCGCACTTCACGATCGCGTTCTGAGCGCACGACCGGTGGCGTTCGAGCCCGCTGACCGGGCTTGAGCTCGACCGATCGGCGCGCTCGCGCTCAGCGCCGACGGCGAGGCGCGAGCGCGACCAGCGGGAGAGCGGGCCGAAGCGGTGCTCGTGGCCGGCGTCGTCGAAGGCGATGCCGCCGTGGCGCTCGAGCAGGCGCGGCGCCGTCTGCGGCCCGGACAGCATCGCGGCCATCGCGAGCGCCTCGGCGCGGACCGCGGTCGGCGCGAGCGCGGTGACGGCGATCAGGCCCGTCAGGATCGGCCGGCCGATCGACGGGTCGATCAGGTGATGGGCGATCTCGCCGGTCGGCCCGCGCCAGATCCGGGCGCGCAGCCCGGAGGTGGCCACGCCGCCGTCGCGCGACCGACAGCCCGTCGACGACGCGGCCGGTGAACGGGTGCTTGACCTCCACGATGCGCGGTGAGCTGCCGTCGCCGCCCGACGCGCACGTCGCCGCCGCAGTCGACCATCCAGTAGGCGTAGCCGTCGAGCAGTTCGGCCGCGAGGTCGGCCGCGTGGCCCTTGCCGGTGCCGCCGGTGTCGAGCCGCAGCCCGACCGGGCGCGTGATCGTGCCGGCGACGTCGTCGACGGAGATGAGGCGCCAGCGCGCGCGCGGGTCCGGATGGGCGCTGCGGCGAGCGCCGCGTGGCCTCGCGCAGCGCGCGGCGCAGGTCGAGCCGGCGAGCCGGCTGGAACGACCCGCGGTAGCCGGCCGCCTCGACGCCGTCGAGCAGCGCCGGGTCGACGAGGCCGCCGGACAGCTCCGCGGCCTCGAGCGCGGCGTGGACGCGGCGCGCAGCAGCGCCGACGCCGGCACGACCTCGCGCGGGTCGACGTTCAGCCGGCTCAGCTCGGAGTCGGGGCGAAAGCGCGAGAGCGTCGCGTCGTACTCGCGCAGCAGCGCCTCGACCGCGTCGGCGGCCTCGGGCGGCGACGGCACGCCGGCGCGGACGGGCGGGCCGACGACGATGCGCACGTCGCTGCCCATCAGCGGCAGTCGAGCGATCCGTCGGAAGGTGGTGCGTGGTTGCGGCCTGCATCGCGTTCCTCGCTGAGCGTGACGCGCACCGGACGACTGTGGACGCGTGTCGGACAGGTATTCGAGAACGCTGCGCCGCCGGTCGCGCGTTGTCCGCCGCTCGCCGCAGAATCGCGCCGTCCGCGTTCAGCGAATCTCGACCGGCACGCCGGGCCGCACGCGGCGCGCGAGCCAGGCGACGAAGCTGCTGCTCATGCGCACGCATCCGTGCGAGCGCGCCGATCCGAGCGGGTCGGCCAGCAGCCCGCCCGCGCGGCCGTGCAGCGCGATCCGCCCGGGCCCGCCGTCGTACGAGTGCAGCACCCGCGAGTACGCGGTCAGGTGCAGCGCCCACGGTCCGATGACCTCCCCGGGCGGCTGGCGCACGCGCTCGGAGATCGCGAAGCGCCCGCGCGGCGTCGGGGTCTGCGGCGCGCCGACGACGACCCGCGCGGAGCGCACGACGCGGCCGGCGTGCAGCACCTGCAGGCGGCGCGTGGCGAGGCTGATGCGCAGCGCGCCAGCGCGTGCGGGCGAGCTGGACGAGGTCGCGGCTCGACCCACGCGCTCGACCCGTTCGGCCGGACCGGGACCGCGACGCGCAGCCACAGCCGCCCGGACGGCGACGTCGCGAGCCGAGCACCATCAGGCCGACCGGGCCCGTGCGCCCACGCGGCCGTCGTGCGCAGCCGCACCCGCACCGGCGAGCGCCCGTCGGCGACGGCGTGACCGAGCGTCGGCCGCACGATCCGCGCGATCAGCGACGAGCCGCCGGTCGGCGCGAACGCGTCGGGCGGCGGCTGCGCCGCGGCAGGACGCGAGCGGCACAGGCCGCGCCGCGGCGAGTCCCGCGGCGCTCCGCCGCGCTGCTCAACCCGTGACCCCCGCCCCGCGGCGGACGACCCGGTCGCCGCGGACGGCGACGCGTCACCTGCGCGAGGTGCGCGCTGGTCGTCGGCGAGGTGACCACCGCGACGTTCGTGATCTTCACGCCGCCGGGCGCGTCACCCGCGACGCGCGCCTCGAAGCGCACCGTCGTCGCCTTGCCCTTGGCGATCCTTGCGCGTGTCCAGCACGCGTTCCCCTTGATGAAGCGCGCGCCGGGCGTGCGCAGGTAGGAGAGCCGCGCGGGCAGGCGGTCGCAGATCCGCACGTTCGTCGCGTCGCCGGTCCCGGTGTTCGTCACGGTGATCCAGTAGATGAGCCGCTGGCCCGCCGCGACGCGCTTGGCCGAGACGGTCTTGCGGATCGTGAGCTTCGGAACACCGCCCGACGGGGTCGTGCCGCCGCCGGACTGGCCGCCGCCGGAGACCTCCTTGGTCAGGGTCGTCGCGGTCGCGGTGGCGCTGTTGTTCGAGCCGTCGGGATCGGGCTGGTCGCCGGTCACCGAGGCGCTGTTCGTCACGCCCGCACCGACGTCCGTCGCGGCGGTGCGCGCGACGATCGGCGACCTGCGTGCTCGCGCCGACCGGCAGCGTGCCGACGTTGCAGGCGATCGGCGGGCCGGCCGCGCACGAGCCCTGGTCGGGCGTGGCGGAGACGAGCGTGAGGCCCGCCGGGAGCGTGTCGGTGACCTTGACGTTCGTGGCGACCGACGGGCCGTTGTTCTTGACGACGACCGTCCAGGTGATCGTCCCGCCGGCGACGGCGGTCGCCGGGCCCTGCTTGGTCACGAGCAGGTCGCTCGACGGGCCGACGAGCGTCGTCGCGGTCGCGGTGTTGTCGGTCGGGTCGCCGTCGCCCTGGTCGCCGGTGACCGTCGCGGTGTTCACGAGGGTCTTGTCGGCGAGCGCGATCGGCGCGGTGCCGTGGATCGTCAGCGTCACCGACGCGTCGACGGCGAGCGCGCCGACCGGGCAGGTGACGGTGCCCGCCGGCCTGCGTGCAGGGAGCTGTCGGCGCTGACGAACTGCACGCCCGCGGGCAGCGGGTCGCTGATCGTCACGCCGGTCGCGTCGTCCGGGCCGCTGGTTCGTGACGACGAGCGTCCAGGTGATGTCGCCGCCGGCCGGCACGGTCGCCGGGGCGGTCTTCGTGATGCTGAGGTCCGAGCGCGGGCCGACGACGACGTCGGCCGACGCGCTGTCGTTCGACGGGTCGCGGTCACGGGTGTCGCTGGAGACGGTCGCCGTGTTCGTCCAGGTGCCGTTCGTGATCCCCTTGACCACGATCTGGCGCGCGGCGGAGGCCCCGCTCGACGAGGTCGCCGAGGTCGCAGGTCACCGTGCCCTGCGCCTCGGCGCAGCCGGCGTCCGCGGAGACGAACTCGAGGCCCGCCGGCAGCGGGTCGGCGATCGTCGCGTTCACGGCGGTCGACGGTCCGTCGTTCGTCGCGGTCAGCGTGAACGTCGTCGTGTGGTTGCGCAGGACGGCGGCGGGCGCGGCGGTCTTCGTCAGCCGCAGGTCGGCGTCCTGGGCGACGTCGGTCGTCGCGGTCGCGTCGTTGTTGGACGTGTCCGGATCGTGCGTCGTGGACGCGGTCGTCGAGGTGTTCGAGACGGTCGTGCCCGCCGCGGCCGGCAGGACGGTGACGCGGATGTCGCGCGTGACCGAGTCACCGCTCGCGAGCCCGCCGACCGTGCAGGTCACCGTGCCGGCGGCCTCGGCGCAGGGAGCGTCGGCGGAGACGAACTGCACGCCCGCCGGGAGGACGTCGCTGAGCTGCACGTTCGCGGCGTCGTCCGGCCCGAGGTTGGTCGCGCCGATCGTGTAGGTGATCGTGTCGCCGACGTTCGCCGTCGCCGGCGCGGTCTTCGTGGCCTTGAGGTCGGCGGTCGGGTCGACGACCACGCTCGCGGTGCTCGTGTCGTTCGACGGGTCCGGGTCGGGCGTGCTCGTGGAGACGGTCGCCGTGTTGTCCTTCGTCCCCGTGCTCGTCGCGGTCACCGTGACGCTGCAGCGTGGTCGACGCGCCCGGGGTCATCGTGCCGAGCGCGCACGTCGACGGTGCCGCGCGGACTCGGTGCACGGCGCGTCGGCGGAGACGAAGCTCGTGCCGGCGGGCAGCGGGTCGCTGACGGACGACCGCGGCCGCGTCGGAGACGCCGTTGTTCTTCACGACGAGCGTGTAGGTGATGTTCTCGCCGTTGTTCACCGACGGCGCGGATGCGGTCTTCGTGATCTGCATGTCGGCCGACGGGTCGAGCGTCGTGGTCACGGAGGCGGTGTTCGGGCTCGGGCCCGGGTCGGGCGTCGGCGACGCCGCGGTCACGGTGTTCGTCCGCGAGCCGGTCGCGCTCGCCGGGTAGGAGATGACGACGTCGGCGCTGAACGAGCCGCCGACCGCGAGGTCACCGGCCGCGCACGAGACGAGGCCGAGCAGTTCGGTGCAGCCGTTCGTGGCACTGACGAAGGTCGCGTTCAGCGGCAGCGGGTCGCTCAGCGTGACGCTGCGGGCGACCGACGGGCCGTGGTTCGTGACGCCGATCGTGTAGGTCAGGTCGGGGCCGCCCGGCACGCCGGTCGCGGGCCCGCTCTTCGCGGCCTCGAGGTCGGCGGACGTCGAGACGATCCGCGAGCCCGGGATCGGACACGGGCGCCGGGACGTCCTGGGCGCACGGCGGACGAGGTGTTCGTCAGCGTCGTGCCGGAGGTCAGCGCCGGATCGGTCGCGACGGGGACGGTGACCGTCTTCGTCGCGCCCGCGGCGATGCTCGTGATCGTCCAGGTGATCGTGGTCTGCCCGGCGCCCGGGACCGGGGACGACCGAGGTCTCGGTGAAGCCGCCGGCCGGCGAGAGCTCGCGGCGCCGGGCGTGTAGGTCGTGCCGGCCGGCAGCACGTCGGTGACGGTGATCGCGTGCGCGACGCCGGTGCCGGTGTTCGTGACGGCGACCTGCCAGCTCGTCGGCGAGCCGGCGGTCACCGTGCCCGCGTCGGGCGTCTTGGAGATGCTCAGCGCGGGCGCGAGCAGCGTCGCGGTCGCGGGGTCGGGGCCGGCGACGTAGGGACCGCCGGCGTTGCCGGTGTTGCCCGGCCTCGTCCTTCGCGGTCGTGTCCGCGGTGTTGACGTTCGCTCCCGGGCCGGGGCTGACGAGCAGCGCCTGCAGCGACGGGGTCGCGGTGAACGTCAGCGTGATGCCGCGCCGGGCGCGAGGTCCTGGCCGGTGCTCCACGCGAGCTCGTCGCCGGTCGCGTGCGGGGTGATGACCGGGGCGATCGCGCCGCCGGGGCTGAAGCTCGCCGTGCCGGCGTCGTAGCTCCAGTTCGCGGGCAGCACGTCGTGGACGTTCACCGACTTCGCGATCGCGGTGGCGGAGGTGTTCGTCACGACGACGCGCCACGGGAACGACTGCCCCCACTCGGTGCTCGCGCTCTCCGGGTTGCCCGGCCGTGCCGGTCGTCTTGGCGATCGTGAGCGTCGGGAAGTCCAGCGTCACCGTGACGGCGTCCGAGCCGCCGTTGACGTAGTCGCGGAAGACCCAGGTCGGGTTCAGCGCGCGCGTCGCGGCGGGAACGCCGAAGTAGTGCGGGACGGCCGCGGTGTTCACGATCGTCTGCCCGTCGCTGAGCGACGCGGCCGGGATCAGCGACGCGGTGTACGTCAGCGTCACCGAGCCGCCGGCCGGAATCGGGCCGGGGATCGTCCAGGCCATCGCCGGGTTCCCGGCGGTCCAGGGATCGGTGTTCGTCGTCGTCGAGACGCCGGCGGCGAGCGTGACCGCGGTCAGCTCGGCGTCCGGCTGGTCGGTCACCTGCACGTCGTAGGCGGGCGCGTTGCCCGTGTTGCTGACGACGATCTGGTAGCTGAACGTGTCGTCGGCCTGCGCGAACGCGCTGTCGACGTAGGGGCCGCCGGAGACCGAGACCTTCTTGTTCACGCTGATCGCCGGCTCGATCACCGTGACCGTCGCGGTGCTCGTCGCCGAGGTGTCGTCGAACACCGTCGGGATCACCGCGGGGTTGAACGTCTTCGTGTTCGTGAGGTCGGACGAGACCTTCGCCGCGTTCACCGCCGTCTGGCCGACGACGACGTTGGCGCCGCCGTTGCGGTGCGTCGCGCGGACGTGCGCCTTGTAGACGATCGTGACGACGCGGTCGGTGGGCGCGGCGGTCAGGTCGCCGAGATCCCAGGCGACGTTCGTCAGTCCGGCGGTGACCGTCGGCGTGTAGGACTGCACGGTGATCGCGGGCGGGCAGCCGCTCGTGCAGGTCGCCGAGACGAGACCGTCGTAGTCGAGCGAGTCCGGCAGCGTGTCGCGCAGCGTGACGTCGTAGAGGTTGATGTTCGCCGGGATCGTGACGAGCGCCGTGTAGGTCACCGGGTCGCCGATCGTCGCCGTCGTGCGGTCGGCGGTCTTCACGACGGTGGCGCCGCCGATGCGGATCGTGTCGCTGACCGTCGACTGGTAGCCGGTGTTGCTCGCCGACGCCGTGGTGCGCTCACCCGTGACGGTCCCCGCCATGCTCGTGGTCGTCGCCGTCGCGGTGTTCGTGAGCGTGTTGCCGGCGACGGCGGGGTTGTCCACCTTGACCCGGTAGGTCATCACGAGGCTGCTGTTCGGATTGATGTCCACGCCCGTGCGCGTGATCGTGCGCGCCGCCTGGTCCCACGTCGCGCCGCCCGTCCCGGGCACGGTCGCGCCGTCGGCCAGCGGCAGGTTGCCGGGCGCCACGTCGATCGGGGTCAGCCCCGCGGGCACGACGTCGACGACCTTGGTGTCGTGGGCGATCGAGACGCGGGTGGCGTTCGAGTTGGTGGTCGTCAGCGTGTACGTGACGATCTGGTCGGGGATCGCGCGGCCGGGGTTCACGCTGTCGGACTTCGTCTGCGTGATCAGCGGCTCGACGACCTGGATCGTCGTCGCGGTCGAGGTCTTCGTCTGCGCGCCGATGACCGGGTCGGTCCAGGTCGCGCTGCCGGTGTTCGTGATGTTGCCCGACAGGCGCGTATTCGTGCCGAGGTCGGCGACGCGGGCGATGAAGGTCATGACGATCGTCGTGTCGCCGCCGCTCGCGCTGTAGCCGCCGGCGGGTGCGCTGACCGTCGGCGTGGAGGCCGCCTCGCTGGTGGTCCAGCCGCCGGCGAGCGGGCTGCCGTTGAGCGTGGCCGAGACCGAGCCCGCCTGGTAGACCTGCCGCGCGCGACACCGCGTCCGCGATCTTGAAGTCCGCCGGGACGCTCGTCCCGTCCGGGATCACGGTCGTGACCGTGTAGGTGATGTTCTCGCCGATCGTCGCCTGGGCGGCCGTGTTGCCGGGCGCGTCGACCGGCGTCGCCGCCGCCTTGGTGATCGTCACGTTGCGCGTGACGACGTTCGAGAAGTTGTCGGCGGCCGGGACGTTCGACGGCGTCGCGTTGGCGGTGTCGATGTTGCTCGCCGGCGTGTAGGTGAAGAACGTGCCGAGGTTCGACTGCGTCTGGAACGAGCGCACGCCGGCGTGGTTGACGAGCGTGCGACCCGGGCCGACGCCGGTCGGGATCCCGACCTTGTAGGTGAGCGTCTTCGTCGCGGCCTGGGCGAGCGACGGGACGGTCCACTGGATCCGGTCCTGGGCCGGGAACGGCGCGTCCACGCAGGTGCCGGCGTCGCTGATCGCGGTGATCTGGCCGATCGTCGCGCAGTCGTACTCGGTCGGCAGCAGGTCCCAGACGACGACGTTCTTCGCGTCCGCGGTTCCCGTGTTGCTCAGGTCGACGCGGTAGGTGACGGTGTCGCCGCCCTTGACCGTGACGCCGTCGACGTTGGGGCCGTTGACCGCGCCGGAGTTGACCTGCTGGACGCCCTTCGTCAGCCCGATCACCGGCAGCGCGAGCACGAAGTCGGCCTGGTCGCGGTAGGGGAACGACACCCCGCTCGTGCCCGACGCGGAGAACTTCATCAGGTTGCCCGGGAGCTGGCCCGGCGCGAGCTGCCCGGTCGGCTGCACGACGCTCGAGATCGTGTGCTGGAAGACCTGGCTGCCCTTCGGCACGAGGCCGCCGGTCAGGTTCCACACGAGCGAGCCCTGCGCGGCGCCGCTGGCGTCGAACGTCGAGCCGACGGTGTTCGCGGGGGTCGCGGTGTCGGACCCGGACTCGTAGGTGACGGTCGGCGGGAGGAAGTCGTTGACCCTCGGGGCCGCCGTGTCGACGCCTCCGGGGAAGTTCACGTTCAGCAGCCAGCAGATGCGGTCACCGGGGAGGTAGGCCGGGATCGTGTTCGTGTAGGTGGCGGTGGCGCAGTTCGTCCCCGACTGCGCGATCTGCTTGTCGATGCTCGGCAGCGGCGCGCTCTGACCCGCGCTCGCTGCATCGGTGACCGCGCGCGCGAGCGGGTTGTCGTGGTCGATCCGCGGACCGGCCGGCGAGCAGTCGGCGGCGCCCGGGGCGGTGCAGCGCGGCAGCGCGACGCCGGCGAGCGAGACCGCGTTGGTCGCGCTGTCGTGGGCGAGGATCGGGCCCTGGTCCGTGAAGCCCGACTGGTAGTTCGTGCGCGTCCGCGACGGGAAGGTGATCGTCCACGAGTCGTTCACGGTGGCGTGCGTGAGCTTCGGCATCGAGGCCGGGTCCCAGACGATCGTGTACGTGCCGTCGGCGTTCTCGGTGACCGACGAGTACGGCACCGACGGCAGGTTCCCGGTCGGATCGCACTGGCTGTCGGACGGGCTGTTCCCGGTCGTGTGGTTGACGAGGCCGAGCGGGCAGTACGCGTTCGGGCAGCGTGTCGGTGACGGTGACGGCCTCCGAGTAGCGGTACTCACCGGTCGAGAAGCTCAGCGTCCAGGTCGTGATCGCGGTCTGCACGAGCGAGCCGGACGAGGCCGACTTGCCCATCAGCAGGTCCTCGGCGATCGTGGTCAGCGTCGTCGCGTCGGTGACCGGGGTGACGCCGTTGTAGTTGCCGGCGACGTCGGCGCGGCTGGTCAGCGCCTGCTCGTCGTCGGTCTCCGGGCCGGAGTTGTTGTCGAGGTTCGCCGCCTGGCCTCCGGACGCCGCTGTGGGCTTGCCGTTCGGGAAGGTGCTCGTGTTCTCGCGCAGCGGGATCGCGACCCGGTAGGGCCGGTTCACGACCTGTCCGGCGGCGAGCGTGCCGAGGTTCCACTGCAGGCGCGTGTACACCGCGCTCGGGAGCGGGCCGGCGCCGTCGGGGTCGGTGACGACGGTGTCGACGCTGCTCGCGCGCGACGCAGCCGGCGACGACCGGCACGACGATCGCGCCCGATCCCGGGTACTCCTGCGTCGAGCCCGGGTTGGTCGGCGCGTCGGTCGTGTGGTCGGAGCCGGCGCCGCCGCAGCCGAGGTACTCGATGCCCGCCGGCAGGTAGTCGGTCAGCACGACGCCGGTCGTCTGGTTGACGAAGTTGTTGCTCGCGGTCGTCGTGTAGGTCGTCTGGTGGTCGTGCACGCCGCGCAGCAACGAGCCGCCACCGGTCTTCGTCACCTTGATCGCCGTGATGCTCTGGGTGCCCGACGAGGTGGCCGACCCGGTGAACGACGCCGGGACCGGCACGCCGGTGACCGAGTTGAACTGGGTGACGTTGCGCGGGTCGCTGTTGATCGACGCCTCGCCGGTGATCGCGAAGCTGCCGCCGGGCGCGAACGCCACCTGCGAGTGGTTGACCTGGAAGCTCACGCCGCTCGACGAGTTCGGCGAGAGGTCCGAGACGTTCGACCAGATCAGCGTCGTCTGGCCCGCTGCGGGCTGGTTCGCGAGCACCGTCGTCGGCGCGGGCGAGCCGGAGCCGGCGACGTACGTGACGTTCGCGGGCAGCAGGGCGCGGAAGGAGAGGTTGTAGCCGTAGGGCTGGCCGGCCGGATTCGACGCGTTCAGCGTCACCGTCGCCGGCGCGCCGAAGAGCACCGTCGAGCTGGAGGTCGTCGCCGAGATGTTCGGGCTGCCGGCCGCCTGCGCGCCCGCGGGCAGGAGCGCGAAGCAGAGCAGTACGAGGAGGGCGGCCGCCGCCGGGGAGCGGCGCCGCGGGGTCTTCAGCATCACGAAGGCGCCTATCGGCAGGTTTGGACGGGCATCTGAGAGGTTGCGGGCGGCACCGGCTTCGGGATAGGTTCGACCCGTCCCCCACGAGCCCTGCGCTCGTGGTCACACTCCTGAAAGGGGTCGATCCACGATGGATCTCCGTCCCAGACGTGCGTTCGCGCCGGCAGTGCTCAGCGCGGCGCTCCTCCTGCTTCCCGCCGCGGCCGCCCAGGCTCACGGCTCGAAGACGATCACGGTCAACCCGACCGGCAGCACCGCTGCGATCCAGGCCGCGGTCGATGCGGCGAACCCCGGCGACACGATCGTCGTGCGCCCCGGCGTCTACGCCGGCGACACCGTCCGCGTCAACACGAGCCGCCTGACGATCCGCGGCAGCCGCGGCGCGATCATCGACGCAGCGGGCCACGACTTCGGCCTGACCGTCGGCCCCGCGCCGAACATCCCGGCCGACTGCGGCACCGGCTACAGCGTCAGCGACTTCACCATCGACGGCCTCACGATCCGCAACGCGGACGACACGGGCATCTTCCTGATGGGCGTGAACCGCTTCCGCGTGACCGGCGGCAGCTACCTGAACAACGGCGAGTACGGGATCTTCCCGCGCTGCTCGCGTGACGGGCGCATCGACCACAACTCCGGCGGCGGCGGGGACGACGCGACGATCTACGTCGGCGTCGACAAGAACATCCTCGTCGACAGCAACGTGCTCACGAACGGCGAGCTGGGCATCGAGCTCGAGGACACCGACGACACGCACGGTGCGCGCCAACGTCCTGACCGGCAACACGGACGCGATCTTCGTGATCGTGCTCCCGGGCCTGCCGACGACCTCGACGAACCGTGCGCTCGATCGAGAACAACGTCGTCACGAACAACAACCGGCCGAACCCGTTCCCGCCGCTCTGCGACGCGAGCGGCACATACCCGCCCGGTTGCACGCCGGACTTCACCGACGACCTCCAGCTCCTGCCGTCCGGCAGCGGGATCCTGAACGTCGGCGGCGATGACATCACGATCCGCAAGAACGTCGTGACGGGGAACAACACCGTCGGCGTCGGCGTGGTGGAGAACCCGTTCGGCTTCGGGTCCTCGAACAACACGCGGGTGACGCAGAACATCGTCCTGGGCAACGGCAAGTCCCCGGATCCGCGCTCGATCGGGTTCCGGCGACCTCGTCTACCTCGACGACCCGACGAACGGGAGCTGCATCTCGCAGAACGTCTACAAGACGACGTTCTACCCGTTCGGCGCACCGCCGGCCTGCTCGTAACGGCCGCCGGCACAACCTGAGCATCGGGCCCGTCCGCGTCTCGCGGGCGGGCCCCGCTCGGTAGTCCCTACGGACGCGCGTCGGCCAAACGTGCGGATGCCCCGGGGCCGCCTCCGCCGCGATGCTCGCGGTGACCCGCACCCGAGGGAGGACATGGCCATGACCGGCACAACGACCATGCCGGTGGCCGAGGCCGTCGCGACCGCGACGCTCGATGCCGAACAGACCGCACGCATGGACGACTACGTCGCGCGGGCGCGCACGGCGGCCGACGCACTGCGCGCGCTCGACCAGGAGGCGGTCGACCGCATCGTCCGCGCCATGGTCGTCGCCGGCCTCGAGGCCTCGATCGAGCTCGCCGAGCTCGCGATGGAGGAGACCGGCTTCGGCGTGTTCGAGGACAAGGTGGTCAAGAACTACATCGCGACCGAGTTCCTCTACGACTACCTCAAGGACAAGCGCACGGTCGGCGTCATCTCCACCGACCCCGAGCGCGGCATCGAGGAGGTCGCCGAGCCGATCGGCGTCGTGCTCGCGCTGCTCCCGATCACCAACCCGACGTCGACCGCGCTGTTCAAGTCGATCGTCGGGATCAAGACGCGCAACGCGATGCTGTTCCGCCCGTCCGCGCGGGCGGCGCGCTGCGCCCTGCGCTCGATCGAGGTCATCCAGCGCGCGGGCGAGGAGGCCGGGCTGCCGCCGGACGCGCTGCAGGTGATCCCGGACCCGACGCTCGACATCTCGCAGTACCTGTTCCATCACGCGGGCGTCGACTTCATCTGGACGACGGGCGGGCCGAAGGCGGTCGCCGCGACGAACGCCGCCGGCAAGCCGTGCATGGGCGTCGGGTCGGGGAACGCGCCCGTCTACGTCCACGGCTCGGCCGACGTGCCGATGGCGGTCGTCGACATCCTCGTCTCCAAGACGTTCGACGCCTCGCTGATCTGCCCGGCCGAGCAGACCTGCGTCGCCGACGCCGCGATCTACGACGCCCTCGTCGCCGAGTTCCAGCGCATGGGCGCGCGGCTGCTGACCGAGGAGGAGACCGCGCGGCTCGCGGCGGTCGCGATGACGCCGGAGGGCTCGATGGCGATGGACGCGCTCGGACGCTCCTGCGTCGACCTGGCGGCGCTCGCCGGCATCCGCGCCGACGCCTCGGACAAGGTGCTGCTCGCGGCGCTGCCGTCCGACCTCGACGAGCTCGCGGCGCACCCGTTCGTCGCCGAGAAGCTGATGCCCGTGCTCGGGATCGTGCGCTCGCCCTCGGTCGAGCACGGCATCGACGCGTGCGTGCTCGTCACCGAGCACGACGGGCTCGGCCACACCTCGGCGGTCTACGCCCGCGACGAGGACGTGATCAGGCGCTTCTCGCTCGCCGTGCGCACGGGGCGGATCCTCGTCAACGCGCCGACCGCCGTCGGCGCGCTCGGGGGCGTCTACAACTCGATGACCCCGACCTTCTCGCTCGGCTGCGGGACGTGGGGCGGCTCGACGACGACGGACAACGTCAACTACCGGAACCTCATGAACATCAAGACCGTCTCGCGCCGGCAGGCTCCACCGCAGTGGTTCCGCGTGCCGTCGGACACGTACTTCAACCCCGGCTCGCTCGACAGCCTGCGCGAGCTGCAGACCGAGCAGGTGCTGCTCGTCACCGACGCGGACACCGAGCAGCGCGGCACCGTCGACGAGGTGCGCGCGCACCTCCCGGACGGCACCTCCGTCCACGTCTTCTCCGGCATCTCGCCGGAGCCGCCGGAGGCCGAGATCCGCGCCGGCGTCCGCGCGATGACCGAGCTGCGGCCGGACCTGATCCTCGCGGTCGGCGGCGGCTCGGTGCTGGACGCCGCGAAGGCGATCCGCCTGTTCCACGAGAGCCCCGAGCTGAACCTGCGCGAGCTGTCGCTGCCGTTCCTGGATGCGCGCAAGCGCGTCGCGGAGTACCCGCAGGTGGAGCACCAGGCACAGCTCGTCGCGGTTCCGACGACGGCGGGCACCGGCTCGGAGGTGTCGCCCGCCGCGGTCATCACGGTCGACGGGCGCAAGGTGACGCTCGTCGACTACTCGCTCGTCCCGGACATGGCGGTCGTCGACCCGAAGCTCACGATCACGATGCCGCCGCACATGACCGCGGACACCGGGATCGACGCCCTCACGCACGCGCTCGAGGCGGCCGTGTCGATCTTCGCCTCGCCGTTCACCGACGCGTTCTGCATGCAGGCGATGAACCTGATCTTCGAGGCGCTGCCGCGCGCGTACGCGGACGGGAGCGACCTCGAGGCGCGCACGGCGATGTCGAACGCGGCGACGATCGCCGGGCTCGCGTTCTCGAACGCGTTCGTCGGCGTCAACCACGCGCTGGCGCATGCCGTCGGCGCCCGCTTCGGGATCGCGCACGGCCGCGCGAACGCGATCTTCCTGCCGCACGTGCTGCGCTACAACGCCTCGCTGCCGAGCAAGTTCATGCCCGCGCCCGGCTACTCGCACTACGTCGCGCCGGAGAAGTACGCGCAGGCGGCATGGATCCTCGGCGTCGGCGGCCGCGACGAGGCGGCGCGGCGCGAGACGCTCTTCGCGCGCGTCGACGAGCTGCTCGTGACCGTCGGGATGCCCGGCTCGCTCGCCGAGCTCGGAATCACGCGCGAGGAGTTCGACGCCGCGCTCCCGGACCTCGCACGCGCGGCGTTCACGGACGCCAGCATGCGCACCAACCCGCGCATCCCCCTGCTCGCCGAGCTCGTGGAGCTGCTCGTTGGTGGATACGAGGGCCGGCCTGTGAGGGGCCGTTCCGACCGCTCCACCGCCTAGCGTCAACCCGTCCCCAATCCGGAGGTGGTCTTCGAATGACGAAGAACGATCTGGCGAAGGTGGTGGCAGGGAAGACCGGCCTGACGCAGACGACGGCGTCTGAGGCGCTCGGAGCGGTGCTGGAGAGCATCGAGGCCGAGCTCGCGGCGGGCGGTGAGGTCGCGATCAGCGGCTTCGGCCGGTTCTCGGTCGCGCAACGGAGCGCAAGGCAGGGGGTGAACCCGGCGACCGGCGAGCGGATCTCGATCCCCGCGACGACGGCACCGAAGTTCACCGCCGGCGCAAAGCTGAAGAGCGCCGTCAAGGGCTGACGGCAGGGTCCCGCCCCGGAGCCGCCAGCGGGCTTCGGGGCAGCACCCGCGACACACCGATGCTGATCCGGGACGACGGCGACGACCTGGCTCGCGATCACGCAGCCGGCGCACGCGTTCCTCTCCGGCCAGGTCGCGCGCGCCTGGGGCAACGCGCGACTTCGCGGCGCCCGACCCGTACGAGGGCGTCTGCCTCGGCGCCGAGCAGCACGACGTCGCCTGGGCGGACTGGGACCTGCGGCCGCCGCTGAACGCGCAGGCCCGCCGCGCCGCGAGCTTCCTCGAGGCGCCGTTCGACGAGCGCCTGGCGATCTGGGACGACGCACCCGAGCGCGTCCTCGCGCAGGACCCGCTCGCCGCGCTGCTGGTCTCGCTGCACGGGCGCAACGTCCACACGCTCTACCTGAACGCCGACTTCCTCGAGCCCGCGCAGCGCGAGGCCGTCACGGCGTACCTCGACGGCCAGCACGCACTCCAGGAGCGGCTGCTCGCGCTGCTCGGCATCCCGCGCGAGCAGGCCGAGCGCGCCGCCGCCCTCGTCCTGTGCGTCGACGCGCTGTCGCTGCGGCTCTGCCACGGCTGGCCGGAGGGCGACCTGCCCGCGGTCGACGGCACGGCGATCCGCTTCACGCCCGTCTCCGAGCACGGAGGCCACGCTCGACCCCTGGCCGCTCGGCGTCGAGCAGCTCGAGGTCGGCACTCAGCGCGCGCCGGATGACGGCGCGCTTCGACGACGAGGACGCGCTGCACGCCGGGCTCGACGCGCAGCCGTGGTGGCGCTGCGCTGGGTGTTGCGCGCCGACTGAGGCGTACGGCGAGGGTCATGCTCCAGCACGGAGCATGACCCCTCGCCTCATCACGATCCCGATCAGCCACTACTGCGAGAAGGCGCGCTGGGCGCTCGACCGCGCCGGCGTCGCCTACCGCGAGGAGCCGCACATCCAGCTCGTGCACATCGTCGCGGCCCGGCGCGCGGGCGGCGGACGCACCGTTCCGGTGCTCGTCACCGATGACGGGAGCGCCATCGGCGAGTCGGCGGCGATCCTGCGCTGGACGACGAGCGGGTCGCCGAGGAGCGGCGTCTCTACCCGCCCGGCGAGACGCGGCGCGGAGGCCGCGCGGATCGAGGCCTGGCTGGACGGCGGGCTCGGACCTGACGGGCGCCTGTGGATGTACCACGGCACGCTGCCCGTCGTCCGCGACATGGCACCGTGGGCGCTCGCGGGCACGCCGCGCTGGGAGCGGCGCGCGTTCCGCGCGTTCGGATGGATGCTCGACCCCGCGATCCGCCGCTACCTGGGGGTCGACGACGACGCGGCCGTCGCCGCGCTGGCGCGCGTCGACGACGTCTTCGACGCGGTCGCCGTGATGCTCGCCGACGGGCGGCCGTTCCTCACCGGGGACCGCTTCACCGCCGCGGACCTCGCGTTCGGCGCGCTCAGCGCCTCGGTCCTGATGCCGCAGGAATACGGGTCGCCGCTCCCGCCGCTCGACGCCGTGCCCGCGTCGCTCGCGACCGATGCCCGCCGCCTGCGCGAGCATCCGGCCGGCCGCTTCGCCGCACGGCTCTACGCCGAGGAGCGCCGCTGACCGCGGCTCGACGCGACCTGCGGGTCGGGCGTCATCAGCAGCGCGCCGGCGAAGAAGCAGACCGCGCCGAGGAAGGTCCCGAGGTTCACGAGCGCCGCGTTCGCGACCTCGCCCGAGCCCGGGACCGTGTAGGACGCGAGCGCGGACACGCCGAACGCGACCGACCCGAGCAGGTTCAGCCACGCGGTCTCCCACGTGCGCGAGGTCGGATCCCACAGCCGGTCGCGCACGACGGTGGCCTGCATCGCCAGCCCGCTCGACACGAGGAAGCAGATCGACCCCAGCGCGTCGGGCCGCCAGACGTCCGACCCGCCGATCAGCGCGGAGAACGTGCTGATGTTGAAGAACAGCGTGCCGGGGAACTGGATCGCCGCCGCCCACCAGTCGCTCCACGCGGGGCTGCGCCAGCGCCCCTGCGCGTGCCGGCCGCTGAGGAACCACTGCGTGAACGAGGCCGCCGTGAAGCACAGCGAGCCGACGAAGTACGTCGCGTTGTCCGCGGTGCTCCCGACCAGCCCGGCGAACCCCGGAACGGCGGCGATCGCAAAGCACGCCGAGCCGATCGCGAAGAGGCGGGCCTCCCAGCGTTGTTCGGAGATCCGGGTCAGTGGTGGAAGGACTGCGGCTGCTGGGAATCGAGCGGGCCGGACTGGGCCTCGAGCTCCGGGAGGAGCCGGTTCAGGTCGTCGTACAGGAGATCCATGAGGTCGACGTTGCCGTTGCGCACCACGACGCGCAGGACGCTGAGGTCCTCACGGTTCTTCGGGAACGCGTACGCGGGTACGAGCCAGCCGCGCTCGCGCAGCCGCCGCGAGACGTCGTAGACGTCGAACGCCTCGACGCCGTCGGCGGTGGTGAACGCGAAGACGGGCAGCTCCGAGCCGTCCGTGATCAGCTTGAACTGCGGCAGCCCGTCGATCTGGCCGGCGAGGCGCATCGCCGCGTCGCGCGAGGACTGCTGCACCGCCGTGAAGCCCTCGCGCCCGAGGCGGATGAACTCGTAGTACTGCGCGACGACCTGCGCGCCCGGCCGTGAGAAGTTCAGCGCGAACGTCGGCATCTCGCCGCCGAGGTAGTTGACCTTGAAGACGAGGTCGTCGGGCAGGCCCTCCTCGTCGCGCCAGATGATCCAGCCGACGCCCGGGTAGACCTTCCCGTACTTGTGCCCCGAGGTGTTGATCGAGGCGACGCGCGGCAGGCGGAAGTCCCACTCCAGCTCGCGGTCGATGAACGGGGCGATCATCGCCCCGGACGCGCCGTCGACGTGGATCATGATGTCGAGGCCCTGGGTCTTCTGCAGCTCGTCGAGCGCGTCGGAGAGCTCCTTGACCGGCTCGTAGGCGCCGTCGAACGTCGAGCCGAGGATCGCCACCACGCCGATCGTGTTCTCGTCGCACAGCGCGATCGCCTCGGGCACGCCGATCGTGAACCGGTCGCCGTCCATCGGCACGAAGCGCGGCTCGACCTCGAAGAAGTTCGCGAACTTGTCCCAGCAGATCTGCGCGTTGATGCCGATCACGAGGTTCGGCTTGTCGGCCGGCTTCCCGGCCGCCTTGCGCGCGTGCTGCCAGCGGCGCTTGAGCGCGAGGCCGCCGAGCATGCAGGCCTCGCTGGACCCGGTCGTCGAGCAGCCGACGCCGTCCTTCTGGGGCGCGTTCCACAGGTCGGCGAGCATCTTCACGCAGCGGTGCTCGAGCTCCGCCGTCTGCGGGTACTCGTCCTTGTCGATCATGTTCTTGTCGAAGCACTCGGCCATCAGCTCCTCGGCCTGCGGCTCCATCCACGTCGTCACGAAGGTCGCGAGGTTCAGCCGCGCGTTGCCGTCGAGCATCAGCTCGTCGCGGATCACCGCGGCGGCGATGTCGGCGTCGATCGGGGCCAGCGGGAACGTGGTCGCGCGGCGCCGGCTGCCCGAGCGCGAGCTGCATCGTCGCGAGCACGCCGGCGGACAGCACCTCTTCCCGTGGCGTCTTGGCGGTGGCCGGCTTGGAGTGCTTGTGGATCGGCATGACGGGTCTCCCGTGGGTGGGTGTCTGCGGAAACCTATGCGACGCACGCCACGCATGGTCACCCGTTCGGGGTGATGTCGTGCAAGAGTGCGCTCGACAGCATCCCCAGCGGCGCCACCCGGCGCCGTCCCCGACGAAGGAGACCGAAGTGACTGACCTCATGGGTCCTGTCGACTACATCGTCATCGAATGGACGGGCGCGCAGCCGACCGGCGCAGCCGCGCCGCTGCTGCTTGACCTCGTCGACCGCGGGCTCGTGCGCATCCTCGACCTCGTGTTCCTCACGAAGGCGGACGACGGCTCGATCGCGGCGATCGAGGTCGACGACCTGCCCGCAGAGTTCGCCGCGTTCGCCGGAGCCGGCTCCGGCCTCTTCAGCGACGAGGACCTCGAGGAGGCCGCGAGCGTGCTCGAGCCCGGAACGAGCGCCGCACTGCTCGTCTGGGAGAACCGCTGGGCGGCCCCGTTCGCCCACGCGCTGCTGGACTCGGGCGCCCAGCTCGTCGCCAGCGGGCGCATCCCGATCGCCGAGCTCGAGGCAGCGCTCGACGCCGCCGAAGCGCGCGGCTGAACCCGACCACCACATTCCGAAACCCGAAGGGACACGACATGCCAGGACTTCTCCGTATGGCCACCCGCACCGCCGTCGTCGCCGGCACGGCAACCGCCGTCTCCGGCCGCGTGCAGCGCCGCCAGGGCAACAAGTGGGCTGAGCAGGACGCCCAGCAGTACGCCGAGCAGGCGCCCGCTCCGGCGGCACCCGCCCCGGTCGCCGCGGCGCCCGCCGAGGATCCGATCGCGAAGCTCAAGGAGCTGGGCCAGCTCCACGAGCAGGGCATCCTCACCGATGAGGAGTTCGCCGCCGAGAAGGCGAAGGTCCTCAACGGCTGAGCAGGACCAGGCATGAGCCGGGACGCCGCCACGGGCGCGGACACACCGCCCCCGTGGTGGCGACCGGCGCTGCTGGAGGGCCTGCTGCCGATCGACCGGGCGCGGATCCCGGCCGAGGCGATCGCGGGCGTGACGCTCGCGACGCTCGCGATCCCCGAGGTGATGGGGTACACGCAGATCGCGGGCATGCCCGTGGTCACGGGCCTCTACACGATCCTGCTGCCGCTGATCGTGTTCGCGATCCTCGGCTCCTCGCGGCACCTCGTCGTCGGCGCGGACTCGGCGACCGCCGCGATCCTCGCGGCCGGCCTGGCGGGCATGGCCGCGACGGGCTCGGCCGAGTACGTCGCCCTGGCCTCGATGCTCGCGCTGATGGCGGCCGTGCTGCTGCTGGCGGCGCGGCTCCTGCGCCTGGGGTTCCTCGCGGACTTCCTCTCGCGCACGGTGCTGATCGGATTCCTGACCGGCGTGGGCATCCAGGTCGCCTGCGGGCAGCTCGCCGGGATGGTGGGCGTGACGAAGCCGTCCGGCGGCCCGATCAAGCAGGTCGCGGGCGTCGTCAAGGACCTCGGGAGCGCGGACCTCACGACGGTCGCGGTGTCCGTCTCGGTGCTCGCGGTCATCATCGTCGGCGGGCGCCTGGCGCCGAAGATCCCGTGGGCGCTGATCGCCGTCGTCGGCTCGATCGTCGCCTCCTCCGCGCTCGACCTGCCGGCGCACGGCGTGACGACCGTCGGCACGGTGCCGGGCGGCCTGCCGAGCATCGGGTTCCCGGACGTGTCGTGGAGCCAGCTGGTCGCGCTGCTCGGCACCGCGGCCACGATCTTCTTCGTGATCCTCGCGCAGAGCGCCGCGACGTCGCGCGCGTACGCGGCACGCTTCGAGGACCGCTTCGACGAGAACACCGACCTGCTCGGCCTGGCCGCCGCGAGCGCGTCGGCCGGCCTGTCCGGCACGTTCGTCGTGAACGGCAGCCCGACGAAGACCGCGATGGTGGACACCGCCGGGGGCCGCTCCCAGCTCGCCCAGCTGTTCGCGGCGCTCGTCGTCGCGATCGTGCTGGTGTTCCTGACCGGCCCGCTCTCGCACCTGCCGAACGCCGTGCTGGCCTCGGTCGTCTTCCTGATCGCGGTGCGCCTGATCGACGCCTACGGCATCCGCGACATCTGGCGACGGCGGCGGATCGAGTTCTGGGTGGCGGTCGTGACCGCGGCGACGGTCGTGCTGGTCGGCGTCGAGCAGGGCATCGGGCTGGCGATGGTGCTGTCGGTGATCGTCCATCTGCGGCACAGCTACAACCCGCCCGACCTGCTGCTCGCGCCCGACAGCACGGGCCGCCTGCGTTCGCGCCCGGTGGACAGCGGGGCGCAGGCCGCGCCCGGCGTGATCGTGTACCGGTTCGGCGCGAACCTCTACTACGCGAACGCCGGCCATCTCGCGCAGCAGCTCCTGACCCTCGCCGCGTCCGACCCGCCGCCGGAGCGGATCGTGATCGAGGCCGGGTCGATCGGCGACATCGACTACAGCGGCGCGGCGCAGCTCGCTGAGATCCGCGAGCAGCTCGCGGACCGCGGCGTGACGCTCGAGCTCTGCGACCTGCAGGCCCAGGTGCGGGCCGAGCTGCGCCGCGACGGGATGCTCGACGCGATCGGCGCCGAGCACGTCTTCGACACGATCGACGACGCGCTCGCCGGTCACCGCGCCTGAGTACCGCTCGGCGCCGCTCGCCGACCACTCGGCCGATCGTCCAGACCGCTCAATGCCGTACACCGGTGCGCCGAAAGGTAGTTCCATGACGGCAAACAGCACTTCTTCCAAGCTCACCGGCAGCGACGACGGGTTCGCCCGCCGCCGCATCAACGACCTCGCCGGCCTCGCCGCGATCATCGGCACGGCGTTCGTCGTCGCCCTGATCACCGGCGTCGACACGCCCGTCTTCGCCGTGGCCCTGTTCGCCGCGGTCGGAGCGCTCGCGTACGCCGAGCAGCGCCTCACCGGCGCAGGTCCCGAGCGCAGCACCCCCGGCGGCACGATGGGCCGCTGGCAGGCTCAGGCCTGACGCCACCCGCCGCAGTCCCGAGCCCGCCGCTCAAGCCTCTGCGCACTCGCGCCGACACATCCCACCATGCGCCAGCGCGGCATTCGCCTCTCCCTGCTCGGGCGCTTCAGTCTGCTGAGCCTGCTCGCGCTCACCGTGCTCGGCGGGGTCGTCGGCCTGGTGCTCGCCTCGCGGATCGAGAACCGGGCGGTCGACAACGCCACGCGCCTGGCCGTCGTGATGGCGCGCACCGGCGCAGCGTCCGCGCTGACGCCGGCCGACCTGCGCGGCCCCGTGAGCGCGCGCCGCGCCGCTGAGCTGGACCGGACGCTCAAGCGCCCGCTGGTCGGGAACGGCGCCGCGGTCGTCAAGGTCTACAACGACAGCGGCACCGTCGTCTACGCCGGCAACCACGAGCAGATCGGCGAGCACGAGCCGGACGAGGTGACCAAGCCGCTGGCCGGCGACGTCGTCAACGAGATGGCCCGCGGCACGCACGACAACGGCAAGGGCGCGCGGATGCTGTCCGTCTACCTGCCGCTGAGCGTCGCCGGCGGCGCCCGCCCCGACGGCGTCTTCGAGCTCTACCTCCCCTACGCCCCCGTCGGCGCCGCGATCGCGCGCGACACGCGGATCCTCACGCTGATCCTGATCGGCGGTCTGCTGCTCGTCTGGCTCGGCCTCTTCCGGATCGTCGCGAGCGCGTCACGACGGCTGCGCCGCCAGGCCCGCCAGGACCACCTCACCAAGCTGCCCAACCGCGCCCAGCTCCACGTCGACGGTGCGCGCGTGCTGCGCGCCGCCGCGCGCTCGGACGGTCTCGATCGCGCTGCTGCTGATCGACCTCGACCGCTTCAAGGAGATCAACGACACCCTCGGCCACGAGCAGGGGGACATGCTGCTGATCGAGGTCGCCGAGCGCCTGCGCGAGGCGCTGCGTCCGTCCGACGTGCTCGCGCGGCTCGGCGGTGACGAGTTCGCCGTGCTGATCAGCGAGCTGCCCGACCGTGGCGCGGCGATCGAGCTGTCGGGGCGCCTGCGCGACGCGCTCTCGCGCCCGTTCGCACTCTGCGGCGTCGCGATCGAGCTCGGCGCCAGCATCGGCGTCGCCTTCCGCGGCGACCACGGCAACGACCTCGGCACGCTGCTGCGCCGCGCGGACGTCGCGATGTACGAGGCCAAGCACAGCGGCACCGGCATCGCCACCTACGACCGCGCGCGCGACCCCTACTCCCCCGACCGGCTCGCGCTCGCCAGCGAGCTGCGCCACGGGCATCGAGCGCGGCGAGCTCGTCCTGCACTACCAGCCGAAGGTGCGCGTCGAGACGGGCGCCGTCACCGGCGTCGAAGCGCTCGTGCGCTGGCAGCACCCCACGCGCGGACTGCTGGCCCCGATCGACTTCGTCCCGCTCGCGGAGCGCACCGGGCTGATCGGCGCGGTCACGCGCTGGGTCGTCGACACCGCGCTCGCGCAGTCGCGCGTGTGGGCCGACGCCGGCATCGATCTTCCCGTCGCGGTGAACCTGTCCGGCACCGACGTGCTGGACGCCGGCCTCGCCGACTCGATCGGCGCGGCGCTCGAGCGCGCCGGCGTCGCGGGAGACCGGCTCGAGTGCGAGCTCTCCGAGGACACGGTGCTCGCCGACCCCGGGCGCGCGATCGAAAGCCTCACCCGGCTGCGCGCGATGGGCGTGCGCCTCTCGCTCGACGACTTCGGGCAGGGCCAGTCCTCGCTCTCCTACCTCAAGCGCCTGCCGCTCGACGAGCTGAAGATCGATCGCTCGTTCGTGATGGGCATGGCGACGGACGACAGCGACGCCGCGATCGTGCGCGCCACGATCGACCTCGGCCGGCACCTCGGGCTGTCCGTCGTCGCAGAGGGCGTCGAGACGGACGAGGTCATGTCGACCCTGGCCGACCTGCGCTGCGACGTCGCACAGGGCTTCGGGCTCAGCCGCCCGCTCCCGATCGACGAGCTGGGACGCTGGCTCGACGATCGCGCCGCCGCCCGCGTCAGCTCCTGAGCTGCCGCCGCGCTCCGGCTACCCGTCGCGCGAGGTGAGGTGCCAGCCCTCGCAGACGTCGCAGTGGTAGGGCTGCTGCCGCGGGCCGCGCCCGGGGTTGTGCATGATCGCGAACGAGCGGGCCTCCGCCTCGGTCTCGAAACGGTCCTTGCGGGCGCAATTCTCGCGTCGCCGCCTGTCCGCCTCGAGGCTCTTCTGCACGTTCTCGACGGCCCGGTCCGGGCCCGGCGCACGGCGCCTGCCACGACGATCTCGTGAAGGGTGCTGGCGCGGCATCGAGTTCGACGCTACCGTGTCCGCCTTCAAGGACCGTGGCATGGGCCTCGGTGAAGATGAGTCAGCGCCCGCAGTCGTCGCTTCGCAGCACCTCCGCGTTCGCAGCACTCGCAACGTAGGAGGAAGCACCAGATGGCAAGTGGAACCGTGAAGTGGTTCAGCGATGAGAAGGGCTTCGGCTTCATCACGCCGGACGACGGTGGCAAGGACCTGTTCGTCCACCACAGCGAGATCAACGGCGAGGGCTTCAAGACGCTCGCCGAGGGCGCGAAGGTCACCTTCGAGTCGCAGGCCGGAGACAAGGGCCCCAAGGCGGTCAACGTCAGCACGGTCTGACCCACGTCGATAGGGTGCGCGCATGAGTGATCGTGCGCGCACCGTCGTGGTCGGCTACGACGGTTCGCCGACCGCAAGAGCCGCACTCACCTGGGGCGCCGCAGCGCGCCGGGGAGGGCGGCTCTCTCTTTGTGGTCTACGCGTTCGACCTGCCGCCCGCGATGCTCGGCGGCACGACCTACGCCCACGCGGTCGCCGACCACAAGGACGCACGGCCGCGACGTCCTGGCGTCACTTCCGGACTTCCCGGGCGTCACGGTCGAGACCGAGCTCATCGGCGGCCACGCCGGCGCCGCGATCGCCACCGTCGCCGAGACCCGCGGCGCCGACGAGATCGTCGTCGGATCGCGCGGCTTCAGCCCGCTGCGCGGAGCGCTCGGCAGCACCTCACACGAATTGCTGCACCGGGCGCCGTGCCCCGTCGTTGTGCTCCCGCCTGTGACTGATTGAGCGCGGCTGCCGGCGCTGGGGACGGGACACTGGCCCAGGCGGGCGGGGCCTATCTCTGGACTCCCGCATTGCATGAGCAGCGGAAGCTACGACAGGGATTCTCGCCCCGCGGCTCAGTAGCGATGGCGGATGGATGTGTGGGTGAGCACGCCTAGGGTCGGATGGCCAACCAGCCGACACGGAGGCCACCGATCATGCGCGCATTCATCCGACAGCGCTTCACATACGCAAACGTCATGGCAACGATGGCGGTGTTTGTCGCCCTCGGCGGAGCGCGGTCGCCGCCATGCTCATCATCACGAAGTCAAGTCAGATCAAGAACGGCGTGATCACCGGTGCGGACGTCAAGAACTCCTCGCTGACGGGCGCCGACGTCAAGAACTCCTCGCTGACGGGCGCCGACGTCAAGAACTCCTCGCTGACCGGTGCCGACATCAAGAACAAGTCCCTCTCCGCCGACGACTTCAACGGCTCCGTCCAGGGCCCACAGGGTGTCCAGGGACCAAAGGGTGACACCGGGGCGGCAGGCCCGACTGCCGGCGGCTTCGCTCAGAACAGCGGGGTCACCGGGATGGTCTCGGGCTACTCGTCCGTCGTTGGACTCGGGGCGAACGGCACCGGCAAGATCACGCCGGCGTTCAACGGCCGGCTCGTCGCATCCGCCACGGCGAACACACACTCGACGACAGCGTCCACGGGTGACGTGTTCTGCAGCTTCAGCTCGTTCCCGACGGGGGCACCGCAACGGACATGACAAAGACCTACGGGCGGAACCTCCCGGCGCAGTTCTCGAACGAAGCGTTGACCGTTTCGGGTGGCGCCGCAGTGAGCACGGGGACGACGTACGACGTCCGGTATCTCTGCAGCGGCGGCGCCGACACCGGACTGAGTGTCGACCGCGCCCGCTCACCGCCGTCGTCGTCGCTGGGTAGGACCGGGCCGCGACGCTCAAAGCGACAGGCGGATCTCCGTCAGCCGTGAGTGCGTCGATGGGCGGCTTGACCGCGCACATGCGAGAGAGGAAGCTCGCGCCATGGCCCGCGCTTGGTCGTTCGCCATGATCGTTCTCGGCTCTGCTCACACTCGCCGGGGTGCTGGGCCTGCGCGGGGCATCGGCGAACCCCAGCGACGCCACGTCGAGTGCGGTTCCGCCGCCTCCGCCGATCCCGACGCTGCCGAGTGGGCCGCACAGCTCACGCAAGATGAGCGGACCTGGTGGGTTCTGTATGGCGTGCACGCGCCGAACGGCCCCCCGCGTCGCGGCAGCGAGTACCTCGTCAATGCCTGGGGAATCTCGGGCCGCAAGGCGAAGAAGCTGTTGCGCGCGTCTTCCTGAAGATCCCTGCGCATCCGATGGGGAAGCTCTAGGGCGGTCCCAAGGGCTACACATGCAAGGGCCGGGATGACCCGGGCACGGTGACAAAGAGCCGGGGCCATGACGGCAGCTGCATACGGCTGAAGCCGGCGACCATGTTCGACTGGGGACCGACCGGCGGCAAGGTGACCTGAAGGGACTCAGGTCCTCTGGGTACATTCCCGGACGCTGGCCCAGGCGGGAGTCTCGTTACTCGGACTTCCGTTTGCATCCGCGGGTGCGGTTCGGGTGAGCGGGTCAGAGCTCCGGGCCCGATGAGCTTTGTCGCCGGGCGCACGTGTGGTAGGTCCGCGTGCCCGTTGCGGTGCGTCCGTCGGTGGCGGTCGCAGTGATCGAGACCTTGAAGGTGCCTTTGGGTAGGGCGGTCAGGTTGACGGGGGCGGTGATGCGTGGGCGCCTAACAGTCTTTACGCGCTTGCCGCGGACCTTCACAACGGCGCGCGCCCAGGTGACGCCGGCAAGCTTGCGGACGTGGATCGCGAACCTGCGATGGCTCACGCACTTCTTCGAGGAGGGCAGCGACAGCGCCTGCGACGCGGGGATCGGCACGGGCTCGGTGCCCGGCCGCGCGGGCCAGCAGGCGAGCGTCCCGTCGGTCCTGATCGCGCACGCGCCGTGGTAGTCGACGCTGAGCGCCTTGAAGCTCCCGGAGGGGGGCGTAGCCTCGCCGTCCACGTCGTAGCCCCAGCAGGTGAGGGACGCGTCGGTCTTGATCGCACATGCGTGCACGGTTGCCGCTCACCGCGGCGAAGCCGCTGCCCGTGGGCGCCGACGGTGCGACGAGCGTGTTGTCGCCCCAGCACGCGATCGTCGCGCTGGTGCTGACCGCACACGCGTAGCCCTTGACTGGTGGCGCTATCGAGGCCGCGCTGACTGACGTGAAGGTGCCCGCCGGCGGCGTCGACTGGTGGGCGCGGTCGTCGCCCCAGCAGGCGATCGTCGCGTCGGTCCGCAGCGCGCAGGCGAAGTAGGCGCCGGCGCTCAACGACGTGAACGTCCCGGCGGGTGGCCGGCGCGACCTCGCCCTGAGCAGGCGAGCGACTGGTCGCTGCGGATCGCACAGCCGAAGATGTTGCCCGCGCTGACGGCGGTGAAGCTTCCGGCAGGCGGCGTTGATTGCCCGTACTCGTTCTTGCCCAGCAGGCGAGCGTCCCATCGGTCCGCAGCCCGCAGCTGCTCTCGGTGCCGGCACTGACCGCGCGGAACGTTCCGGGCGGCGCCACGCTCGCTTCAGGGGCGTGGATGTACTTGTCCCAGCAGGTCACCGTCGCGTCGGTGCGGACCGCGCACGCGTGGCTCCCTCCGAGACTGACGGACGTGAAGGTGCCGGCCGGAACCGGCACCGGCACCTGGGCGCGCGCGCCGGGCGCTGTCGCCAGGAACGCCACGCCCGCCGCCACAACCATCGCGAGACGACGCAGAGCCAAGCGCTCGGTCATCCTGACCGCCGTGTCTTACAACGCGCGATCCGCAGGCCAGGGCTCGCCGATCGGTCGTCCACGCGACCGACCCTACCCGCTGGCGCTGTACGCGAGCGCCGGCTTCGGGTGACATTCGTGAACGCCCGACCAGGTCGGGGTGGGTCTCGCTTGGCGTCGGCGCGCGATCGGCTGCAATCGGCGCCACCGCGTGGCGCGATCTGCAGCCGATCTCAGCCGACGGGGAACTGGAGCCGCGGACCTGGCTCAGACAGGCCCATCCCGAGGTGCGGGCCGAACTGCCCGAAGGGCCGCGACAAGGACCTCGACGCCTACGCCACCCGCCGCTGGATGGAGACCGCCGTGGTGATCCTGGAATCCCGGTCCTGACCGTAGGCCGGGCGGTCGAACGAACTGGTGAGCGCGTCGGGCAGGCCTGGGTCGGCCGGCGCTCCAGCCCAGGCGACATATCCGTCGGGCCGGACCAGCACGGCAGCGGGAGCAGCGACCGAGCCGAGTACCGGAAGCTCCCACGCGCCGACATACTGAGCATCGATCAGCTGCACCCGGTCAGCCCAGGGAGCGATCTCGAAGGCGCCGGGCTCAGCGAGGTTGAGCAGCACCGGCCTGGCGTCGTGCAGCAGCTCGAACACTCGGAGCGGGCCGTCGGCGGCCACCAGGTCGAGATCGGGCATGCGGCGCCCGAGCAGCGGGTGTCCCGCGCCCAGGTCGTACCGGATGTCCAGCCCGGAGACGATCCCGGCGAGGTACCTGCGCGGCCCGTCCATGCTCGCGAGCTCCGACACCACATCGACCAGGGCCTGCATGCGCTCGTCCCGGCGCTGGAGCGCGGCCTGGGCCATGGTGTGCCGAAGGGCGCGGGCAGCGACCGGATGGCGCTCGTCCTGATAGGTGTCCAGGAGACGCTCCGGAGAGGTTCCGCCGACCACCTGCGCCAGCTTCCATCCCAGGTTCACCGCATCCTGCACACCGAGACTGAGCCCCTGCCCGCCTGCGGGGTAGTGGACGTGCGCCGAGTCGCCGGCGAGCAGGACTCGACCCACGCGGTAGGCCGCGGCCTGACGCGTCATGTCGGTGAACCTCGAGATCCACGTGGGATCGTGGATCCCGAAGTCGGTGCCGAAGACGGCGATCAGCGCCTCGCTCAGATCGCGCAGCGTGGGCTCGCTGCTCGGCCCGATCCGCTGCTCGGTCACGACGACCCGCACCGTCTTCCCGTCCTCCATCGGGTGCAGGGCGTGGACGCCGACCGCGTCGGCGCGGACGCCCCGCGGCGGTTCCTCGGTGATCGCGACCTCGGCGATCAGGTTGCTCCTCGTCGCATCCCACCCGGGGAAGTCGATGCCCGCGGCACGACGGATCACGCTGCGTCCTCCGTCGCATCCGACGAGGTACCCCGCCCGCAGCGGCGCGCCGTCCGACAGCTCGACGTCGACGCCGGTCGCGTCCTGCGCGAAGCCCGACACCTCGCGTGCGTAGTACACCCGCACCCGTAGGTCGGCGATCCAGGCGGCCATGATCCGCTCGATCTTGTTCTGCCAGATCCCGAGCGAGTACGGATGCCGCGTCGGGAAGTCGCTCATGTCGAGGACGGTCGTGCCGATCATCGCGGCCTGCGCCACCTGGCCCTCGGCGAGGAACCGATCGACCACCCCGCGCTGATCCAGGACCTCGATCGTGCGCGAGTGAATGCCGCCGGCCCGTGAGCCCACGAGCACGTGATCGGGACGCCGCTCCACGATCGCGACATCGACCTTCGCGAGCGCCAGCTCGGCCGCCAGCATCATCCCCGTCGGACCGCCTCCTGCGATCACCACCGCACTCCTCGGTCACCCGATTTCCTTCTCCGTCTCCGTAGGTTCCGGCTCGCGGCGGGCGATTATGCGGCACACCCCGGGGCTTGAAACAAGCCCCCCTCCCCGGTATAAATTTGGAAGTGGAAAGGGCGGGTGACCGCCCTTTTCGGCGTCAGGTCGAAGGCGCTAGTAGCGTTCTCTTCCGTGGCGCTGACGCCGGAGGAGATCGGGAACGTCGCCGTGTTCGCCGGGCTCGACGACGCGGCGCTCGAGCGCGTCTGCCGCGTCGCGGCCGACGTTTCGCTCGATCCCGGGGAGTATGCGGTGCACGAGGGCGGCGAGCCCGCGCTGCTCGCCCTCGTGGCGGGTCGGATCGAGGCGGTCAAGCTCGTCGACGGGGAGGAGCGGGTGGTCGGGGAGCGCCTCCCGGGTGAGATATTCGGAGAGGTGTCGGTCACGCTCGGCATGCCCCATCCCGCGGCGTTCCGGGCAGCCGAGGCTTCGCGCGCGTTCCGGATCGAGCCGCACGACTTCCACGCCCTGGCCGCGGCCTCGCCCGAGGTCCGCGAGCGGGTGGACCAGCTGGCGCGTCACCGGGTCAGCGGACCCGGAGGGCTGCAGGCCGTCATGTCCGCTCCCACCGCCTACCAGGCGATCGTCCTGGGCCATCGCCGGGACGCGGCCTGCGCTGAGCTCCGGCACTTCCTGTCCCGCAATCAGGTGCGGTTCCGGTGGCTTCAGCCGGACGTGCCCGCCGATGCGGAGCAGTGGTGGGGCGCGCTGCCGGCGGATGGTGACTACCCCGCATTTCGCGTCGTGAACGGCAAGACCGTGGTGCGCCCGCAGATGCGCCGGGTGGCCGAGCTCCTCGACATCGCGACCGAGCCGGCGGCCGCGGAGTACGACGCCGTGATCGTCGGCGCTGGACCGGCCGGTCTGGCAGCCGCCGTCTACGGCGCGTCCGAAGGCCTGCGAACGATCGCGATCGAGAGCGAGGCGCCGGGAGGGCAGGCGGGCACGTCCTCGCGGATCGAGAACTACCTCGGCTTCCCCTCGGGCGTCTCGGGCGGCGAACTGTCCAGCCGGGCGCTCAAGCAGGCACACAGGCTGGGTGCCGAGATCCTCGTCACGCGCTCGATCACGCGGATCGACGCGGCGGCCCGTCACGTGCACCTCGACGGCGGCGACGTCCTGCGCGCGCGCACGATCATCCTCGCCTGCGGCGTCTCGTGGCGGCGGCTCGCAGGTCGACGGGTTCGACCGGCTCGTCGGAGGGGGATCTTCTACGGGGCCGCGCGCAGCGAGGCGGCGAACACCCATGGCCTGGATATCCAGATCATCGGCGCGGGGAACTCGGCCGGCCAGGCGGCGATGTTCTTCTCGACCCATGCCCGAACCGTGACGATCCTCTACCGCGGCGAGACGCTCGAGAAGAGCATGTCGCGGTATCTGATCGACCAGCTCGCCGGCAAGTCGAACATCGAGGTGCGCTACCGCACGGAGGTGATCGCGGCCCACGGCGAGACGTCGCTCGAAGCGATCGACGTTCGCGACGCGGCGACCGGCGAGACGACGCGGCTTGAGTCCGGCGGGCTCTTCATCTTCATCGGCGCGGACGCCGAGACCGCGTGGCTTCCGCCCGAGATCGCCCTGGATCCGCGGGGCTACGTGCTCACCGGGTCCGACGTGCGAGCCGCGGGACGGTGGGAGGCAGACCGCGACCCGTACCTCCTCGAGACGAGCGCCCCGGGCATCTTCGCGTGCGGTGACGTGCGCTTCAGCCCCGTGAAGCGGGTCGCCGCGGCAGTGGGCGAGGGCAGCATGTCGATCGCCTTCGTGCATCAGTACCTGCGCGACGCCGACGTGCGTTCGGCGGGCGTCTAGGGCCGCCCGCGCAGTGACTCAGCCGACGTACCCGATGCGGAAGCCCAGCCACGGGTACGTATGCACGAAGAACGTGTTGTCCTGCGGCTGGAGACCGACTGCGGAGATCCACATCTGGTAGGCGGTCGAGTTCGGCACGCCGCCGTGCAGGCGCCGCCAGACACGCGGGCCTCCGCGGAGGCCGAAGGGCGGGCTCGTGATCGTGTCGGTCCATTCCACCGCGTTGCCGCCCTGATCCAGCGTGCCCCACGGCGAGCGCGTGGCGGCCTGACCGACGGTGCTGAGACTGCCCTGGAAAGCCGCGGCGTAGGCGTCGGCGTCGAGGCCGAACGGGTTGACGGTCTGGCAGTCGGTCGTCGAGACCTGCGACGGGCACCAGTTCGGCGCCCCGCCGGCGGAGGGCTTGTAGTTGGCCAGCGGCTGCGTCGCCGCGTTCGTGACGTCGCCGTTCCCCGGACCGAGCGTCGCCGCGGCCGGCGCCGTCGCGGTGCCGTCACCGAACACGCCGGCGTTCGTGGGGTACTTCCAGTAGGAGAGCGTCCCGCCGCCGCTGCGGTCGTAGTAGGCGGCCTTGATCCACTCGTTCTGGCTCGGCACGACGAAGCCGCTCCTTCGAGCGCGCGTCGCGCCGGTGCGCTTCTGCCGCGCGAGGTCGTACATGCCGCGCTCGGTCTCCCTGGAGAGCCGCACCTTGTACGTCACGAAGGAGAAGCCGCCGGCACGCACGGGCCGCCGCGAGAGCACCCTGCCGCTGGTCAGCGAGTTGACGAACCGCGCGGCGCGCAGGAACGTCGCGAAGCCGTAGGGCTTGGTCGCCCACTGCGGGTAGGCCACGGTGTAATGGCGGCCGGATCGTGCGCTCGAGGAGGCGTTGACCTGGCCGTACCGGGGCCAGGACGACGAGCTCTCCGAGGAGTCGTAGAGGTGATGTGGGTCGCTTCCCTTCGGATCGACCGTGTTCAGGAAGGCAACCCACTGCGCCACGGTCACCTCGAGCTCGCCGATGCCGTAGGAGCGCGGGACCGAGCCGACGCTCAGGCAGCCGACCGCGGTCTTCGCGGCCGCCGAGCACGCGGAGCCCGCCGGCGGAGGCGACGGATAGATCGCGTCGCTGAACGGCACGATCGCCACCGCCGGGTTGCCCGGAGCATCCACGCGGACCGTCCGGAAGGTGAGCTCGGCGGGGCCCGCTGCGCTCGCCGCGGGCGCGACCGTCAGAACGACGAGGAGGACTGCGGCGGCGAAGAGGCGGCGACACGCGATTCATCAAAGCTAACACTCAGACGCCGCGGCGCAGCCGTGAAAAGCACCAGCCGCCGCCGGGTACATTCCCGCACCAGCGACATGAGCAAGGTCATTCTCGACATCAGCATGTCCCTGGATGGGCTTGTCGCGCAGCCCGACGATGATCCGGGGCCGGTCCACGAGTTCTTCTTCGCCGGCGGGACGGAGGACGAGAACGGGATCTTCAGGACTTCGGGTGCGACGACGGAGGTTCTCAGGGAGTCGATCGCCGCGGCCGGCGCGGTGGTCACCGGCCGGCGGACCTACGACCTGACCAATGGCTGGGGCGGCGACCACCCGATGCGGGTGCCGTGCTTCGTGGTCACCCATGACCCGCCCGCGGACGTGCCGGACGGCCCGACGCGGTTCACCTTCGTGACCGACGGGATCGAGAGCGCGGTGCGTCAGGCCGGGGCGGCCGCCGGCGAGAAGGATGTTTCGATCATGGGCGGGGCGAGCATCGCCAGGCAGGCGCTCGAGTCCGGACTGCTCGACGAGCTCCGGATCCACCTCGCCCCGGTGATCCTGGGAGGCGGGATCCGGCTCTTCGACGGCCTTGCACCCGCACGGATCCGCCTCGAACAGCTTCGCGTCATCGAGGCGCCCGGGGTCACCCACATCACCTACGCGGTGATCAGGAGAAGTCGACGCGGGTCACGAGCCGGACGCTGAAGCTCGCGCGGCCGTTGTCCTCGACTGGAATGTCGTTCGCGCCGCCGCGCAGGACGAGACGGTTCAGGCCTCGTCGCCCGGCCTTGCCGGTCAGCGTAAGTGTCTGATCGCCCGTGGCGGGCTGGTCGATGATCGGGGAGCGGCAGCCGGTGAAGGTGCGGACACCGAGCGGGACGGTCCACGAGAGCGTGACTCGTCCGTCGTTCCCGAAGAGCATCGTCGATGGCGGGGCCCCTGCCTCCACCTGGGCGAGGACGAAGGTGTACTTGTAACGGACGTCGTTCGTGCCTCCATGACACAGCGGCGTCTTGGGCAGGAAGATCGCGCTGGCGGTGCTGTAGTAGAGCGCCATTCGCACCTCCGTGTTCAGCGCCGGCGCGGGCAGCGTCCCGAGGAACCTTCCGCGCATCGGCTGGACATGTGAGGTCCCGTCCGGATACGTCACGCCGAGAGTGCTGCCCTTGAGCAGCGTGACCTTGCCCTCCTGCGCATTCGCCGCCGGCGCAAGCGCAAGCGCGCCGAAAACGCTCAGTATCGAAATTCCAAGTGCGAGGCGCTGTTGCATATCCGACAAGACAACCAGAGCCGGGGTATGTCACGCAAGTCGTGATCAGCGTTGTGCTGAATTAGACTGAATGCGCGGTGGCGCTTCTGAGTATCCGCCGGAGCGTCTCGAGGTCATCTGCGCTCAGGGCGCTGAGCGCCGGCGGCGGCGTGCCGAGGATCGCGTCGGCTCGCCGAGCCATGTCCTTCCCCTTGCGCGTCGCCTCGACCACCTTGGCGCGCCGGTCGGTGGGATGTGGGCGGCGGCGCGCGAGCTTCAGGGACTCGAGGTCGTCGACGACCACGGTCGCGTTGGGAGGGTCGATTCCCAGCGCCGCGGCCAGCTCCCCCATCGACATCGGCCGGCGCGCCAGCCGGCGGAGCGCCCGGGCGCGGCCGAAGCTGATGCCCAGGGTCTCGGAGACCTCGCGCCGCCTCCCGGTGTCGAGCACGAGGTCGCTCATCAGCAGCCACACCTCGCCTGCGGTCGTCGCTGCACCGTCGCGCTGTGACGCGTCCTTGCCGGGGCGTGCGTTCATGCCGCCACGAGCCTAGTCGGGAGTGCTTCGGGATTGAGCTCGATCGCCGTCCGCCGGGCCGACGCCTTCGCCCGCGTCGAGGTGGCCACGAGGCCGAGCAGCAGCACCGCACCGCCGCAGGCCGTGAGGATCCACCAGGCCGGGGGGCTCGCCGCCGAGGGGTCCGCGTGGACCGACGCGCCGACGTGGGACGTGACGATCGCCCCGACGACCGCCACGCCGAGCGTCTGGCCGAACTGCCGGGAGGTCGTCGCGATCGCCGATGCGACACCCGCCTGGGCTCGGGGCATCCCGGACACGGCCGCGTTCGTGATCGGCGCGTTGACGAACCCGAAGCCCAGTCCGAAGATGACGTACGCCGCCAGCAGCTGCGACGAGCGGCGTGGCCGGATCGAGCCCGATGAGCAGGGCGCAGCCGGTGAGCAGCGAGACACCGGCGATCACGAGCGGCAGTCGCGGGCCGCGGCGGCCGACGATGCGGCCCGACAGCGGCGACGCGATCACCGTCATCAGGGCCATCGGCACGGTTGCGAGGCCGGCCTGGATCGGCGAGAGGCCGCGGACCTCCTGGAGGTAGAGCGTGTTCAGGAAGAGGAACCCGCCGAACGCGGCGAACGCGGCCACGGAGATGACGGTCGCCGACGTGAAGGGGATCGACCGGAAGAAGCGCAGGTCGATGAGCGGATCGTCGCGGCGGGGCTCGTAGAGGAGCAGACCGAGAAGCGCGAGCCCGGCGGCCGCGAACGCGGCCAGGATGACGGCCGAGGACCAGCCGCGGCTCGGGGCTTCGATGATGCCGTACGTGAGCGTGGACAGCAGCACGATCACCAGGAGCTGGCCGACAGGGTCGAAGCGGCGCGGCCTCGGCGCCCGCGACTCGGGAATGAAGCGCAGCGTGAGGATGATCGCGGCGAGCCCGATCGGGAATGTTGATCAGGAAGATCGACCGCCAGCCGGCCGAGGAGACGAGCGTGCCGCCGACGATCGGGCCGAGCGCCATCGAGATGCCGAACACGGCGCCCCAGACGCCGACCGCCTGAGCGCGCTCGCGCGGGTCCGTGAAGGTGTTGGTGATGATGGACATGGCGACCGGGTTCATCATCGAGCCGCCCACCGCCTGGAGCACGCGGAACACCACGAGGAGCCCGACGCTCGGTGCCAGGCTGCACAGGAGCGATGCCAGCGAGAACACGGTGAGGCCGATGACGAAGGTGCGCCTGCGGCCGAAGCGGTCCGCGGTGGAGCCCGAGAACATGAGCAGGCTCGCCATGACGACGGTGTAGGCGCCGACCGTCCACTGCAGCCCGGAGATGCTCGTGTGCAGCTCTCCCCCGATCGACGGCAGCGCGATGTTCACGGCGGTGATGTCGAGCCCGACGATGAAGAGGCTCATGCAGGAGATGAGCAGGACGCCGATCCTGCGGTTGCGGCTGAGCTCGTCGATAGTACTTGTGTCTTCATAACTATGATGGTACGGCAAGTACTTGTCGCCTGTCAAGCAGCGTTAGGTTGAGCGGCATGGGTCATCGAGTCGTGCCGGCCGAGACGGCGCTCTGGCAGCCCTCCAGGCTGATGGGCGTTGAGAACTGCGACCTCGCGGGCCAGCTCGCGACGCCCGGGCTCGCCGCGCGGCTCTGGCGCATGCGCCCCGGACAGGCCAACACACGCCACCGCCATCGAACGCAGACCGAGGTCTACGTGCTGCTCGAGGGCTGCGGCCGCATGCGCGTCGACGCGGAGCTGCTGACGCTGGCGCCGATGTCGGCCGTCGCCGTCGACCCGGGCAGCATCCGGCAGGTGTTCAACGACACCGCCGCCGACCAGCTCTGGCTCATCGTCGGCGTGCCTGCGGAGCCGCCACCGACCGCGGACGACGTCGCCCACATGTATCCCGACGGCGCCAAGGCCCTGCCGCCGGAGCTCGTGGGCGACCCCGAGACCGACGGCTGACTGCCGGGGGCGCGCTGTTGTAGCTTTTCACCATGGCGTCCGCCGCCGCTGAATTGCGTCCCCTCGTCGAGCGACTCGACGCGCGCGCTCCTGGGGGCCGCGCCTTCGGGATCAGGTTCTGGGACGGCAGCGAACTGCCCCCGTCGGCGGCTCGCCGGGACGGGGCCCCCGCGCTGGTGCTGCGCGATCCGGACGCGCTCGTGCGCATCGTGCGCGCACCGGGCGAGCTGGGCCTCGCCCGCGCCTGGGTCAGCGGCGAGCTCGACGTCGACGGTGACCTCGAACGCGCGATGGCGCTCACCGAGGACTGGCGGCACGCCCCGCTGCGCCCGGCCGACGCGCTGTTCGCGCTGCGCGCCGCGCGGCGCCTGGGCGTGCTGCGCAGGCGCGAGCCCGAGCCGCCGGCGACCGAGGCGCGCCTGCGTGGCCGGCGCCACAGCGCCGCGCGCGACGCCGAGGCGATCAGTCACCACTACGACGTCTCCAACGCGTTCTACCGCCGGATGCTCGGGCCGACGATGGTCTACTCCTGCGCGTACTTCAGCTCACCCGGCGACACGCTCGAGGAGGCGCAGACCCGCAAGCTCGACCTCGTCTGCCGCAAGCTCGAGCTGCAGCCCGGGGAGCGACTGCTCGACATCGGCTGCGGCTGGGGTTCGCTGCTGATGCACGCGGCGAGCGAGTACGGGGTGATCGGCGTCGGGGTGACCGTCTCCGAGCAGCAGGCGCAGCTCGCGCGCGAGCGGATCGCGGAGGCCGGGCTGTCCGATCGCGTCAAGGTGCGGCTGCAGGACTACCGCGAGGTCGCCGACGGGCCGTACGACAAGATCGCCAGCATCGGGATGTTCGAGCACGTCGGCCGCGCGAACCTGCCGGTCTACTTCGCGGGCGCACGCGACCTGCTGCGTCCCGGCGGGCTGTTCCTGAACCACGGGATCGTCCGCACGGCCCCGGTGTCGACCGGCCTGGGCTCGTTCTCCGAGCGCTACGTCTTCCCCGACGGCGAGCTGCACACCCAGGGCCTCGTGCTCAGCGCACTCGAGGACGCGCGCTTCGAGGTGCTCGACGACGAGTCGCTGCGCCCGCACTACGCCGAGACGCTGCGGCGGTGGGCCGCCAACCACGACGCGCACCGGGAGGAGGCGATCGCCGAGATCGGCGTGGAGCGCGAGCGCGTGTGGCGCCTGCACAACGTCGGCGCGGCGCTCGGCTTCGAGCGCGGCTCGATCTCCGTGCACCAGGTGCTGACGATGCCGCTGGAGGTCGGGGCGGCGCGGCGGCCCGTGCGGGTCAGGACGTACGAGCCGGAGAGCCGGAGCGCTTCGATGCTTGCCGCGCGTCGCTGACGCGCACGACGTCCCACGCGAGGCCCACCTGCTCGAGCCCGTCGATGACGAGCGCCGAGACGTCGACCTCACGGCGCCGCAGGCCGTGCGCGGCCGAGGTCGGGAACGCGTGGTGGTTGTTGTGCCAGGCCTCGCCGAGCGAGGGGATCGCGAGCCACGCGAGGTTGCGTGACTGGTCGTCGCTCTCGAAGCGCTGGCGGCCGAAGAAGTGGCACAGCGAGTTGATGCTGTAGGTGACGTGGTGCAGCACCATCATCCGCACGGCCCCGCCCCACAGCAGCCCGGTCAGCGCCGCCGTCCAGGTGCCGCCGATCGCGAAGCCCAGCCAGAAGGCGGCCAGCAGGCCGCCGACCGCCCAGACGACGAAGGTGCGATCGATCCGCGAGATCACCGGGTCGGCGATCAGGTCCGGCGCGTAGCGCGCCTTGGCGCCGCGCTGGGTGTGGATGAACAGCCAGCCGACGTGCGCGTGCAGCAGGCCGCGCAGCGCCCCGCGCCAGCCCTGGCCGTGATCGACGTGCGGGCTGTGCGGGTCGCCCGGCTGGTCGGAGAACGCGTGGTGCTTGCGATGGTCGGAGACCCAGGAGATGACCGGCCCCTCGATCGCCGCCGAGCCGAGGATCGCGAAGATCGCGCGCAGCGGCCCGGTCGTCGCGAAGCTGCGATGCGTGAAGAGGCGGTGGAAGCCGACGGTGATCCCGAGCGCGGTCAGCGTGTAGAGGATCAGGAACACGACCAGGTCGCTCCAGAAGAGGACGCTGTCCCAGGCCAGCCAGATGCCGATCGCGAGCGCTGCGAACGGGACCACGGTGATCGTCCCGGTGATCAGCCTGTCACGCGTCTCGTGGGCGACCGGCTGGACGTCGTCGGGGCTGGGGGCCGGAGCTTCGGAGAGTGTCGCATTGGCCATGAAACGCCAGTCTAGGGCCGTCCCGGACGCCGAGCAGACCGTGAAAAACGCGCCTCCAGGCCCGTATTTCCCCGACATCCGCGCACCGTCCTGGGCGCAATTTCGGACGTTTTCCCCATTCCATCGGGCTTTCCGACCGAGAGACCCCATACGCTCGCGCTTTCCCGATCCCACGAGGAGGGTTCCGCAGGTGAATAAGGCAGATCTCGCGCGTTCCGTTGCCGACAAGACCGGGCTCTCGCAGAGCGCCGCGTCCGACGCTCTCGACGCTGTACTTGAGAGCATCGAGAAGGAACTGGCCGGTGGTGGCGAAGTCGCCATCACGGGGTTTGGCAAGTTCTCCGTGGCACACCGCGGTGCCCGCCAGGGTGTGAACCCGGCGACTGGTCAGAAGATCCAGATCGCGGCAAGCAAGGCGCCGAAGTTCAGCGCCGGCGCAAAGTTCAAGGGCGCCGTCAAGAACTCATAGTTCCGATGCCGGAGGAGGCGATTCCCGGGGGTTTGCAAGCGATTGCCCCCGGGGGTCCCGCCCCTGGCGCTACCCTGGAAGCTGCGCAGCGACATCCTGTCGCTCGCGAGGCAGCTCGCTTGGGTCCCGCTCACTGAGGCGGTTCGGGTCAGCAGTCTCCCCCGAACCAGCGCGGCACGACGCCGCTCTCAGGAGTTTCCGATGTCTCAATCCTCTTTCGCCGATCTCGGCGTGTCCCGCGCCGTGTGCGCATCCCTGGCCGACCGTGGCTTCGCCGAGCCGTTCGCGATTCAGCGCAAGGTGATCGGCGACGTGCTCGCCGGTCGCGACGTGCTCGCCAAGTCGCCCACCGGCTCCGGCAAGACGCTCGCGTTCATGGTGCCGATCATCGACCGCATCGAGGCGACCGACCGTCGCCCGGCGGCGCTGATCCTCGCCCCGACGCGTGAGCTCGCCACCCAGATCGTGGAGGCCAGCTACCCGATCGCCCACGCCCGCGCCCTCAAGGTCCGCGCCGTCTACGGCGGCGTCGGCCTCGAGAAGCAGGCCCGCGAGGCCCGCAGCGCCCACATCGTCGTCGCCACCCCCGGGCGGCTCGAGGACCTCATGGGCCGCGGCGACATCTCGCTCGCCCACGTGAAGATCCTCGTCCTCGACGAGGCCGACCGCATGCTCGACATGGGCTTCCGCCCGCCGGTCGACCGCATCGTCGCCCAGTGCCCGGCCGATCGCCAGACGCTGTTCTTCTCCGCGACGCTCGACGGCGAGGCCGGCGAGATCGCTCGCGAGTACACCCGTGAGGCCGTCACCCGCGAGCACGTGCCGCCGGTCGAGAAGACCGCCGACATCGAGCATCGCTTCGTGAAGGTCGAGGGCGGCGAGCGCATCGACACGCTGCTCAAGCAGCTGCGCAGCGCCGAGCACGAGCTCGCGCTCGTCTTCGTGCGCACCAAGCGCGGCGCCGACCGGCTCGTCAAGCGGCTGGGCAACGAGGGCCACGAGGCGCTCGCGATGCACGGCGACAAGAGCCAGCGCCAGCGCGAGCGCGCGCTGGCCCAGTTCGAGTCCGGCCGCGTCGACACGCTCGTCGCGACCGACGTCGCCGCGCGCGGCATCCACGTCGACGGCATCTCGCACGTCATCAACTTCGATCCGCCGGAGGACCGCGAGGGCTACGTGCACCGCATCGGGCGCACCGGCCGCGCGGGCAGCACCGGCATCGGCATCACCTACGTCGGCAGCGAGCACGCGCCGGACATGTCGAAGATCGCGCGCGAGCTGGAGCTCGAGCGCGAGTACGCCGCATCCGGGCACGCGCTTGCCGGCAGCGGTGGCGGGGCGGCGGCAACGGCGGCGGCAGCCGCGGTGGGCGCCGGCAGGATCACGCTCCGCGCGGACGCGGCACCGGCCAGGCCGGCGGCCGCCAGGGCGGCGGCGGCTCGCGCAAGAACAGCTCGGGCAAGCGCCCCAGCGGTTCAGCGGGCCCCAGCACGCGCAACAGCAACGGCGGTGGCGGCAGCAGCCGCACCGTCGCCTCCGCGCGCCCGTCGGGCCGCGGTCGCAGCAGCCGCTAGGGCACGGCCCCCTGGCAGGACAAGGATCGGCTCGCCGATCCTTGATGGTCTCCGTGGCGGATTCGCTCGCACAGCGGTCCGCCACGGGCGTGCCGCCGCGGGCTCAGCCCGCGACGCGCGTCGAGCCAGGTGGTCAGCGAGGCGGCGTCGAGCGGGCGGGCGATGTGGAAGCCCTGCCCGGTGTCGCAGCCCAGTGACGCGACGCAGTCGAGCGCGGCGGCCGTCTCGAGCCCTTCGGCGACGACCACGCAGCCGAGGTTGTGGCCGAGCTCGATGGTCGAGCGCATGATCGCGAGGTCGCGGTCGTCGGCCTCGAGCCGCGCGGCGAACGAGCGGTCGATCTTGATCTCGTCGATCGGCAGCTCGCGCAGCCGGCTGAGCGACGAGTAGCCCGTCCCGAAGTCGTCGAGCGACAGCGACACGCCGAGCGCGTCGAGCCGGCGCAGCACGCCGGCGGCGCGCTCGGGGTCGGCCATGATCGTGCCCTCGGTGATCTCGAGCTCGAGGCGCTCGGCATCGATGCCGGTCGCGCGCAGCACGCGCGCCACCTCGGCGGGGAACTCCGGGTCGAGCAGGCTGCGCGCGGAGACGTTGACGGCGACCGACAGCTCGTGACCGGCGTGATGCCAGGTGCTGAGCTGCTCGAGCGCGGTGCGCAGCACGAAGCTCGTCAGCGGCTTGATCAGCCCGGTCTGCTCGGCCAGCGGGACGAACTCGCCCGGCGGGAGCAGGCCCTGCTCGGGGTGCAGCCAGCGCACGAGCGCCTCGACGCCGATGATCGCGCCGCTCCCGAGCTGGAGCTTGGGCTGGTAGTGCAGGACGAGCTCGCCGCGCGTCAGCGCCTGGCGCAGCTCGCCGAGGCGCTTGAGACGGGTGGGGCTGTGATGGTCGCGCTCGCCGTCGAACAGCTCGAGCTCGGTGCTGAGATCCTTGGCCGCGTACATCGCCGAGTCGGCGCAGCGCAGCAGTGCCGTCGCGTCGCGGCCGTCGTGCGGATAGCGGGCGATGCCGATCGAGGCCTCGACGTGCACGGGAACGCCGCTGAGCAGGAACTCGCGGGTCGAGCGAGTCGCTCAGCCGGCGGGCGATCTCGAGCCCGGCCTCCGCGCCGTTGCGGCCGCTGACGAGGACGGCGAACTCGTCGCCGCCGAGCCGCGCGAGCAGGTCGTCGTCGCGCACCTCGCGGCCGAAGCGCTCGGCCACCTGGCACAGCAGCTCGTCACCGCTCTGGTGGCCGAGGACGTCGTTGACCTCCTTGAAGCGGTCGAGGTCGATCAGCAGCAGCGCGAAGCCGTCATCCAGGCTGACGCGCTCCATGTGCTCGTGCAGGGCGTCGTAGAGCAGCCGGCGGTTGGGCAGGCCGGTCAGCTCGTCGTGGAGCGAGCGCTGGAGGTGCTCGTCGGCCTGGCGCCGCAGCGCGGACTCGAACTGCTCGCGATCGCTCTCGCGCCGCTCGGCCTCGTGCAGCAGCGCGTCCTGCGTGCGGCGCAGCTCGGTCACGTCGAGCATCACGCCGTTGACGGTCAGCGGGCGGCCGTCCGCGTCGCGCTGGATCGCGGTCTTCTCCCAGATCCACAGCACGCGGCCGTCGGGGGCGATCATCCGGTACTCGAAGTCGAACGGCCGCTCGGCGGCGATGCAGGCCTCGGCCTCGGCGACGATGCGGTCGCGATCGTCGGGGTGCAGCGCATCGACCCACGCCTCCTCGTCCTCGAGCCACTCCTGAGGCGTGAACCCGAGCACGCGCTCGATCTGCGGGCTGACGTAGCGCAGCGTGAACGCGCCGACGAAGTCCGCGATGTAGGTGATCGCCGGCAGGTCTTCCACGAGCGCCCGAAAGCGGTCGTCGGGCAGCGTGGAGGCAGGCGTGGTCGGGGCGTCGGCCATCACTCATCTCTTCGTCGGCCCTCTCGCGACGCTTGAGCCGTGCGGCGGTCCCCCCGCGCCGGATGCGCCGCCTGCCGCGCCGTGCCCACCGTTCGGCGCAGCGCGTCGGACAAACGTCGAGCGCCGTCCGCCTCGGTCTCAGGAGGGCGCGGCGTCTGCGGCGAGCGCCGCCGCGCCACGTCGGCGGACCTCCGCGACGGCCCGCTCGATCCCGCCGTGCTCGAGCGCGGCGAGCCGCGACGTCCCGCGCCAGACCTCGCGGCCGCGCTCACGCACGATCACGTCCAGCTGCCCGCCGAGGTGCTCGATCGCGCCCGGGACGTTGCGTCGCTCGAGCGGCAGCGGCACCGGCAGCACGTGCGCGCTCCCGAGCGGCGACCGGCCCTCGACCTCGACGGTCCAGCGGAGCCCGCGAGCCCGCAGCGACCACGACTCGTCGGTCACGCGGGCGGTCGTCGGGGAGAGCACGGGGTCGCCGAGCCGCAGCAGGCGCCCGTCGGGGAGCAGCACGACGACGGCGGTCACCTCGGTCCGCAGCGGGCCGGAGTGGATCTTCCCGCCGGCGAACGCGACGCACGCGGGGTGGTCGGGGCCGGAGTCCCCGAAGCCCTGCGCCTGACCCCACCACCACGCCTCCGGAAACCCGCCGGCCCCCCAGTTCTTCTCCGCGTAGACCTGCCAGCCGTCGAGCTCCCAGCGGTCGCCGCCGACGATCGCGCTGCCGTGCGCGCGGCCGCCGAGGAGCCACGGGTGCCAGTACTGGTTCAGCGCAGGGACGGTCTGGAAGACGCTCGAGCCGCCGAGCGAGCGCCGCGGCCACGGGACCTGACCGGTCACGCGCACGTCGAGCCGCGCGTCCTCGCCGAGGTCGACCGTCAGCCGGTCGGCGCTGCCCGCGAACGCGCTGCCCGCGCGCGCGCCGAGCGCCGCCGGATCGGCCCAGCCCTGCGGATGCGCGACCGTCCGCAGGAAGCCGTTCGGGTGACCGGCCAGCCCGAGCGTCGACCAGAACCCGTCACGCGCGCGGTTGACCCCGCACAGCGCGATCACGACGCGCCCGCCGGCCGGGTCGGTGAAGCGCCAGAAGTAGCCCTCCATCCGCACGCCGCGGTGTGCCGGCCGCGGATCGCCCCACGGCAGGTCGGCGCCGGTGCCGCGGTAGGCGGCGAGGAGCCCCGTCACGCGCCGCGCTGCGTGACCGCTTCGAGGTCGTCGCGGTGCGCGGCGACCATCTCGTGCAGCGTGTCCGCGGCGTCGTGCTCCGGCTTCCAGCGCAGGTCCTTGCGCGCACGGCTCGTGTCCATCAGGACGGGGCGCCGCAGCGCCTCGATCCAGCTCGCGGTGTCCGGCAGGAACGGCAGCCGCGCGATCACCTCCGCGGTCGCGTCGACCAGCAGATCCGGAACCGGCACCGAGTACCAGCCGATCTCGCGAGCGAGGTCGGCGAGCGTGATCGTGCCCTCGCCGGCGAGGTTGTAGATCCCGGGCTCGCCGCGCCCGAGCACCGCGCCGCAGAGCGCCTGCGCGACGTCGTCGTGGTGCACGAGCTGGAGCGGGACGCCCGGATCCGGGAGCACCGGCTTGAGCACCGGCACCTGGTCGAAGAGCGCGCGCACGGCGTCCGGGATCCGCCCGTGCAGCGGGACGGTCGGCAGCGAGTCCACGAGGATCCGGGCCTCCGGCCCCGCGACGATGCACGGCCGGAACACGTACGCGGCGGTCTTCGACTCGGCGAGCGCGTTCGCCAGGACCTCCTCCGACCTCGGCCTTCTGCGCGGAGTACGGATGGCGGTCCCCGCCGCGCACCGGCACGTCCTCGGTCAGCGGCGCCTCCGGCGAGCCGTGCTCGCCGTCGAATCCGTACGCCGCGACCGACGAGGTGTAGACGAGGCGCTTCACGCCGGCCGCGACCGTCGCCTCGAAGACGTTGCGCGAGCCCTCGACGTTGGCCTCGTGACTGCCGTCGCCGGCGACGATCACGAACGCAAGGTGGACGACGACGTCGGCGCCGTCGACGAGCGCGTCGACCGCCGCGCGATCGAGCACGTCACCGCGGTGATAGTCGACCTTGCTCCAGCCGTGGGCCTCCGGATCGAACGGCCGCCGCGCCATCGCCACGATCCGCCCGACCTGCTCGAGCCGGTCGAGCGCGGAGACGAACGGGATGCCGATCTCGCCCGTCGGGCCCGTCACGGCGACGGTCAGCTGCTTGGGCGGGGGCACGCGCCCGACGCTACTCCTCGCCGGGCACCCTCCGCAAGCGGATGTCGACTAGGAGCCCGCGACGCGCGCGACTTCGGCGAGCGACGTCACGCCGGAGCGCACCTTCGCCAGCCCGTCGTCCTTCAGCGGGCGCATCCCGCCGGCGATCGCCGCCGCGGCGATCGCGTCGCCGGATGCGTTGCGCATGATCAGCGAGCGGATCTCCTCGTTGACGGACATGACCTCGTAGATGCCGATGCGGCCGCGGTAGCCGGTGTTCCCGCAGCGCGTGCAGCCGACCGACCCGAAGGCCGGGATGTCGTCGGTGACGTCGGCGTAGCCCGCGGCGCGCAGCATGTCGCCGTCGAGCAGCTCCTCCTGCTTGCAGTTGACGCAGAGCGTGCGGGCGAGGCGCTGGGCGATCACGCAGTCGATCGCGGAGGCGACGAGGAACGGCTCGATGCCCATGTCGTCGAGCCGCACGATGGCCGTCGGTGCGTCGCGGGTGTGCAGGGTGGAGAGCACGAGGTGGCCGGTGAGCGCGGCCTCGACGGCGATCTGCGCCGTCTCGCGGTCGCGGACCTCGCCGACCATGATCACGTCGGGATCGGCGCGCATCATCGAGCGCAGGCCGCTGGCGAAGTGCATGCCCGCCTTCGGGTTGACCTGCATCTGCTTGATGCCCTCGACGCGGTACTCGACCGGATCCTCGATCGTGAGGATCGAGCGGGTGCCCTTGTTGAGCTCGGTCAGCGCGCCGTAGAGCGTCGTCGTCTTGCCGGAGCCCGTCGGGCCGGTCACGAGGATCGCGCCGTACGGCTGGGCGATCGCGTGCCGCAGCATCCCGATCTCCTTGTCCCGCAGGCCGAGCGCGTCGAGCTCGATGACGCCGCCGCCGTGGTCGAGCACGCGCATGACGACCGACTCGCCGGAGACGAGCGGCAGCGTGACGACGCGGACGTCGACCGGGCGCCCGCTCACGGTCAGCGAGAGCCGGCCGTCCTGCGGCACGCGCCGCTCGGAGATGTCGAGGTTCGCCATGATCTTGATGCGCGAGACGACGCCGCGGCTCATCCCCTTCGGGACGACGCTCGCGGGTGCGAGCACGCCGTCGACGCGGTAGTAGATCTGCAGGCCGTCGCCCTCGGGCGAGAAGTGGATGTCGCTGGCCCCCAGCTCGACCGCCTCGGCGATCAGCGCGTGCACGAGCTTGATGACCGGCGCCTCGTCGTCGGCGTCGCGCAGGTCGACGGAGAGCGCCTCCTCCTCGACCTCGGACTCGGCCTCGAGGACGTCGTCCAGGCGCGAGAGCTTGGCGATCAGCGTGGCGAGGTCCTCGCGCGAGGCGACGACCGGGCGCACGTCGAGCCCGGTCTTCATCGTGATGTCGTCGAACGCGACGATGTTGCCGGGGTCCGCGGTCGCGAGCAGCAGCGTGCGATCGTCGAGGTAGCCGATCGGCACGGCCTCGTAGCGGCGCGCGGCATCGGCGGCGATCAGGTGCGCCGCGTTCATGTCGACCGAGAAGACGCCGAGGTCGACGTAGTCCACGCCGAAGCGCTCGGCCAGCACGCGGGCGAGCTCGTCACTGGTGAGCGTGCCGCGGGAGACGAGCATGTCGCCCGTCGAGCGGCCCTCCGAGCGCGCCGCCTGCACCGCGGCCTCGACGCTCTCGCGTGAGGCGAGGCCGAGGTCGACGACGATCTCGCCGATCAGGCGCGAGGCACCGTTGCGGCGGCCCGAGGGAACGATGCCCTTGGGGAGGTCGGTGATCAGCGAACTGGTCATGGGGCTCCGGAGGTACGTGGGGAGAAGGGTCCTAGGACCGTTCATCGGCAGATCACCGCCGTCGCTCGACCCCTCGTCCATGCCGGTCTGCAGCGATACTTGCAAGCTGACTCTGCGGTCGGTTAGGTTCGCTCGGGTCCGGTCCGGCGGTCCTGCCGGGTTCAACGAACGCTCTCTGGGAGGAGACGTCTTCATGTCCCGCATCACGCGGCGGCCGCTACGCGCCGTCACGATCCTCTGCGCGCTGTTCGCGATGTTGGCGGTGGCCGCCCCCGCGATGGCCGCAGACCGCTACGTGGCACTCGGCGACAGTTACTCGTCGGGTGTCGGCACCCGCAGCTACACGCTCGACTCGGGCTGCCAGCGCGGCGTCTACGCCTACCCGTACCTGCTCGCGCAGGCACGGGCGAACACGGCGCTGACGTTCGTGGCCTGCGGCGGTGCGACGACGACCACGCTGATGAACACCCAGATCGCCTCGGTCACCTCGACCACGGCGCTGGTGTCGGTCACGATCGGCGGCAACGACGCCGGGTTCAGTGACGTGATCACGGAGTGCGCGCTGCCCGCGTGGCTGAGCGACTGCGCCGGGAAGGTGACGACGGCGCAGAACTTCATCCGCAACACGCTGCCGGGCCGGCTCAACACCGTCTACTCGGCGATCAAGAGCCGCGCCGCCGCGACCGCGAAGGTCGTGGTGCTCGGCTACCCGCGGATCTTCAACGGGGAGGACTGCAACGCGGCGACGTTCTTCAGCCCCGACGACGAGACGCGGCTGAACGCGACCGCCGACCTGATGCGCGACACGATCAAGGCGCGCGCGGCGGCGTACGGGTTCACGTTCAAGGACGCGATCCCGTCGTTCATCGGCCATGCGGTCTGCGACTCGACCGAGTGGCTGAACGGGCTCTCGAACCCGACGTCCGAGAGCTACCACCCCAACCGCACGGGGCACTCCAGCGGGTACCTCCCGCTGGCGAGGGCAGTCCTGGGGTACGGCCGCCGGAGGCGAGACGCCAAAGGAGGGTTGGGCACGACGCTGGTGTGCTCAACCCTCCGCTCGCGTACGAAGCCGCTCACGCGTCGGCGGGCAGCCCGGGAAGCGTCACGCGTACGCGCAGCCCGCCGAGCGGGCTGTCCTCGAGCGTCAGCGCCCCGCCGTGGCGCGCCGCCTGCGCCGCGGCGATCGACAGGCCGAGGCCGGTGCCCGGACCGTGCGCGTCGGGCCCGCGGGTGAAGCGCTCGAGCACGCGCGCACGATCGGCCGGCCGGATTCCCGGCCCGTCGTCGTCGACGAGCACTTCGGCGCCTCCGCCGGCGAGCGCGGCCGCGGTCACGACGACCTCACCGGGCCGGCGGCCGTGCAGCGCCGCGTTCCCGACGAGGTTGTCGAGCAGCATCCGCAGGCTCTCCGCCTCGCCGCGCACGACCGGCCCCTGCTCCGGCGCCTCGAGGCGGGCGGACACGTCGGGATTGCGCGAGCGCACGCCGAGCACGACCTGGTCGGCGAGCTCGCCGAGGTCGACGTCCTCGGCGAGCGCCGGCAGGTCCGGCCTCCCCGCGTGCCAGCGCCTGGAGCTGCTCGACGAGCGCGGCGAGGCGGTCCGCGTCGCGGCGCGCCGCGTCGATCGACCCGGTCGAGAGATTCGCCTCGAGGCTCGTGAGCGGGGTGCGCAGCTCGTGGCCCGCGTCGGCGGCGAAGCGCCGCGCGCTGGCGAGCGCGGCCTCGCGACCCGCGGCGGTTCCCTGGAGCCGCTCGAGCATCGCGTTGAGGTCCCCGGCGAGCGCGTCGACCTCGACCGGCCCGTCGCCCACCTCGACGCGGCGCGAGAGGTCGGCCGTCTCGGCGACGTCGCCCGCCGTCGCGCGCAGCCGCTCGAGCGGGGCGAGCGCGAGCCGCGCGAGCGCGCGCGTCACGAAGGCCGTCGCGAGCAGCGCGCCCGGCGAGCGCCGCGAGCACCACCAGCCGCAGCCGCCGCTCACGGTCCTCGAGCGGACCGAGGCGCGCGGCGACCTGCAGCCGGGCGCCGTCGGGCAGGTCGCGGACGATCGTGCGCCAGTCCTGCCCGGCGACGTGGACGGTGACCGGGTCGTTGCTCGCCGCCGGGAGCGGGAACTGATCCGGGACGTTCGCCCCGCCCGCGCGGACGATGCCGCTGGCGAACACCAGGCGCGTGAACTGCTCGTCGCCGGGGCCCAGCGGGCCGCGCCCGTCACCGTCCTGGTCGGCGCCGGGCGGCCCGGCCACGCCGCCGCCCACGCCCGCGCCCGGAATGCCCCCGGGCGGCGGCCCGAGCCGGCCCGCCGGCCCCGCCGAGCGCTCGGCCAGCCGCCGCAGGTCGCGATCGAGCGCGCTGCGATCCGCCCGCGAGCTGACCAGCACGACCGCGATGCTCGCCACCAGCAGCGCGCCGCCGACCGCGGCCACGGCGGCGAGCGTGACACGGCCGGTCAGTGACCGCGGGGTCCTCACGCGGTGCCCTCCGGCACGCGCAGGACGAAGCCGATCCCGCGCACGGTCTGGATCATCCGCGGCTCGCCGTCCGCCTCGAGCTTGCGCCGCAGGTAGCTGACGAAGACGTCGACGACGTTGCCGTCGGCCGCCCAGTCGTAGCCCCACACGAGCTCGAGCAGACGATCGCGGCTCAGCACGATCCCGGGGTTGCGGGCGAAGACGTCGAGCAGTTCGAACTCGCGCCGCGTGAGGTCCACCGTGCGCCCGCCGCGCGTGACCGTGCGCGCCGCCGGGTCGACGAGCAGGTCGCCGACGAGGATCTCGCTCGCCGCCTCACCCGACTCGACCGTGTCGGCGCCGGCGCGCCGCAGCAACGCCCACAGCCGGGCGATCAGCTCCTCGACCGCGAACGGCTTGACGAGGTAGTCGTCGGCGCCCGCCTGCAGGCCCGCGATCCGGTCCTGTACCTCATCCCGCGCTGACAGGATGAGGATCGGCGTGCGGATCCCGTCGGCTCGCAGGCGGGCGCAGACCGTACGACCGTTGAGGTCGGGCATCGTCACGTCGAGCACGACGGCGGCCGGCACGCGGCGCGCGACGGCCTCCAGCGCGGCGCGGCCGCCGGCGGCCGTCTCGACGGCGAAGCCCTCGCCGCGCAGTGCGCGCTCGAGGGCTTCGCGAATCGCGTCGTCGTCGTCGACGACCAGGACGAGCGGTGATGGGTCGGTCACGCCGGCCACATCATCGCTCGTCGGCAGGTCGGCTCAGGCAGCCACCGTGGGCTGCGCGTCAGCCGGGGCTGCGGCACCGTCGAATCCACCGTCGAATCCACCGGGGCCGCCGGGACCACCGCCGGGAGGACCACCCGGGCCGCCGGGACCACCGTGCTCGTGGAAGCCGCCGTGACCGCCGGGCATCCCGCCGGCGGTCGGCATGCCGCCGCCGGTCGGGCGCATGCCGCCCTTGGGCCACGCCGGACGTGCCGGCATCACGCTCTTGAGCGCGCTCTCGACCTTTGCCTGGTCGATGCCGAGGGCCTTGGCGAGATCGGCCGCGAAGCTCGACGCGCCGGGCTTGCCGTGCATGCGACGCGGGCCGCCCGGGCCGCCGGCCGGGAGGTTCGAGCGGTCGCACGTGAGCGGCGCCGCCTTGCAGGCGAGGATCGCGTCCGCCTGGGCCTGGGTCAGCGCGTTCGCCTTCACCTGGGCGTCGAGGCGATCCTTGAAGAGCTTGTCCTGGGCCGTCGTGAGCTGATCGACGGTGACGCCGAGCGCATCCGCAAGCTTCTTGTCCTGCGCCGCGCGGCGGGTCTGCTGCTCGTCGTAGACCTGCTTGAGCGTCTTGGGCGGGCCGGACTGGGTGGCCTGCGCGGACTTCGAGGACTTCTTCTTCGACGCCGTCGTGGCGGTCGAGTTGGCGCCGAAACCGACGGTCGCGAGAACCGCTGCGGTGGCGAGCGCCGAGAGCAATGCGGCAACGAGTGCGCGCTTCATCGGTCTTCTCCTGTGAGGTGTTGGGACATCGTCACGCTGAGAAGCATCGGTGCGATGTCTGAGAGGCTCTGAGAACGGTCTAGATCCGGACGACCAGCTTCCCGACGTTCTCCCCGTCGAACAGCATGTTCAGCGCGTGCGGCAGCTGCTCGAAGCCGTCGACGACGGTCTCCTGCGCCTTGAGCCGGCCCTCGCCCATCCACCCGCCGAGGATCTGCGCGACCTCCTGGGCCTGGTCGAAGTGGTCGAGCACGATGAAGCCCTGGATCAGCACGCGTTGCGTCAGGATCCGACCGAACGCACGCGGGCCGGGGGGCGGATCCTCGTCGTTGTAGCCCGAGATCAGACCGCAGAGCGCGACGCGAGCGCGGATGTTCAGCCGCGCGAAGACGGCATCCATGATCTCGCCGCCGACGTTCTCGAAGTCCACGTCGATGCCGTCGGGCGTCGCCGCCTTGAGCTGGTCGCGCCAGTCGGGCGCCTTGTAGTCGACCGCCGCGTCGAGGCCGAGCTCGCCGGTCAGCATCGCGCACTTCTCGGGGCCCGCCGGCGATCCCGACGACACGGGCGCCGGCGATCTTCGCGATCTGCGCGGCGACCGAGCCGACCGCGCCGGCGGCGGCGGAGACGACGACGGTCTCCCCCTCCTGCGGCCTGCCGATGTCGTGCATGCCGACGTAGGCGGTGAGGCCCGTCATGCCGAGCACTCCCGAGGAAGGCGCTCGACGAGACGCCCGGCACCTCGGGCATCACGAACGCCGGCGCGGCGTCGGAGAGCACGGCGTGGTCCTGCCACCCGAGCAGCCCCTGGACGAGCGCGCCCTCCGGCGTAGCCGGGATGCCGCGAGGCGACGACGCGGCCGATCCCGCCGGCGCGCATCACCTCGCCGATGCGCGACCGGCGGAAGGTAGGTCGGCGTCTCCCCGATCCACATCCGATTGGTCGGGTCGACGGAGATGAACTCCAGCCGCACGAGCGCCTCCCCCTCCCCGATCTCGGGCACCGGCTGGACGTCCAGCTCGAAGGTCGTGTCGTCGATGCGCCCGGTCGGGACGCTCGCGCAGGAGGAAGCGGCGGTTCTGGTCGGACATATGGGACAGACCCTACGCGTGCGCGCAGGCCTTCGCCCGCTCGGCCTCCTGGCCGCCGCCGGCCGACCCGCTCGAAGCGGCGGAACGCGATCTCCAGCTTGCTCGTGGCGGCCTCGAGGCGGGCCGGCGACGCACTCTCGTCACGCAGGGTGCGGGCGACCGCCTTGGCGGTGCGGCTGAACGAGCGGAACTGCGTCAGCTCGCGCTCGTCGAGCAGGTAGTCGCGGCAGGCGCCGGGCTCGAGATGGGCCGCGCTCGCGACGGCCTTTGCGCCGGTGATCGCATCAGCGGCGTAGGCGGCGATCTGGTCGAGGGCCCCGGCGATGCAGCGGCGCACCGCGAGCGGCTCGCTCTCCTGCTTGGCGCACCGCTGCGTGTCCTTCGACGCCTGACCGATGTCGGCGACCGTCATGACAGAACTCGCGAATCGCGTCGACCTGCTCGTCGAAGCCACCGGACGGGCCGACCCGCTCGCAGCGACGCGCCAGGGTCGCGGGTGCGACGTCGCTCTCCGACGAGCGCGTTGAAGTCGGTCAGCGCCTTGTAGCCCGCGGCCGACAACGTCGTCACGGCCGGCACCTGCGTGGTCTTCGCCGACCCTGCGCCGTCGTCACCTCCACCGCAGCCGGACACGACGAGGGCGATCGCGGCGAGCAGCGGGAGGAGCGTGCGAGAGGTCATCCATCAACGATCGCCTGTCCGGCGCCGGCGCAGCAGCGGAGCAAACCCTGACGCCGTGCGGGAAGCCCGCGCTACGGCGAGAGCCGCTCGACACGCCAGCCGGTCGCCGCGGCGGCGTCCCGCGCGTAGACGAAGCGGTCGTGCAGGCGGAACTCGCCCGCCTGCCAGAACTCGATCGCCTGCGGCGTCAGCACGTAGCCGCCCCAGTACGGCGGCCGCGGCACATCGTCGCCGGGGTACTCGGCGTCCGCGCCGTCCACGCGGCTCAGCAGCTCGTCGCGGCCGGCGATGACCGTGCCCTGGCGCGAAGCCCACGCGCCGATCCGCGAGTCGCGCGGGCGGCTCGCGAAGTAGGCGTCCGAGTCGGCGTCGCTCGTCTCCGCGACCGGACCGTGCACGAGAACCTGGCGGCCCAGCTCGCGCCAGTAGAAGAGCAGCTGCGCGCGCGGATTCTCGGCGAGCTGGCGGCCCTTCAGGCTCTCGCGATTCGTGTACCAGCGCAGGCCGTCTGCCGCGACGCCGCGCAGCAGCACCGTCCGCGCGCTGGGCCGGCCGTCCGCGCCGGCGGTCGCGAGCGTCATCGCGTTCGCGTCGGTCATGCCGGTGGCGGTCGCCTCGTCGAGCCAGCGCTGCAGCAGCTCGAGCGGGTCGTCGGGCAGTCCGGCGGGGTCGGGCGCAAGCGGCTCGGGCACGCGCGGGATGCTATGCGGCGGCGCGGGCGGGGCGGCGCGGTCGCGGGCGTGCCTTGCGGCGCGCCTTCACCGGCGGTGGCTCCGCGAAGCGCTCGCGTGCGAGCGCGCGAGTGTCCGGCCAGCGGTCCGGCGAGCCCTTCGGCCGGCGCACGAGCGCGGGCGCGCCCTGCGGGAGCGTCGCGGCGAGCCGCTCGCCCAGGCCGCAGTCGCGCAGGTGCTCGGTGACGCTCTCGGCGGCGCGCTCGATCACCTCGTGCCGGCGCGAGCCGCTCATCAGGTTCGTGCCCATGACGTCGAGGTCGTGGACGGTCGGCTGCAGGATCACGACTTCGGTGCCGGAGGCGCGCAGCCGGCGCGCCTCCGCGCCGAGCATCTTGCCGGCGCCGGCGCGTATGCCGAAGGCCAGCCGCTCGCCGAGCGTGCGCGGGTCGGCGGCGTGCAGCGAGGACATCGGGTTCAGGCAGATGACGATGTCGAGGCCCTCGCCGGCGAGCGCGTCGAGGTTCGAGGTCGAGCGCATCCCGCCGTCGACGTAGCGGCGGCCGTCGATCTCGACCGGGTGGTAGAAGCCGGGGATCGCGCAGGAGGCGGCGACCGCGTCGGCGAGATCGGCGTTCGGCGCGTCGGGGGTGCCGAAGGCGACCGGCGTACCGGTCTCGTAGTCGCAGGCCATCGCGCTGTAGCCGGGGTGCGGCGCCCAGCCGCCCTCGTAGCCGAGGGCGCGCCGCACGGTGTCCTTCAGCGGCTGCGGTCGAGATGAAGCCGCGCGGGAGCCAGGCCGTGACGAAGGAGACCGGCGAGTGGCGGTATGGGACGCGCGAGCGAGCCGAGCGCGAGCTTCCAGGAGCCCGGGCCGAGCGACGGGACGGCCCCGTGCAGCTTGTAGACCGCGCCGGCCGAGCGGTCGGAGGACCTCGGGTGCGCGCCGTTCGCGTCCAGCACGCCCTCGATGTCCTCCCCGCCGGAGTGGGCGGACATCAGCCACGGCGGGACGCCGCAGGCGACGAGCGCGCCGACCATCGAGCCGGCCGAGGTGCCGACGATGCGCTCGGCGCTGCCGGGATCCCAGCCGGTCTCGCGCGCGAGCGCGTCCAGCGCACCGACCTGCCACGCGCCGCCGAGGACGCCACCGGCGCCAAGGACGAGTCCGACCCTGGGATGTTCAGGCGCAGCGGCGATAGTTCTTCAAGTCTGGCCGGGTCTCCAGCGATCCGCATGCGCAGGAGCCACGGCATTGGTACGGACAATTACGGCCCAGCCGGCATCCGGGTACCTTTCGCCCATGGCCCGACGAATCTGCCTGACCGTCGCCGCCGCACTGCTCGCCGGGGCGCTCGGCGGCCCCCTCACCGCGCCCGCGGCGGCGAACGTCGACTTCAATCTGAACATCGGGCGCACGGGCGATCGCTACGTCGTGCGCGGGCCCGTCGACCTCAAGGCCGGCGAGACCGCGCGCAGCGTCATCGTCGGTCACGGGGCGGTGACGGTGCGCCGCGGCGCGACGATCACGGACGACCTCGTCGTCGTGGACGGGCCGGTCGAGATCGCGGGAACGGTGCAGGGGCGCGTCGTGACGCTCGGGGACCGCGCGATCGTCACGCGGACCGGCGTCGTCGGCGACGGGATCCGCTGGGGCTCGGACAAGCCGCTGATCGCGCCCGGCGCGCAGGTGAGCGGCGGGGTCAAGGAGGTCGACTGGAACCCCGGCAACGCGACGCCGCTGATCCCGGCGCTGGCGTGGTGGCTCGCGATGAGCGTGTCGACGCTTGCTGCTCGGCGCGCTGCTGCTGTGGCTCGCCCCGCGCGCGGCGGAGACCACGTCGGCGCTGATGCGTGGCGGCGGCTGGGGACCGGCGTTCGGGGTCGGCTTCGCCCTGGCGATCTGCCTGCCGCTGCTCGCCGTCCTCGCGCTCGTGACCGTCGTGGGCATCCCGTTCGGGATCGGGCTGCTGCTCGCGCTGGCGCCGCTCGCGGCGGTCGGCTACGTGACCGGCGCCTGGGTGCTCGGTCGCACGATGGTCGGCCCGCCGGACCGCCGCTTCCTGGCGTTCCTCGCGGGCTGGGCCGTCCTGCGCCTGGCCGGGCTCGTGCCGTTCGTCGGGGCGCTGGTCTTCCTGATCACCGCGATGTTCGGCGTCGGGGCGTTGCTGTGGGCCTGGTGCGCTCGCGCCGGGACGGCGGGGTCGACGGGCGGACCCGAGGCGCCGCTCGCGCCGGCGATCTGACCGTCAGCCCTCCGCCGGCGCCATCGCGATGACCGCGAACATCGCCCCATGCGGGTCGCCGATCACCGCGAGGCGCCCGACCCCCTCCACATCCATCGGGGTCACGTGCACCGTGGCCCCGAGCTCGGACGCCCGCGCGCAGGTCGCGTCGACGTCGGCAACCGCGAAGTACGTCAGCCAGTGCGGCGGCATCTCGGCCGGCCACCGCTCGTCCATCTGGACCATGCCGCCGATCGGATGGTCACCGAGCCTCCACGTCGTGTACGCGGAGCCGCCCATCGGCGTCGTGTCGGCCGACCAGCCGAACAGCGCCTCGTAGAACGCCGGCTCAGGTCCGGTGTCCCGCACCGCGAGCTCGCTCCAGACCAGCGAGCCGGGCTCGTTGACGATCTGGCTCCCGGGATGCAGCTTCGGCTGCCAGATCGCGAACCCGGCGCCCTGGGGGTCGCCGATCACGGCCATCCTGCCGGCGTCGAGCACGTCGAACGCCTCCATGAACACCATCCCGCCGGCCTCCGCGGCCGCGGCACAGGTGGCGTCCGCGTCGGCGACGGTGATGTACGTCGTCCACATCGGCGGCGGGCCGCCGTCGCGCGTCGGGCCCGAGGCCGGCGACGTTGCGACCGCGCATGCTGAACATGCGGTAGCCGCCGGTCTCCTCCGTCGTTCCCGGCTCGCCGGCCTCCCAGCCGAACAGCGCGCTGTAGAACGCCGCGGACGCATCGGTGTCCGGGGAGCTCATGTCGACCCACGACGGAGTCCCTGGTGCGTACTGGTCGATGTCGGGCATGCCGGCTCCTCGTCGGGGTGGGTTGCGTGATGCGAGCCTCTCAGATCCGGGCACCGGCGTGGGAGCGCTCGTGCCGCGCTCAAGCCGGCGCCCACAGGGTCCGATGCGCGCGCCATGAGCATTCCCGCTCGTGCCGGCTTCGAATCACGCCCGACGGGGGCGCGCTCCCGCGGGCCCACGGGCGGGTCGCGCCGCTGGCGCACGCGGCCGAGCAGCCGCGAGGTCCTGGCCGAGCGCGTCGCGCTGCTCGCCGAGCGGCCCGGCGTCGTGACGCTCGAGCGGCGGCTGATGCCGCAGGGCCGCGGGATCATCGACCTGCTGATCGTCGGCCCGGCCGGCGTCACGGTCGTCGACGGACTGCTGCTCGACCGCCCGCCGCGCATCTCGCGGATGGGCGGCGGATTCGCCGAGCCCCGTGGTGAGCGCCTGCTCGCGGGCGCGCGCGACCACACCGGCGCCGTGCGCGCGGTCGAGCGCGAGGTGGCCGCCGTGAGCCGCGCGCTGTCCGAGCACGGCCACGCCCATGAGCTTCCGGCGATCCGCGGAGCGCTGTGCCTGCCCGACGGGCTGTCGCTGATCGCCTTCGCCGAACTGCGCCTGCACGACGTGCTGATCGACGGCCCGCAGACCGTCGCGTTCGTCGCGTCGCGGCCCGGCACGCTGAGCGCGCCGCAGGTCGACCGGCTCGCCGCGCGGCTCGGGCGCGCGTTCCCGCCGGCCTGAGCGACTCGGCCTCCCGCGCGAACCTGTAACCCCGAGGCCCCGGCCGCCCTATCTTCTGCCGGTGCCCGGCGTCGGCGACATCCTCGGTGGCTGCCGCCTCGACCGGCTCGCGGCGCGCGGCGGCATGGGCATCGTCTACGAGGCGACGCAGCTCACGCTCGGACGGCGCGTCGCCGTGAAGGTCATCTCGCCGCAGCTCGCGCACGACGAGGAGTTCCGCGAGCGCTTCACGCGCGAGGCCCGCGTCGCCGCATCGGTCCACCACCCGAACATCGTCGACGTCTACGACTACGGCGAGCAGGACGAGGTGCTCTACCTCGTGATGCGGTACGTCGACGGCACCGACCTGCGGACGCTGATGCGCGGCGGCGTGCACCTGGACCCCGAGCGCGCGGTCGCGATCACCGGCGACGTCGCGGCCGCGCTGGACGCCGCCCACGGCGCCGGCCTGATCCACCGCGACGTCACGCCGTCGAACATCCTGCTCAGCGGGGACGGCGCTCAGGAGCAGGCCGCGCTGACCGACTTCGGGCTCGTCAAGCACCTCGACACCGCCGGCGCGACGCGCACCGGCGGCTGGCTCGGGACGCTCGCGTTCGTCGCGCCCGAGGCGCTGCGCGACGACGCCGTCGACGGCCGCGCGGACGTGTACGCGCTCGGCTGCGTGCTCTACCGGATGCTCACCGGGAGCGCCCCGTTCAACCGCGACAGCGACGCGGCGACGATCACCGCGCACCTGCACGACCCGCCGCCGCGCCCGTCCGCCGCGCCGGGCGTGCCGCCCGCGCTCGACGACGTGATCGCCCGCGCGCTCGCGAAGGACCCGGACGCGCGCTACGCCACGGCGGGCGCGCTCGCCGCCGACGCCCGTGCCGCGCTGACGGCGCCGTCCGGTGTGCTCCGCGCCGCAGCGGCGCCCGCATCGCCCCCGGCCCCGTCCCGGCAGGCGCGGCCGACGACGCCGCGACCGCGGTCGCCGGCGCACACACCCGCCTGATGCCGCCGCGCCCGCCGGCCGGCGCGGCGCCGCCGGCCACGCGCGTGGCGCCGCGGCGCCGCCGGCCCCGCCGCTCGCCGTGGCCGCGCTCGCCGGACTGGCGCTGCTCGCCGGCGTCGGGATCGGCGTCGCCGCCGACCGCGCGCTGCGCGACGACTCCGCGCCGAAGCGCGCGCAGCGCGGGCCGGTCCCGCGCACCCCGGCGCCGGTGGCGCTCAAGCCCTACTCGACGCCGGCCTACAAGGCCCAGGTGCCGCGCGGCTGGAGGCTGCTGGCCGACGACGTCGACCGCGGCGACTTCTCCGAGAGCCGCTGGCGCGCGCCGGCGCCCTACCACGCGCTGCTCGTGATCACCTACCGCACGGGTTCGCGCGCGGCGCCCCAGGGCATCGCCGAGTCGGCGCGCGGGCGCATCGCGAGCCAGCGCACGTACAGCGAGCTCGCCTTCGGCGCGATCGAGCTGAACGGCCACGAGGCCTGGCGCTGGGCCTACGGGGTCGGCGGCCAGGCGCGGCTCAGCTGGTACATGAACCCGTGCGGCACGAGCGTCGCGGTCTACGGCGCGACGAAGCCGAGCGAGCTGCTGCGCTGGTCACCGACGCTGCGCGCGGTCACCGCGTCGGTGCAGCCCATCTGCGCCTAGGGCACCGATCGACGCCCCGGTAGCGTGCGCCGCATGCGCGTGACCCCCCTGCTCGCCGGCGAGGTTGAGCTGTCCTCGTCGTTCCCCGCCTGCCCCCGCGGCCGGCTCGGCCCCGTGCGGGCGATGGTGCACCAGGCGCGCCGGCGCGACATGCACTGGGCTCCGGTCCCGGTCTTCCTGCTCGAGCACCCCGAGCACGGGCCGCTGCTCGTCGACACCGGCTACGCCGCCGACTCCGAGGCGAACCCCAAGCGCACGCTCGGCCCGACCTCGTGGCTGTTCCCGCACCGCTCCTACGACGTCGACGCGCTGCTGGCCGATGCGGGGTTCAAGACGACGGACATCAGCATGGTCGTGATGACGCACCTGCACTCCGACCACGCCAGCGGCGCCGACCGCTTCTCCGGCCACGCCACGTTCGTCGCCGACCGCCGCGAGTGGGAGATCGGCGACAAGGGCGGCCTCGGCATCCGCAAGGGCGGCTACGTCCCGAACATCGTGCGCACGATCCGCCGGCGCGAGGTGCTCGACTACAGCGGCCCGCGCGCGGCGCCGCTCGGCCCCTTCAGCGCGACGATCGACCTGTTCGGCGACGGCAGCGTCGTCCTCTGCTCCACTCCCGGCCACGCACCCGGGCACCAGTCCGTCCTCGTGCGGCTGGGCAGCGGCGGCGAGGTGCTGCTGACCGGTGACGCGGCCGACCTGCGCCGCATGGTCGAGCACCCGGAGCCGACCGCGGTGATGTGGAGCCGCCGTGACTTCATGGCCTCGCTCGACGCCCTGCAGCGCTACTCGCGGCTGAACCCGGACACCGTCGTCATCGCCGGGCACGATCGGGACATCTGGCCGACGCTCGCGCCGGTCTACGAGTAGTGGACTGGCTGTACGAGCGCCGCTCGCGGCTGCTCGCGCTCACGAGCCTCGCCGGCATCATCGCCGGCGGCGTCCTTGCCCTGAGCGGGAACAGCAGCGGCGCCGACCTCGCCTGGGCGGCCACGATCGTCGTGATGCTCGTCCCGCTGACCTGGGAGGTCGCGCGGGCGCTGCTGCGGGGCGACATCGGCGTCGACGTGATCGCGCTGCTGGCGATGGCGAGCGCGCTCGCGGCGGGCGAGCAGCTGGCCGGCGCGATCGTCGCGCTGATGCTCTCGGGCGGGAACGCGCTCGAGGACTACGCCGCCGGCCGCGCGCGCCGCGATCTCACCGCGCTGCTCGAGCGGGCACCGCGCGTGGCGCAGCGGCGCACCGGCGACACGTGGGAGGAGGTCGCCGTCGACTCGCTCGTGCCGGGCGACGTCGTGCTCGTGCGGACCGGGGAGATCGTCGCCGTCGACGGGAGCGTGCAGGATCACCCCGCGGTCGTCGACGAGTCGGCGATGACGGGCGAGTCGCTGCCGGTGACGATCCCGGCGGGCGCCCACGTGCGCAGCGGCATCACGAACGCCGGCGAGCCGTTCGAGGTGCTCGCGACCCGGCGCGCGGACGAGAGCTCCTACGCCGCGCTCGTGCGGCTCGTGCGGGCCGCGGAGTCCGACCGCGCGCCGTTCGTGCGCCTGGCGGACCGCTACGCCGTCTGGTTCCTCGGCATCACCGTCGTGCTGGCGCTCGGCGCGTGGGCCGCGAGCGGGGACCCCGTGCGCGCGGTCGCGGTGCTCGTGATCGCGACCCCGTGCCCGCTGATCCTGGCGGCGCCGATCGCGCTCGTCGCCGGTCTCTCGCGCGCGGCGCGCGCCGGCGTGATCATCAAGGGCGGCGCCGCGATCGAGGGGCTCGGCGCGGCGCGCAGCGTGCTGCTCGACAAGACCGGCACGCTGACGGTCGGGCAGCCGAGCGTGCACGAGATCATCACGCTGAACGGGCTCGCCGCCGACGAGGTGCTGCGGCTCGCGGCGTCGCTCGACCAGCTCTCACCGCACGTGCTGGCGAGCGCGCTCGTGCGCGACGCGACCGCGCGCGGCCTGCACCTCGAGCGGCCGGATCACGTGTCCGAGCAGCCGGGCGGCGGGATCGAGGGCCGCGTCGCCGGGCGCGAGCTGTGCGTCGGCAGCGCCGGGTTCCTCGCCGCCCGCGGCTATCACCCCGAGGGCGCCGGCGACCGAGCTGGACGGGCTCGACGAGACCGAGGGCCTCGCGCGCGTGATGGTCGGCGCCGACGGGCAGATGCTCGGCGCGATCGTGATGGCCGACCACCTGCGCGAGGACGCCGCCGCGATGGTCGCGGAGATCCGCCGCGCGGGCGTCGTCCACGTCGCGATGGTCACCGGCGACCGCGAGTCGGTGGCGCGCAGCATCGCCGCGCGGGTCGGCGTCGACCAGGTCTACGCCGACTGCACCCCCGAGCGGAAGCTCGAGGTCGTCCGGACGATCTCGAGCACGCCGGGGATGAGCCCGGTCGTGATGGTCGGCGACGGCGTCAACGACGCGCCGGCGCTGGCCGTGGCCGACGTCGGGATCGCGATGGGCGCCGCGGGCGCGACGATCTCCGCCGAGACCGCCGACTGCGTGATCACGGTCGACCGCGTCGACCGCGTCGCGACCGCGGTGCGGCTCGGCCGGCGCACGCTGCACATCGCCCGCCAGAGCGTGCTCTGGGGCATCGGCCTGAGCACGCTCGGGATGATCGTCGCGGCGCTCGGCTATCTGCAGCCGGTCGCGGGCGCGCTGCTCCAGGAGGTCATCGACGTCGCGGTGATCCTCAATGCGCTGCGGGTGCTGCGCGCCAGTTGAGACGCTAGTTGAGCGTCGGGTCGGCGGGCATCGTCGCGATCAGCGCGTAGGTCCCGCCCTTGCGCCGCAGGATCGCCGCCCACAGACCCGTCCGGATCGTGCGTGAAGAGGTCCTCGGGGAGCGGGACCTCGACGATCCACGACTCCTCCTCCATCTCCGCCTCGAGCTGCCCGGCGCCCCAGCCCGCGTGCCCGGCGAAGACGCGCGAGCGCAGCACCGCCTCGGAGAGGTCCTCGCCGTCGGCCGCCTCGGCGGGCGCGAAGCCGACGTCCTCGTCGATCAGCAGCGCGGCGCGCTCGGGGTCGGTGAACTGCGCGAGCACGGTCACGGCGTTGGCGGAGACCGGCCCGCCGACGTGCACCGGGACGTCGTCGCCGCCGGCCAGGTAGGCCAGCGTCGGCACGGCCTCGCCGACCGTCACGTCGGCCTCGCGGTTCAGCACGACCCCCATCGCCCCCTCGTCCGTGTGCTCGGCGAGCAGCACGACCGTCTGGCGGAAATGCGGGTCGACGATCGCGGGTGAGGCGATCAGCAGCTTGCCCCTGAGCGACTCCATGGTCCCTATGGTGACGCATCGCGTGCGCACGCTCGTCATCTCCGACCTGCACCTCGGTTCCGCCCTCGGGCGCGACGTCCTGCGAAGGCCGCCGGCGCTGGCGGCGCTCACCGCCGCCGTGGCCCGCGCGGACCGGCTGATCCTGCTCGGCGACACGCTCGAACTGCTCGAGGGACGCCCCGACGAGGCCGCCGCGGCCGCCGAGCCGGTGCTGCGCGCGCTCGGCGCCGCGCTGCCGGACGGCGCCGAGGTCGTCGTCGTCCCCGGCAACCACGATCACGCGCTGATCCGCTCCTGGCTCGCGACCCGGATCAGCGGCGACCGTCCGCTGCGCCCCACCACGCAGGTCCCCAAGAGCGCCAGCGCGCTGCTCGCCGAGCTGTGCTCGTGGCTGCGGCCCGCGCGCGTCGAGGTCCGCTACCCCGGCGTCTGGCTCGCCCCCGACGTCTACGCGATGCACGGGCACTACCTCGACCGGCTGCTGCCCGCCGCGCTGCGCGGGCGGCTGCGCGCGAAGGACGGCACGCCGCGCTCGGCCGTGGACGACTTCGAGCGCGCGCCCGGGTCGGACGCGGGCGGCGTGAGCGACGCGCTCGCCACGATCCTCCCCGACGGGATGGGCGAGAGCGTCGAGGCGGCGGTGGGCCAGGCGCGCCGCACGCTGCTCGCCGGCCTGCCCGCGCTCGCGGCGATCCCCGGGATGCGCGAGGCGGCGTCACTCGCCGCGCTCGTGATGGAGCAGGGGCTCCATCGGCGCGCCGCGATCCCGGCGATCGACGAGGTCGCGCGGCGCCTGCGCCTGCGCGCGCGCTGGATCGTCTTCGGGCACATCCACCGCCGCGGGCCGCTGCCCGGCGACCCGGCGGAGCTCTGGCGCCCGCGCGGCGCAGGCGGCCCGCACCTGCTCAACAGCGGCTGCTGGGTCTTCGACAGCGCACTCGCCGGAGCGACGACGCGCCCGAGCTCCGAGCGCCCCTATCGCCCCGGCGGCGCCGTGCTGCTCGAGCCCGGCCGCAATCCGCGGACCGTCGATCTGCTCGCCGAGGTGCCGGATCTGGTGCTGCGCGGACGGGTATGACATCCGATCGGCGCTCAGCGTCGTTGAGGAGATGTCCCCGACCACAGGAGTAACCCTTGCCCGGCCTCAGTCGCGGCGCAGCAGCCCGCGCAGGCGCCACCAGCGACCGGCGTAGATGCTCGCGAGCGTCGCCCGCGCGGCGTCGCGGTCCTCCTGGAAGGCGTCGCGGGCGGCCTGCAGCGCGTCGCGCTCCGCCCTGAGGCCGGTGAGCTCGTCTCCCAGCGCCTCGGCGTCCGCCCGCAGGCCGTCGCGCTCGCCGGTCAGCTCGGCGACGCGCCCCTCGGCTTCGGCGAGCGCGGCGAGCAGCCCGGTGATCTCCGCGGCCCGCCGGTCGGCGTCGTCGGCGAGCGCCGCGTCACGGCCTGAGCGCACGCGCCGCAGGATGCCGCGCAGCGCACGCAGCTCCTCCGGGTCGTGGATGCGCTCCGACCAGGCGGTGTTCTGCCGCACGCGGTCGGGCCATTCCTGAACGCGGCCGGTCGCGCGGAAGTGCAGGACGGTCGGCTCGCTCGTCGTCCATGCGCGCGCGCCGGCCGCCAGGCACCGCCGCCACAGCTCCCAGTCGGCACAGCGCGGCTGCGCGGCGTCCCAGCCGCCGACCTCGCGGACGAGCGCGGCGCGCACGCTGACGCTCGCCATCACGTTGCTGTTGCCGGTCGCCGTCGCGGCGCGAAACCGGCCGACGCCCCAGTCCGTGCCGAACCACTCGAGCGCGTCGTCCGGGTGCACGATCACCCCGGGGGTGGTGACGAGGTCCGCGTCGCCGGCGTCCCAGTACTCGCCCAGTCGCTCGAGATGATCCGGCAGCAGCAGGTCGTCGTCGGCCAGCCAGAGGATCACCTCCCCGCGAGCCCGCTCCAGCGCCGTGTTGCGATGGCCGTAGGCGAACCCCGGCAGCTTCGGCAGCTCGAGCACGTCGAGCCGCTCGTCCTCCAGTGCGCGCAGCGCCTCGGCGCTGCCGTCGGTGCAGCCGTCGCAGAGCACGATGACCTGCTCCGCCGAGCGCGTCTGCGCGAGCGCGCTGCGGGCCGCCAGCAGGACGGTCTCGCGGCGGTCGTGCGTCGGGATCACGATCGTGAAGCAGGCGGCCACGGGGGGCACGCTATTAGCCTGCGCACATGCCGCCCAAGCGCGATCTGCAGACCGTCGACAGCGACGGCACCCGTCTCGACGAGCTTCCCGAGGGGATGACGGTCCGCAGCCTCGTCACCCACGTCGACGATCGCGGCACGGTCTGCGAGCTCTACGACGACCGCTGGGGCGTGCATCCGGAGCCGGCCGTGTTCGCCTACCTGTTCACGATCCGGCCGGGGCAGGCGAAGGGCTGGGGCGTGCACCGCGAGCACGAGGACCGCTACGCGTTCCTCTTCGGTGAGCTCGAGCTTGCGTTCTTCGACGCCCGTGAGGACAGCGCGACGGCGGGCCGCGAGTTCCGCCTCACGCTCAGCGGCTACGCGCGCTCGATGCTCGTGATCCCGCGCGGCGTCTGGCATGCCGAGCGCAACATCGGCGCCACCGACGTCTCCGTCGTGAACTTCCCGTCGATCCCGTATGACCACACGAACCCCGACAAGTACCGGCTCCCGCTGGACACCGACGAGCTGCCGGTCAAGCTGGGGCCGGACTGGGTGGGCTGGTGACGTCGTCCTGCCCACCCCGCACGGACCTCGTATCATCTCCGAAGAAGATCTCAGCCACGCCGACTGAGATCTGTGTTACAGTTGCGCAAGCAACTTCCACCTGTCGCCTTCGGAGGGCCCTGTGCCTGACACCTTGAACCTGCTGCTCGTCCCGCTCGATGACACCGTCGTCTTCCCGACGATGGACGTGACCCTGCCGATCGACGTCGGTGACGAGGAGCGCGTGCTGCTCGTCCCCCGCCACAACGGCGAGTACGCGGCGGTCGGCACGATCGCCCGCGTCGCCGAGCTCGTCCGGCTGCCCGGCGGCGCCCATGGCGCGTCGCTCGAGGGCGTCTCGCGCGGCATCGCCGGTGCGGCGCACACCGACCCGATGGGCCGCCTGCGCGTCGAGGTGACCGAGTCGCCCGACGACTCCCCGGTCGACGGCCGCACGCGTGAGCTCGCGCGTGAGTACCGCGCGACCGTCGAGGAGATCCTCGAGCTGCGCGGCGACGACGGCCGCGTCGCCGCATGGGTGCGCGCGATCGTCGACCCCGGCCCGCTCGCCGACACCTCCGGCTACGCCCCGGACCTGACCTTCGCCCAGAAGGTCGAGATCCTCGAGGCGACCGACGTGACCGAGCGCCTCGTGCTCGCGCTCGCAATGCAGCGTGAGCGCCTGGCAGAGCTGCAGGTGCGGCGCAAGATCCGCGACGACGTCGAGGAGGGCACCGCCAAGCAGCAGCGCGACTACGTCCTGCGCAAGCAGATGGAGTCGATCCGCCGTGAGCTCGGCGAGGACGACGGCTCCGTCGCCGACGAGTACCGCACGAAGATCGAGGAGTCCGGCATGCCGGACCACGTGCGCGAGCAGGCCGACAAGGAGCTCGCGCGCCTGGAGCGCATGGGCGAGGGCGGCTCCGGCGAGGGCCAGATGATCCGCAACTACCTCGACTGGCTGGTCGCCGTGCCGTGGGGTGAGCGCTCGGAGGAGCGCCTGGACCCCGTGCACACGCGCACCGTGCTGGACGAGGACCACGCCGGCCTCGAGGACGTCAAGGACCGCATCGTCGAATACGTCGCCGTGCGCAAGCTGCGCACCGAGCGCGGGATGGGCGAGGCGTCGGGTGACAAGACCCGCGCCCGCGACGCCGCACGCGGTGGAGCGATCCTCACCCTGATCGGCCCGCCCGGCACCGGCAAGACGTCGATCGGCGAGTCGATCGCCCGCGCGATGGGCCGCGAGTTCGTGCGCATGTCGCTCGGCGGCGTGCGCGACGAGGCGGAGATCCGCGGCCACCGCCGCACGTACATCGGCGCGCTTCCGGGGCGCCTGGTGCGTGCGCTGCGCGACGCCGGCACGATGAATCCCGTGATCCTGCTCGACGAGGTCGACAAGGTCGGCGCCGACTGGCGCGGCGACCCGTCGAGCGCCCTGCTCGAGGTCCTCGACCCCGCGCAGAACTCGACGTTCCGCGACCACTACCTCGACCTCGAGATCGATCTGAGCGATGTCATCTTCATCGCGACGGCCAACCAGGCGGAGACGATCCCCGGGCCGCTGCTCGACCGCATGGAGGTCATCCGCTTCGACGGCTACACCGTCGAGGAGAAGGTCGCGATCGCTCGCGACTACCTCTGGAAGCGGCAGCTCGAGCGCAACGGCCTGCGTCCCGACGAGGTCTCGATCAGCGACGACATGCTGCGCACGATCGTCAGCGAGTACACCCGCGAGGCGGGCGTCCGCAACCTCGAGCGCGAGGTCGGGACGCTGCTGCGCAAGACCGCCACGAAGGTCGCGTCGAGGGAGGCGTCGCCGCAGGTGACGGCGCGCTCATCACGGTCGACGTCGAGCTGATCCGCGAGGCGCTCGGCCGCCAGAAGGTCTTCCAGGAGTCCGCTGCACGCACCGCCGTTCCGGGTGTGGCGACGGGGCTCGCGGTGACCGGCACCGGCGGCGACGTGCTGTTCGTGGAGGCCAACGCGATGCCCGGGAAGGGCTCGGGCGGCCTCACGCTCACCGGCCAGCTCGGCGACGTGATGAAGGAGTCGGCGCGGATCGCGCTCACGTACGTGCGCGCGCACCACGACGAGCTCGGCATCGGGGCCTCGGCCTTCGAGAACCGCGAGTTCCACGTGCACGTCCCGGCGGGAGCGATCCCGAAGGACGGGCCGAGCGCCGGCGTCACGATGACGACCGCGCTCGCCTCGCTGCTGACCGGCCGCGCGGTGAAGCACACCGTCGGCATGACCGGCGAGGTCACGCTCCAGGGCCGCGTGCTGCCGATCGGCGGGCTCAAGCAGAAGGTGCTCGCCGCGCACGCCGCGGGGCTCACCGACGTGGTCCTGCCCGAGCGCAACCGCGGCGACCTGGACGACGTCCCGGACGAGGTCCGCGACGCGATGACGTTCCACCCGGTGATGACGATCGGCGAGGTGCTGGAGCTCGCGCTCGAGCCGGCGCGACGCGGCGCGCACGCCTGAGACGCGAATCGGGACGGATCGTGCCCGCTGAGCGGGCACGATCTCTACCGGTCGCGGCCGCGCCGACCGCGGCGCGCTGCTACGTCAGCCGCTCCAGCACCGTGATCGCGAACGCGCACGCCGAGGCGCTGAGCGCGAGCATCGCGAGGCGCGGCCCGAGCAGGCCGCCGCGGCGCCGTGCACGACGCCAGCGGGCCTGCCGCCGGGTGACGCTGCTGGCATAGATGATCGGCCGATCCATCCGCTCCTCTCCCCTGATCGAACAGCGACGCGCCCAGGCGCGCAACCGTGCGAGAGGAACCATCCCGGTGTTTGCGGACGGAACCGTGACGAATGTCACGAGCGGGGCCCGGTCAGGTGGCGATCTGCGCGTCGGCGCGCTCGGCCGCGGTCGGGTTCCTGATCCCCACCAGCGAGACCACGCCCGCCGAGCCCGACGAGCACCGCGGCGCACAGCAGCCCCGCGTGGAACGCGGTCACCGACGCCGCGACGTCGCCCGTCGCCGAGCCGGGTCGCGCCCGCTCCGCCGCGGTCCAGCAGCACCGTCGTCACCACCGCGCCGACGATCGCGATCGCCAGCAGCGAGGCGATCCGCGCGATCGCGTTGTTGACGCCGCTCGCGACGCCCGCGTGCTCGGAGGCGACCGCGCCCAGCACCGTCGCCGTCAGCGGCGCGACCGTCATCGCCAGGCCCAGGCCGAACACGACCGCCCCCGGAAGCACCTGCGTCACGTACGTCCCGCGCTCGTCGAGCGACAGCCACAGCAGCAGGCCCGCCGAGCAGACCAGCGGGCCCAGGCCCATGAAGAGCCGCGGGCCGACCCGCCCGGAGAGCGCGCCGAAGCGGCGCGCGAACGCCAGCACCATCAGCGTCAGCGGCAGCAGCGCGAGGCCGCCCTGCGAGCGCGCTGTAGCCGGCGACCTCCTGCACGAACAGCGCGAGGAAGAAGGTCGCCGCGCCGAGGCCGGCGTAGACGGCGAACGTCGCGCCGTTGCCGACCGCGAAGTTGCGCGAGCGGAAGAGGTGCAGCGGCAGCATCGGCGCGCGCGCCCAGCGCGCCTCCCAGACGAAGAACAGCGCGAGCAGCGCGAGGCCGCCGATCAGCGCGCCGAGGATCAGCGGGTCGTCCCAGCCGCGCGAGGGCTGCTCGATCAGCGCGAACACCGGGCCCGGCGAGCCCGAGCGCGCAGAGCACGCCGCCGAGGACGTCGACCTCGCGTGTCCGGGCGGCCGGGGAGCTCCGGCACGCCGCGCGCCGTCATCCACAGCGCCGCGATCGCGACCGGGACGTTGATCGCGAAGACGAGCCGCCACGAGACCGCGTCGACGAGGACGCCGCCGAGCGAGGGGCCGACGGCGATCGCCGCGCTCGTCCACGCGGTCCACGACGCCGATCGCCGCGCCGCGCGCGGCGGCGCGTCGGGAACGAGGCGGTGATGATCGCCAGCGAGCTCGGCACGAGCAGCGCGCGCCGCCACGCCCTGGAGCGTGCGGAACCCGATCAGCGCGCCCGCGCTCGGCGCGAGCGCGCAGAGGATGCTGGTCAGGCCGAAGCCGACGACGCCCCAGACGAACACGCGCCGGCGGCCGAGCAGGTCGCCGAGCGAGCCGCCGACGAGCACGAGCGAGCCGAGCGTCAGCAGGTAGGCCTCGACCGCCCACTGCTGCGCCGCCAGCGAGGCGCCCAGATCATGCGCGAGCGCCGGCAGCGCGACGTTCACGACCGTCGAGTCGATGAACACCATCGCGCTGCCGAGGATCGTCGCGGCGGAGCAGCGCCGGG
>CAVRIM010000016.1:0-189878 GCA_963721255.1 uncultured Actinomycetes bacterium
GGCGCTGCCGTCCAGGTTGGCACGCCCGATCGTGCCGGTGCCCCCCTCCGTGTTGGGTCCGTTGGTCCAGTAGACATGGGCGTCATCGACGGTCACGCCCCTCGGGACGGTCAGGCCGGTCACGAAGCTCTGGTCGACGCCGCTGCCGTCGAGGTTGGCCCGCCCCAGCGAGCCAGGGGGGCTGAGATCGCGCCGGTTGACCCAGTAGACGTGGGCGCCGTCGACCGCCACGCCCTGGATGTTCTGCGTATTGGTGATGAAGCTCTGGTTGACGGCGCTGCCGTCGAGATTGGCCCGCCCGATCGTCTCGGTGTCCCAGTTCGTCCAGTAGATGTGGGCCGCGTCGACGGCCACTCCCTCGGTGCCGCCGCTCGTGCTGATGAAGCGGCGATCGACGGCGCTGCCGTCGAGGTTGGCCCGCCCGATCGCAATGTTCGCGTCGCTCCAGTACGATGTGGGAGCCGTCCACCGCCAGCCCGCTGGCGCCGGCCACGCCGGTGACAAAGCTCGGGTTGGAGGCGCTGCCGTCGAGGTTGGCTCGCCCGATCGTGCCGGTCTGCCAGTTGGTCCAGTAGATGAAGGTTCCGTCAACCGCCACCCCGTTCGTCCCTGCACCCGTGATGAAGCTCTGACCGGGAACGCTGCCGTCCAGATTGGCTCGCCCGATCGTGGTGGTGCCGAGGTTGGTCCAGTAGACGTAGGCGTCGGCGCTCGAAGCCCACCCGAGGCCGAGCATGAGCGCGATGGCCACGAGGAACCCGATGTCCCGTCGACCGGGAAGCACCGTCGGACCCCCCGAAGACCTCCCCCGGGCCGCGAACATCGTTGCTCCTTCCGCTATCCGTCCCCACAGCGATGCCTGGTGACCCTCACCATCGCTCGATTCGGCGCGCGGCGCATCGGGGACAGCTACGACGCTCCGCGGAGAACCACGGAGGAGGTGCTCGCGCGCAGGAAGCGCGCGAAGCCCGCCACTCGGTGGTTTCGCCGTATCGCGGGTGTAGGCTCGAATGACCCGAGCGGGAGGTCCAGCGATGAACCTTGGTGAGGTCAGGCAGAGGCGATCCAGTGTTGGGAGCGGCGACGAGCCGGGATAGGCTCGCGGTGAGCGACGGTCTGCCGTGGAGATCCGTCTTCTGGGCCTGGTGGAGGCCTCCCAAGATGGTCATGCTGTCCCGTTGGGCGGCGCGAAGCCACGCGCATTGCTCGCGATCCTCGCCCTCCACGCCAACACCCCGGTATCCGCCGACCGGCTGATCGAGGGGCTTTGGGGCGAACGGCCGCCCGCGACGGCGCCCAAGCTCGTGCAGGTGCTCGTCTCCCAGCTGCGCAAGCACCTCGCGGGCACCGACGCCGAGATCATCACGCGCGGTCGCGGCTACGAGCTGCGCGTTGACCCCGACGCGGTCGATGCTCTGCGCTTCGAGCGCCTCTTGGCCTCAGGGGAGAACGGCTCGCATGCTGACGAGGCCCTCGCCCTTTGGCGTGGGCCGCCTCTCGACGACCTCGCTGACGAGCCGTTCGCCGCCCCCGAGATCCGGCGGCTCGAGGATCTCTGGCTCGGGGCGCGCGAGGCCGCGATCGACGACGCGCTGGCCGACGGGCGCGACGCGGCGCTGCTCGGCGAACTTGACGAACTGATCGCCGAGCATCCGCTTCGCGAGCGGCTGCACGGCCAGCGCATGCTGGCGCTCTACCGCTGCGGCCGGCAGGCGGAGGCGCTGGAGGCGTTCCGGTATGCCCGCAAGGTCCTGGTGGACGAGGTCGGGCTCGAGCCGGGCACCGAGCTGCGGCGCCTCAACGATGCGATCCTCCGGCAGGACCCGGATCTCGATGGTCCACCCTCGCGCCTTCCAGGCCGCACGCGGCGCCGGTCGCCGATGCTGCTCGCGATCGCCGCCTCCGCCGCAGTCGCCGCCGCGGTCGCGCTCGCCGTCACGCAACTGGGGGGCTCGGACGGGCTGGACCGGATCGCCGAAGACACGACCGGCGTCATCGATCCCGGGAGCGGGCGGATCTCCGCGCAGTACGCCGTCGGGCACGCGCCTGACGCACTGGCAGCCGGCGCCGGATCGGTGTGGACCGCCAATGGCCGTGACGGGACCGTCTCGCGTGTCGATCGCGGCCGCGGGCAGGTGACGACGATCGACGTCGGCGGCGAGCCGACAGCGGTCGCGTTCGGTGGCGGCTCGCTGTGGGTCGCCGACGGCGCGAACCGCCGCGTCGAGCAGGTCGACTCCGGCACGAACCGTGTCGTCCGCCGTCTGCCGACGGGCAATGCGCCGCGAGGTGTCGCCGTCGCGGGTGGCGCCGTCTGGGTCTCCTCGGCGGTCGACGGACAGGTGCCAGCGGCTCGACCTCGCGCACGGGGGCCGGAGCCGGCGGATCGAGGTTCCGGGTGGGCCTGCTGCGATCGCCGCGGGCGGCGGGGCGTGTGGGTGGCCGGAGAGGACGATGGCATCGTCACCAAGCTCGATCCGCATTCGGGCGCGGTGCTCAAGGCGATCGGGGTCGGCAACGGACCGGCGTCGATCGCCGTCGGCTACGGCGGCGTCTGGGTCGCCAACCGCGACGACGGCACCGTGATGCGGATCGACGCGGCGACCAACGCGGTCAGCGACACGGTGCGCGTCGGCGGCAGCCCGGTCGCCGTCGCCGCCGGTCTGGGTGCGATCTGGGTGGCCGATGCCCGCACGGACGCTGTGATCCGGATCGACCCGCGGACGCGAAAGGTGAGCCGCCGGATCGCGCTCGGAAGTGCCCCGACCGCGCTCACGCTCGCCGGCGGCTCGGTGTGGGTGGCGGCGACCGCGTCGCGCACAAGCCACCGCGGCGGGACGCTGCGGTTCGCATCCGCGCCGTTCGACAGCATTGACCCGGCGAGCTACGACGGGAACACCTGGATGGCGCTGTCGCCGGTCTACGACGGTCTCGTTGCCTACCGTCGCGTTCCGGGCGTCGGCGGCAGCACGCTGGTCGCCGATCTCGCCGCGAGCGTCCCGCAACCGGCCGACGGCGGGCGCAGCTACACGTTCCAGCTGCGCCCTGGGTTGCGGTTCTCCGACGGCTCGCCGGTGCGGCCCGAGGACTTCCGCGCCTCGATCGAACGCGTCGTGCGCCTCGTCGGTAAGACGGTGCCCTACTACAACGGCATCGTCGGCGCCCAAGCGTGCAGCATGCGGCGTTGCGACCTCGCCAAGGGCATCCAGACCGACGCCGCGGCGCGGACGATCACGATCCACCTCCGGCGGCCCGATGCGGAGTTCACGCACAAGCTCGCCCTGCCGCTGGCCTACGTGCTCCCCGCGAGCGCGCCGGCGAAGCTCATCCGGACGCGCTCCCCGCCGGGAACCGGCCCGTACACGATCGCGGCATTCACCCCCGGCCGCAGCGTGCGACTGGTGCGCAACCCGCGCTTTCGCTCCTGGTCGACCGACGCGCAGCCGGACGGATTCCCCGACGCGATCAACGTCACGACCTCCAGCGACCCCGCTGCGCAGGTGGCCGCCGTGCAGCGCGACCGTGCCGACGCGGTCGTGGCCGCCGGCGATTTCAGTGGCCAGCTCCCGGTCGACCAAAGCCGCGTGCTGGCCCTCGCCGACGCCAGCCGCGTCTCCACGGCACCCGGACCAAGTATCAACTACCTCTTCGTCAACGTGCGCGAGCCGCCATTCGACGACCCCCGCGTCCGTCGGGCACTGAACTACGCCGTCGATCGCCGGCGTGCGGTCAAGCTGGCGGGCGGCAGCGGCGTCGCGGGCCTGTCGTGCCAGGTGATCCCGCCCGGGCTGCCCGGCTACGCGCCCACGTGCCCGTTCACCCGCGACGCTTCGCCGGGCGGCGGCTGGTCGGCGCCGGACCTCGCCCGAGCCCGCCGGCTGATCGCGGCGTCCGGCACGCAAGGAACCCGGGTGACGGTCTGGGGACTACCGAAGTACGCGGCCGTCGCGCGCTACGCCGGCGAGGTTCTGCGGCGCCTGGGCTACCGCGTCCGGGTGCGGGTGCTGCCCTTCTCGAGCTACTTCGACTACGTCAATGACTCGCGCCACCACGCCCAGGTGGGGTTCTACGGATGGGGCGCCGACTTCCTGACCTCGTCGGCCTTCTTCGAACCGTTCAGCTGCAGGTACCTGGTGCGCGGCTCTCCGGCCAACGGAAATCCTTCGCAGTTCTGCGACCGCGCGCTGGACGCCGGCTACGCGGCCGCGCTGACAGCCCACGGGGCGGAGGCAAACGCGCGCTGGGCGGCCCTCGACCGCCGAGTGGTGGCGGCATCTCCCAGCGATCCCGCTGTTCACGCGCCGCACACTGCTGCTGGTCTCGAATCGCGTCGGCAACGTGCAGACGCACGTGTTGTTCGGGCCGCTGCTGGACCAGTTCTGGGTCCGCTAGCAGGTGCATTTACCGCGCGTATACCGCTTCGAGCCGCGATCCAACCGGCGGGGGAGATGGTCGGTCACATCCAGTTCCCCTAACCAGAAGGAGCATCACGCTCATGCGCTCCACGCTCACCGCCATCTCCGTCGTCGCACTGCTCGCCGCCGGCGCGAGCTCCGCGGCCGCCCGTCCCGCCGACATGCCGGTCAGGCACAGCCACGCCACTACCCACCAACCGGCGGCGGTGGCGGTGCCCACTGTGGGCCAGCAGCACCGCTACCTCGGCTCCGACGCCAGGCTCGTCCCGTCGCCGCTCGACTCGACGCCGGCCCGGACCGTGCACGTGGCCACCACGCGCGTCGCGGACGGCGGCGTCAACTGGGCCGACGTCGGCATCGGCGCGGGCCTGGCCGCCGCGCTCCTGCTCTCGGCCGCCGGGGTGTGGGCCGCGCGCCGCGAGCCCCGATGACGACCCGCTGACCGACCCGACCAGGTCGGAGCCACCGAGAAACGCCGAGGGCCCCGGTGGAACGGGGCCCTCGACAGTCAGTAGTCGGGGAGACAGGATTTGAACCTGCGACCGCCCGGCCCCCAGCCGGGTGCGCTACCAGACTGCGCCACTCCCCGTGGTGCCCGGCCAGTGTACGCAAAGGCTCGTCCGCCCTCTGTGCGAACATATGTTCGTGCCGCGCCACACTGACGCCGTTCAGAACTGCTACCGCTGCGGCGCGGTCAAGCCCGCGGACGACTTCGCGTGGCGGCACAAGGCCAAGGGACGACGAGACAGCTTCTGTCGACCGTGTCGCTCCGACTACGGGAAGGATTGAACCCCTGCGTCGACTGCGGCGAACGCGATCCCGTCGTGCTCGAGTTCGATCACCTCGCCGACAAGGAGTTCGAAGTCTGCTCGAACTTGGCCGGCCGAAGCTGGAAGTCGATCCTGGCCGAGATGGACAAGTGCGAGGTCGTGTGTTCGAACTGCCACAGGCGTCGGACTGCCCATCGGCGCCGATCGCTCCGTGTGACGCTGACCGAAGAATGAGCTGTCGCGTCGTGCCGGTTGGCCGGACCGGCCCGCCGTTATCCTCCCCGCCATGCGCGAGTAGCTCAGTTGGTAGAGCGTCAGCCTTCCAAGCTGAATGTCGCGGGTTCGAGCCCCGTCTCGCGCTTCGTTGTCCTTCGCCCGGCGAGGATCAGCCCTTCCGCTCCTCCGTCGGCACCACCCCGCGCTCGTCCACCATCGCCTCGCGCGGCCACGGGCCGTCCCAGTTGTCGAGCGCGCCGTCGAGCGTCACGACCGAGCCGCTGAGATCGTGGCCGAGCGGTGAGCAGAGCATCGTGATCAGCCACGCGTACTCGTCCATCGTCCCGAGCCGCTGCAGCGGCACGGTCGCCCGGGCGCCCTGCCAGATGATCTCCGGGTACTTGCGCAGCGACTCGGTGTCGAAGCGCCCGATCGCGGCCGCGACGACCGCGATCCCGCGCGGGCCCCACGCCTCCGCCCACTCGCGCGTCAGCTCCTCGACGGCCGCGCGCGCCGCTCCGGTGTGCGCCAGCCCCGGGTAGCCGCGATGCGGGCTGACGGTCACGTTCACGACGGTCCCTCCCCCGTCCCCGAAGCCGCGCTCGACCGCCGCCTCGCGTCATCGTCCGCGTGCCGTCGACGTTCAGGCGCCACACCGCGCGCCAGCCCTTCGCGGCGATGTCCTGCGGCGGGCACGAAGTACTGGCCGCCGGCGTTGTTGACGAGCGCGTCGAGCCGGCCGTGGTCGCGCAGCACGCCGTCGACGATCGCCTGCGCGCCGGCCGGCTCGCGGATGTCCGCCGACGCGATCGTGCAGCGCTCGCCGATCTGCGGGCGCGCCTGCTCGAGCACCTCCTCGCGCCGCCCCGCGATCACGACCGTCGCCCCGGCCCTGTGCAGTTCCTTCGCCGCGTGCAGCCCGAGGTTCGTTCCCCCGCCGGTGACCAGCACCACGCGCTCGCTCAGCAGGCCCGGGTCGAAGATCTCGCTGACGGCGGGCATGTCGCGCGGACCCTACACACGCGTTAGCGTGCCGCGCATGGCTGAAGATCGAGACCTCGAGATCGTCATCATCGGCGCCGGCTTCGGCGGGCTCGCGGCGGCGATCGAGCTGCAGTCCCACGGGCTGACGAACATCACGATCCTCGAGCGCGACAGCGGCGTCGGGGGCACGTGGCTGCAGAACAGCTACCCGGGCGCCGCCTGCGACGTGCCGAGCCACATGTACTCGTACTCGTTCGCCCAGCGCCGCGACTGGTCGCGCCTGTGCTCGCCGCAGGACGAGATCCTCGAGTACGCGCAGGGCGTCGCACGCGACTACGGCGTCGACCGGCTCGTCGAGCCGCACGTCGACGTGACCGCCTGCGCGTGGGACGACGAGACGCGCCGCTGGACCGTGAGCGCCGCCGACGGCCGGACCTGGGAGTCCGACGCGGTCGTGATCGCCACCGGTCAGCTCCACCACCCCGCGTTCCCGCGCATCGACGGCATCGACTCGTTCGCGCGGCCACAGCTTCCACTCCGCCCGCTGGGACCACGACTACGACCTGCGCGGCAAGCGCGTCGCCGTCGTCGGCACCGGCGCGAGCGCCGTGCAGTTCGTGCCGGAGATCGCCAAGGAGGCGGGAAGCCTCCTGGTCTTCCAGCGCACGGGCAACTGGTTCATGCCGCGCCGCAACCGGGCCTACCCGGCGGTGCTGCTGGCGCTGTTCAAGCATGTCCCGGGACTGCAGGCCGCGCGCCGGCTGTTCATCGGCAAGCTCTACCTCGAGTCGGTGACGATGATGATCCGTCACCCGCGCACGGTCGGGCTGGTCGGCCGGCTGCGCTCGTCGCTCTTCATGCGCTGGCAGCTCAAGGACCCCGAGCTGCGGCGCAAGGTCTGGCCGGACTACACGTTCGGCTGCAAGCGCGTCCTCTTCAGCTCGCACTTCCTCCCCGCGCTCCAGCGGCCGAACGTCGAGCTCGTGGCCGAGGCGATCACGGGCGTCGACGAGACCGGGATCATCAGCGCCGACGGCGTGCATCACGACGTCGACTGCATCATCTGGGGCACCGGCTTCCAGACGATGAAGTTCATGTTCCCGATGGAGGTGACGGGCGCCGGCGGCGTGTCGCTGCGCGAGCTGTGGGCGCACGGCGCGCACGCGCACATGGGCATCGTCGTGCCCGGCTTCCCGTCGATGTTCCTCATGTACGGCCCGAACACGAACACCTCCGGCGGCTCGATCATCGCCTTCGAGGAGGCACAGGCCGGCTACATCCGCCAGGCGCTGCAGCAGGTCCGCGCGCACGACGCCGCGGCGATCGACGTGCGGCCCGAGGTCGAGGCGGCGAGCGACCGCGCGGTGCAGGAGCACTTCGCGGGAACGGCCTGGCTGCGCTGCGACTCGTGGTACCGCGACGAGCACGGGCGGATCGTCACGAACTGGCCCGGCTACATGCGCGAGTTCATCGAGCAGGCGCGCACGCTCGACCCCGCCGACTTCACGCTGCTGCCGCAGCCCGACCGCGAGGAGATCGCGGCGTAGCGACGGGCGGCCAGTCGTTGATCGCGTGGTCGCCGGCCGACCACAGGTACTGGACGGCATAGGCACGCCAGGGCCGCCACGGCTCCGCGCGCGCGGTGAGCGCCGCGGGCGTCGAGGGCAGCCCGAGCGCCTCGGCGGCCCGCCGCACGCCGAGGTCGCCCGGCAGGAAGGCGTCAGGGTCGCCGAGCGCGCGCATCGCGATCACCTGGGTCGTCCACGGGCCGATCCCCGGAAGGCCGGAGAGGACCGCGAGCGCCTCGCTCGCGGTCGCAGCCGGGGTCGAGCGACAGCCGCTCCGACGCGAGCGCCTCGGCCAGCGCCGCGAACGTCCGCTGCCGGCTCGCGGGCATGGCGAGCCGGACCCCCGCGAGCGCGGCCGGCGCCGGGAAGAGGCGAGTGAGCCCGCCGCGCGCGTCCGTCACCGGCTCGCCGAAGCGCTCCGCGATGCCGCCCGCGTGCGTCCGCGCCGCAGCGGTCGACACCTGCTGGCCGAGCACCGCCCGCAGCGCCAGCTCGGCGCCGTCGGTGCAGCGCGGGACGCGGCGGCCCGGCGCGCGGCGGACCAGCGCCCGCAGCGCGGGGTCCGCGGCGAGCAGCTCGTCGATCGCCTCAGGATCGGCGTCGAGGTCGAGCAGCCGGCGGCAGCGCGCGATCGCGGCGGTCAGGTCGCGCAGGTCGGCGAGCATCAGGCGGCAGGCGACGTGATCCGCCGCGGGCGTCAGCTCGGCGATCCCGGGCCCGTGCGCGAGCCGCAGCGTGCGGCGGTAGGTCTCGCCCCGCACCTCCTCCACCCCGGGCACGGCGGTCGCGGCGAGGTGCCCGAAGAGGTTGTCCGGGCAGAGCGGCAGCCGGTGCGCGAGCCGCAGCGTGATGCCGCCGTGCGCCGCCGGCGCAGGCCCGCGGCGCTGCCGCAGCGCGGTCGGCGTGAGCGCGAACACCTGGCGGACCGTGTCGTTGTACTGCCGGATGCTCGAGAAGCCGGCCGCGAACGCGACGTCCGCCATCGGCAGCGTCGTCGTCTCGATCAGGACGCGCGCGGTCTGCGCGCGCTGCGCGCGGGCGAGCGCGATCGGCCCCGCGCCGACCTCCGCGACGAGGACCCGCTGGAGCTGCCGGACGCTGTAGCCGAGCCGCGCGCCGAGCCCCGGAACGCCCTCACGGTCGATCACGCCGTCGGCGATCAGGCGCATCGCGCGCGCGACGACGTCGGCGCGCCCGTCCCACTCCGGCGACCCGGGCGCGGCGTCCGGGCGGCAGCGCTTGCACGAGCGGAACCCGGCCTGCTGCGCCGCCGCGGCGGTCGGGTAGAAGCGGATGTTCGCCCGCTTCGGCGTCGTCGCCGGGCAGCTCGGCCGGCAGTAGATGCCGGTCGACGTGACGGCCGCGACGAACCAGCCGTCGAAGCGCGGGTCCTTCGACGTCGCGGCCCGGTAGCACTGGTCGAAGTCCTCGAACACCGGACGATCGTGACCGCCGTCCGGGCTTCGTGTCTAGCGGAATTGCGACATGGATCGTGATGACCGAATCCCGCTGGACAAGCGCCGGCCGGACCGGCAGGGTGAGGCGGATGAGCGACCACGCCCGCCGTTTCCACGACCTCCACCAGCAGGGCACGCTTCGTCCTCCCGAACGCCTGGGACGCGGCGAGCGCCGCGGTGATCGCCGCGGCCGGCGCCGCCGCCGTCGCCACCTCGAGCAGCGGGATGTCGTGGTCGCTCGGCGTCCCCGACGGCGAGAACCTGCGCCGCGAGGACGACGGTCGCCGCGGTCGCGCGGATCGCCCGGGTCGTCGACGTCCCGGTCAGCGCCGACGTCGAGTCCGGCTACGGCCCCTCCCCCGCCGACGTCGCCGCGACGATCGACGCGGTGATCGACGCGGGCGCGGTCGGCGTGAACCTCGAGGACAGCCCCGGACACGACGGGCAGCCGCTGCGGACCGATCGACGAGCAGTGCGAGCGGATCGCCGCCGCGCGCGCCGCCGCCGACCGCAGCGGCGCGCCGTTCGTCGATCAACGCCCGCACCGACGTCTTCCTCGCCTCGGTCGGCGATCCGGGCGAGCGCGAGGACATGGCGATCGAGCGCGGCGAGCGCTTCGCGGAGGCCGGCGGCGACTGCCTGTTCGTCCCCGGCGTGATCGACCCGGAGCGTGATCGCGCGACTGGTCGCAGCGCAGCCCGCTGCCGCTGAACATGCTGCTCGGCGCCGGCCGCGGGCCGAGCCCGCGGCGAGCTCGGCGCAGCTCGGCGTCCGCCGGATCAGCGTCGGCGGCGCGCTCGCCGGCGTCGCGTACCGGGCGACCCAGCGCGCCACCGAGGAGCTCCTGGCCGGGACGCGACCAGGCGCTGACGGACGCGATCCCCCACGTGGAGATGCAGGCGCTGCTGCAGCGCGAGGCCTCAGGCGCGTGACACAGCGGGGGAGCCGGGATTCGAACCCGGATTCACGGTTTTGGAGACCGCGCGCATAGCCGTTAACTCACTCCCCCGGGGAGCGCGGGCCATGGTATCGGCACTCCGCGCGGCGGGCGCGCTCTAGCCTGGGCGCGTGCCGAGCCACGTTCCCGCCGCCACCATCGCGCCCGCCTGCTCCCGCGCGCTCGCCCTGGCGCTCGCCGGCCTGTGCGCCCTCGTGCTCGCCGCCTGCGGCGGCGGCGACCCGACCTCCGCGAGCACGCCGCAGGGCACCGTCGTCACCGGCCCCGGGGTCAGCGCCGAGGCGCCGCCGTTCGCGCCCGAGTACGCGAAGCTGCGCGCAGCGCATCCGCCTGCTCGGGCTGCCGCCGACCGGCAAGGAGAAGTACCACGTCCACGCGCTGATGCGGATCTACCAGGACGGGCTGCTCGTGCCCGTCCCGGCGAACGTCGGCATCGACCTGAAGCGCAAGGTCATCTCCCCGATCCACACGCACGACGCGACCGGCGTGCTGCACTTCGAATCGAACAAGCCGTTCCCGCACACGCTCGGCGACGTCTTCGAGGTCTGGGGCCTCACGCTCGGCCCGGACCAGATCGGCTCGCTGAAGAACGGCGACGGCCGCACGCTGCGCGTCTACGTCAACGGCAGGCGGATCGCCGACCCCGCGACCTACGCGGTCAGGAAGAACGACGTGATCGTCGTGCGCTTCGACGACGGCTCGCAGAACGTGCCGCTGAACCCGGACACGACGGCGCTGAAGGATGCCAACGCGGGCAAGGGTCTCTGCGGCGCCTCGACGGGCAAGAAGAAGGCGACGAGTTGCACCCTGATGAAGCAGTCGTAGAGTCCCGGCCGGACGCTCCGGTGGCCCTCTAACAGGCGGCGTGCGCCCCGGCCGAGGCCGCGCAGGCCGACTCGTTCGTGTCCGGCTGGATCCGCCCGCCGGCAGACTTCAGGTAGACCGACGCGCCACTGCCGACGAAGATCTGTCCCACGTAGGCGGTGATGCCGAAGCCGGGCCGAGCGGCGCCCTTGATCTTCGCCGGCGTCGTGATCGAGCCGCTGAGCGCGATCTTCCTGCCGACGGCCCAGGTCACCTTCTTGCACGTCTGCTTCGACTTCGCCGAGTAGCTCCCGAGGCAGACCTTGCCGGCCTTCCCCGCCTGGCCGCTCTTGCGCGTGAGCGTCACGGATCCGCTGCCCTTCGTCTTCCCGCCCGACACCTTCACCTTCATCGCGAAGCTGAACGGGCCGACCGTCCGGGTGCGGATGAGGCAGCCCGCGCCGCAGGCCGTCGCCTTGCCCTTGGACGACTTGAGCTTCAGGACGCCCGTCGGGTCGGAGATCGTCGACGCCGGGACGTTGAGGTGCGGGGGATCCGCCGGGAACGACCGGGCTGCGGCGTACGGGCGTCCGGGCGCGACCGGCGGCGGGCAGCCGTGTTGGCCGGCGTGCCGGCGACGTCGGGGCAGAAGTCGACGTCGTCCGGTACGCCGTCACCGTCGGAGTCGGTGATGCGTCCGGTCGTGCTCGTCGTGATCTGGGTCGAGGAGGCGATGCGGCATCTCGCTCGTGGCCTGGCCGTCGGCCGTAGAGGTACCCGCAGATCCGATGCGTCGGCCGGCGAGGATCGGCGTCCAGGACGAGGTTCAGTTGCGAATCGGACCGGCGGCGACGGCGTCTGGCCGGTCCCGATCGCGGACCACGTCGGCGCAGGGTGAGCTCCGCGTCCGCGGTGAGTGCGCAGTCGGGAGCGCACGAAAGGCTCGTCGTAGACGACGACGAAGCCGCTGCCCACGGCGGTCGCCCGACGCCGACGATCGTGTCCGCCTGGCCCGCGAACTGGATCTCGCCACCGGCGCGAGCGTCAGGCTGTCGGCGGCCGCGCTGGCCCCCGCGACCGGACCTGCGAGCGCCGCCACCGACGACCGCCCCCGCGATGAGCATCTTCCGACTGGACCAGATCATGCTGAGCATCCCCACTCCCCCTTGATGCCGATGTTGCGGCAGAGTAGACGAACAGGGCCCTGCGTCGCCAGTTGACTTTGGTCCGGCCCAATCTGAAACACGGTCGCCGCGGCCGGCATGCGGGCGGAGGGACTCGAACCCCCACGGCCTGAGCCACCGGCACCTAAAGCCGGCGCGTCTACCAATTCCGCCACGCCCGCGCGCGCTCAGCCTAGTACCGCGTCCGCGTGTACCGGCCCGCGAGTCGCGCTCGACCGCGCGGCGGGGTAGCATCGCCCCGCGATGAAGCCGCATCACGAAGGTCAGATGATCATCGAGCATCCGAACCGCGCGAAGGCGTCGAGCAAGACCTCGCGCGCGTTCATGGTCCTGCTGCTGCTCGGCTCCGCCGGGCTGATCGGGCTGATCGTCGTCGGCGGCTGGTCGGCGCTGATGGGGATGAAGCTGATCGCGATCGCCTGGGTCCTGCTCTACCTGCTGTTCGCCTACTACGTGTCGCGCTGGAACCGGGGCGTGCTCCCGGTGGTCGCGGCGCTGGCGATCATCATGCTGATCTTCGCCGTGATCGCCGTGCCGACGTGGGTCGACCGCGACTCCGCCTCGTACGCCTCGTCCGCGCTCAGCGCCGGGCTGCTCGCCACCCTCACCGCGATCCTCGTCGCGCTCCAGGCCGTGTTGTGCGTCGCCGCGATGCACGCGTTCAACCAGCAGTGGAACGTCGAGGTCGAGCACTACCCGGCGGAAGAGCCGGACTACGTCCCGCTCGGCATCTAGACCCGCTCTCCCGCCTGCAGCGCCGCGTAGCATCACCGGCGCCTGCCCGGGTGGCGGAACGGTAGACGCGACGGACTCAAAATCCGTTGTCCTTCGGGACGTGTGGGTTCGATTCCCACCCCGGGTACTCACGTCCAGCATCCGCTCCTCGTACTCCCGGCGCGCGGCCGCATCCGTCTCCGCCGCCTGGTCGGGCACGAGCCGGCCGTAGAGCAGGTCGCGGCCGCGCTGGGGCAGCACCGCGAGCAGCCGCGTCAGCGCACCCACGCGCGCGGGAACGAAGACCTCGAAGCGCGGGCGCTCGATCGCGCGCACCACGGCGTCCGCGACGTCGCTCGGGGCGAGCGCCCTGATCCCGCCGGGGCTCGTTCCTGCGGCGAGCTCGGTCTCGACCACGACGGGCATCACGACGCTCAGCTCGACGCCGCTCCCGCGCAGCTCCTCGCGCACGGCGGTGCTGTAGCCGAGCACCGCGTGCTTGCTTGCCGCGTATGTCGCCTCGCCCGCGGGCGCGACACGGCTCGCGACCGACGCGATGTTCACCACGTGACCGCTGCCGCGGGCGCGCATCCGCGGCAGCGCCAGGCGCATGCCGCGCGCGACGCCGTGGAAGTTCACGTCGAACTGGCGCATCGCGGTCGCCTCGGCCTCGTCGCCGGAGCGCCCGACCCACATCACGCCGGCGTTGTTGACGAGCACGTCGACGGGGCCCAGCGTCCCGCTCCACGTGATCGAGGAACGCCGTGAACGACGCGGTGCTCGTGACGTCGAGCGAATGCCCGATCGCGCCGCGGCCGATCGCGGCGGCCGTGGCGCGGACCGCGGCCTCGTCGACGTCACCGAGCGCGACGCGCGCGCCGCGCGCCGCGAGCGCCTGCGCGATCGCCGCGCCGATCCCGCGGGCGCCTCCGGTGATCGCGATGACGCGGCGTGCGACCTCGGCCATGTCGCGTGCCGCTCAGCGCGGCAGGTTCATCCCCAGCAGCTTGGGCAGCTTGGCGACGCCGCTCGTGACGGGGCCGACGCGCTCGCCGCGCTCGTCCGCGGCGTCCTTGCGGATCAGCGCCTCGCGGATCAGCGAGCCGCCGAGCCAGCGCGCGGGCTCGGGCGGGAACTGCTTCACCGGCGGACCGACGAGCGGCAGCGTGGTGACCTCGTCGCGCACGCCGAGCGCGAGCCCGGAGAGGATCCGCCCGCCGAGGTGCGAGGGCCCGACGCCGTGGCCGGTGAAGCCCCAGCCGGCGTGCAGGTCCCCCCGCGAGCGGTAGATCGGCAGGCGGTTCGGAGCGACGTCGATCGGCCCGCCCCAGGCGTGCGTGATCTCGCGGCCCGCGAGCGCCGGGAAGAAGCGGCGCAGGCGTCTGCGCCGCGGTCCCGACCACCTCGGTGTCGATGTCGAGGTGGGCCTCGTGGCGCGCGCCGCGCGCCACCCGTCCGCCGCCCCAGCCGAACGCGATCCGGCCGTCCTTCGTCGTGCGGAAGTAGTGCAGCATCCGGCGGCAGTCGTAGAGCGCCTCGCCCCCGGTCCAGCCGACCTCGGCCAGCACGTCGGGCACCGGCTCGGTCAGCACGATGTGACTCGACGCGGCGCTCAGCTCACGGGCGAACGGCGCCCACGCGAGCGTGCGCCAGTTGACCGCGAGCACCGCCGCGGCGGCCTTCACGTGGCGGTGGCCCGCGACCTTGACGATCACGCCGCCCTTCCCGCCCTGCTCGACCGCGGTCACCTCGGTGTGCTCGTGGATCGTGACGCCGCGCCTCAGCAGCGCCGCGCGCAGGCCGAACGCCAGGCGCGCCGGCTGCACCGTCGCGCCGGTGCGCTCGACGGCGCCCCCGCGGAACGACGGCGAGCGGCAGATCGCCTGGATCTGCCCGGGCGCCAGCTCGACGAGCTCGTCGCCGTGACCCAGCGCACGCAGCGCCGCGATCTCCTCGCGCCACGAGCCGTCCTGGACGGCCGCCGTCGAGATCCCCACCTGCGGGACCGAGGCGGTACCACGCGTCGATCTTCTGGCGCCTGCAGAACTCGCCGATCGCGAGGATCGACGCGTCGGCCTCCTGCGCGAGCCGGATCGCCGCCGCGGAGCCCGCGCGGTGCGCCACGTCCGGCGCGTGGCCCCAGTAGCCGTTGACGAAGCCGCCGTTGCGCCCGCTCGGGCCGATCCCGCAGCGCTCGCGCTCGAGCAGCACGACGCGCGTGCCGGGCTCGCGCTCGAGGAGCTGCCAGGCGGTCCACATGCCGAGGTAGCCGCCGCCGATCACGACGACGTCGGCCTCGGCGTGCTCGGTCAGCGGCGGGCGGGCCTCGGGCGCGCCCGCCTCCTCGATCCACCATCCGGTCGCGGTGTGCAGCATCACCCCAAACCTACCCGCCGTGCGCCCGAGCGCCCGCTCAGCCGACGATCGCCAGCAGCGGGTCGATCAGCGCGGCGGGCGCCACGAGCACCCCGTCGGGCAGGTCGCCGCGGCCTGCGAGCGCGCGGCTCTCGAGCCCCGCGGTGTGGCACAGCATCAGGCCCGCCGCGACGTCCCACTCCTGGACGCCGCGCTCGTAGTAGGCGTCGTAGCGGCCCGCGGCCGTCCACGCGAGGTCGAGCGCGGCGCTGCCCAGGCGCCGGATGTCGCGCACCTGCGGCAGCAGCTCCGCGACCTGCGCGGCCTGCGCGCGGCGCACCGCCGCGTCGTAGCCGAACCCGGTCGCGACCAGCGCGGTGCCCAGGTCGGCGCGCTCGCTGGCGTGCAGCGGCGCCCCGTCGAGCGTCGCGGAGCGCGCCCTGGATCACGCGGAAGCACTCACCGCGCACGGGGTCGAGGACCACTCCGGCGACGCCCGTCGCAGGCGATCGAGACCGACCACTGCGGGATGCCGAAGAGGTAGTTCACGGTGCCGTCCAGCGGGTCGACGATCCAGCGCAGCCCGGTCTCCCCCGCCGTCGCCGCGCCCTCCTCGCCGACGATCGCGTCGCCCGGGCGCTCGTCCCGCAGCACGGCGCGGATGGCCGCCTCGGCCGCGATGTCCGCCGCGCTGACGAGGTCCGTCGGCGTGCTCTTCGTCTCGACCGCGTCCGGCCCGCGGCGGCCGAGCTGCTCGATCAGGACGGCGGCGGCCGCGCGCGCGGCGCGCTCGGCGACCTCCAGCAGCGTCTCGGCGTCCGGGCGGGCGCTCACGCGGTGACGACCGCGGGCTCGTCGAGCGGCGGGCGCACGTGCGCCCACGGGCGCGCCTCCTCGATCTGCGCGGCAAGGCGCATCAGCGTCACCTCGTCACCGGGGCGGCCGCCGAACTGCACCGCCGTCGGCGCGCCGAGGTCGTCGAAGCCGGCGGGGACCGAGGTCGCCGGCTGGCCGATCGCGTTCCAGACCCCGTACCACGGGACCCGCAGCACGGAGGCGTTGAGCGCCCACGTCGCGCCGCGGTCCTGCAGCTCGCCGACGCGGAACGGCGGGCCCGACGGCCCGGGCATGAGGACGACGTCGACATCGTCGAAGATCGCGTTGATGCGCGCGGCCAGCGCCGGCTCACCGGCGCGCGCCTTCGCGAGCTGCGTGTCGGAGATCAGCCTGCCGCGGCGCGCCATCGCCCGCGTGCGGCGCTCGAGCAGATCAGGCCGCGGGACGCCGGCGGCGTCGTCGCTGATGCCGCGCAGGTAGCGGGCGGTGACGTTCAGGAACGCCCGCCATCCCGTAGTCGACCTCCTGCTCGCGCACCTCGTGCCCGAGGCTGCGCAGCAGCTCGGCGGTGTCGTCGATCGCGCGGCGCTGCGCGGGATGCAGCTTCACGCCGGCGATCGGCGGCGGCACCTTCGTGGAGATCGCGATCCGCAGGCGGCCGAGCGGCTGCGGCGAGCGCGGCGACGTACCCGCCCTCGGGCCCCCCGTCCGCGGTCGCGTCGAGGAACAGCGCCGCGTCGGCGACGTGGCGCGCGACCGGCCCGGTGGCGACGAGCCCGTGCCAGGCGTCGTGGTGATCGGGGCCGAGCGAGATGCGGTCGCGCTGGGGCTTGATGCCGAAGAGGCCGCAGAAGGCCGCGGGAATCCGGATCGAGCCGGCACCGTCGGAGGCCAGCGCGACGCCGCACAGGCCCGCCGCGGCGGCGGCGCCCGAGCCGCCGCTGGACCCGCCGGGAGTCAGCTCCGTGTTCCACGGGTTGCGCGTGGCGCCGAAGGCGACCGTCTCGGTGAACGGCCAGATCGTCAGCTCGGGGACGTTCGTCTTGCCGACGAAGATCGCGCCCGCGGCGCGCAGCCGCGCGACGACGTCGGAGTCGACCGGCTGCGGACCGCCGTTCGCGGAGCCGCCCCACGCCGTCACCTCCCCCGCGATGTGGGCGTCGTCCTTGATCGCGACCGGCACGCCCAGCAGCGGGCGCTCCTGACCGCCCGCATGGCGGGCGTCGGCCTGGTCGGCCTCGGCGAGCGCGCGCTCGGCGAAGACGACGCGGTAGGCGTTGAGGCGCGGGTCCAGGCGCTCGATGCGCTCGAGGGTGGCCTCGACGACCTCACGGGCCGAGACCTCCCCGTCGCGCACCAGGCGCGCCTGCTCTGCGGCGCCGGCGTAGGCGAGATCAATGGCGTCCATGGCAACGGGGAACACTAATGTGCCGCCGCGTGAGCGACACGGCGGTTGGTGAGCAGAGCGGCATCGCGTGCACCGACGCCGAGCGCCGCGCGGCGCTCGCGCTCGCCGCGGAGCTGCGCGACCAGGGCCGCGAGCCGCGGGTGCAGACGCTCTGGGTGCACGCCGCGTGGTGGGCGCCGCAGGCCCTCGCGGCGGCGCTCGGCGTCGCCGCGAGCGTGGTCGGCGTCGGGACACCGGTCGCCGGCCTGTCGCTCGCCGGGCGCGGCGCTGCTGATCGCGCTGCTCGACCTGGCGCCCGGCCGCGCCGCTGCGGCGGCTGACGCCGGCGCGCGCCACCCAGAACGTCGTGTCGGCTCCCGCTCACGGCTCCTCCGCCGCGGTCACGCTGATCCTCACCGCGGCCGTCGACCGCCGCCCGCGCCGGGCTCGCGCGGCGCTTCCCGGGCGGCGTTCTGCGCTGGTCGCTCGGCGCGCTCGTGCTCGTGCTCGGCTGCTGCACCGCACGGGTCGCCGGCATCGAGGCCGGGCTGGCTCGGCGTCGTCCAGCTCCCGCCCACGCTGGTGCTGCTCGCCTGCCTGCTCGCGCTGCTGGACCAGGCCGTCGCCGAGCCCGCTGCAGGACGACGACCGCGGCGCGGTCGCCGCCGCGCTGACGCTCGCCGCCGAGCTCGATGCGGCGCCGCCCTCGCAGCTCGCCGTGGCGGTCGTCCTCGCGGGCGCGGGTGGCGCCCAGTCGGCCGGGCTGCGCGCGTGGCTTCGCGGCCGGCGCCGCCGCGGCCTCACGGGCGCCGACGTCGCGCTCGTGCACCTCGAGCCGACGCCCGGCGACACCACCGTCGTGGTGGGCGCGTGACGGCCTCGTCGCTCGCGGCCGGCTGCATCCCCAGCTCGTGCGCGCGGCCCGGGCGGCCGCCGGCGCGCGAGCCGCACTCGCAGGCGCGTGAGCGGCGGCGGATCGCCGGGACCGCCGCGGCGAGCGCGAGGAGCGCCCGCTGGCCCGCGATCGCCGTCGGAATCGGAGACGTCGGATGACGGCGTGGCCTTCACGCTCGCGCTCGTCCGCGCGCTCGACGCGGAGCTGGCAGCGTCCGTCGCCGCCCCGTGATCGCAGGGGGAACACACCCGGACGCCGCCCCAGGGTGTTCACTCTGCAGGACCGGACCTCGATCAGGAGCCTGAGATGACCGACATGTCACTGAGCCGCCAGCCCGTCTTCGACATGGAGTACCAGCAGGAGCAGAGCCGTCTGACGACGTTCTTCCGCTTCATCACCGCCATCCCGGGGCTGTTCGTGCTCATGCTCTGGTCGATCGCGCTGTGGATCACCGTGCCGATCTCGTGGTTCGCGCTGCTCTTCACCGGGCGCTACCCGCGCGGGCTCTACGACTTCCACTGCTCGTTCGCGCGCTATGCGACCTACGTGTACGCGTACGCCTACCTCGCGACCGATCGCTGGCCGGGCTTCTCGGGGGATCCGGACTTCGACTACCCGGTGCACCTGCGGCTCGGCGAGCCGCTCGAGGAGTACAGCCGGATGAAGGTCCTCTTCCGCCTCATCATCGGCATCCCGGTCTGGCTGATCTCCTACGCGATGGGGATCGTCGCCGAGATCGCCGCGGTCATCGCGTGGTTTGCGATCGTCATCACCGGCCGCGAGCCCGAGGGCATCTACCAGATGCTGCGCCTGGGCCTCAGCTACCAGCACCGGGCGATGCCGTACGGGCTGCTGCTCACGGAGGACTGGCCGCAGTTCACCCAGGAGGTCGATCGCCGCGCGCTCGAGCCGCAGGGCGGCGCGGCGCTGACCGCCACGACCGACCCGGCGCCCGCAGCGCCTGAAGCCGCCGCGCAGGAGACGGACCTCGGCGGCTTCGCGCCGCCGTCGTCCCGCGCCGGCGACCAGGACTGAGCGCGGAGGGCCTGACTCAGTCGTCGTCGCCGTCGTGGTGACCACCGCTGTCGTCGCCGTCCCGCGACGGCGTCGTCGTCGTCGTGGTCGGCGGCACCGTCAGCGTCGTCGCCGGGACCGTCGTGGTGGTCGTCAGCGTGGTCGTCGTCGGGCGTCGTGGTCGTCGTCTTGGGCGTCGGTGGTCGTCCTGGGCGTCGTCGTCGTGCGGCGTCGGGAACGACGCCGGCGCCAGCGACCTGCCGAGCGTCGCGGGCTCGGAGGCGAGCCCGATCGGCTGGGAGACGAGCCGGCTCGCGAGATAGGTCACGCCCGCGACCAGCACGAGGCCCGCGAGGGCGAAGGCGATGACCGCGGTCCGGCGTGAACGACCCATGCCGCGCACGCTAGCCGCGCCTTGGTGAAGAGGGGGCAAACGGCGACGGGCACGAGCCGCACCTGCACGAGCGCTCCGCCACCCGGCGCGGGACCGAACGTGACGTCGCCGCCCCAGCGGCGCGCGAGCTCGCGGGCGATCGCCAGGCCGAGACCGGTGCCCGAGACGCCGCCGGCGAGCGCCGCGCGTCCGCGGTGGAAGCGCTCGAAGACCGCCTCCTCCTCACCGGGAACGGGCCCGGGCCCGTGGTCGCGCACGCTGATCAGCGGACCGTCGGCGGACAGCTCGATCGGGGCGCCGGGCGCGTACGCGATCGCGTTCTCGAGCAGGACGTCGAGGATCCGGTCCAGGTCGCTGTCGTGACATGCCACCGTCACCCCGGGCTCCGGCCCCGGGCGCCGCGTCGAGCTCACAGCCCGCCGCAGCCGCGGAAGCCGCAAAGCGCTCGGCGGCGCGCTCGAACCGCCGCCGCGGGATCGCTCGTCGCGGCGACGCGGCTGCCCTCGCCGGCCCGGCTCAGCTCGAGCAGCTCGGTGACGATCTCCGCGAGGCGGTCCACCTCGCCGAGCGCCGCGTCGAGGTCCTCGACCTGCACCGGGACGACCGCCTCGGCGCGCGCCTCCTCGAGGCGCAGCCGCAGTCCCGCCAGCGGCGTTCGCAGCTGGTGCGAGGCGTCGGCCACGAACTCCCGCTGAGCGCTCGAGCAGTATCGCGAGGCGCTCGGTCATGCCGTTGAAGGTGCGCGCGAGCTTCTGCTGCTCGGTGCTGCCCTCGATCCTCGCGCGCACGCTGAGGTCGCCGCCCGCGACGCGCTCGGCGGCCTCGTCGAGACGCAGGATCGGCCGGGCGACCTGCCGCGCGATGATCGCTCCGGCCAGCAGGCCGAGCGCCAGCACCAGCCCGCCGATCAGCCCGATCGCGAGCCACGTGCGACGGATCGCCCGGTTCACGGCCGCGACGCTCTGCGTCACCCGCACCGCGCCGGCGGGCCGGCTCGCCCCGGACAGCACCGGCACCGCCGTCGCGAGGATCTCCTCGCCGAGCGTCTGCGACGTGCGGCGGACCTGCGTGACGTTGCCCGCGAGCGCCGTGGCGATCTCCGGACGGCTGCCGTACGGGCTGCCGCGGCGCGACGACGCCGGACGAGTCGGCCAGCATCCGCCCGGCGGGCCCGACGATCACGACCCGGCCCCGCACCTCGCGCGCGGCGCTGCGCGCCAGTTCGCTGAGCTCCGCCACCTGCGGCGGATCGATCAGCGCCGACGCCCGCGCGGCGACGATCTCGGCCTGCGAGCGCGACTGCAGCTTCACCTCCGCGTTCGACGCGGTCGCGCAGGCTCAGCCCGAGCGGCACGAGCAGTGCCACGATCGCCAGCACCAGCACGTAGGCCAGCGCCAGCAGCAGACCGCGCCGAAGGGTTACGGCGCGCCGCCGCTGTCCGGCGCGGCGAAGCGGAAGCCCACGCCGCGCACCGTCTCGATCCAGCGCGGCTCGGCGGCGTCGTCGCCGAGCTTGCGGCGCAGCCACCCGATGTGCACGTCGAGCGTCTTCGTCGAGCCGAACCAGTTCTCGTCCCACACCTCGGCCATCAGGTCCTCGCGCGTGATGACGGTGCCGGCCCGGCCGGCGAGCGCGAGCAGCAGGTCGTACTCCTTGCGGCTCAGCTCGATCTCGTCCCCGTCCAGCACGACGCGCCGGGCGGCGGGGTCGATGCGCAGTTCGCGGATCTCGATCGGCTCCGAGCGACGGCGTCTCGCCGTCCTGGGCGCTCTCGGCCGTGCGCCGCAGCACGGCGCGGATCCGCGCGACCACCTCGGCCGCGGAGAACGGCTTGACCACGTAGTCGTCGGCGCCGATCTCGAGCCCCACGACGCGGTCGGTCTCGGTGCCGCGAGCGGTGAGCATGATGATCGGGACGCGTGAGCGCGAGCGCAGCTCACGCGCGACGTCGCGCCCGTCGCCGTCGGGGAGGTTCAGGTCGAGCAGCACGAGGTCCGGCGTTTCGCGGTCGAACAGCTCGAGCGCGCTGGCCGCGGTCGCGGCGACGGTCGCGGTGAAGCCCTCGCGGCCGAGCATCCGGGCGAACGGCTCGGCGATCGAGCTTTCGTCCTCCACGAGCAGGATCCGGGGCTGGGCCACGACGTGGAGGGTACTTGGCGCCGGATGGCCGATTTCAGGCTTTGCCAAGGCTTTCCCCCTTGTTGCCGGGGGGTTTCGGAGCCGAAGCGCACTATGCCGTCCATGAAGCCCAAGCGCACCCATATCGCAGCAGCCGGAACGATGGTCGCGCTCGGCGCCCTGGCGGCAGTCGCCATCGGCGCAGGGCCCGATCAGTCGGTCAAGACCGTCTCGGTCCCCAGGGCCCAGCCCGTCGAAGTCCGCACGGTCGTCGTGCATCGCACGATTCGCATCGTCCGGCACCAGAAGCCCAAGAAGCAGAAGCGGGTGGCGGCACCGCCGACCCCGGCCGTGGCCGCACGCCCCGTGCAGATCGCGCAGGCGCCGGCGCCGGCCCCCCAGCCGACGTACCACCCGGTCGCCACCAAGCCGGCCCCGGCCGCGTCGAAGCCGCTGAAGACGGCGACGAGCGGTGGCGGCGGCAAGAGCGGTGAGCACGAGGACGGCGAAGAGCGACGAGGGCGGCGGCGATGACTGACCCGCGCTCCCAGATCCGGCGCTCACGGCGCCGCACGTCGGTCGCCGTCTACGCGACGACCGCGGCGATGTTCGCGATCGTCGGGGGCTCACTGAGCGTGCGCATGGCGCAGGGCCACGACCCGAGCCTCGGATCGCTCAGCGCCCAGGTCACGCAGACCTCCGCCCACCACCACAAGGGCTGGACGAAGAAGGCGCTCAGGACGACCCCGAGCGGCCATGTCATCCAGACCTCCCAGCCCGCCGCCGGTGCCGCAGGCACCAGCGCGCCCACCTCCCACTCCACCCGCCACGACACCAGCGAGGGGCACGATGCCTGACACGAACTCCACCTCCACGCCGCCGCCGTCCCGACCGGGCGCCCGCAGGGGCGCCACCGCAAGGACCCGGACGGCCTCCCGCAAGCCCAGCCCGATCCCCGTGTTCCTGACGATGGGCGCGCTCTTCGCCGGCCTCTTCGGGCTGCTCGGTGTGCGCATGGCCCAGGGCCAGGACCCGGCGCTCGGCGCGAAGAAGCAGGCCGCCGTGGTGAAGCCGCACAAGGTGCTCGTGCGCAAGGTCGTCATCACCAAGAAGATCACGATCATCAAGCCGCCGAAGGTCGTCGCACCGGTGGCGTCAAGCGGTCAGTCCTACACGGCCGCAGCCGCCACCCCGAGCTCGAGCGCTCCCGCGCCGACCTACACGGCGCCGGCGCAGACCTACACGCCTGCCCCCGCCCCGGCCCCCGCGCCGGCTCCGGCCCCCGTTGCGACCGCCACGTCGTAGCTCAGCAGACGTTCAGCAAATCCTCAGATATCGCCCCTAGAACTCTCTACGACATGACCCATCGCCCCCTCACACCCGTGCCGACCGGCGCCGGCATCGCGCCGGCGGCGGTCGACCGTGAGTTCCCGCTGATGGGAACGCACATGCGCGTGGTCGTCGGCGCCCCGGTGCGCGCCGGGCCTCCCCTCGTCCGAGGACGCCGCCGACGCGGTCGTCGCGTACCTCGAGGACTACAACGAGCGCCTGTCCCGCTTTCGCCCCGACTCCGAGCTGAGCCTGCTGAACGCCGACCCGCGCGGGACCGTGCCGGCCTCGGCCCTGCTGCGCGACGCCGTCCGCGCCGCGCTCTGGGCGGCCGGCCGGACCGGCGGGCTCGTCGATCCGACGATCCTCGACGACCTCGAGCAGGCGGGCTACGTCGAGTCGTGGAACCCGCAGCGCCGTCTGGACCTGCGCGACGCGCTCGACGGAGCCCGGCCCGCACCCGGCATGGCGCACGCGAGCCCCGACCACCGCTGGCAGCTCGTCACCGTCGACGACGAGGCCGGGACGATCTCCCGCCCACCCGGACTGCGCCTGGACACCGGCGGCACCGGCAAGGGCCACGCGGCCGAGCGCGCCGGCGAACTGCTCGCGGGCTACGACGCGTGGGCGGTCGACTGCGGCGGCGACCTGCGCATCGGCGGCGACGCCGGCCTGGTCCGCGACGTCGAGGTCGAGCATCCCTTCACCGGGCAGACGCTCGACACGATCAAGGTCCGCGACGGCGCGGTCGCGACGTCGGGCCTGCGCTCGCGCATCTGGCGCGGCGAGGACGGCGACGTCCGCCACCACCTGCTCGACCCGTCGACCGGCCGGCCCGCGTTCACCGGGCTCGTCGCCGTCACCGCGCTCGCACCGAGCGCGGTCGAGGCCGAGGCGCTGGCCAAGGCGGCGCTGCTCAGCGGACGGGCCGGCGCCCGCCAGATCCTCACGCCGAACGGCGGGATCACGGTCGCCGAGAACGGCGCCGTCGACCGCATCGGCCGCCTCGAGCCCGCTCCGCGCGTGCGCTTCCGCATTCCCCTTCCAACGAACCAGCCCCCGAGGAGTGCCGCATGACCGGTCCGGATCCCCTCCACTACGGATGGTGGCTTGCCTCGCGCTCCGCGGGCATCGTCTCCATCCTCGCCGTGTCGGTTTCGGTGATCATCGGCCTGCTGATGGCCAACGGCCTCCCCAAGCGGGGCTGGGCCGGGATCACCAAGCGCAAGCTCGTCGCGGTCCATGAGTCGACCGCGCTCGCGGGCATGGTCGCGATCACCGTCCACGGGCTGACGCTCATGGGCGACAAGTTCATGCACCCGACGCTGTCGCAGATCGCCGTCCCGTTCACGATGGGCTACCGCCCGGGGTTCACGGGCCTGGGCATCATCGCCGGCTGGCTCGCGATCTTCCTCGGCCTCTCCTTCTACGCCCGCCGCTACGTCGGCGTGAAGCGCTGGCGCACGCTGCACCGCGCGACGATCGCCGTCTGGGCGCTGGGCGTCGTGCACGCGCTGGGCTCCGGCACCGACGCGAGCCAGACCTGGCTCCAGGCCATCCTCGTGGTCACGGGCATCCCGATCGTCTACCTCTTCCTGCGCCGCATCCTGCCGCAGGAGGGCGGCCGCGCGCCGGCGAGCGTTCCGACCCGCTCGCCCGGCGAGCGGCTGGCCGCCGTCGAGCGGCGGGCGATCAACCACCGCCTGCACCCGCACCGCGAGCAGGCCGAGATCAGCGCCGCCCGCCGCACGCGGGAGACCGAGGTCGTCGCGATGAGCGCGGGCGTGGTCATCGCCGGCGGGGGCCTCGCCGCCCAGCGCAGCGCCGAGGCGCTGCGCCGCGGCGGCTACGAGGGCCGCGTGCGGATCGTCAGCAACGAGCTGCACGCGCCGTACGACCGCCCGCCGCTCTCCAAGGACTTCCTGTCCGGCGAACGCGAGATCGACGATCTGCTGCTGCGGCCCGCCGACTGGCACGGCGACAACGACGTCGAGCTCGTGCTCGGCGACGCCGCCGCCGGCCTCGACGTCGAGGGCAGGCGGCTGCTGCTCGAGTCGGGCCGCGCGCTCGACTTCGAGCATCTGATCATCGCGACCGGCAGCCGGCCGCGCATGCTTCCGGGCTCCGAGGGCTACACGAACGTCTACGCGCTGCGCAGCCTCGACGACTCGATCGCGCTGCGCAAGGTGCTGCGCCCCGGCGCGCGGCTCGCGGTCCTCGGCGCCGGCCTGATCGGCCAGGAGGTCGCGGCGACGGCCGGCAAGGCCGGCGTCGAGGTGACGCTGATCGAGGCCGAGCAGCTTCCGCTCGGCCGCGCCCTGCATCCGGAGCTCGCCGAGTGGATCGTCGCGATGCAGCGCGAGGAGGGCGTGAACGTCCTGCTCGGCGTGCGCGTCGAGCAGCTCATCGGCGAGGGCGACACGCTGCGAGGCGCTCGAGCTCAGCGACGGCACGCGCGTCGAGCTCGACGCGCTGCTGGTCGCGATCGGGATCGTTCCCGCCACCGAGTGGGTCGGCGCCGACGTGCACGACGTCGCGCGCCCACCCCAACATCCACGTCGCCGGCGACGCGGCCGGCGGCAACCACTGGGAGCAGGCGACGCATTCCGGCAGGGCGGTCGCGCAGCGCGATCCTCGGCAAGGACCCGCTCCCCATGCCCGTGACGACCTGGTGGAGCGACGTCCACGGCGTCCGCATCCAGGGGCTCGGCGACCCGCTGGACGCCGGTGAGCTGCAGGTCGACGGGGACATGGACGCGCGCTCGTTCACGGCCGTCGCGCTGCCGCGACGGTGTTCCGGTCGCGGCGACCGCGGTGGCCCGTCCGCGCGAGGTGCCACGGTTACGCAAGCTGTTGACCGATCCACCACCGTCCCCCTCGGAGGCCAGATGACCCTCGTTCCCGACCATCGATGACGGCGCGTGCGCGGCGCACGGCGACTGCGTCGAGATCGCCCCGACCGTCTTCATCCTCGAAGGGGACGTCGCCGAGGTCATCGGGACCGCTCCGGACGACGTGATCCTCAAGGCCGCCGAGGCGCTGCCCGTCGGTCGCGATCATCGTCACCGACAGCACGAGCGGCGAACAGATCTACCCCTGAGCCGCGCTTCAGGACCGCTTCAGACAGCGCTCCTAGCGTCAGCGCGATGTCCCCCCGCATGCGCGCGCTCAGGCGCACCCTGTTCGCCGGCGCCGCGCTGTTCGCGGCGCTGCTGACGTTCCTGTCGCTGCAGATGCTGCGGGGCCGCGACCCCTCGCTCCGCGCCGGCACGCAGGCCCGCGTGGCCCAGCCCGCGCCCCGGACGGAGCGGGAAGGCGGCGACTCGCTGATCAGCTCGATCGTGGGCTTCGCCACCAGCGTCATCAGCGAGGGCGACGACGGCGGGAGCAGCTCCTCGCCGTCGGTCAGGACGCAGACCTCGTAAGAGTTCTCTCAGAGTTCCTTTGCATCCTCTTGAGCATCCGTATGAAGACTGATCGACATGCCTGAACGCCTCCCCACCGGCTTCCGCGCGCGCAACGTCGCGATCGCCGGGATCACGCTCTTCGTCGTCGTCCTGGCGCTGCTCGCCGTGCAGATGGCGCGCGGGAACGACCCGGCGCTCGGCGCGCGCAAGCCGGCGAAGGCCACCAAGCGCCTGGCCGCCAGGCCGCAGCCGGTGCAGCCGGCGCAGCCGACCTACACCGACCCGTCGTACGACGACGGGTACGCGGGGCTACACGGACGACGGCTCGGGGTACGCGGACGACGGCTCCCAGCAGGGGTACGTCACGCCGCAGCAGGACACCCAGCAGCAGTACGTGCCGCAGCCGCAGCAGCAGTCGCAGGCGCCGCTGCAGTCGTCGACGTCCTGACCGTCAGGCCGGCGTCACCGTGTTGCGCTTCGCCGGCCAGTCGCGGGACTTCGTCGCCGCGTGCGCCAGCCGCCGCGTGATCTCGGCGCGCAGGTCCTCGGGCTGCACGACGGCGTCGACGACGAGCTCGCTCGCCAGATGCAGCACGTCGATGTCCTGGGCGTACTCGCTGCGCAGCTCCTCGGTCTTCGCGGCGCGCTCGGCGTCGTCCTCGATCGCCTGAAGCTGGTTGTAGAAGACGGCGTTGATCGCCGCCTGCGGGCCCATCACCGCGATCGAGGCGGACGGCAGCGCGATCGTCGCGTCGGGCTCGAAGGCCGGGCCGGCCATGGCGTACAGCCCGGCGCCGTAGGCCTTGCGGATGATCACCGACAGCTTGGGGACCGTCGCCTCGGAGACCGCGCAGATCATCTTCGCGCCGTGGCGGATGATGCCCTGGCGCTCCACCGCCGTGCCGATCATGAAGCCCGGCACGTCGGCCAGGAACAGCAGCGGCACGTTGAACGCGTTGCAGGTCGTGATGAAGCGCGCCGCCTTGTCGGCCGAGTCGACGAACAGCACGCCGCCCTTCTGGCGCGGCTGGTTGGCGACGATGCCGATGACCCTGCCCGTCGAGCCGCGCGTAGCCGACGATCAGCTCCTTCGCCCAGCGCGCGTGGATCTCGAAGAACGAGCCGGCGTCGACGAGGGTGTCGATCAGCAGCTTCATGTCGAACGGCTTGTTCTCGTCCTCGGGGACGATCTCGCCGAGCGGCGTGGTGGACGCGGGCGGGGCCGCGGCCGTGACCGGCGTCGGCCTGCTCCCAGTTCGTCGGGAAGTAGCCGAGGTAGCGCCGCGCGGCGTCGATCCCCTCGGCGTCGCTCTTCACGAGCATGTGCCCGCAGCCCGACGTGCCGGTGTGCATCCGCGCGCCGCCCATCTCCTCCAGCGTCACGGTCTCGCCGATCACCATCTCCGCCATCCGCGGCGAGCCGAGGTACATCGACGCGTTGCCGTCGCGCATGATCACGATGTCGCAGAACGCCGGGATGTAGGCGCCCCCGGCCGCGCTGGGGCCGAACAGCACGCAGACCTGCGGGACCAGGCCGGAGAGCTTGACCTCGTTGTGGAAGATCTTCCCCGCCCCGCGGCGGCCGGGGAACATCAGCACCTGGTCGGTGATCCGCGCGCCCGCCGAGTCGACGAGGTAGACCATCGGGATCCGCAGGCTGAGCGCGCGCTCCTGGATGCGGATGATCTTCTCGACGGTCTTCCAGCCCCACGATCCGGCCTTCACGGTCGGATCGTTCGCCATCACGCAGACCGGGCGCCCCTCGACCTCGCCGATGCCGGTGACGACGCCGTCGGCGCCCAGGCCGTCCTGGTCCCAGTTGGCGAGCAGCGCCTCCTCGGCGAAGGAGCCCTCGTCGAGCAGCAGCGCGAGCCGCTCGCGCACCGGGAGCTTGCCCTGCTCCTCGGACTTCTCGTGGTGGCGCTGCGGGCCGCCGGAGTGGGCGCGCCGGTCGCGTCGTGCAAGGGCGCCGCGGATCGGTCATCAGACGCTCCTGAGCAGGTCGATCCGCGGGTTGGGCACCGGCTCGTCGCCCGACCAGTCGTAGAACCCCAGGCCCGTCTTCTTCCCGTACCAGCCGGCGGCGATCATCTTGCGCAGCAGCGGCGGCGTGGCGAAGCGGGCGTCGCGGTACTCGTCGTACATGCCCTCCGCCGCGCGCGACAGCGTCTCGAGCCCGACGAAGTCGTTCAGCGTCAGCGGACCCATCGGATGCCCCGCGCCGAGCCGGAAGCCGGCGTCGATCGCCTCGATCGTGCCGACGCCCTCCTCGAACGCGCGAATCGCGTCGAGCATGAACGGGACGAGGATGCGGTTGACCAGGAAGCCCGCACGGTCACGGGTCTCGACGGCGACCTTGCCGATCCGCTCGCCGTAGGCGATGCCGGCGGCTGAACGGCCTCGTCCGACGCGGCGATCGTGCGCACGACCTCGACGAGCTTCATCATCTGGACGGGGTTGAAGAAGTGCAGGCCGATGAAGCGGTCGGGGCGGCTCGTGACGGCCGCCTGGTCGATCACCGGCAGCGACGAGGTGTTCGTCGCGAACACGCACGACGGCTGCACCGCGGCGTCGAGCTCACGCCACAGCTCGTTCTTGGCCTCGAGGTTCTCGACGATCGCCTCGATCACGATGTCGCGGTCCTGGAGCTCGCCGACGGTCGTCGCGCCGCGCAGCCGGCCGAGGATGTCGTCGGCCTCCTCCTGCGTGCGGCGGCCCTTCTCGACCGCCTTGGCCACCTGCCCGCGGACCACGTCGAGGCCGCGCTCGAGCGCCGCCGCATCGGCGTCGAGCAGCACGACGTCGTAGCCGGCCTCGGCCGAGACCTGGGCGATCCCGTGTCCCATGAGACCGGCGCCGACGACGCCGACCTTCGCGATGTCCGTCACGTGTCGTCCCCTCCAAGGGTCGAATGCAGCGCGCGGGCGTCAGATCGCCGCGCGGCGGCGAACCCTACGTGAGTGGGTCGGTCCTAGGCGGCGACACGCGCCGTGAGGGCGGCCGCGACGGCGGTTGCGCGCTCGCGGTCGTACGTGAGCACGTAGTCGTACTCGGGCTCGTCGCCGGCGTGAGCGGCGCGGCGCTCGTGCGCGACGAGCGCGGCCGCGAAGTGCGGTCCGACGACGGCGATCGCCCATTCGTGGCTGATCGGGTCGCCGCTGAGCACCTCGCCCCCGTGCACGCCGGGGGCGGGCTCGGAGGGAACGCAGCGTCCGACGACGCCGCAGAAGGCGAGGTCGCGCCCGAGCTGGGCGTAGCGGCTCTGCAGGTGCGGCGTGAAGCTGCGGTCCTGGTCGAAGGCGGCGACGAGCAGTGCGGTGCGACCGAGCCCGCGCGCCTGCTCCTCGAGGTGCTGGGTCATCGCGAGCAGCAGCGGCTGCGTCGTGAGCCGCGGCGTGCGCTGCTCGGCGACGAGCGCGAACGGCGCGAGGTCACGCGGGTCGGCGTGCCGCCCGGGCCAGACGACGGGGGCGCCGGCCTCGTCGGGCAGCTCGATCTCGACCTCGCGGCGACCGTAGAGCCAGCCCTGCGCGAGGCTCGCGCCGAGCGCGAAGCCGGCGCGGGCCTGCTCGGGCGTCTCGACGCCCTCGACGAGGATCGTCGCGCCGGAGCGCTCGGCCTGTGCGGCGACCGCGTGGACGACCTCGGCGATCTCGGCATCCGGGCTGTTCTGCACGAGCGCCAGGTCCAGCTTGATGACCTCGGGCGCCAGCAGGCTCATCATCGCGAGCGTGTCGGCGTCGGTGCCGACGTCGTCGAGGGCGACGGCGACGCCCATGGCGCGCATGTCGGCGACGTGCGCGAGCAGCGCGCCGGGGCGCTGCGTGAGCGCGCGCTCGGTGACCTCGACGCAGACGGTCATCTGCGAGCTCGCGCGGGCGTAGAGGTCGCGCAGCTCGAGCGGCAGGAAGCCCGAGGTGTCGGGCTCGATGTTGAGGAAGAGGATGCTCGGGGCGCGTCACGCCGGCCTCGAGGGCGGCGCGCAGCGCGTTGCGCTGGCAGAGCCAGTCGAGCTCCTCCAGGCGGCCGGCCGCGCGGGCGGCGGCGAACAGCTTGTCGGGCAGCTCGAGCTCGCTGCCGCGCGGGCCGCGGGCAAGGGCCTCCCAGCCGATCACGCGCGCCGTCGCGAGCTCGACGACCGGCTGGAAGCCGGCTTCGACGGCACCCTCGGCGAGGATGTCGGCAAGCTCAGTGCGCGCGCTCCGCGAGAGAACTCGCTTCGGCGTCGTGGGTGCGGCTCCGGTTACGAGCATCTCGGTTCCGATCGCGCGAGCATGGAGGAACTTCTTTCGCCGCTGAGCACCGCGTTCCTTGAGTGGAGGTTTTCCTGCTCTCAGCGCAGAAACGGCGCAGTTTCTGGCGCAAGGGCGCTCACATGGGGTCCAAACCCCACCAAAATGCGAGGTCGGGAAGGAGATCTCAGCCGCGTGCCAGTCGACGCGGCCCGCGACCAGCGTGTGCGACCCGAGCGGGCGGCCCAGCACGTCGCGGGCGGCGCGGGCGGCCGCGAGCAGCCGCTCGAGGTCCACCCCGGTCTCGATGCCCATCTCGTGCAGCATCGAGACCAGGTCCTCGGTGGCGATGTTGCCCGGTGGCGCCCTTCGGGACCGGGCAGCCGCCGAGCTCGCCGAACGAGGACTCGAAGCTCTCGCAGCCGGCCTCGAGCGCGGCGAGCACGTTCGCAAGGCCCTGCCCGCGCGTGTTGTGGAAGTGCGCGGTCAGCTCGACCGTGTCGCCGAGCCGCTCGCGCGCCGCGTCGAAGAACGCGCGGACCTGCCGCGGGTTGGCCATCCCGGTCGTGTCGCCGAAGCCGATCTCCTGCGCGCCGGCCGCGATCAGCCGCTCGGCGATCTCGAAGACGCGGGCGGGCTCGACCCGCCCCTCGTACGGGCAGCCGAACGCGACGGAGATGACGCCCTCGCAGCGCAGCCCGGCCTCGCGCGCACGCGGCAGCACGGCCTCGAGCCCGGTCAGCGACTCCTCGACCGAGCGGTTCACGTTCGCGCGGTTGTGCGACTCGCTCGCCGAGAGGAAGACGTTGACCTCGTCGAACGCGCGCCGCTCGCCGGTGTGGGCGTCCAGCAGCGCGAGCGCCGTGTCGAGCCCCTTGGCGTTGGGGATCAGGACGCTGATCGCGACGTCGGCCGGGACGTCGATCGCCGCCAGCACGGCGGCCCCGTCGGAGAGCTGGGGGATCACGTCCGGGCGCACGAAGCTCGTGACCTCGATCCGGCGCAGCCCCGTCTGCGCGAGCAGGTCGACCAGCCGCACCTTCTCGGCGGTCGCGATCACCTCCGGCTCGTTCTGGAAGCCGTCGCGCGGGCCGACCTCGCGAATGCGCACGGCCGCCGGCAGCGCTGCGCCGGGGCTCACCACATCGAGAGGCCGCCGCTGACGTTCAGCGTCTGGCCGGTGACGTACGAGGCGTCGTCGGAGGCGAGGAACGCGATCGCGGCGGCGACCTCGTCCGGCTCGCCCGACCGGTGCATCACGGTGCTGTCGATCATCCCCTGCTTCAGCCGCGCGCCGATGCTCGCCGAGCATCACGGGCGCCGCGTTCAGCAGCGGCGTCTCGATCGGGCCGGGAGCGACCGCGTTGCTGCGCACGCCGTAGCGCGCCGACTCGCGCGCGATCGCCTTGGTGAAGCCGATCACGCCGGCCTTCGCGGCGGAGTAGGTGACCGAGCCCTGCGAGCCGACGCGGCCCGCCTCGCTCGCCACGTTGACGATCGCGCCGCCGCCGCGCTCGTGCATCGACGGCAGGACGGCGTGCGTGCAGTTGAGCACGCCCTTGAGGTTGACGCCGAGGACGAAGTCCCACAGCTCCTCGTCGGTGTTCACGAAGAACGCGAAGCGGTCGGTGCCGGCGTTGTTGACGAGGATGTCGATCGGCGCCACGTCGGACATCGCCTGCGCGATCGCGGCGTGCGCCGAGGCCACGTCGGCGACGTCGAGCTCGATCGCGGTGCCGTCGATCTCGGCGACGACCTCGCCGGCGCCGTCGAGGTCCAGGTCGCCCACGATCACGTGGGCGCCCTCCGCCGCCAGCCGCCGCGCCGTGGCCGCGCCGATGCCGCTTGCGCCGCCGGTGACCAGCGCCGTCCGTCCCTCGAGTCGCATGCGCTGAAACCTATACTCCGCCGCCGCATGCACGACCCCGTCTCGATCCTCGGTGCCACCGGCGACCTCGGCTACGGCCTCGCGGTGCGCTGGGCGCGCGCCGGCGTTCCGGTCGTGATCGGCTCGCGTGACGCGGGCCGCGCAGCGGAGGCAGCCGAGCGCGTGCGCGCCGCCGTGCCGGACGCGCAGGTCGAGGGACGGGACAACGCCGCGGCCGCCGCGGCGGCGCCCGTCGTCGTCATGTCGGTCCCGTTCGCGGGCGCCGCCGCCACCTACAAGTCGATCGCGGAGAGCCTGAAGCCCGGCACGCTCGTGATCGACGCGACGGTCCCGCTCGCGACGCGCGGTCGGCGGCAAGCCGACCCGCATGGTCGGCGTCTGGCAGGGCTCCGCCGCCCAGCAGGCCGCGGAGCTCGTGCCCGAGGGCGTGGACGTCGTCAGCGCGCTGCACACGGTCAGCGCCGCGTCGCTCGCCGACCTGGGCCACGACGCTCGGCGAGGACGTGCTCGTCTGCGGCGACCGCCGCGACCCGAAGACCGCGGCGATCGAGCTGATCGGCCTGATCGAGGGCCTGCGGCCGATCGACGCGGGACGGCTCGAGCTCTCGCGCGTGACCGAGTCGCTGACGGCGCTGCTGATCTCGCTGAACATCAAGCACAAGACGCACGCCGGCATCCGCATCACCGGGGTCTGATGGCCGCGCCGGTCGTCGTCCTGGCCGGCGGGACCGGCGGCGCGAAGCTCGCCCGCGGGATGCTCGACCTCGTCGGCGACGACCTGGCCGTGGTCGTGAACACCGGCGACGACGTCGAGGTGCACGGCGCCGCCGTCTCCCCTGACCCGGACCTCGTCTCGTTCTGGCTCGCCGACCGGATCGACGAGCGCGGCTGGGGCCTTGCAGGGCGACACCTTCGCCGCGATGGAGCTGCTCCGCGAGCTGGACGCTCCGGACACGTGGTTCGCGCTCGGCGACCGCGACCTCGCCTGGTGCCTCGAGCGCGGGCGGCGCCTGGCGGCGGGCGAGAGCGCGACGCGAGGCGCATGCGGCGCTGACCGCGGCGATCGGGGTCCGTGCCCGCGTGCTGCCGATGTGCGACGAGCCGGTGCGCACGCGCGTGCTCGCGCGCGGGAGCTGGACCGGCCTGCAGGAGTTCCTGATCCGCGAGCGCGCGGAGGGACCGGTCGACGGCGTCGCGTTCGACGGGATCGACGCGGCGCAGCCGACGGCCGCGGTGCTCGAGGCGATCGCCGGCGCCCGCGCGATCGTGATCGGCCCGTCGAACCCGGTGATCTCGATCGGCCCGATCCTCGCGCTGCCCGGGATGACCGAGGCGCTGCGCGCCGCGCCCGCGCCGGTCGTCGCCGTCTCCCCGATCGTCGGCGGCGCGGTGCTGAAGGGCCCGACCGCCGCCTTCATGGCGCACGCGGGGCTGCCGGTCGGCGCGGCGGGCATCGCGCGCGCCTACGCCCCGGTCCTCGACGGGCTGCTCGCCGACGAGGCGCAGGGCGTCGGCGGCGTGCGCGTGGAGATCGCGGACACGCTGATGGCGGACGCCGGCGGGCGCCGGCGGGTGGCCGCCGCGGCGCTCGACCTTGCCGGCGCCATCGAGCAGTCATCATGAAGCGATGAAGGGATTCTCGACGTTGAGCGTCGTCGTCGTCCTGCCGGTCAAGCGCTTCGAGATCGCCAAGCGGCGCCTCGGCGACGGCGGCCTGCGCTCGTCCGACCGCGTCGCGCTCGCCACGGGGATGCTCACCGACGTGCTCGAGACGCTGAAGCTCGCCTCCAACGTCGACGACGTCGTCGTCGTCACCGGTGAGCCCAACGCCGAGGTGCTCGGCCCGCACCTACGGCGCGCAGGTGGTCGCGGACTCCCCCACCGACGGGCACAACGAGGCGGCGCAGCGCGGGATCGAATGGGCCCTCGGCGAGGGCGCATTCCACGTGCTGCTGCTCGCCGGGCGACGCCCCGCGCGGTCCAGGCCGCCGAGATCGACGAGCTCGTCCGCATGCTGTCCGACGGGCCGGAGGTCGTGATCGTGCCCGACCGCCACGGCACCGGGACGAACGCGCTGCTGCTGACGCCCCCGGACGTGATCGAGCCGAGCTTCGGCGACGGACAGCCGTGCGCGCCACGAGCGGCTCGCACAGGAGGCCGGGGCGACCGTGCGGATCGCCGAGATCGCCTCGCTGATGCTCGACGTCGACACGCCCGAGGATCTCGACGCGCTGCGCCGAGGCGCTCGCCGACTCGCCCCGGCGCACCGCCGTCTACACGCGCGACGCGCTCAGCCGCGTGCGCCGGGGATGACGGCGCTGCGGGCCGTCCCGCTCGCAGGGGATCCCGGAGGTCGCCCCGGGCGACGACCTGGCGGCGCTGATCTCGGCGGCGGCCCAGCGCGCGGGCGGCCTCGAGCCCGGAGACGTCCTCGTGATCGCGCACAAGGTCGTGTCGAAGGCGGAGGGCGCGATCGTCGATCTCGCGGACGTCAGCGCCGACCGCGCGCGCCCGCTTCATCGCCGACGAGCACGGCAAGGACCCGCGCGCCGTGCAGGTCGTGCTCGACCAGACCGCCGAGCTCGTGCGCGTCGGCCCGGGCGTGCTGATCTGCCGCACGCGCCACGGGTTCGTGTGCGCGAACGCCGGCGTCGACGCGTCGAACGCGGGCGCCGAGGACCGGCTGATCACGCTCCCCGCCGATCCCGACGCGAGCGCCCGCGCGCTGCGCGCCGCGATCGCCCCGGCCACGCCCGGCGCCCGCCCCGCGATCGTCATCTCCGACTCGTTCGGCCGCGCCTGGCGTCACGGCCAGACCGAGGTCGCGATCGGCCTCGCCGGGCTCAGCCCACTCGAGGACTGGCGCGGGCGCCGCGACGCCGACGGGCGCGAGCTGCGCGCCACCTGGATCGCCGTCGCCGACGCAGGCCGCCGGCGCCGCCGACCTCGTGCGCGGCAAGGACGACCGCGTGCCCGCGGTGCTGCTGCGCGGGCTGGACCGGTTCGTCACACGCGGACGACGGCCCCGGCGCGCAGGCGCTGCTGCGCCCGCGTGCCGAGGACCTGTTCGCCTAGGCCAGCGAGGGATCGGGCGCCCCGACCTCGGTGAAGTCGAGCTTCTCGTACGCCGCGCCGGGCGTGCCGCCGATGATCAGCAGGCGGATGCCCTCGGGGCCCGGGTAGATCTTGCGCTTGGTGCCGGCCTTCACGCTCGCGAGGTGACCCGAGTCGAGTGGATGACGCTCGCCGTCGATCTCGATCTCGCCGCCGCCGCGCAGCGTCGCGTAGACCTCCTCCTGGCCGTCGGAGCTGTGGTCGTGCTCGGGGTAGCCCTCGAAACCGGGCGGCAGGTCCATGACCTGCATGCCGAACGACGTGATGCCGAGCGCCGAGCGGGCGCGCTTGAAGCCGCCCCCGTAGATCGCCTCGATGTCATCGATCTTGGCGACGGTGTACTCCGCCATGTGCTCCTCCTGTGTCGGGGCCGGCGATGCTATCCGGCGACCGCGCCCGCCAGCCGCTCCGCGAGCCACAGGTCGTGCGCCCACCGTTCGGGTCCCGCGCGCCTGCGCGAGATCAGGATCCGCCCGTCCCCGGCCTCGACCCGCGCGCCGTTCCAGACCGGCGCCGGCGCGAGCGTGCCGACGGCGCCGCGAACCTGCGGCGGCGCGCCGTCCCCGGGGCGCAGCACCCCGTCGCGGCCTTCCAGCGTGAACGCGGGAACGTCGCATCCCACGGCGACCTGCGAGTGACCGCCCTGGAGCGTCACCTCGACCTCGCGGCCGTGCCGGCGGCCGCCGAGGACGGTCGGGCCGATGACCGTGGAGTGCAGGTCCCCGGTCGCGTACGGGATGACCACCCACTGCGGGCGCTCGACACCCGTCAGGCCGAGTGGCCGCATCACCTCGTCGGCGCTCGCGTAGGCCTGGTCGAGCCGGCCGCCGGGACGGATCGTCTGCGCCGCGGAATACAGCGCGAAGAGCACGATCGGGACCGCCGCGAGCACGATCACCTTCGGGTTCTGCGTGATGATCGCCGCCGGCATCAGCACGACCACGAGCAGCGCGGCGATCGCTGCGCCGCGCGAGGAGCGGTCGGCCACGCTCCACATCGCGCGCCGCGCCTCCAGATCCCGCGCGCCGTCAGGCGTGATCGCGAGCGCCGCCTGCACCTCCTCGGGCGTCGCGGCGCCCGCGTCGGCGAGCTCGGGCAGGCGCGGTCGCGGCGCGCGCCTGCGCCGACTCCAGGTCGGCCGTGCGCGCACGCCGGCGGGCGCGCGCCTGCACCACCAGGATCAGCAGCACGCCGGCGACGACGACCGCGAGCGCGGGCACCATCGCGTCCTTGCCCGACGGGTCCGCGCCGGCCCGCCCGTTGACCACGACCACCGACGCGATCACGCCGGCGAACATCAGCGCGACGATCAGCAGCGGGGCCCGTGTCATCGACGAGTCGGCGGCTCAGGCGTCGCCGAGGCCGTCGACGCGCCACTCACGGTCGCCGCGCGGCGTCTCGACCTTCACGACGTCGCCGGGCGCGGCGCCCATGAGCGCCTGCGCGACCGGGGACTCGGAGGAGAGCTTCCCGTTCCTCAGGTCCGCCTCCGTCGGCCCGACGAGGGTGAACTTCTGCTCGCGGCCGGACTCGAGGTCGGTGACGCGCACCGTGCTGCCGAACGTGACGACCGTCGCGTCCTCCGTGTGCTCGACGACGACGGCGTTGCGCAGCCGCTCGGTCAGTCGCAGGATCTTCGTCTCGAGGTGACCCTGCTCCTCCTTGAGCGCGTGGTACTCGGCGTTCTCGCTGAGGTCTCCCTCCTCGCGGGCGGCCTTGATCTTCACGGCCAGCGCCGCGCGGACCGGGCCTTCGAGATCGGCGATCTCGGCCTTCAGGTTCGTGAGGCCCTCGGCGGTGATCGCCTCGCCGGGTGTCATCGGAGACTCCCTTGTCGGGTTCACGGACGACCGTCGAGCAATGACGCGCGTCAGCGACCTCGGCGAGTGCGCCGTCGCCGACGGCGACCTGATCGAGCGGGGATTCCGGCAGCACGCCGACGGGGTAGCGCTCACGGATCGCGTAGAGCGTCGAGCGCTCCGCGGCCGGGCGGCCGGCGCGGTGCGCGGCGGCAGCGAGATCCGGCGGGTCCAGTCGGACGCCGTGGTAGCTCCCGGCGAGCCGGCTGATGCTCTCCTCCATCAATGTTCCTCCAAGGTCGTTGACGCCCCAGCTGAGCGCCTCGGTCGCGGCATCGAGCCCCATCTTGACCCAGCTCGCCTGCAGATTGACGATCGAGCGGCCGAGCGCGAGCCGGAAGACGGCGGTGTGCTTGAGGTTCTCCGCGCGGGAGATCTCCTCGATCCCGTGCGTGCGCCCGAGCAGCGTGTGGAACGGGATGAACGACAGCGGCACGAACTCGGTGATGCCGCCGGTCCGCTGCTGAACCGCGCGGATCACGCGCATGTGCTCCGCGAGCTCCCACGGTTCCTCGATGTGGCCGAACATCACGGTGCTGGTGCTCGGGACCCCGGCGCGGTGCCCGGCCTCGATGATCTCCACCCAGCGCGCGACCGGCAGCTTGTTCGGGCTGATCCGCTCGCGCACGCCGTCGTGCAGCACCTCGGCCGCGGTCCCCGGCGTCGAGCCGAGGCCCGCCTCCGCGAGCTGCGCGAAGACCTCCGCGGGCGCCAGCCCCGAGATGTCGCACATGTGCGCGATCTCCATCGGCGAGTACGCGTGCAGGTGCAGGTCGCGGCCGTGAGCGGCGCCCTCGTCCTTGGCGACGCGCAGCCAGTGCAGGTAGTCGTCGAGCGCGCCAGTCCGGGTGGATCCCCGACTGGATGCAGAGCTCGCTCGCGCCGTAGGCGACGGCCTGCGCGACGCGCTCGCGGAAGTCCTGCTCGGAGTGCTCGTAGGCCTCGGGCGAGCGGCGGCCCTGGCCGAAGCCGCAGAACGCGCAGCCGACGGTGCAGATGTTCGAGACGTTGATGTTGCGGTTGACGACGAACGTGACCGTGTCGCCCGCGAGGTCGGCGCGCAGCTCGTCGGCCGCCACGCGCATCGCCTCGATCGCCTCGGGCCGGGTCTCGGCGAACATCGCCGTCAGCTCCTGCGCGGTGAGCGGCTCGCCGTGCCGCGCCCGCTCGATCGCCGGGCCGACGAGCCCGGCCTCGATCGCGAACGGCGCCTCCTGGCGCCCGGAGCCGCGCCGCGGGATGAAGCTCCAGTACCGCTGGCGCACCGTGTCGAGCACGCTCTGGGCGACCCACTCGCCGTCGAGGTACTGCGGGTAGACGCACAACCGCTCGGTCAGCGCGACGCCGTCCGCGTGCAGGCGCCTGCGGACCTGCGTCGGCGACGGGAACGGGTGCTCGGGCGAGATGTGGTCCCCGTTGGCGGACAGGCCGCCGAGATCGGTCGCGCCCGCGGCGACGAGCTCCGGCCACCACTCGGCGAGGTTCGGCGGCACCTGGATGCCGACGTCCGGCATCAGCCGCCGGGCCTCGCCGATCAGGCGCTTCATGTCCTCGATCGTGACCTCGCACGCCCAGTCCGGAAGCGGAAGCTCGCGCGCCCGTCCCCGATCCCCGTCTCCCAGTAGCGGCGGGCGCTGTCGTCGGCGATCTGCGCGGGCTCGCGGCCGTAGTAGCGCTCGTGCGGGACGAAGTTCTGGAGGATCACCTCCTGCAGGTGGCCGTACTCGGCGTGAACGTCGGCGAGCGCCTCGAGCGAGGCGACGCGCTCGTCCTCGGTCTCGCCGATCCCGACGAGGATGCCGCTCGTGAACGGGATCTTCAGCTCGCCGGCCGCGCGGATCGTCTCGAGCCGCCGGGCCGGATGCTTCGTCGGCGAGCCGGCGTGGACGGTCTGCATCAGCCGCTCGCTGACCGACTCGAGCATCAGCCCCTGCGACGCCGTGACCTCGCGCAGCCGCGCGAGGTCCTCATGGCTCAGGACGCCGAGGTTCGTGTGCGGCAGCAGCCCGCGCTCGAGCGCCCGCTCGCAGGCCCAGACGACGTAGGACGTGAAGTCCTCGTGGCCGTACTCGCGCAGGCGCGCGGCGACGACGGGGTCGACCTCGGGGCGCTCGCCGGTGAGCACGAGCAGCTCCTTCGCCCGGCGGCGCAGCGCCAGGTCGAGCTGTTCCTCGACCTCCCGGGGCGAATACAGGTGCGCCTTGTGCGTCGCGAACGAGCAGTACTTGCAGTAGCACTGACACCGCCGCGACAGCGACAGCGTGAAGTTCCTGGAGAACGTGACACGGCGGCGCATCGGTCAGCCGGAGCCTACCGGTGCGCCGCCGCGAGGCCCCCGGCGCTGGGCCGGGGGCCGGATGTCATCCGGAGTCAGCGAGGAGCGTCCAGGCCCCCGTCGTCCAGCTCGATCAGCAGGTCGTCCTCGCGGGCGGGCGTCATGCCCGTCTCTTCGAGGTCGCCCGTGTAGAGCCACTCGAGCAGCCCGGCGCCGACCACCGCGCCGACGATCGGCCCGAGCGTGTAGACGAAGATGAACGTGCCGAAGTTGTCACCGAGCTGGCCGGCGACGAGCAGCGGGCCGAACGCGCGCGCGGGGTTCATGCCCGCACCGGTCATCGGGCCCATGCACATGACGGCGACGCCCAGCGCCCCGCCGATCAGCCACGGCGTGATGTCGCTCTTGTTCTTGGCGATCACGGCGGTGCCGGTGATCGTGGCCATCAGCAGGAACGTGCCCAGGCCCTCGGCCCAGAAGCCCGACCAGTCGCTCTGGAAGAACGCCTTGTTGACGAGCGTGGCGCCCCAGTTGACGGGACGGCCCTCGTCGAGCAGGAGGCCCTTGGCGACGAGCGCCGCGAGCGTCGCGCCGGCGAGCTGCATGAGGATGTAGACCGCGGCGTCGGCGCCGCGGAACTTGCGCGTGGCGGTCAGCGCGAGCGTGACCGCGGGATTGAAATGCGCGCCGCTGACGCCGGCCATCGCCGCGACCAGCAGCGCGAGCGTGAACGCGTGGACGAGGCCGATGACGGCCCAGTCGGTGAAGCCGAGCGCCGCCTTCGAGGACAGCGACACGACGAGGCAGATGAAGAGGACGAGCACGAACGTGCCCACGAGCTCTGCGACATATGCGCGAGCACCCTTCTGTTCCACGGGGTCCTTCCTTTCCTGGGTACGTGGATCGGGGCGGCGGCGCGTGTTCCTATGCTCCGGCCCCGGATGACCTCGTTCCCTTCGCGTCTTGCGGCGCTGGTCCTGCTCGTCGGCGCATGCGCGCTTGCGGGATGCGGCGGTTCCGACTCCGGCTCGGGCACCGCCGCCGAGCCTGCGCCCGCGACGCTCGTGCTGGACTTCGCGCCGAACGCGGTGCATGCGGGCACGTATCTGGCGACGTCGCGCGGGTACGACAGGACGGCGGGCGTGCGCCTGCGTGTGGTCGCGCCCTCGCAGCTCGACCGATTCGGTGAAGCTGCTGCGCGCGGGCCGCGCCGACATGGCCTACATCGACATCCACGACCTCGCGATCGCGGACGAGCGCAGCCCCGGCTCGCTCGTCGGGGTGATGGCGCTGGTCCAGCGCCCGCTCGCCGCGGTGCTCGCGGCGCCGGACGTCAGCCGCCCGCGCGATCTCGCCGGGCAACGCGCGGGCGTCAGCGGGCTCCCGAGCGACGACGCCGTGCTCGCGTCGATCGTGCGCGGCGACGGCGGGGACCCGGCGCGCGTGCACAAGGTCACGATCGGCTTCCAGGCCGTGCCGGCGCTGCTCTCCGGCCGCGTGTCCGCGGCGACGGGCTTCTGGAACGCCGAGGGCGTCGCGCTGAGCCGCCGCCGGCCTCAGACCCACGTCTTCCGCGTCGACGACTTCGGCGCGCCGTCCTACCCCGAGCTGGTGCTCGTCACGACCCCGAAGACGCTGCGCGAGCGGCGGGCGACGATCGCGCGGGACCGTGGCCGCGCTGCGCCGCGGCTACCAGGCGGCCGCGCAGGAGCCCGGCCGCCGCGCTCTCCGCGCTGACGACCGCCGCCCCCGGGGTCGACCGCGCCGCCGCGGCGCGCGAGCTCGCCGCCGTCACGCCCGCATTCACCGCGCCGGGCCGGCCGTTCGGCGAGCTGGACCCGCCGACGCTGCGCACCTGGGCCGCGTGGGAGCAGCGGTTCGGGATCGTGCGCACGCCGCCCGACGTCGCGCGGCTGTTCGCGACCGGCGTCTCGCGCTCAGCCGGCGGCTGAGTCGCCGGCCGCGAGCCGGGTGACGAGCTCGGCACCCTCGCGGTTCATCCGCGACCGCGGGACCACGAGGTCGAATCCTGCGCCGACGGCCCGCTCGCGCACGTCGACGTCGACGTGGCTGTAGAACGCCAGCGTCCTGGTCAAGCGCCAGCTCGCCGCCCTCGCGCATCGACGCGACGAGCGTTGCGCCGTCGATCGTGCCGGACGCCAGGTCGACGACGAGCACGTCGGCCCCCGGCGCCTGCGCGCGGGCCTCCTGCTCGTCCCCGGTGAGCACCACCTCGTGTCCCGCGGCGGTCAGCGCCGCATGGATCTTCGAGCCGAACAGCAGGTCGGGCACCAGCGCGACGACGCGGGCCACGGCTACTGGTGATGGAGCTTGCGGAACTCCTCGCGCACCGACTCCGGCCGCCCCCACTCGTTGAACACCGGGGCGCGGCCGGAGCGCACCTCGCGCACCGCGACCTCCCCGGCGATGCCGGCCTCGTCCAGGAACAGCAGCGAGCGGTGGACCGCCGGCGCCGCGGCGGCGTGGCCGAAGCGGTGGGCGCAGAGGATCCGCCAGTGCCAGTCGTGCTCGGAGTAGGGCTGCGCGTTGCAGGTGACGAGGAACGTCGCGGCCTCGATGTAGCGCGCCTCGTCGAAGATCCGCAGGTCGAGCTCGATGTCCGTCCAGTCGTCGGGCAGCGAGTCGAGGACCTGCTGGAAGGTGTCGGCGAGTCCCATCGGCCGGAGGGTACTTGGCCCGCTCAGCCCACGATGATCTGGAACAGCAGGAACAGGTTCAGCGAGATGATCAGGCCCGCGACCACCCACGCCGGTGACCGTCGTGAGCCGCTGGTTGACGAGCGCGCCCATCACGTCGGGGCGCCGCGTCAGGAGGATCAGCGGGACGAGCGCGAACGGGATCCCGAACGACAGCACGACCTGGCTCATCACGAGGGCGTCGGTCGGGTTCACGCCGATCGCGAGCACGATCAGCGCGGGCGCCATCGTGATCAGCGCGGCGCAGCGTGAGCGGGATCTGACGCCCGATGAAGCCCTGCATCACGACCTGGCCGGCGTAGGTGCCGACGCTCGACGAGGCGAGCCCGGACGCCAGCAGCGCGAGCGCGAAGGCCAGCGCCGCCTGCGGTCCGACGAGCTGGTCGAACCCGTGGTAGGCGCCCTCGATCGTGTCGACCCCGTTCAGCGGGGAGTCGAAGAACAGCGACGCGGCGATGATCAGCATCGACATGTTGACGAGGCCGGCGATCCCCATCGCGATCGTCACGTCGAGGCGCTGAAAGCGCAGCAGCGCCCGCTTCTCGTCGTCGTTGCGGGGCCTGATGCGGTCCTGCGTGAGCGCCGAGTGCAGGTAGATCACGTGCGGCATGACGGTCGCGCCGAGGATGCCGGCGGCCAGCAGCACGCTGTCGCCGCCGTCGAAGCTCGGGATGAAGCCGCCTGCGGCCTCACCGGGGACGAAGCCGATCTTCAGCGTGTCGTACAGGAAGCCGAGCAGGATGATGCCGAGCAGGAACGCGATCGCGACCTCGAAGCGCCGGTAGCCGCGGCGCTGGAGCGCGAGCACGCCGAACGACGACGACGGCGGTGATCAGCCCGGCGGCGAAGAGCGGGATCCCGAAGAGCAGGTTGAGCGCGATCGCGGCGCCGACGAACTCGGCGAGGTCGGTGGCCATCGCGACGATCTCCGCCTGCACCCAGAGGCCGCGCGTGACGTTGCGCGAGAAGTGCCGCGGCACAGCTCCGGCAGGTTGCTGCCGGTCGCGATGCCGATCTTCGCCGACAGGTTCTGGATCAGCATCGCCATCAGGTTCGCCGCGAGCAGCGACCCACAGCAGCATGTAGCCGTAGGTGGCGCCGCCGGCGATGTTCGTCGCGAAGTTGCCCGGGTCCAGGTAGGCGATGCACGCGACGAACGCGGGGCCCATGACGGCGACCGTGGTGCGCCAGCGCCCACGCGCCTTGAGGCGCTCCAGGTCGCTCGGCCCGGCGTGCGCGGCGGTCTCGGGGTCCAGGCCCGCCGGGATGCTTGCGCGATGCAGCCGCGGATCCGCGACCGCCGGGTCCGCTTCGCGCAGCGGGGCGTTCACGCGGCCACCTCGACGCGCATCGCGCGCGCGAGCGCGCCGCCGAGCACGTGCGTCTCGTCGCCGAAGCGCGCGAACACGCGGGCCGCCGAACGGCTGGCGCTCGACCACCTCGAGGTCGTCCCCGGGCGCGATCCCGCGCTCGGCGAGGTACCGCAGCATCTCGGGGTCGGCGTCGGAGACGCGGACGAAGCACCCGCACGCGCCGACCTCCAGCGGCATCGAGCGCCTCGGTGTGGCCCTCGTCGATCGTCAGGTCGGCGCTCGGGGATCGGGTCGCCGTGCGGATCGTGGGTCGGGTTGCCCGAGGCGCGCCGCGATCAGCTCCTCGAGCTCCTCGGAGATGTGGTGCTCGAGCACCTCGGCCTCGTCGTGGACGCGGTCCCACGGGACGCCGAGCTCGGTCAGCAGCAGCTCGAGCAGGCGGTGGTGGCGCAGCACCTCGAGCGCCACGCGCCGTCCATCGTCGGTCAGCGCGACGCCGTGGTAGGGCTCGTGCGTGACGAAGCCCAGCTCGGCGAGCCGGCGGACCATCCCCGACGCCGACGCCGGCGTGACGCCGAGCCGCTCGGCGAGCGCGTTGGTCGTGACCTGGCCGTCGCGGCGTCGGCGCTCGAGCGCGTAGATCGCCTTCGCGTAGTCCTCGACGGCGGGTGACGGACGCTGCGCCAGCTGCTCCACAGAATGGATTATGGCACACCGAAACCTTGAACGCGCCCGGCCGAATATCCCTGCCCGCGGCGGGTATCCTCGGTGCATGGACGCGCCCGCCGGAATCCTCGACCGCAGTGACCACGGCGGCCGGCTCGCGATCAGCGGCGGCGAGGCGCGCGCGGCGCTGAACGGGATCGTCACGAACGAGGTCGAGACGCTCGAGCCGGGGCACGGCGTGCTGGCCGCGGTGCTGACGCCCAAGGGGAAGATGCTCGGCGACCTGCGGATCCTCGACACCGGCGACGAGCTGCTGCTCGACATGGAGCGGCCCGCGCTCCAGCCGGTGTTCGACGCGATCCGTCATGGGCTCGTCGGCTACGACGCGGAGCTCCACAAGCGCACGCTCGAGACCGGCCTGCTGTCGCTGCTCGGCCCCGGCAGCCGCGAGCTCGCGGGGCTCCCGGCGACTGCCTGCCGAGGAACACGCGCACGTCGCCGCACGAGATCGCGGGCGCGCCGGTCCGCGCGATCGCGACGGACCTGGGCGTGGACGTGCTCTGCGCGGCGGGCGACACGGCGCCGCGTCCATGCCGCGCTCGTCGAGGCGGGCGCCGCGGACGATCACCGAGGCCGACGCCGAGGTGCTGCGCGTCGAGTCCGGCCGACCGCGCTACGGGGTCGACATCGACGACTCGGTGATCCCCCAGGAGGCCGGGCTCAACGACCGCGCGGTGAGCTTCACGAAGGGCTGTTACGTCGGCCAGGAGACGGTCGCGCGGCTCTTCTACAAGGGCAAGCCGAACCGCCACCTGCGCGGGCTGCGGCTCTCCGGCCCCGCGGGACCGGGGGTGGCACTGCGTCTCGGCGAGCGCGAGGTCGGGACGCTCACGAGCAGCGTCGTCTCCCCCACGCTCGGCCCGATCGGGCTCGCGCTCGTGCGCCGCGAGGCGGAGCCGGGCACCGAGCTGGCGCTCGCCGGCGACGACGGCGTCACCGCGACGGTCGTCGCGCTCCCGTTCACCTGAGCCGCCGTCGCAGCCTCGATGCGCATGTTGCCCGCATGGCGGGCACGATCCGCACCGATCAGGCCGCGAGCGCCGTCCGCGGCGCCGCGGCGCCCAGGTCGACGCCGGCGCCGCGCAGGAACCGCGCGAGCCGCGCGCCGGTCACGCCGCCCTCGAGCTCGAGCACCGGCGCGTCGTTGGCTGCGGCCCATGCGCTCACGAGCCGCGCCTCGTCGAGCTCGTCGCCGTCCGCCGGCCCGGGCGAGCGCAGCGCCGCCGCGGTCCGCTCGAGCGATCTCGTCGACGTCGTCGCCGAGCGCGCCCCAGTCCGCGACGCCGCCGCGCACGAGCCAGAAGGCCTCGAACGCCCCGCCCTCCGGCGTCTCGTCGAGCACGAGCCGCGGGCGGTCCGCGTCGCCGACGCCCCGGCCCGCGCGCGTCCAGCAGCACCGCGAGGCGCTCCCGCCGCCGCCGCAGCCACGCGGCGCGTTCGTAGCGCTGTGCGGCCGAGGCCTCGTCGACGAGACCGTCGACGTGCGCGAGCAGCCGCCGCGCGCCGTCGCCCGGCCCGCTCGAGCACCCCGAGCGCCGCGTCGAGCCGGCGGCGGTAGAGATTCGGGTCCAGGTCGCCGAGACACGGCGACAGGCAGCGACCCATCTCGCCGTAGGCCGACGGGTGGTCGCGCCGCGGCAGGCGCCGCCCGCAGTGCCGCAGCCCGAACAGCGAGACGAGCTGCTCGACGAGCTCGGCCGCGGTGGCGCGCCCGCGCAGCGGGCCGACGTTGACCGCGGGCGCGGGCGCCGGCGCCGGACCGACCTCGAGGATCGGGAAGGCGATGTCGAGCCGGCAGCGCACCCAGACCCAGTCGTCGGAGTGCTTGAGCTTCGCGTTCCCCGGCGGGCGCAGCCGCCGCACGGTGCGGTGCTCGAGCAGCAGCGCACCGAGGTCGGTCAGCGTCGGCAGGTGCTCGACGGTCTCGGCGCGCGCCGTCCACGCGGTCGATGGCGACGACGGCGCGAAGTGCGAGCGCACGCGCGTGCGCACGCGGACGGACTTGCCGACGTAGAGCGGCTGGCCGACCTCGTTGCGCACGACGTAGACGCCGGGCGCGTCGCGCACGCCGCCCATGTCGGGCAGCCGCCGCCGCGCCCCGCGCGGCAGCGCGCCGCCGTCGGTCGCGCCCGGAGCGCCGCCGCGCCGGCCGCTTCGGCCCGAGCAGCGCGAGCGCGTCGCCGAGCGTCGGGGCGCTCGCGCACAGGCGCGGGAAGAGCGCGCAGAAGACGCGCGCGCAGGTCTCCGCGTCGGCGAGCGCGCGGTGCGCGACCTCCAGCTCGATGCCCAGCGATGCCGGCGAGCGGCGCGAGCTTGCGCTGGCGGGCGAGCGGGTGCAGCCGGCGCGCCAGCGCGACCGTGCACAGCGCCGGCGGGTCCGGCCAGCTCGAGCCCGGCGCGCTCGAACGCCTGCGCGAGCACGCGGCGGTCGAACGCCGCGCTGTGCGCGACGAGCACGCGGCCGCGCAGCAGCTCGCCGAGCTCCGGCAGCGTCGCCTCGGCCGGCGGCGCCTGGTCGACCATCTCCTGCGTGATTCCGGTGAAGCGCTGGATGCCCCTCGAGAGCGGGCGGCGCGTCTCGACGAGCGTCTCCCAGCGCTCGTGCAGCTCGCCGCCGCCGACGAGCACGGCGCCGACCTCGGTGAGCTCGCACGCGTCGCCGCCCAGGCCGTTGGTCTCCGTGTCGACGACGAGGAACTCGGCAGTGCGCAGCGGCGTCGCGGTGTCCATGACCGGTGGTCTACGAGCGTCCCCGGACGGCGTGCACGACGCGTTGCGCCAAGCTGCCGCGAGCCCGCCGCCGGCCGGAGTATTGTGCGCGTATCGAAGAGGGAGGTACGCCATGAGCATCGCTGCACCGCAGGACCCGGTCATCGTCGAGCGCACGCGTGACGCGTGGCAGCGGTATGCCGACGAGCTGCGTGACCTCTCCGGCGCCGAGTACGAGGCGACCGAGCGCGCGGCCTGGGACCGGCTCCAGGAAGCACTGGCCGACGCCCACGCCGAAGCCGCACTCGACGACGTAGCGGGTAAGTTCAGCGATGCCCTTCCGCAAGCGCCGCCCGCTCGGGTAGGGTCCGCTGCGCGGCGCCGGATGCGCCGCACGGAGGAGCAATGCAGATCACACGGCGCACGACCATGGCGATCGCGCTCACCGGCGCGCTCGCGGCCGGTGCGGTCGGCTGCGGCACGACGAAGCACAAGAACGTGCTCCGGCCGCCTGCGCCGATCCTGCTGAACTCGGCGATCACCCCCGAGAAGATCAGCGTCTCGCCGCGCGCGATCGGCGCGGGCCCGATCACGATGGTCTTCACGAACCTCACCGGCAGCTCGCAGCAGGTGACGTTCGAGTCCGCCGGCGCACCGGGCGGCACGGTGCCGGGGATCCGCCAGCAGACCGGTCCGATCAACCCGAACGACACGGCGACGCTGAAGGCGACCGTCGTCCGCGGCCTCTACCGCGTCCGCGTCAGCGGCGACTCCGTCGCCCCCACCACGCTCGCCGTCGGACCGCCACCGCCCGTCGTCGCAGAACGACCTGATGCTGCCCTAGGCACGGCCCCCCGGCAGGACAGACCGCGCCGAAGGCGCGGTCTGATGGTTTTCAAGCACCGCCGGGACGTCCGGCTTGATCGACCCCCGCAGAAGTCGCGGCCACCGACCCGCCGCACTGTGACGACAATCACACTTGAGTGATGGCTGCACTCGCGTAATACTTCCGCGAATGCAAGCATCGCCTCCAGCACTCGCCGCCCCCGCCACCACCGGCGAGCTCGCCGACCGGCTGCTCGTCCTGTGGAAGTACGTCGCCCGCGAGGCCGGCGGGGAGCTCGCGGAGCTGCTCGAGGAGCTCGACCTCTCGATGGCGCACGTCAAGACGCTCGACGCGCTCTGCACGCACGCGACCTCGCCCTCGGTGAAGCAGCTCTCGACGTCGCTGCGCTGCTCGCTCGCCAACTCCAGCCGCTCGGTCGACGCGCTCGTGCGCCGCGGCCTGCTCGAGCGCCGTGAGGACGACCAGGACCGCCGCGTCAAGCGCCTCACCGTGACCGCGGCCGGCCACGAGGCGCTCGCCCGGATCGACGGCCTGCGCCTCGTCGCCCTCGAACGCTTCGCCCAGAACCTCTCCGCCGACCAGCGCGACCGCCTCACCGCCGCGCTGGACGGACTCCCCCTCGCACCCGCCGACTGACAGGACGTACCCCATGGCCTTCGCCCTCCCCGACCCGCACGACGCCAACCGCCGCTGGTGGACGCTCGGCGCGATGTGCTTCGCGCTGTTCATGATCATGCTCGACAACACGGTCGTGAACGTCGCGCTGCCGTCGATCCAGCGTGACCTCGGCGTCTCCACGTCGAACCTCGAGTGGACGGTCAACGCGTACACGCTGACGTTCGCGGTGCTGCTCGTCACGGGCGGGCGCCTCGGCGACATCTTCGGCCGCCGCCGCTGGTTCCTCATCGGCGTCGCCATCTTCGGCGCGTCGAGCCTCTTCATCGTCTTCTCGCAGACCGCGACGTGGCTCGTGGTCGGCCGCGCGGCCCAGGGCGTCGGCGCGGCGTTCATGATGCCCGCGACCCTGTCGATCATCACCAACGCGTTCCCGCCGCAGGAGCGCGGCAAGGCGATCGGCACGTGGGCCGGCGTCAGCGCGATGGCGCTGGCGATCGGGCCGGTCGTCGGCGGGTTCCTCGTCGAGAACGTCTCCTGGCAGTCGATCTTCGTCATCAACGTCCCGATCGCCGTGATCGCCGTCGTGGTGACGCTGTGGGCGACGAAGGAGTCGCGTGACGAGACGGCCGAGCGCAAGGTCGACGTCGCCGGCGTGCTGGCGCTCAGCGCCGGCCTCGGCGCGCTCGTCCTCGGACTGGTCGAGGGCAACTCCTGGGGCTGGTCGTCCCCGCAGATCATCGCCCTCTTCGTCGTCGCCGTCGCCGGACTCGTCGGCTTCGTCCTGATCGAGCAGCGGGTGAAGGCGCCGATGCTCGACTTCGCCTACTTCCGCTCGCGCTCGTTCCTCGGCGCGAACATCGTCGCGTTCATCGTCAGCTTCGCGATGCTCGCGATGTTCTTCTTCATCGCGCTCTACATGCAGAACGTGCGCGGCTACAGCCCGCTCGAGGCCGGCGTGCGCTTCCTCCCCTCGACCGTCGTGATCATCTTCATGGGCCCGATCGCCGGGCGCCTGGCCGACCGCGTCGGCCCGCGGCCGCTGATGTCGCTCGGCCTGACGATCGTCTCGATCTCGCTGTTCATCCAGAGCTTCCTGAAGCCGGACACGAGCTACGCCTACCTCGCGCTCGGCTTCGCCCTGATGGGCATGGGCATGGGCCTCGTGATGTCGCCGATGAGCACCGCCGCGATGAACGCCGTCGACCACACCAAGGCCGGCGCCGCGTCGGGCGTGCTCTCGATGAGCCGGATGGTCGGCGGCACGTTCGGCGTCGCCGTGATGGGCGCGCTGATCACGACGATCGGCCGCTCCGACCTGCAGGACTCGCTGCCCGCAGCCGGCGGGAAGCAGATCGACCATCTGGTCGACGCGCTCGCGGGCGGCGGGGCCGGCATCCCCGGGGCGGCCGGAGCGGCCGTGCAGTCCGCGTTCCTCGACGCGGTCAACACGGCGCTCAAGATCGGCTCGGGCTTCGCGCTGGTCGGAGCGCTCGTCGCGTGGCTGCTGATCGACAACAAGCCGGCCGGCGACCGCAGCAACGCCGAGCTCCCGCTCGGCGAGCGCATCGAGCTCGACCTCGTCGAGGCCGGGGATGCAGGCGGCGCGCCTCAGGGCGAGGCCGCCATCCACGCGTAGGGCCTAGTCCCGACCGCACCCGCCGTTACCGTCGGCGGTCGTGCAGGTCCTCGACTCGTTCGACCGCCGACATGTCCAGGAGCTGCTCGCGACGGGCGAGCGCTTCTGGCTGTCGCTCCGCGCAGCCGGACGCCGGCGACGATCCGCGAGGCGGGCGAGCTGCTCGAGCTGCATCCGCTGGCGATCGACGACTCGGTGGAGTTCGGGCAGCGGCCGAAGCTCGACGACTATCCCGATTCCGCCCTCCTCGTGTTCTTCGGCGCCCGCACCGGAGAGCACGGCGGGACCGCGATCCCGGTGCCCGTCGAGGTGCACTTCCACATCACGGCGCGGGCGATCATGACGGTTCGCCGCCACGACGTCGGCGGCACGCTCGTCGACGCGCGGCGACGCGTCAGCCTCGCCGACATCGACACGGCCGAGGAGGCGCTCTACCGGGTGCTCGACGCGCTCGTCTCGAGCTTCGCGCCCGCGCTGCAGAGCCGTGGACGAGGAGGTCGACGCGATCGAGGACGCGCTGCTCGACTCGCCGCGGCCCGAGGTCCGGCTGCGCCTGCTCGACCTCAAGCACGCACTCGTGCGCATCCGGCAGGTCGTCGAACCCCAGCGCGACGTGCTCGCCGGCCACCGCGATCTGCTCGACCAGTTGCCCGGCTTTCACGACGAGGGTGCCCACGACATCCTGCGCGACGTCTACGACCGGGTCGCGCTCGTCGGGCAGCAGGTCGAGAGCGTCCGCGAGGGCCTCTCCAACGCCCTCGATCTCTACGTCTCGTCGGTGTCCAACCGGCTCAACGAGATCATGAAGGTGCTGACGATCGTCGCGACGTTCTTCCTGCCGCTGACGTTCGTGTCGGGCTTCTTCGGCCAGAACTTCGACTGGATGGTCGAGCACGTCTCGTCGCCGAGGCGTTCCTGTGCTCGGATGTCGGGATCTCGGTCGCGATCATCGTCGGGCTCGGGACCTGGTTCATCCGCGCGGGCTACATCACCTCCAGGCGCCGAGCGCCCCGCCGCACCGCCGAGGACACGCCGGGACCGTAGTATTCGCGGCCGTCCCGTCCGCCCGGAAAGAGGAACCGCACCCCATCATGGCCGTCGACCTGTCGCAGATCGCGCACGTCTCAACCGAGCCCGGCGAGCTGCCGGAGACGATGGCCGCGTGGGTCATCCGCCAGGAGCGCGAGGGCGAGCCCGTCGACGCGTTCCAGCTCGAGGAGATCGAGGTCCCCGAGCCGCAGGCGTTCGAGGTGATCGTGCGCGTGATGGCCGCGGGCGTGAACTTCAACAACGTCTGGGCCGCGCTCGGCACGCCCGTGTCGGTGTTCGGCTACGGCGACCACCCGCAGTACGGCCACCACATCGGCGGCTCCGACGCGTCCGGCGTCGTCTGGAAGGTCGGCCCCGGCGTGACGCGCTGGAAGCCCGGCGACGAGGTCGTCGTCCACTGCAACCAGACGTCCTACGAGGATCCCGAGGTTCACGGGCTCGACCCGATGGCCGCGCCCTCGCAGAAGATCTGGGGCTACGAGACGACCTGGGGCTCGTTCGCGCAGTTCACGAAGGTCCAGGCGCAGCAGCTGCTGCCGAAGCCCTCGGCGCTGTCCTGGGAGGAGTCGGCCTCCTACGGGCTGACCTACTTCACCGCCTACCGGATGCTGATGGACCGGGCGAAGCTCCAGGCCGGCGACCGCGTGCTGATCTGGGGCGCCGCCGGCGGCCTGGGCGTGTTCGCGACGCAGCTCGTGAAGGCCGCGGGCGCCGAGAGCGTCGGCGTCGTGTCGTCCGCGCAGAAGGGCGAGCTCGTCAAGCAGCTCGGGGCCGTCGACTACATCGACCGCAACGAGTTCGCCGGCATGATGCGCCGCGGTGGTGAGAGCGCCGACGAGGAGAAGGCGCGGTTCGCGGTCACGCGGGCGTTCGCCAAGCGCGTCAAGGAGCTGCTCGGCGACTCGCCGGACATCGTCTTCGAGCACGTCGGCAAGGCGACGTTCCCGACGTCCGTCTTCACCGTGAAGCCGTTCGGCAAGGTCGTCATCTGCGGCGCCACGTCCGGCTTCAACCTCGACTTCGACGTGCGCTACCTGTGGATGCGCCAGAAGGAGATCCTGGGCTCGCACTTCGCGAACGCCTGGCAGTGCACGAAGGCCAACCAGCTCATCGACGACGGGCTGATCCGGCCGGTCCTGTGGCAGACGATGAACTTCGATCAGGTTGCGGAGGCTCACCAGCTCATGCACGAGAACAAGCACCTCGGCAAGATCGCGATCCTCGTGGGCGCGACCGAGGAAGGCCAGGGCGCGACGGCCGAAGGGCCGGGCGCCATCCGCGCGGAGGTGGGTGCCTGATGGCCTACGCATTCCACATCCCCTGGTACGCCACGGGCCTGCGCGGCGACAAGCTCGAGGCCGCGCTGCTCGACGCCACCCCGACGGCGCTGCGCTACGGCGCGACGTCGTGGACGCTCTACCGCTCGCAGGACGACAAGTACAAGATCCTGCAGATCGTCTTCTTCGACCAGAAGATCGACTTCGAGCGCTGGTGGGACGGCCGCGAGATGCGCGAGTTGCGCACGATCACCTCCGGGTGGTGGCAGGTGCCGCTCCTGTACGTCCCGCACGACCTCGTCGGACACGGCGCGATCGAGCCCGCGGCGAACGGCGACGGCGGCAGCACCGCGCCCGCGCCGGTGCCCGCCGAGCCCGAGCCCGCCGCGTCGGCCTGACGCGATGCCCAGCGCCTCGACGCTCGCGGTCTTCGCCGCGGCGTCGTTCGCGCTGATCGTCGTGCCCGGGCCGTCGGTCCTCTACATCGTCGGCGCGAGCATCTCCCAGGGCCGCCGGGCCGGGCTCACCTCGATGCTCGGCGTGCAGGCGGGCGGGCTCGTCCACGTGTTCGCCGCCGCGATCGGGGTGTCCGCGCTGATCGCCTCGTCGGCGGAGGCGTTCAACGTCGTGAAGTTCGCGGGCGCCGCCTACCTCGTCTACCTCGGCGTCCAGCGGATCCGCCACGCGGGCGAGGAGGACCTGGAGGCCGCGCAGCCCCGCTCACACGCGCACCTGTTCCGCCAGGGCGTCGTCGTGAACGTGCTGAACCCGAAGGTCGCGATCTTCTTCGTCGCCTTCCTCCCCCAGTTCATCGACCCCGCAGCCGGAACGCCCGGCCTGCAGATCATCGCCCTCGGCCTCGTCTTCATCGCGATCGCGATGATCAGCGACGGCACCTACGCCCTGCTCGCCGGAACCGCCGCCGAGCACCTCCGCGGCAGCTTCCGCTCACGTCAGCGGCTCGACCGCATCAGCGGCACCATCATCATCGGGCTCGGCGCAGTGGCAGCACTGACGGGGCACCGCAGGACGTAGCCCCGCCGAAGCCAAGCGAGAGCACATCGGACGCCCCGTCCCGGCACCACGTCAGCCCTGGCAGCACGGAACGCGGAAAGCGTCCAGCAGGGACCGGAGCGAGGAATCGCGGATGCATGAGGCCAAACGCCGAGTGGGTGCTGTGCCGAAAGGCACCGCCCCACGAAGGCGGGTGGCCTCAGGCGCCGCGAGGCCCGCGACCAGTCAGCCCTGTTCCAGCGGCGCCATCGTCAGACCACAATCCCGAAGCTGCTCCCAATACAGCTCCGCCAGCTCGCGATGGCCACTCCACACGATCGCGAGGCCCGGTGTTGTGTATGCGATCCGCGATCGTGTACCCGACATCCAGCGAGATGCCCGGGAATCGTGCGCGACAAGCGCGCCGGCGACCCCGTCGAACGTGTTGTGATCGTCGTTGCGGACGATGACGTGCCACGAACCGCCGAGGCCTGATCCGGGTCCTTGCACCCGCGGAAGCTCCACCACCTGCGACATCGGTCCCAGAGGGTAACGCGACCGTTCGAGCGCGCAACCCCGGCTTCAGCGGACGAACTGGCGGCCGGCGCGGCGCGCGCGGTCAGGCGCCGGCGCGCGTCGCCCAGTAGCGCTCGAGGCCGGGGTAGAGCGCGTCGGGCGGCATGCCCTGGAAGTAGGCGGCTGCCTGGTCGGGTCCGACGCGGTCGGTGATCCATGCGCGCATGTGCTGCTCGAACTCCGCCGGCGTCCTGGTTGCGCGACCAGTCGCCCACCCGGTCGAGCGCGTCGCGGAGCCGGGCGAGGTGCGCGGCGGGGTCGTCGTAGGCGCCGAAGTGGGTGATGGCGAGGCGCTGCGGCGACCAGGCCTCGATCGTGTCGAGCGACGTGCGCCACAGGTCGAGGTCGATGTCGGGCGGCGGCGTGGGCGGCATGATCGGCCCGTCGCCGATCCGCACGCCGGCGACGTCGCCGGCGTACACGGTCCCGTCGTCCTCACGGAGGTAGCTGACGTGGTGCTGGGCGTGGCCGGGCGTGTAGGCCACGCGCCAGGCGCCGTCGTCGCCCCAGCCGTCGAGTCGCTCGCCTCCGGACAGGACGAGCAGGCGGTCCTGCGGGATCGGGACGATCGTCGCCCCAGAGCCGCTCCATGTCGTCGCCGTAGAGCCGCGTGGCGCTCGCGACGAGCTTCGACGGGTCGGCGAGGTGCCGCGCGCCGCGCTCGTGGACGGCGACGACGAGGTGCGGCCAGCGGCGCACGAGCGCCCCGGTCGCCCCGGCGTGGTCGAGGTGGATGTGGGTCAGCAGGATCGCCCGCGGGACGCGGTCGCCGAGGGCCTGCACGAGCGTCGCCTCGCAGGACTGCGGGCCCGGGTCGACGAGCACGTCGCCGACGCGGTGGCAGCAGATGACGCTGGGGCGGCCGAGGTGCAGGACGTCGATCTGCTCGTCGGCCGCGCTCACAGGCGCGCGACGAGGATGTCCGGGAACGCCGTGGCGCCCTCGCGCGGCGTCCAGGACCCGTGGCGGATCCCGGCCGTCTTGAAGCCGGCTTCGGCGACGCGGTCCAGCAGCCATTCCTCGTCGATCGCGCGCGTGCCCTCGGCGTCCGCCGGGGGCGACCCGTCGGCGTCGAACGCGACCTTCGCCGTTCCGTCGGCGATCGCGGCGCGCGCGCTGTCGTCGAGCAGGTACGCGGTCGCGAACAGGCGGCCTTCGGGGATCAGCACGCGCCGCGCCTCCCGCAGCCGCGAGGCGACGCCGTCGGCCTCGAGCCACTGGAGGTGGTCGTGCATCACGACCACGTCGAACGTGGCGTCGGGGAACGGCAGCACGAGGTCGTCGTCGAGCAGGCCGGCGACGGGCGCGAACGTGAAGTCCGGGCGGTCCTTGTAGGCCGTCTCGCACCAGCTGACGGCGGCCGGGTCGTCGTCGATGCCGGCGTAGCGCGCTCCGGGACCGAGGTGACGGTGCAGCGGACGGGCGAGCACGCCGGCGCCGCAGCCGACCTCGAGCACGCGCTCGTCGGGGCGCACGAGCGCGAGGCTGCGCAGCAGGCCGAGCCACGTGTCCCCCACTTCGGCGTAGTCGCCCTCGCCCACGTAGCGCAGCCGGCGCGGCGGGATCAGCGGGTCGTTGCGCCTGAGCACCAGGTCGACCCCGTCGGCGAGGCGTTGGCGCAGGCCTGTCACGAGACTCGGAGACACGGCCCAGGACCATACAATCCGGTCATGAGCCATCGCCTGCCGGAGCGCGACAAGCCCTGGATGATGCGGACCTACGCGGGCCATTCGACCGCCGCGAAGTCCAATGAGCTGTACCGCTCGAACCTCGAGAAGGGACAGACGGGGCTCTCGATCGCGTTCGACCTGCCGACGCAGACGGGCTACGACCCGGATGACGAGCTCGCACGCGGCGAGGTCGGCAAGGTCGGGGTGCCGGTCGCGCACCGGGGCGACATGGCGACGCTGCTCGACGGCATCCCGCTGGACCGCATGAACACGTCGATGACGATCAACGCGACGGCGGCGTGGCTGCTGGCGCTCTACATCGTCACCGCCGAGGCCGACGGCGTCGCCCAGGAGCAGCTCTCGGGCACGACCCAGAACGACATCATCAAGGAGTTCCTGGCGCGCGGGACCTACGCGTTCCCGCCGGAGCCCTCGATGCGGCTGATCGCGGACATGATCGCCTACACGGTCGAGCACGTCCCGCGCTGGAACCCGATCAACATCTGCAGCTACCACCTGCAGGAGGCCGGCGCGACGCCGGTCCAGGAGATCGCGTTCGCGATGAGCAACGCGATCGCGGTGCTCGACGCGGTCCGCGAGCGCGTGCCGGCGGATCGCCTGACCGCCGTGTTCGGCCGCATCTCGTTCTTCGTCAACGCCGGCGTGCGGTTCATCGAGGAGCACGCGAAGCTGCGCGCGATGGGCATCCTCTGGGAGCAGCTCGGGCGCGAGCGCTACGGGGTGACCGACGAGAAGGCGCTGCGCCTGCGCTACGGCGTGCAGGTCAACTCGCTGGGCCTGACCGAGAGCCAGCCGGAGAACAACGTCCAGCGGATCGTGCTCGAGGCGCTGGGCGTCACGCTCGGCCGCAGCGCGCGTGCCCGTGCGATCCAGCTTCCGGCGTGGAACGAGGCGCTCGGCCTCCCCCGCCCGTGGGATCAGCAGTGGTCGCTGCGGATCCAGCAGGTGCTGGCGCTGGAGACCGACCTGCTCGAGTACCCCGACATCTTCGAGGGCTCGAAGGTGATGGACGGGCTCGTCGCCGAGGTGCTCGAGGGCGCGCGCGGCGAGATGGCGGTCGTCGCCGAGCACGGGGGCGCGGTCCGGGCCGTCGACTACATGAAGGCCGCGCTCGTCGACAGCCATCGCGAGCGCCTGCGCCGGATCGAGTCGGGCGAGCTGACGGTCGTGGGCCTCAACCGCTTCACCGAGAGCGAGCCGTCGCCGCTGATGGCGGGCGCCGACGGCGGCATCCTCACGGTCGACGCCGACGTCGAGGCCCATCAGCGCGAGGCGGTCGAGCGCTGGCGCGCGGAGCGCGACCAGGGCGCCGTCGATGCCGCGCTCGCCGAGGTCGCGCGCGTCGCGCGCAGCGCGGACGAGAACATCATGCCCGCCACGATCGCCGCCGCCCGCGCGGGCGCGACGACCGGCGAGTGGTCGCGCACGCTGCGCGAGGTGTTCGGCGAGTACCGCGCCCCCACCGGCGTCGGCGAGGCCGCCGCCCCGGTCGGTCCGGGCGAGGACGAGCTTGCGGCGCTGCGCGACGAGGTCGAGCGGATCAGCGAGGCGCTCGGGCGCCGGATCAAGATCCTCGTCGGCAAGCCCGGCCTCGACGGCCATTCCAACGGCGCCGAGCAGATCGCCGTGCGCGCCCGCGATGCGGGGATGGACGTGGTCTACGAGGGCATCCGCCTGACGCCGCAGCAGATCGCCGCGAGCGCGCTGCAGGAGGGCGTCCACGTCGTCGGGCTCTCGATCCTCTCCGGCTCGCATCGCGAGCTGATCCCGTCCGTGATCGACGCGCTGCGCGACCGCGGCGTCGACGTGCCGGTCGTCGTCGGCGGCATCATCCCGGACGCCGACGTGGAGCTGCTGAAGGCCGCCGGCGTCGCCGCGGTCTACACGCCGAAGGACTTCGACATCACGCGGATCATGCAGGACATCGTCCGGCTCGTCGCCGAGCGCGGCGGGGTCGGCGCGGCCGCCTAGGCGCGCTGATGCCGCCGCTGACGGCGAGGATGTTCGGCGAGCGCGGGCGCCGCCGCGCGGAGAAGCTCGGCATCGACCCTGCCCGGCTCCCGCCGGGCCAGTCGCCGACGGAGAAGTTCCCGGTGCTCAGCATCGGGCCGACGCAGCATCTGGACACGGCGACGTGGTCGCTGTCCGTCCACGGGCTCGTGGCGAGCCCGTTCGCGCTGCGCTGGGAGGACCTGCTCGCGCTGCCGCAGACGGAGCTGACGACGGATCTGCACTGCGTCACGCGCTGGTCGAAGTTCGACACGCGCTGGACCGGGGTGCGCGTGCGCGACCTGCTGCGAGCGCGCCGAGCCGCGGCCCGCCGCGACGCACGTCCTGATCCACGCCCACGGCGGCTACACGACGAATCTGCCGCTGGAGGCGCTGACCGGCGACGACGCGCTGATCGCGCACACCTTCGACGGCCGGCCGCTGGAGGCCGAGCACGGCGGCCCGGCGCGGCTGCTCGTCCCTCAGCGCTACCTGTGGAAGTCGGCGAAGTGGGTCAGCGCGCTGCGAGCTGCTGGACCACGACGAGCCCGGCATCTGGGAGCGCAACGGGTACCACAACGAGGGCGACCCCTGGCGCGAGGAGCGCCACACCGCCGACCAGTGGTCGGTGCGGCAGGTCCAGCGACGCCTGCGCGGCGTCGACCCGGCCTAGTCCGCGGGTGCAGTCCACCTGGCGCAGCCCGCTAGCGTGCGGCGCCGGATGTCCGGCGACATGACACTCGACTGGGGCGACGGCGACTACGGGCCGACGGCGGCTGCGCTCGAGCCGGCGGCGGCGGTCGCATTGGACGCGCTGGGTCTGCGCGCCGGCGAGCGACTGATCGACGCCGGCTGCGGGACGGGGAACGCCTGGTCGAGGCGGCCCGGCGCCGCGCCACCGTGACCGGCTTCGACCCATCGCCGCGACTGGTCGAGCGGCGACTGCCCGCCTGCCGCGCTCGGCCTCGACGGCGACGTCCTGGTCGGCAGCGGCGAGGATCCTCCGCATGGGCTCGAGCCGCCGACGCCGTCGTGAGCGTCTTCGCCGCTCCGGAGCAGCGGCCGACGAGCGCGTTCACGTCGGCCGCGGACGACGACGCTGCGGCGTGGCGACGGCGCGCCGCTCAGCGGCCTCGTCGCGCTCCGCCGGCCGACGGCGGAGCGGCTCGGCTCGACCGGTCGTGGCGTGCCGCGGCGGGCGCGATCGCAGCGGCGGGCCGGCGGCTCGTGCCACGCGCGGCGCTGCCGGCGCCGGATCCGCTCGACGCGACCCCCCGGCTCGGCACGCAGCGCCGACCGTGGATGCGGCCGGGAACGACTCCTCGAGGCTCTCGTCCGCCGGAGCAGACGCGCACGACGGTAACCGCATCACCTGCCGAGGCACGAGCTCGGCTCTTCCGCGACACCTCGCCCGACGCCTGGTTTGAGCGACGGCAGGAGCCCGACACCGCGTCTGGCGCGCCGCCCGCGCCGTCGCTCGGCGAGGCCGCCTGGCCCGCGGTTCGCGACGACAGCCTGGCCGTGCTGCGCGAGCAGAACGAGGACCCCGCGGCCTTCGCGGTGACGAGCGGCTACGTCGTGATCTGCGCCGCCCGCTAGCGTCCCGCGTCGATGTCCCTCCCCGACGGCACCGCGCTCGGCGAGCGCCTGCGCAGCGGCGACCTGTCCGCGGCGCCCGAGGTCCTGAACCTCGTCGAGAACCGCTCGCCCGCGGCGCGCCCGCAGATCGCCGCGCTGCTGCGCAGCGTCTCGCCCGCGGCGCTCGGCGACGAGGCCGGGGGCCACATCGTCGGCGTCACCGGTCCTCCGGGCGCCGGAAAGTCCTCGCTGCTGTCCGAGCTGGTCGGCGCCTGGCGCGCGGGCGGGCTGAGCGTCGCCGTGCTGGCGGTCGACCCCTCGTCACGGCGCAGCGGCGGCTCGCTGCTCGGCGACCGCGCGCGCATCGCCTTCGACCCCGCAGACGAGCGCGTCTTCATCCGCTCGACCGCGGCGGCCGGCCGGCTCGGGGGCCTCGCGCCCGCGACCCGCGAGGCCGCCGCCGCCCTGGCGACGGCGTTCGACGTCGTCGTCGTCGAGACGGTGGGCGTCGGCCAGAGCGAGACCGACGTGGCCGAGGTCGCGGACACCGTCGCGGTCGTCGTGCAGCCCGCCTCCGGGGACACGCTGCAGTTCCTCAAGAGCGGGATCATGGAGATCCCCGACGTGCTCGTCGTGACGAAGTCCGACCTCGGCGAGGTCGCCCTGCGCGCCCGCCGCGATCTCAGCGCGGCGCTGCGCTCGGTCGGCGACCGCCAGACGCCCGTGGTCGCCGTCTCCTCGCTGGCGCCGGCGCAGGGCATCGACGAGCTGGTCGCGCAGATCGCCGCGCACCGCGAGCGGCTCGACCTGCCGGCTCGCCGCCTCGCCGCCCGCCGCGCCACCGCGCTCGCGGACTTCACGGCCGAGCACGGCGAGCAGGGTCTTCGCGCGCTGGGCGGTCGCCGCGCCGCCGAGCGACGCCTCGACGAGGCCGATCCCGGCGCCGACGTCCCCTCGCTGGTCGAGCTGCTGGCGCTCGAGGCGGCCTCGGCGTGAGCCGCGCGCGCCTGATCGACCTGGGCGCTCATGCTCGGCGCCTTCGTGGCCGCCACGCTGCTCGCCGAACTGCTGGGCGCCGTCAACACCGGAACCGCGCTCGCGTTCGGCCAGATCGCCTTCGCCGCCACGCTCGTCTTCGTGCTGCTGCGCCGGTGACCCACTAGGTTTCATCGATGCCCGTCGGCTCGTTCATCTCCACCGGCCGCTCGATGTCCGAGGCGATCGAGCGCGTCCAGCTCGCCGAGTCGCTCGGCTACGCGTCCGCGTACGTGACGCACTTCAGTGGCCGCGACGCGCTGCAGGTCTGCATGGCCTACGCGCAGCGGACCGAGCGCATCCGGGTCGGCACCGGCGTCGTGCCGATCTACAGCCGCACGCCGGCGACGATGGCCCAGGAGGCGGCGACGATCGACGACGCCTCGGGCGGCCGGATGATGCTCGGGATCGGCGTGTCGCACCGCCCGGTCGTCGAGGCCTGGCACGGCCAGACGGATCGACAAGCCCGTGACCGAGATGCGCGAGTACACGGGGATCGTCCGCGCGATCCTCGATGGCGAGCCGCCTCCGCAGGGTGACAAGTGGACGAGTCACTTCCAGCTCGGCGGGATCGGGCCGTTCCCGGACCTGCCGATCGGGGTCGCGGCGCTGTCGCCGAACATGCTGCGCCTCGCCGGTGAGATCGGCGACGCGGTGATCCTCTGGCTCTGCAACCCGAACTACATCCGCGACGTCGTCGTGCCCTGCGTGCGCGAGGGCCGCGAGCGGTCCGGAAGGACGCTCGACGGCTTCGACATCATCGCCGCGGTGCCGAGCGCGGCGACCGACGACGTGGACGGGCGCGTACGCGTCGATGCGCCGCGACCTGCTCACGTATTTCGGGCTCCCGTTCTACCGCGCGATGCTCGAGCGCTCGGGCTTCGAGGCCGACATCGCGGCCTACGACGCCGCCGCCGGCGACCCGGCCCGGATGGGCGCCGCGATCTCGGACGAGTTCCTCGGGACGCTCACCGCCGTCGGGGACGCGGATGCGGTGCGCGCCGGCATCCAGCGCTACCTCGACGCCGGCGCGACCTCCCCGTGCGTCGGGCCGATCCAGAAGACCGACTTCACCGCGACGCTGCACGCCGGCGCGCCGGGGGCATGACGGTGCACGAGCTGGATCGCGAACGCCTCGCGCGGCTGCTGGAGCGGGAGCTCCAGCACTTCGCCGGCGCCCATCCGCGATCGAAGGAGCTGTACGAGCGCGCACGCGGCTCGCTGATCGGCGGCGTCCCGATGCCGTGGATGATGCGCTGGGCGGGCGGGCACCCGGTCTTCGCCGCTCACGGCGCAGGGCGCCCGGATCGTCGACGTCGACGGCCACGAGTACATCGACTTCGCGCTCGGCGACACCGGCGCGATGGCGGGGCACTCGCCGCACGCGACCGCGAATGCCACGGCCCATCAGGCCGGCCACGGCATCACGATGATGCTGCCGACCGAGGACGCGATCTGGGTCGGCGAGGAGCTGACCCGCCGCTTCGGGATGGCGCGGTGGCTGTTCACGCTCAGCGCCACCGACGCGAACCGCACGGCCCTGCGCCTGGCCCGCCAGCTGACGCGGCGCCAGAAGGTCCTCGTCTACAGCTACTGCTACCACGGCTCCGTCGACGAGTCGTTCGCCGTCGAGCGGCACGGCATCACCGTCACGCGCGAGGGCAACGTCGGCGCCCCGGTGCCCGTCGCGCGACACGACCGTCGCGGTCGAGTTCAACGACCTCGATGCGCTCGAGCGGGCGCTCGCGACGCGTGAGATCGCCGTCGTCCTCGCCGAGCCGGCGATGACGAACATGGGGATCATCCTGCCGGCCGAGGGCTACCTCGACGCGCTGCGCGAGCTCACGCGCAGGTACGGCACGCTGCTGATCATCGACGAGACGCACACGTTCTCCGCCGGGCCGGGCGGGTGCACGCAGGCGTGGGAGCTCGAGCCCGACATCCTCGTCATCGGCAAGGCGATCGCCGGCGGGGTGCCGGCCGGGGCGATGGGCATGACCGAGGAGCTCGTCGAGCGGCTGTTCGCCGAGGAGGACGCCGACTACGAGGACACCGGCGGGGTCGGCGGCACGCTGGCCGGCAACGCGCTCTCCAGCGCGGCGATGCGGGCGACGCTCGAGCACACGCTGCACGCCGAGGCGTTCGCCCACACGATCCCGCTCGCGACGCGCTTCGCCGAGGGCGTGCAGCAGGTGATCGCGGCCCACGAGCTGCCGTGGAACGTGACCCAGCTCGGCTGCCGCGCGGAGTACCAGTTCCTGCCCGAGCCGGCGCGCGACGGCACCGTCGCGGCCGCCGCGCACGACGAGGACCTCGAGCACTACCTGCACCTGCACGCGCTGAACCGCGGCGTGATGATCACGCCGTTCCACAACATGGCGCTGATGTGCCCGCAGAGCACCGAGGCGGACGTGGACCGGCACACCGAGGTGTTCGCCGAGGCCGCCGGTGAGCTCGCGGCGTAGGCTGTCTGCGTGCGCAACCCCCTCATCGACGGTCACGGGCGCCACATCGGCGACGTGCGCATCTCGGTCACCGACCGCTGCAACTTCCGCTGTCAGTACTGCATGCCCGCCGACGGCCTGCCCTGGCTCGAGCGCAGCGCGGTCCTGACGTTCGAGGAGATCGAGCGGGTCGTGCGGCTGCTCTCGGAGATGGGCGTCCACGACGTGCGCCTGACCGGCGGCGAGCCGCTCGTGCGCCGCGACTTCCCGCGCCTGGCCGCGATGCTCGCGCAGATCCCGGCCGTCGAGGACCTCTCGGTCACGACGAACGGCTTCCTGCTCGACCGCGACGCCGCCGCGCTCGTCGACGCCGGCGTCCAGCGGTTCAACGTCTCGATCGACTCGCTCCAGCGCGACCGCTTCTTCGCGATGACCCGCCGCGACGCTCTGCCGCGGGTGCTCCAGGGCCTCGAGGCGCTCGCGGCGTTCCCGCAGGCGCACCCGATCAAGGTCAATGCGGTCGCGATGCGCGGCTTCACCGAGGACGAGGTGCTTCCGTTCGCCGAGTTCGCCCGCGAGCACCCGTACGAGGTCCGTTTCATCGAGTTCATGCCGCTCGACGCCGACCACGCGTGGACACCCGACAGCGTGCTCACCGGTGAGGAGATCCGGGCGATCATCGAGACGCGCTTCCCGCTCGAGCCCGAGCCGCGTGAGCCGAGCGCGACCGCACGGATCTACCGCTTCGCCGACGGGCGAGGGCCGGATCGGGTTCATCAACCCGGTCAGCGAGCCGTTCTGCGGCGACTGCAACCGGATCCGCGTCACGGCGGAGGGGACGGCTGCGCACCTGCCTCTTCTCGCTGAACGAGACCGACCTGCGCGAGCCGCTGCGCTCCGGCGCGAGCGACGACGAGCTCGAGCAGCTGATCCGCGACGCCGTCTGGCGCAAGGAGCTCAAGCACCACGTGAACGAGCCGGGCTTCGTCCAGCCGGCCCGCACGATGAGCGCTATCGGCGGCTGAGCGCCGCCTCGGCGGCGGCGAGGTCCTCGGCGCTGTTGACGTTGCGCAGCAGGTCCGGGTCGACGTCGAGCGAGCAGCGGGCCGAGCGCCTGCACCTGCGTGATCGTGCGCCCGGCCGGGTCGAACCCGGTCAGAAGGTCGAGCGCCGCGGGCTCGTAGCGCGCGCAGAGCGGCTGCAGGCCGCGCTCGTGGGTGGTGGCGACGACCGCCGGCGCGCTCGCCCGCGTCGGCGCTCACCAGCTCGCGCACGAGCTCCGCGGTCACGAACGGCAGGTCGCAGGCCAGCACGACCACCGGCCGTCCCTCCGCCCGCCGCAGCGCCTCGACGACGCCCGCGAGCGGGTGGCGCGGCTCGTCCGGCTCGCGCCAGATCAGCACGCCGTAGCCGACAGCCGGAAGCTCGGTGTCCGGCCTTCGCGACGACGGCGACCTCGCCGACGGCAGCCCGCAGCGCCGCGAGCGGATAGGACAGCAGCGGCCGGCCGGCGAGCAGCGCCGCGGCCTTCGCGCCGCCCAGCCGCGTGCCCGCGCCGCCCGCCAGGACGGCCCCGACCACGTCCATCACACCGTCCGCGGCCCCTCGCCGTAGTCGCCGAACTGGGTGTCGCGCTCGCGCACGGCCTTGCGCACGTCGACCTTCGCCGCCTCGCTGAACGCGGCGCCCTCGGGCGTGTGGCGCGACGCGCCGTCGAGCAGCGTGCCGATCAGCTGGGTCGTGTGCAGGCCCATCTGCTCGAACGCCTGATTCACGAGCACCTTCATCATGTGCAGCTGGTTGGCCGGCAGCATCGCGACGCGCCGCGGCGAGCGCGAAGGCGGCGCCGTCCAGCTCGTCGGACGGGACGCTCTCGCTCGCGAGCCCCCACTCGACGGCGCGGCGGCCGTCGAGCGCGTCACCGGTCAGCAGCACGCGCTTGGAGCGCTCGAGCCCGAGCCGGTACATCCACATCGCCGTCGTCGGCGAGCCCCAGACGCGCGCCGGCGGGTAGCCGATGCGGCAGTCGTCGGCGCAGACGATCAGGTCGGAGCAGAGCGCGAGGTCGGTCCCGCCGCCGACGCAGTACCCGTGCACCTGGGCGATCACGGGCTTCGGCGAGCGCCAGATCGCCATGTAGAGGTCCACGAACCGCGACATGATCCGCAGGTCGGCCATCGGGTCCCACGGCCGGTCCTCCTCGCGCTCCTCCATGATCTGCGCGCCCCAGCCGATGTCGTAGCCCGCGCAGAACGAGGTGCCGCCGCCGCGCAGGCGGATGACGCGCACGTGATCGTCGTCGTTGGCCTGGATCAGCGCGTCGCGCATGTCGCCGACGAGCCCCGGGCGTCAGCGCGTTGAGGCGCTCGGGGCGGTTCAGCGTGAGCGTCGCGACCGCCTCGGCGGTCTCGTAGAGGACGGTGCCCGGCATGCGCGGCAGCCTACCTGCGAAGCGCACTAGACTGGGATGCCGTGTCTCCGTCGAGACGAAAGCCTGGCTGCGCTGCTACCGATGCTGGTCGAGCGACCTCGAGGTGCAGGTGCACTACGAGGGGATCCACAAGATCGACCCGACCAGCGGTGAGCGCGCCGAGGTCGTCGACGAGCTGCAGGAGGCGGTCGTGCAGTGCCTGGACTGCATGCACGACCAGCCGCACCTGGGCTTCCGCGACGGTCGCGTCGAGCCGGTCGAGGACCGCTGGGAGCGGATGATCGCGGGCACGCCCTGGGTCGCCTCGTGCACCGTCACCGTCGACCTCGAGGACGTCGAGACCTGCTCCGGACCGGATGCCGGCGATGCACTCTCCTTCGCGGCGTTCGGCGAGCACGGCACGCGCGAGTTCTTCACCCACGTGCGCTTCCACAAGCACGACGACGACAAGATCGTCGTGCACCTGCTCGTCGAGCTGTACGCGCGGTCGCTGGAGGAGGCGACGCAGGTGCTCGAGGAGGCCGCCCGCGGCCCGCTCGCGATCACCTCGCTCGCGGAGGAGTCGCGGCCGCCTGCCGCAACCGCGGACGGCCCGAGCCACTGAACGTGACCCGGGCCGCCGGGAGTCGCCTATGTCAGTAAGAAGGGCTTTCAGAAGTCCGGACACGCGCCGCCCCCCGAGCTGGAAGAGCTCACCGCGCGGGAGCTGGAGGTGTTCAAGCTCGTCTCCCGCGGGATGTCGAATGCGGAGATCGCCGCCGAGCTCGTCGTGAGCGACGGGACGGTCAAGACACACGTCGCGCGCGTGCTGATGAAGCTCCACCTGCGCGACCGCATCCAGGCCGTCGTCCTGGCCTACGAGACCGGTCTGGTGACGCCCGGGGCACCGGACGCGCCGCGCCCAGCCGCGTGATCGCCGTGGTACCCGCACAGAACTTACGGCCACGTGTACTAGGGTTGCGCGCCCGCCACCACGACGCCGAGGTTCTCGCCGATGAACAACACCGTCCGCTGCCTGACCGCCGTCGCCCTCGTGAGCGCGTGCGCCGTCACCCCCGCGCTCGCCGCCTCGTCACCCAAGCGCGGGTACTACATCGACCCCAAGCTGCAGACGTACATCATCACCACGAAGGACGTCACGGCGATCAAGAGCTTCCAGACCGCGTGCTTCAACAGCGACAGCGGTACGCAGAACGGCTCGTTCATCGTCAGCCGCAAGCTGAAGCTCAAGGCCGGCGGCGCCTTCTCGTACACCGGCAAGGCGAAGATCTACACCGGCAACCCGAAGCCGAACATCGCCACCGTGACGATCTCGGCGACGTTCAAGAACGGCAAGTACAAGGGAACGGCGACCTTCCCGAAGGGCTACGCGTGCAAGCCCGCCAACTTCTCCGCGAAGTACTACGGCGTCCACCCGCAGGGCTGACGCCGTAGCGGCGCGGCTCAGGCGAGCCGCGCCTCGAGCTTCTCGAGCTCGTCGCGCAGCGTGCCCGGCAGGTCCGACCCGAACTTCTCCAGGTGCTCGCGCACCTGGGGCAGCTCGGCCTTCACCGCCGCCTCGTCGACGGTCAGGAGCTGCTCGAGCGCGCCGGCGTCGATGTCGAGCCCGGCGGTGTCCAGGTCGCTGACGGCGGGGACGAGGCCGATCGCCGTCTCGACGCCCTGCACGGCGTCGTCGCAGCGGCGGAAGATCCACTCCAGCACGCGGCTGTTCTCGCCGAAGCCGGGCCACAGGAACTTGCCGTCGTCGCCCTTGCGGAACCAGTTGACGTAGAAGATCTTCGGGAGCTTGTCGCTGTCGCCGCGCTCGCCGATCGTCAGCCAGTGACCGAAGTAGTCGGCCATGTTGTAGCCGCAGAACGGCAGCATCGCGAACGGGTCGAAGCGCAGCGCGCCGATCGTGCCGGCGGCCGCGGCCGTCTGCTCGGAGCTCATCGTCGCGCCGAGGAAGACGCCGTGGTTCCAGTCGAACGCCTCGCGCACGAGCGGCACGACGGTCGCGCGGCGGCCGCCGAAGAGGAACGCGTCGATCGGCACGCCGACCGGGTCCTCCCACTCGGCGGCGATCGCCGGGTCCTGCGATGCCGGGCAGGTGAAGCGCGAGTTCGGGTGCGCGGCGGGCGTCTCGGACGCCGGCGTCCAGTCGTTGCCGTGCCAGTCGATCACGTGCGCCGGCGGCTCGGGCGTCATCCCGTCCCACCAGATGTCGCCGTCGTCGGTCAGCGCGACGTTCGTGAAGATCGAGTTCGCGCGGATCGTCGCCATCGCGTTCGGGTTCGTCTCCTTGCCCGTGCCCGGGGCGACGCCGAAGAAGCCCGGCCTCCGGGTTGATCGCGTAGAGCCGGCCGTCCTCGCCGAACTTCATCCAGGCGATGTCGTCGCCGACGGTCTCGACGGTCCAGCCCTCGATCGTCGGGATCAGCATCGCGAGGTTCGTCTTGCCGCAGGCGGACGGGAACGCGCCGGTGACGTACTTGACCGTCGCCCTCGGGCGAGGTGAGCTTGAGGATGAGCATGTGCTCGGCCATCCAGCCCTCGTCGCGGGCCATGACCGAGGCGATGCGCAGCGCGAAGCACTTCTTGCCCAGCAGCGCGTTGCCGCCGTAGCCCGAGCCGTAGGACCAGATCTCGCGGGTCTCGGGGAAGTGGACGATGTACTTCTCGTCGTTGCACGGCCACGGCACGTCCTCGACGCCGGGCTCCAGCGGCATGCCGACGGAGTGCACGCAGGGGACGAACTCGCCCTCGTCGCCGAGCACGTCGAGCGCGCCGCTGGCCCATCCGGGTCATGATCCGCATCGAGACGGCGACGTACGGCGAGTCGGTCAGCTGGACGCCGACGTGGGACTTGTCCGAGCCCAGCGGGCCCATCGAGAACGGCACGACGTACATCGTGCGGCCGCTGTGGGCCCCGTCGAACAGCCCGGTCAGCCGCTCGCGCATCGCGGCGGGCGCCTCCCAGTTGTTCGTGACGCCGGCGTCGTGCTCGTTCTCGGAGCAGATGAAGGTGCGGTCCTCGACGCGCGCGACGTCCGAGGGGTCCGACCAGCCCAGGTAGGAGTTCGGCCGCTTGGCGTCGCTGAGCTTGGTGAACGTGCCGTGCTCGACGAGCAGGCTGGCAGAGCCGGTCGTACTCCTCGGCGGAGCCGTCGCACCAGTACACCGCCTCGGGCTTCGTCAGCTCGGCGATCTCATCGACCCAGGCGATGAGCTTCTCGTTCTTGGTGGGGACGGTGACCTCGGACACGGCGGTGACGGCCTCCTGAGGGGCTGACGTGGACATGCCGAACCAGTTCACGGAACGGCGAAGGGGGCGAGTGGTGACGCCTCGCCCCCGGGACTTCGCGGAGAAGCGTACCGAGCACAGCAGGACCCACGGCGTCGCGGCTGTGCCCGCTCCCTTCTCCGTGGGAACTACGGGTCTGGACTACTCGGCGGCCGTCCCGTGGGTCTTGCGGGGCACGAGCACGAGGCGCTTGAACTCCGCGACCAGGACGCCGTCCTGGTTGAAGACGCGGGTGTGGACCTTGACGACGCCGCGGTCGGGCTTGGAGCGCGACTCCTTCTTCTCCAGCACCTCGGTCTCGACGAACAGCGTGTCGCCGTGGAAGACCGGGTTGGGATGCGAGAGCTCCTCGGTGGCGAGGTTGGCGATCGCCTTGCCGGAGACGTCGCTCACGCTCATGCCGAGCGCCAGCGAGTAGACGAGCGGCCCGACGACGACGTTGCGCTTCTGCTGCGACTGCGCCGCGTACACGTCGTTCAGGTGCAGCGGGTGGTGGTTCATCGTGATCAGGCAGAAGAGGTGGTCGTCCGACTCGGTCACGGTCTTCGCCGGCCAGTGCTTGTAGACGGCGCCGACCTCGAACTCCTCGAGGTAGCGGCCGTACTCGTGCGCGCCGGATGCCTCGCGCTCGGCCTGGTCGGTGGTGAATCCGGTGTCGGTGGTCGTGTCGGTCATGCCTACAGGATGCCGCACCGGCGCTCAGATTGACTCGCGAGTCAATATCGTGGCTCCCATGCGCCATCCCCGTGACTTCTTCAAGCCGCTCGCCACCGGAGCCCCCGATCCGGTGCGCGAGATCCCGTTCCCGCCGTCGCGGATGATCCACTTCTTCGACGCGTCGAACGAGAAGATGCTGGCCAAGCTGCCGGACATGGCGGCGAAGTCCGACATCGTGCTGGGCAACCTCGAGGACGCCGTCCCGGTGGACAAGAAGGAGGCCGCGCGCGAGGGTCTCGTCACGGTCGGCAAGGAGCTCGACCTGGGCGACACGCAGCTCTGGACGCGCGTCAACTCGCTCGAGTCGCCGTGGGTGCTCGACGACCTGACGCGCCTCGTCACCGAGATCGGCGACAAGCTCAGCGTGATCATGGTCCCGAAGGTCGAGGGCGCCTGGGACATCCACTACGTCGACCGCCTGCTCGCCCAGCTCGAGGCGCGCGCCGGCGTGCAGAAGCCGATCCTCGTCCACGCGATCCTCGAGACCGCGCTCGGCGTCGCGAACCTCGAGGAGATCGCCTACGCGAGCCCGCGCATGCAGGGCATGAGCTTCGGCCCGGCCGACCTCGCCGCCTCGCGGCGGATGAAGACCACGCGCGTCGGCGGCGGCCACCCCGGCTACGTCTCGATGAGCGACCCGGAGCTCGACGCCGACGGGACGATCGTCCCCGGCCAGACGCGCGTGACGGCCCAGCAGGACCCGTGGCACTACTCGATCGCGCGCATGGTCGACGCCTGCACGAGCGCCGGGATCCTCCCGTTCTACGGCCCGTTCGGCGACATCAAGGACGTCGACGCCTGCGAGGCCCAGTTCCGCAGCGCGTTCCTGCTGGGCTGCGTCGGCGCCTGGTCGCTGCACCCCGTGCAGATCGACATCGCCAAGAAGGTCTTCTCGCCCGACCCCGACGAGGTGAAGTTCGCCAAGAAGGTCATCGAGGCGATCCCCGACGGCCGCGGCGTGCACATGATCGACGGCAAGATGCAGGACGACGCGACCTGGAAGCAGTGCCAGGTGATGGTCCAGCTCGCCGAGATGCTCGCCAAGAAGGACCCGGAGCTGGCGGAGGCGTACGGGTTCGCGCCGTTCAGGGCTTCGGCTTCTGCACGGTGTAGACCTTCACCGGGGTCGCCGCGAGCGTCCAGTCGCGGAAGCTGACGCGGGCGTTGAGCTTGCGGGCTCGTCGCCGACAGGTCTGCGGTGCATCCGAACGTGACCTTGACGGGCACCGGCACGGCGACGGCCGGCCCGGAGCTGTCCGGCGCGTCGACCGTCGTGATCGCGCTCTCGTCGATCGTGCTGAACGCGAACGGATCGTCCTTGAGGATCTTCGTGTCCAGCTGGTCGACCACCGTCGCCGGCTGGGTTCGGCTGATCTGACACCTCACGGGCGCGTCGGCCGTGAGCGCGCTCGTCGCCCAGGCCACGTGCCCGTCGATCTGGTACGTCCCGGGGCCCGGGAGCTCGAGGCTCACCGAGAAGCGCCCCTTGCTTGCGCAGCGTGGGCCTGGGCGGCAGCGCGACGACGGTCTCGGGCGCGGTCGCCGCGTCCTTGCCGGCGGGACCGACGGGTCCCTGCGATCCGGTGGAACCCGTCGACCCGGCCGGGCCCTGCGGGCCTGCCTGGTTCCAGGAGAGCGCCGTCTGGCCGGCATCGCAGCTCCCGGAGCTGATGATCTTCATGACCTGGCCTCCGGCCGGGTTCGCTGCAGGCCGTGATCGTCTGATCCGTGGTGGCCGCCGCGAGCGCGTAGCCGCCTCCTCCGGCCGCGAGCGTCAGCGCGAGCAGCGCGATGGCGGTGTCCGGCGTCGGCCGCCAGCGCAGCCGGCGACGTCCTGGGTGCGGTGACATCTGTCCTCCCGGATTCGGTGGCCACGGCGACCGTCTCACATTCCGCGGGCGCGTTGGGAGAACGGGTCGCACGACTGCGCGGCCGCCTCTCCTCTAGGCTCCCCGGCCGCCGGTTGTCCCCCAGAGGCAGGTCATCCCTTGAGGTTCTTCGAATACGAGGCGCGCGAGATCGTCAAGCGCGCCGGCATCCCGGTCACCGACTACGGCTTCACGCGCGACGCGCAGGAGGCCAAGACGATCGCCGAGCGCATCGCCGGGCCCGACCGTGATCAAGTCGCAGGTGCTCTCCGGCGGCCGCATGAAGGCGGGCGGCGTGAAGTTCGCCGACACGCCGCAGGAGGCCGAGGAGTACGCGCGGGACATCCTCCAGCTCGAGATCAACGGGCACATGCCGCGCGGCGTGCTCGTCGATCCCAAGGCCGAGGTCGCCCAGGAGTTCTACGCCGGCGTCGTCTGGGACGGCACCGCCAAGCAGCCGGTGATCATCTTCTCCCCCGTCGGCGGCATCGACATCGAGCAGGTCGCCGAGGAGCAGCCGGACAAGGTCGGGCGGCGCCACTTCTCGAACCTGCTGCCGTTCAGCGAGTTCGAGGCCAAGGAGGTCATCGCCTCGACCGGCGTCACCGGCAGCGACCTGAACCGCCTGGTCCCGATCGTCACGCGCCTCGCGAAGCTGTTCGTCGAGAACGACCTGACGCTGGCGGAGATCAACCCGCTCGGCAAGCTCGCCGACGGCTCGTTCGTCGCGCTCGACGCGCACATGGACATGGAGAACGAGGCGCGCGGGCGCCACAAGCAGCTGCTGAAGGACCTCGGCGTCGGCGACGACGAGACGCGCGAGGCGCGCGAGCCCACGCCGTTCGAGCTCGCCGGTGAGGCGGTCGACGCGCAGGACCACCGCGGCGTCGCCGGCAACGTCACCGAGTTCGACGGCAACCTCGGCCTCGTGATCGGCGCCGGCGGCGGCTCGCTGACGCTGTTCGACGCGGTCCGCGCGCACGGCGGCAAGCCCGCCAACTACTGCGAGATCGGCGGCAACCCGTCGGTCTCCAAGGCCTGCGGGCTGGCGAAGCTCGTGCTGCAGAAGCCGGGCGTCGACAAGATCGCCGTGATGATGTCGATCGTGTCCAACACGCGGGTCGACATCGTCGCCCGCGGCGTCATCAAGGCGTGCCTGGAGCTCGGCATGGACCCGGCCGAGAAGATCGCGATCTTCCGGATCCCGGGCGCCTGGGAGGAAGAAGGCTTCAAGATCCTCGAGAAGTACGGCGTCGAGTACGCCGACCGCTCGGTGTCCCTGCACGAGGCGGCGCGCCGCGCCGTCGAGAAGATCGGAGCGGCGGCCTGATGTGCATCCTCATCAACGCGGAGACGACGTTCATCGTCCAGGGCATCACCGGCCGCGAGGCCGTGAACCTGACGCGCGAGTGCCTGGACTACGGGCAGGGCGCGAAGGTCGTCGGCGGCGTGACGCCGGGCCGCAAGGGCCGCGAGGTCCACGGCGTGCCGGTGTTCGACACCGTCCAGCAGGCGGTCGAGCACCACGGCTCGCCGATCGACGGCTCCGTCGTGACGGTCCCGCCGGCGTTCACCAAGGACGCCGTGTTCGAGGCGCTGCAGAACGGCATCAAGATCATCGTGATCGTCACCGAGCGGATCCCGCGCCGCGACGTCGCCCAGATGGTCGAGCTGGCGAACATGCACGACGCCCGCATCATCGGCCCCAACTGCCTGGGGATCATCGTCCCCGACGTCATCAAGATGGGCGGCATCGGCGGCCCCGCGAAGGACGCCGCCAAGGCCTACACGCCGGGCACGATCGGCGTGATCTCCCGCTCGGGCGGCATGACGACCGAGATGTCGTCGACGCTGACCGCGGCGGGCCTCGGCCAGTCGACGGCGGTCTCGATCGGCGGCGACGCGATCATCGGCTCCGCCTACGCCGAGCTGATGCCGTTCTTCGAGGCCGACCAGGAGACGCAGGGCATCGTGATCTACACCGAGCCGGGCGGCCGCATGGAGGCCCAGCTCGCCGAGTGGGTCACGACGAACAACTCGCGCCTGCCGATCGTCGCGTTCATGGCCGGACGGTTCATGGACGAGATGCCGGGCATGAGCTTCGGCCACGCCGGCACGATCGTCGAGGGCAAGGAGGACACCGCGACCGAGAAGATCGCGCGCCTCGCGGAGGCCGGCATCACCGTGGCGGAGGAGATCGCGGAGATCCCCGACCTGATCCGGGCGAAGATCGCGGAGAGGAGCGCAGCATGAGGCTCGACGGCATTTTCATCGGCATCGAGGTCGACGACGCGGCGGCCGCCGACGCGGCGATCGCGGCGAAGCTCACCGAGGTCTGCCCGGTCGACATCTTCGCCGTCGACGACGGCGCGCTGAAGATCGTGGAGGGCGCGCTCGACGAGTGCGTGCTGTGCCGCCTGTGCCAGGACGCGGTGCCCGGCAAGGTCACCGTGCTGAAGCTCTACGACGGCGGCGCGCCGCTCTAGCAGCATCCCCGCGCGGCGCCCTTGCCGCGCGGGCGCCGCAGGCGTACCTTCGATCGGTACCCCCGACGAAGGGAGCAGCCATGTTCGCGAGCATCCGGACCTACCGGTCCGGGTCGGGATCGATGGACGACCTGATGCACCGGGTCGACCGCGATTTCGCCGATGCCCTGGCGAAGGAGCCGGGCTTCGTGGCCTACCAGGTCGTCGCCACGGGCGACGACACGCTCATGTCGGTCAGCGTCTTTCGCACCCGCGAGGACGCCGAGCAGTCGAACGAGCTCGCGGCGCAGTGGGTCGCCGCCGATCTCGCCGACTTCGAGATCGAGCGCATGGGCGCGATCACCGGTGAGGTGATGGTGAGCCGCGCCGAGACCGCGATGCTGGAGCCGGCGCACCACTGAACGCGCAGAGCGCTAGGCGCGGCGCCGGCGGCGCCGCGGCCTCACGCCGAGAGGCCAGCCGCCGGCGCAGGCGCCTGATCGCGGTCCACGCGGCCGCGAACATCGCGATCACGAGCAGCAGCGCAAGCACCGGCAGCGCGATCGCCACGACCGACAGGCCGGTCGACGTGACGTCCTCGACCAGCGACAGGACCGGGTTGCCCGCGCCGGCGGTCCCGATCGTGGAGAACGGGCGGATCGCCATCCGCGTGCCGTGCGCGGTCTCCGCGGCGACGAGGCCGATGATCGTCAGGAGGCCCGGCGAGACGTCGAGCGCGCTCGTCGACGAGAGCGCCGCGACGACCCCCGTCGTCGGCGCGATCACGGTTCCCGCGGCGTGCAGCACGTGGTCGACGGTGGGGACCTTGTCGCCGGCGAAGTCGAGCGCGGCGACGCCGGCGAGCGCGATCAGGACCGGCGTGTCGCTCAGCGCCGTCCACGAGCCGCTCAGCTCGAGCAGGCCCGTGTACTTCGCGAGCAGCCCGACGGCCAGCAGCGGGACCCACGCGTTCAGCCCGGCGGCGGTGGCCAGTCCCAGCGCGGTGAAGTACGCGGTGACGTCGCCCACGGCGCGGCGACCGTACCAGCAGCCGGCTCAGCCGGCGGGCTGTGCCGCAGCCCGCTCCCCGGCGCCGTCGACCCACGCCTGCCGCGCCGCCGCCACGGCGGCGACGGTGCGCGTCCTCGTCGCGCGGCGGGTACGCGAGCGGGTCGTCGATCTCGTTCGCGCGGCCGAGCAGCCCGAGCAGCGTCGCGACGGTGCCCAGCGCGCCGTAGGTGCGCGCGTAGCCGCCCTCCTGCGTGACGACGAGCGAGCGGATCCCGAGCTCGTCGGCGACCGCGCGCATCGTCGTCCCGATCCGGTGGAAGCCCGCGCCGGACACGGCCATGCGCCCGTTCGGGTCGAACTGCGAGGCGTCGGTCCCGGAGGCGCAGACGATCGCGTCGGGGGCGAACTCGCGCAGCGCGGGCAGGACGACGGCGTCGAAGGCGGCGGCGTAGGCACCGTCGCCGCAGCCGAACGGCAGCGGCACGTTCAGCGTCGCGCCGAGCCCCGCGCCCGCCCCGCGCTCGGAGGTCAGCCCGTCCTCCGGATGGTTCGGGCCCCAGGAGCGATGGTCCATGTGCACGCTGATCGCGAGCACGTCCGGGCGCTCCCAGAAGCAGGCCTGCGTCCCGTTGCCGTGATGCACGTCCCAGTCGACGACCGCGACGCGCGCGGCGCCGCGGTCGCGCAGCCGCTGGGCGGCGAGCGCGGCGTTGTTGAAGAAGCAGTAGCCGTCGGTCGTCGCCCGGCGCGGCGTGATGGCCGGGCGGGCGGGTGCACGCGTAGGCGACGGCGGCCTCACCGCGCGGCGGCGGCATCGGCGGCCGCGAGCGCGGCGCCCGCCGAGCGGCGCGCGGCGGCGGGGGTCGCGGCGCTCGCGAAGGTCGAGCCCTCGACGCAGACGACGCCCTCCACGTCGGCGAGCGCGTCGACGGACGCGATGTGCGCCGCCGTGTGGACCGTCGCCAGCTCGTCGTCCGTCGCGAGCGGCGCGTCCCAGCCAGGCGACGTCCTCCCCGAGCGGGCCGCGCTCGATCACCGAGCGGATGTTGCGCAGGCGCTCGGCGTTCTCCGGGTGCAGCTCGGGAACGGCGAGCAGCGGCGACGGCCCGTCCTCGAACAGCCCCGAGCCGGTGTCGTGCAGCAGGCAGTCGTCGTGCCAGAAGGCGAGGATCGGCCGCACGCCCGGGTCCGTCGTCAGTGACGGGCCTTCTTCAGCCGCGTGCGCTCGTTCTGCTTCTCGACGACCTGCTGGATCAGCTTCAGGTACTGCTCGACGCCGGTCGCCTTCACGCGCCCGACGACGAACGCCTGCTGCCAGTCCTTGAGCTGGTTGTGCTCGGTGAGGCGGTTGAACTCCTCACGGCGCATCTCGACGTGGACCTTCGCGTCGGTCGGGATGTCCTTGGTCACGTCGCACTCGGGCAGCACGAGCCGGAACTGCTGCGTGTCACCGCGACCGTGCAGGTCGATGCCGACGACGAGCTTCAGCGGCTTCAGCGCCGGGATCTGCTCCAGCAGCCCTGATGCGGCGTTGGAGATGAGCCGTCGTGCATCCTCGGACATGAACGGACCCTAGCGGTCACAGCCCCGCGCGCTCAGTGGATGACCGCCTTGAGGACGACTATCGCGAGGCCGAAGCCCAGGTTGATGCTCGCCGTGACGAGCGTCGCGAACCGCCCGCTGCCCGAGCGCCGCGCGATCACCGCGCCGATGAAGAAGAGCTCGGCGAGGCAGATGCCGGTCGCGATCCAGAGCGTCGTGTCACGCCCCCACCCCGCGAGCGCGCCGAGGAAGATCACCGAGACCGGCAGCACCGCGACGCTGACGAGCGGCCACTCCTCGGCGAGCTCCTCGCGACGCTCGGCGCCCGTCAGCCGGCGTCCGACGCGCATCTGATGCTCGAGCAGGTTCGCGTACACGTGCGCGAGCCAGAACACGAACCCGGTCACGAGCAGCGTCGCCCCGATCCGCCCGAGGCTCGCGCTCGCATCCTGGCCGTAGACCTGGATCAGCGTCAGGACGAGGATCAGCCCGTAGACCGCCGCCGCGACGTTCGTGAAGCCCGAACCGCGCCGCCCAGCGGCCACGGAACCCGATGCGCCGCGGCGCGCGATCCTGCTGCTCGGTCACGGGGCGGGACCGTAGCGCCACCGACCGCCCGAGCACTGAGCTGGCACTGCCGCGGTGCATGCCGCCGAGGTCCGCGAACTCAGATACTTGTGGCGCTGCAGGAGCTTCTTCCCGATGACCATGCGCTGGATCTCGCTCGTGCCCTCGCCGATCAGCAGCAGCGGCGCGTCGCGGTAGAGGCGCTCGATCTCGTACTCCTTGGAGTAGCCGTAGCCGCCGTGGATGCGGAACGACTCCTCGACGCAGAAGCGGCCGGCCTCGGAGGCGAACAGCTTCGCCATGCCGGCCTCCATGTCGGAGCGCTCGCCGGCGTCCTTCAGGCGCGCGGCGCGCAGCGTGAGCAGGCGCGCGGCCTCGACCTGCGTGGCCATGTCGGCGAGCTTGAACTGGATCGCCTGGTGCTCGCAGATCGGCTTGCCGAAGGTCTTGCGCTCCTGCGAGTACTTGAGCGCGAGCTCGAGCGCGCGCTGGGCGATGCCGACGCCGCGGGCGGCGACGTTCGCGCGGCCGACCTCGAGCGCGTCCATCATCTGGGCGAAGCCCTTGTTGAGGCCGGCCTCCTCGCCGCCGAGGATGTTCTCGGCCGGGCACTTGTAGCCGTCGTAGACGAGCTCGGTGGACTCGACGCCCTTGTAGCCGAGCTTCTTGATCTGCGGCGGGACGATCAGGCCGGCGTAGTCGCCCGTGTTCTCGGAGACGCCCGCCTCCTTCTCGGTGATGAAGCAGGTGAAGCCCTTGTGCCGCGGGTCGGCGTCCGGGTCGGTCTTCACGAGCACGAAGACCAGCGAGGAGCGCAGGCCGTTGGTGACCCACATCTTCTGGCCGTTGATCTCGTACGTGCCGTCGTCGATCTTCTTGGCGGCCGTCTTGATCGCCTGCACGTCGGAGCCCATCTCCGGCTCGGACAGCGAGAACGCCGCCCGGATCTCGCCGGTGGCCATCCGCGGCAGGTACTTCTGCTTCTGCTCCTCGCTGCCGTACTTGACGAGCAGGTAGCTGCCGATGAAGTGCGTGTTGATGACGCCCGAGATCGAGATCCAGCCGCGGCTGAGCTCCTCGACGATCATCACGTAGGTCGTGAGGTCGAGCCCCATCCCGCCGTACTCCTCGGGAATCGTGACGCCGAAGAGGCCGAGCTCCTTGAGCTGCTCGACGATCTCGGTGGGGAACTCGTCCTCGTGGTCGAAGTGCTCGGCGTTGGGGAGGATCTGCTCGTCGGCGAACTGGCGCACCATCTCGGTGATCGCCTTCTGCTCGTCGGTCTTCTCCTCGAAGGGGACGGCGATGGCCATGTGACTCAGGGGCTCCTTCTGCGGCTGTCGGGCTGGGCCCGGCGCGTGGCGCACGGGCGACTCCAAGAGGATACGGAGGACCGCCCGGCATAGGCTTCCGGGATGCCGAACGAGCGCATCACGCCCGAGCTGAGCAGGACCGCGCTGGCCGGGTCCTTCCCCGGTGACCTGGGGATCGAGCTGGTCGAGATCACCGCGGAGCGGACCGTCGGGCGGATGGCGGTCGACGCGCGCCACCTGCATCCCGGCGGCTACGTGCACGGGGGCGCCTGGGCCGCGTTCGCCGACACCGTCGCCGCCTGGGGCACGATGTACCTGCTGGAGCCCGTCGGCGAGCTTCACGACCGTCGAGCTGAAGACCAACGTCTTCGCCGCCGGCCGCCCGGGCGACGTCCTGATCGGCGTCGGCGAGGCGCTCCACGTCGGCGGGCGCACGCAGGTCTGGGAGGTCCGGATCCGCCGCGAGGCCGACGAGCGCCTGATGGCCAACTTCGTCTGCACCCAGATCATGCTCGGCTGACCGCGCCCGCGGCCGGCGCTTGCGAGACTGACCGCCATGCACCTCACCGGCTGGGACGTCGTGCTCTGGATCCACCTGCTCGCGATGGCGCTGTTCCTCGGCGGCCAGCTCTTCATGGGGATCGCGATCGTGCCCGGTCTACGTCGCGCAGGGCGGCCAGGACGGCGCGGCGCACGACTGGATGCAGCCGATCGCGCGGCGGTTCGGCTGGGCGTCGCTCGGCGCGCTCGCGGTCGCGCTGATCACCGGCTCGATGATGGCCTCGCACCTGGACCTGTGGTCGGAGACGGCGCTGAACATCAAGCTGTCGCTCGTCGCGCTGGCGATCGTGCTGACCTGCGTGCACGTCTTCGTCGTGCACGGGTCCAATCGGCTGCTCCAGTCGCTGATCCTGCTCGACTCGCTCGCGATCGTGCTCGTCGCGACCACTCTGTGAGCTTCGCCCGCGACGTCGTCGAGGCGGCCGATCCCGAGCGGCTCGCGCTCGTCGAGCTCGCACGCGACGGCTCGCGGCGCGAGTGGCGCTTCGGCGAGATCGCGCGGCGCGCGGCCTGCATGGCGGCGGCGCTCGACCGCGGCGGCGTGCGGCCCGGCGAGGTCGTGCTGACGCTGATCGGCAACCGCCCGGAGTGGGTCGTCACGATGGTCGCCTGCTTCCGCGCCGGCTACGTCGTGCTGCCGTGCACCGAGCAGCTCCGCGCGCACGACCTGCGGCTGCGCCTCGACGTCGCGCGGCCCGCCGCGATCGTCTGCGACGAGCGCAACCGGGCCGAGCTCGAGGCCGCGGGCCCGACCTGTCCGGTGCTGCTGATCCCGGACGAGTCGCTGTTCGAGCCGGGGCTCGAGGCGGGCGCGCCGCCGCACTGCGCCGCGGCGCCCGGCCGACCCGTGCCTGATCACCTTCACGAGCGGCACCGCGGGCGAGGCGAAGGCGGTCGTCCACGGTCAGCGCTACCTCGACGGCCAGGCCGTCCAGGCCGAGCACTGGCTCGGCGCGCAGCCGGGCGACCTCGTCTGGTGCACGGCCGCGAGCGGCTGGAGCAAGTCGGCGCGCAACGTCTTCATCGCGCCGTGGATGCGCGGCGCGGCGGCGCTGCTGCACGACGCGCGCTTCGATCCCGCCGAGCGGCTCGACGTGCTCGAGCGCGAGCACGTGAACGTGCTCTGCATGGCGCCGACCGAGTACCGCGTGATCGCCGCGCGCGCCGAGCCGCGGCCCGTCGCGTCGCTGCGCGGGCTGGTCGCGGCCGGCGAGGCGCTGAACCCGGAGGTCCTGCGCGCGTTCCACGAGCGCACCGGCCTGTGGATCCGCGACGGCTACGGCCAGACGGAGACCGGCCAGACGACCGCGCAGCCGCCCGGGCCGCGATCCGCGGCCCGGTTCGATGGGCCCCGCGCTGCCCGGCGTGCGGCGTCTGGATCGACGACGGCGAGCTGTGCCTGGACCCGCTGAGCGACCCGACGTTCTTCCTCGGCTACCTCGGGGACGGCGTGCACCACGGCGCCCGCGGCGGCCTCGAGGTGCAGGCCGACCGCCGGGACGGCGGCACCTGGCGCACGGGCGATCGCGTCGGCGCAGGACGAGGACGGCTACCTGCACTTCGAGGGGCGCGCCGACGACGTGATCATCAGCGCCGGCTACCGGATCGGGCCGTTCGAGGTCGAGTCGGCGCTCGTGTCCCACCCCGCGGTCGCCGAGGCCGCGGCGGTCGCCGCGCCCGACGCCGAGCGCGGCTCGGTCGTCCGCGCGATCGTCGTCCTGCGCGACGGTCACGAGCCGTCGCCGGCGCTCGCGCGCGAGCTCCAGGACCACGTCAAGGCGCAGACCGCGCCGTACAAGTACCCGCGGATCGTCGAGTTCGCCGACGACCTGCCGAAGACCGCGAGCGGCAAGGTGCGCCGGGCGCTGCTGCGGGACGGCGGATGACGGCTTGCGGGGCCGTCCGGGCCGCGCGTATGCTGCGCCCATGACCAATGAGCCCACGAAGGACATCGCCGGCCCCGAGATCCGCATGGGGCTCGGAGTCATGATCGGGATCCTCGTGATCGTCGCGATCGTCTCGATCGTCAGCTGAGCCTGACCACCGCCACGCGCGAGCCGCTGGCCGACGCCGACGGGCGGGTCGTCGCGACGTTCCTGCGCGGGGACCGCGACGGGTTCCCGCTCGCCGACGACGTGCAGCCCGCGGGCGACGCGAGCGCCGAGCAGATCGCCGCGGCGATCGAGCGCGAGCTGCCCGGGCACATCGTCGGCGCCTCCGCGTGAGCTCGGCGAGCTGCTGGTCCTGCGCGGCGCCGATCGCGCGCCGCCGGTCGACGCTGATGGAGTGCGATCCGCGCCGCCGCGCGGCCGCCGGCGCCGGCCGCGCCGGCCGGCGTGACGATCGAGCCGGCGGCGGGCCGCACGCCGGACGACCTGCTGGACGCCTACATCGACGCCTACCCCCCGGCCCACCCGGACCACCACTCGGGCCTGGACCGCGACGGACAGCGCGAGATGCTGCGCGCGCTGATGGCCGGCGAGGTGATCGGCCCGCTGCTGGGCTGCTCACGCGTCGCGCGGACCGCCGGACGGGTACGTCGGCGCCGTCGCTCGTCTTCGACCCGGACGGCGAGCCGCCGCTCGGCGGGCCGTGGGTCGGCGAGCTCTTCCGCCACCCCGGCGCCCCGAGCGGCATCGGCGCGGCGCTGCTCGCCGCGACGCTCGACCAGGCGGGCGACGACGGCCTGCCGCTCGTCGGCCTGCGCGTCAGCGACGGGAACCCGGCGCGCGCGCTCTACGACCGGCTCGGGTTCCGCCCGCGGCAGGAGGTCGTCACGGTGCTCGTTCCGGCAGCGCGGCTGAGCGCCGCCGACCGCACCCAGCCGCTGCGCCCGGCGTCGGTGAGGATCGCGCGACCAGCTGCCCGAGCGGCGCAGCACACGGACCGGCTGATCGAGCCGGACCGACCCGGTCGCGGCGCCGCCCGGGCGCTCGCGCAGCAGCGCCTCGCGCACGGCGACGCGTGGCGGTCGGCGCGCCGCCGGAGCGCTGGTCGGCCGCGCGGATCGATCCGGCCGGCGTCGGCGCGGCGGCAGAGGATCCCGACGGTCACGCTGGCCTGGGCCGGGCGCGCCGGGGCCTGCAGCAGCGATGCGCGCCGAGCGGCTCGCGCCGACGACGGTCCCGCGCGCGTACGCGGCGCGCAGCGCGCGCCGGCCGACGACCGGGAGCAGGTCGGCGACGCGCAGCGGCGCCGGGCAGGTGATCCGCACGGCGCCGAGCGGCGCGCTGCCGGCGGGCAGCACGAGCCGCCGCCGCACGATCGAGGTCCCCGCGGGCAGCGGCTGCTGCGCCGCGAGCACGCCGCGCGGGACGGCGGGGCTGCGGACCGCCTGCGGCGACGGATCGCCCGGGACCGAAGACCTGCGTCCCGGCGATCACGACGCCCGCCGCCGCGACCGCCGGCCGTCGCCGCGACGCCGGCCTTCACGGCGGCGCCCTTCCCGGCGAGCCCGTAGAGCGCGCCGCCGGCGCCGCCGAGGCCGACCAGGAGGAGGCCGGGGTTCAGGATCGCGAGCGCCTGGCCGCTCAGCTTCAGCTCGTGCCGGAAGGCGCGGCACGGCGCGCAGACCGCGACGTGCCGCAGCGCCGCGGCCGGGGCGCGCCGGTGCTCGTCGGCGGCCTCGAGCAGCTGCGCGCGCACGCCCTCGCAGTCGGCGCTGCGCGCCTCGCGGTGGCGCACGAGGTTCGCCCGCGCGCGGAAGACGAGGCTCTTCGTCGCCTGCGGCGTGAGGCCGAGCTCGGCGGCGACCTGCTCGTGCGTGAGCCCGTCGAGCTCGCGCCGCACGAGCGCGTGGCGCTGCTCGTCGGGCAGCGTCGCGAGGTCGTCGAGCAGATCGCGGACGCCGGCGCGGCGCGCGGCGGCGTGCTCGGGCTCGCTCCCGGCGGCGCGGCGAGCACGACCGGCGTGAGCTCGTCGTCGAGCGCGACGCTGTCCATCCGCACGCGGCCGAGCTCGTCGAGCGCGCAGTTGCGCACGAGCCGGAACAGCCACGGCTTGAGGTCCATCGGGCGGTCGTCGCGGACGAGCGCGCGGCTCGCGCGCAGCATCGCCTCCTGGACCACGTCCTCGGCGACGCCGGGCGCCGAGCGCTGGAGGATCCGCTGCGCGAAGCGCTCCAGGCGCGATCGCTGTAGCGCTCGTGGATCAGCTCGAACGCGTGCCGGTCACCCGCGCGGTAGGCGGCGACGAGCGCGGCGTCGGACGTCGCGCGGGCCTGCGGGGGCCATCACCGGCACAGGCTTCTGCTCCTGATCCAGCCGCGCAGCTCGCGCGGGTGTTGATGCGCGCCCAGCGCCGGTCGGCGCTGCGGCGCAGCACGCGGACGCGGTCGCCCGCGGTAGAGGTAGCCGACGGCGAAGCCGCCGGGGCTCTCGACCACGACGGCGACCCGCGTGCCGCAGACCTTCGCGCGGCAGGCCGCGCCGCGGCGGCGGGCGCCGCGGGCACGACGAGCGCCGCGAGCACGACGAGCGTGCTCACGGCGGTCCTGACGCGCACGCGGCGCCCGCGGACTCAGCGGCAGAGGGCATAGACCGTGCCGGTCACCGTCTCGCCGACGCCGACGGTCCGGCGGTTGTAGTCCGCGACGACGCCCCAGCTCGACTTGCCGCTGTAGTCGAAGCCGCGGCGGCGGACGAACGGGGTGTAGCCGACGATCTGCGGCACGACGCCGCCGGTCGCCGCGAAGGTGCACGAGCCGGCGGCCGGCGGGGCAGCGCACCGTGAACGTCGGGTAGGTCTCGGTGGTGCCGCGCGTGATGCGACACGGCGTAGGAGATCGCGCGGAAGCGGGACGGGATCGGCTGCCCGCGACGGTCGTCGTGCACGCCCGGGGAAGTCGGTGGGGTCGATCGCGCCGGCGGGCAGCTCGACGCGCGGACCGACGGTGATGCTGGTCGTGCCGGGCGCGCCGGTCTGGGCGATCGCGGCGCCGCCCGCGAGCAGGCGGCGACGACTGCGGCGGCGACGGCGGTCCGGAGGATGGTGCGAGTCATGGCGTGTTCCCGGGTTCTTCTCGATGGACTGGAAATGCGGGGTCGCAGATGCTTCAACCTGCGTCACGCGGCGGTGGTTGCGGGTCAGGGTCCGACGTTTCTGACCCGCCGTTCAGGGTAAGGGCGTGACGCACGCCCGCGGCGGCGGTTCCGGGGGGAACTCCTGCCGCCGCGGGTGCTGTGGCTCAGCGCCCGATCGCGGCTGACCTTCGCGCCGGCGTGCCGGCGTGCGGCGAGCTTCGCGGTGACCTGCGCCTTCGCGTTCGACCAGTTCGTCGACGGTCGTGTCGACGGTCTGGTTGAACTGGCCGTCGCCGAGGATCGACTGCGTCTGCAGCACCGCGTAGGTCTCCGCGTCGACGAGCGCGGTCCCGCGCGAACCCGGGTCGCTCGTGATCCACTTCGCCGGGACGGACTCGAGCACGAGCGCCCGGCGGCCGTGTCGACGACGCTGCTCACCGGTGACGCGCATGATGCCCTGCTCGGACGTAGGCCGCAGGTGGAGCGCGCGCGTCGAACGCGGACGAGGCGTACGGCGGCGGGTCCTTGGCTCCGTGCTGCCGGAGGATCGTGAGGCGGTTCCTTCGGCGTCGTAGATCCGCGTCTCACCGGGCCGGTCGACGACTCTCGCCGGGACGGTCGACGACCTCGGTCCGGACCTGCCGGTCGCGATCGGTCGTGGCGACGCAGCCGCGCGCGGGTGGCCGTCAGCCACAGCTCCTGGCGCTCCTTCGACGCGGACGGACTTCGAGCCGGACACGGTGACGGTCCGAGACGCGGTGCTCGACCTTGCCGGCGGGGACGCGGTACGCCGCGTCGGTCGGCGTCGGCAGGCCGGCCGGGACTGGCTCGTGACCGCCTGGACGCCGCCGACGCCGCTCGCCGACGCGGCGGCCGGGGCGCAGGGCCAGCGGCCGAGAGCGCCGCGGCGGTGATGGTGGTGAATCGCGTTCTGACATGAGGGGAATCTCCTGGTGATGAGGTGGAGTTCCCCCTACAACTGCGCTCCCGCGAGTCGGTCGCGGGTGTGGGTCAGCGCGATCACGGCTGCGTCAGCTCGTGCGCCATCTCCTCGAACACGGCGACGTAGCGGTCGACGGACTCGTCGGTGTGCGTCACCGACAGCGTCCACTCCTCCTCGCGGCCCGGCGTCATGTAGATGCCGCGGTTCATGTTGAAGAGCCATGCGAGGTCGGCGAGCTCCGCGTCCTGGTTGGCGGCGAAGGTCTCGTAGTCGGTCACCTTCGCCGTCGAGAAGGTGACGCAGCCCTTCGAGCCGATGCCGACGGCGTAGCCCGGGAGCGCGTACTTCTCGATCACGCCGGTGCAGCCCTCGAGGATGCGGTCGTTGAGCCGGTTGAGCGTCGCGTAGGCATCCGGCGTGAGCACCTGCTCGAGGTTCGCGCGCGCGGCGGCCATGCACAGCGGGTTCCCGTTGTACGTCCCCACCTGGTAGACGCTGCCGTCCTCGACGCAGGCCATGACCTCTTCGCTGCCGCCGATCGCGCCGACCGGGAAGCCGCCGCCGAGCGCCTTGGCGAGCGTGACCATGTCGGGCAGCACGCCGTACTTCTCGGTCGCGCCGCCGGCCGCGATGCACAGGCCGGTCTTCACCTCGTCGAAGATCAGGACGATGCCGTGCCGCCGGGTGATCTCGCGGACGGCCTCGAGGTAGCCGGGCTCGGGAAGCACGACGCCGAGGTTCATCATCGCCGCCTCCATGATCACGCAGGCGGGCTTGCGTCCCTCGGCCTCGAGCCGCTCGATCCGGCGCTCCATCGCGCCGGCGTCGTTGAACGGCACGGCGATCGTCATCTGCACGACGGCGTCGGGGATGCCGGCGCCGTAGGGCAGCGACTCGAGGTTCTCGTGGTCGCCGATCTTGTCGTACTCGACGCCGATGCTGACCATGACCGTGTCGTGATGGCCGTGGTAGGAGCCGAAGATCTTCATCACCGTGTCGCGGCCGGTGAACGCGCGGGCGATCCGGATCGCGTCCATCGTCGCCTCGGAGCCGGAGTTCGTGTAGCGCCACTTGGCGAGACCCCAGCGAGCGGCGAGGTCGTTGCCGACGGCGATCGCGTCCTCGGTCGGCGCGGCGAAGTGCGTCCCGAGCTCGTAGCGCTCGCTCATCGCGGCGCCGATCACCGGGTGCGCGTGGCCCTGGACCATCGAGCCGAAGCCGTTGTGGAAGTCGAAGTACTCGTTGCCGTCGACGTCCCAGACCTTCGGGCCGTGCGCCGCGCTCGAGGTAGATCGGCCACGGCTCGCGCAGCTGGTACGACGAGGCGACGCCGCCGCTGAGGTGCACCCTCGCGCGCTCGTACGTCCTCCCCGACTCCTGCGTGTTCTCGTTGAGGCGGGCGTCCTCGCGGGCGGTGAGCTCCGCGATCCGTGTGCGGTCGAGCTGCGTGCTGATCGTCATGATGGCAAGGCTAGACGGTCGCCGCTGTGCGTCGTGGCACAGGCGCGCCGCGTCCGCGTGTCCGTCGTGGCGCGCGCTCAGAGCGCGCACGCGCTCGCCCGCGGGGTCGTACAGCGGCTCCGCCGCGACCTCGCCGGCGACCCACTCGCCGAAGATGTCGATCTCGACCGCGGTGCCGGGCTCGGCGCTCGCGACCGGGCACGTAGGCGTAGGCGATCGAGCGCTCGACCGTGTAGCCGTAGCCGCCGCTCGTCACGCGCCCCGCGATCTCGCCGCCGATCCGCACGGGCTCGTTCCCGAGCGCGACCGAGCGCGGGTCGGCGAGCGTGATGCAGACGAGCCGCTGCGCCGCCGGCGCCCGTCGCCGGGCCTGCCGCCAGCGCGCTCGCGCCCGATGAAGCCGCCGTCCTTGTCGAGCTTCACGCAGAAGCCCAGGCCCGCCTCGTAGGGCGTCTCGTCGGGCGTGATGTCGGCCGCCCAGACGCGGTAGCCCTTCTCCAGGCGCAGCGTGTCGATCGCCTTGTAGCCGCCCGCGACGAGGCCGTGCGCCCGGCCGGCCTCCCACAGCGCGTTCCACAGGCCGGCGCCGTACTCGGTCGGGCAGTAGAGCTCCCAGCCCAGCTCGCCCACGAAGGTGACGCGCAGCGCGCGCACCGGCACGTCGCCGACGGTGATCTCGCGCATCGTCATGTACGGGAAGTCCTCGTTCGACAGCGAGTCGGGCGTGAGCGGCTGCAGGATGTCGCGGGCGCGCGGGCCCCAGAGCGCGAAGCATGCCCAGCGCGCGGTCATGTCGTGGATCTCGACGCTCCCGTCGCGCGGAGCGTGCTGCCGCAGCCAGGCCGCGTCGTGCTGGCCGAACGCCGTGCCGGTGACGATCGAGAAGCGGTCCTCGGCGAGCCGCGTGACCGTGAAGTCGCACTCGATCCCGCCGCGCGAGTTGAGCATCTGCGTGTAGGTGATCTGCCCGACGCCGCGGGCGACGCGGTTGTCGCACAGGCGCTCGAGGAACGCGGCGGCGCCCGGGCCGGAGATCTGCAGCTTCGCGAACGAGGACTCGTCGAACAGCGCGGCGGTCTCGCGCGCGGCGCGGTGCTCGGCGCCGATCGCGGGCGACCAGTGCTTGCCGGCCCAGCCGCGCGGGCGCAGCGCCTCGTCGGCGGCGCGCGCGCGTTCGACTCGTACCAGTTGACGCGCTCCCAGCCGGACTTCTCGCCGAACGCCGCGCCCGCGGCGGCGTGCCAGGGGTAGGCGCTCGACGTCCGCAGCGGACGGCCCGCGAGCCGCTCGTGGCCGGGGTAGCGGATGTCGTAGTAGGTCTCGTAGACCTCCTTGACGCGCTTCAGCGTGTACGACGGCGAGCGGTACGCGGGCCCGAAGCGGCGGACGTCCATGTGCCAGAGGTCGAGCTGCGGCTCGCCGGCGTGGATCCACTCGGCCATGACCTTGCCGATCCCGCCCGCGCCCGCGAGCCCGTGCGCGCAGAAGCCGGCGGCGACGAAGCAGCCCGCGGACCTCCGTCTCGCCGAGGCAGAACTCGTTGTCGGGCGTGAACGCCTCGGGCCCGTTGATGAGCTTCGTGACCGTGAGGTCGTTCATCGACGGGACGCGGCTGGCGCGAGTTCTCGGTGATCTCCTCGAAGCGGTCCCAGTCCTCTTCGAGCAGCTGGCCGTTGAACGTCGGCGGGATGCGGTCGACGAGCTGCTCGTCGAGCGACCACGGCGCGCTGTCGCGCTCGTAGCCGCCCATCACGATGCCGCCGCCCTCCTCGCGGAAGTAGACGAGCAGGTCGGGGTCGCGCAGCGTCGGGAGATGGGTGGGCGGGGTCGTGTTCCCGCGCGCCTCCTGCATCGCCGCGAACGGCTGGCTGACGAGGTACTCGTGCGCGAACGGGATGATCGGGACGCGCACGCCGGCGAGCCGCCCGATCTCGGCGGCGAACATGCCGCCGGCGTTGACGACGACCTCGCACTCGATGTCGCCCCACTCGGTGCGCACGCGGCGTGACGGCGCCGTCCTCCACGTCGATCCCGTCGACGCGCGTGTGGGTGAAGATCTGACACGCCGCCGCGGCGCGCGCCGTCGGCGAGCGCGTAGGTGAGCTGCGAGGGGTCGAGGTAGCCGTCGGTCGGCAGGAACGACGCGACGCGCACGCCGTCGGTGACCATCAGCGGGAAGCGCTCCTGCGCCTCCGCGGCGAGATCAGCTCGAGCGGCAGCCCGAACGTCTTCGCCCACGCGACCTGACGGTGGATCTCCTGCTCGCGCTCGGGAGTGCAGGCCAGGCGGATCCCGCCGCACTCGACCCAGCCGGGATCGAACTCGGACTCGGCGGCGAGGCTGCGGTACAGCTCGACGCTGTACATCATCATCTTCGTCAGCGAGACGCTCGAGCGCAGCTGGCCGACGAGGCCGGCGGAGTGGAACGTCGACCCGCTCGTCAGCTCGTTGCGATCGACGAGCACGACGTCGCGCTCGCCGAGCTGCGCGAGGTGGTAGGCGATGCTCGTGCCGCCGACGCCGCCGCCGATGATGACGACGCGTGCGCGGCTCGGAAGCTCACGCGGCCGCGCCACGGATCCACTCCTCCAGCCGGGGGTCCTCGGCGCCGGCCCGCAGCCGCGCGAAGTGCTCGTCCGCGTAGGCGCCGTAGTCGAAGTCCAGGTCGCTGACGGCACGCTGCAGGACGCCCCACATCCCCTCGCGCACGTCCGACATCAGGCGCATGAGCCGCAGCGCGGCGACGCGCCGCTCGTCCGCCGGCTCGCCGAAGTAGAGCTCGAGCAGGAGCGCGCTCGTCGGCCTCGGAGAGCCCGTTGTTGACCGCAAGGTTCCCGAGGTCGAAGAAGCGGTCGTTCATGCCGGCGTACTCCCAGTCCACGATCCGCAGCTCATCGCCGGACCGCAGGAAGTTCGCCGTCAGGAGGTCGTTGTGGCACGGGAACCGGCTCGTGCCCCGGGCGATCGCGCATCACCGCGCCGATGCGCTCGGACAGCTCGAGCGCGAGCGCATGATCGGCGGCCGGCACCTCGCCCCCGCGCGCCAGCGCCACGTCGGCGTAGTCGCGGGCGAGCGTGAAGGTCGGGAACGTGGTCGCGAGCGCCGGCCCGCCGTGGATGCGCCGCAGCGCGGCCGCCACGACCGCGAGCGTCGCCGGGTCGCGCAGCTCCGCCGGCGTCCATCGGGCGGCCGGGGATGAACGCGGTGACGAGCACCTGCTGCTCGGGCAGCCAGCGGACCACCTCGGGCGCGACGCCGGCCGCGCTCGCCGCGCGCGTCGCCGCGACCTCGGTCTCGCGGTCGATGCTGAGCACCTCGGTGTCCTTGCCGCAGAGCCGCAGGACGTAGTCGCGCCCGCCGAGCCGCACGCGCAGGTTGCGGTTCGTGATCCCGCCCGAGAGCACCTCGGGCTCCCCCTCGATCGCGCCCAGCTCGGGCTCGAGCCGGGCAAGGATCACCCGCAGCTCATCCACTCGTGCGTGACCTCGACGACGAATCGCGCGCGGTCGCCGCGATGGCGATCCTGCGCGAACTCGACCGGCGCTGCCGGCGGCGTCGTAGGCGACCCGCTCGACCAGCATCAGCGGCGAGCGCGTGCGCACGCCGAGCGCGTCGGCGTCGGCCGCGCGCGCGGCCACGGGCTCCAGGCGCTCGATCGCGCGGACGGGCGCGTGGCCGTACGTGGCGCTGCCCATCAGCGTGTACAGCGAGCCGCCGAGATCCTGCTCGATGATGCCCGGGAAGAGCGCGTCCGGCAGCCACGAGTCCTCCAGCGTGAGCGGCAGGCCCGCGCCCGAGCGCACGCGCCGGATCCGCGCCACGAGGCGCGCCCGGCGTCGAGCTCGAGCGAGCGCGCGATCGCAGCTCGGCGCGCGCACGACCTCGGCGCTGACGAGCGTCGCGCCGGCCTCGAGCCCGGCGCGCGCCATCTGCTCGCTGAAGCCCGCCACGCGCTCGGTGCGGTCGAGCTCGACGCGCGGCGCGGTGACGAAGGTCCCGCGGCCGACCCCGCGCTCGACGAGGCCCTTGCGCGCCAGCGCGTCGAACGCCTGGCGCACCGTCATCCGGCTGACGCCGAGCGTCACCGCGAGGTCGCGCTCGGGCGGCAGCCGGTCACCGGGGCCGAGCGTTGCCGCGGGCGATCGCGTCGGTGACCTGGGACTCGATCTGCTGGTAGGCCGGGCGACCGGCGTCGGTGTCGAGGGTGAAGTCCATTTGGTCCGGTCCAATCGTTCAGCCTATGGACGCGCATGCTGACCGTCAAGGCGCGGCACGTTGCGCCCAAAGGCCCGGCCGGGATACCTTCCGCGGCATGACGCTCGACGAGCTGCGCAACGCCGTCGGCGACGGGGAGATCGACACGGTCCTCCTCGCCATGACCGACATGCAGGGACGCCTCCAGGGCAAGCGCTTCACCGCGAAGCACTTCCTGGACACCGTCCTGGCGGCCACGGCGCGGAGGGCTGCAACTACCTGCTCGCCGTCGACGTCGAGATGAACACGGTCGACGGCTACGCGATGTCGTCGTGGGATCAGGGCTACGGCGACTTCGTGATGGAGCCCGACCTCTCGACGCTGCGGCGCACGCCGTGGCTGCCCGGCCACCGTGCTGCTGCTGGCCGACCTGCAGTGGCACGACGGCACGCCCGTCGTCGCCTCCCCGCGGCAGATCCTGCGCGCGCAGCTCGAGCGCCTGAGCGCGCGCGGCTGGAGCACGCTCGCCGCCACCGAGCTCGAGTTCATGCTGTTCAGCACGTCCTACCGCGAGGCCCATCTGAAGGGCTACCGCGACCTCGAGCCGGCGAACTTCTACAACGTCGACTACTCGATGCTCGGCACCTCGCGCGTCGAGCCGCTGATCCGCCGCATCCGCAACGAGATGGCGGCGCCGACATGGTCGTCGAGAACTCCAAGGGCGAGTGCAACTTCGGCCAGCACGAGATCAACTTCCTCTACGACGAGGCGCTCGCGACCGCCGACAAGCACGTCATCTACAAGAACGGCGCCAAGGAGATCGCCGACCAGGAGGGCATGGCGATCTCGTTCATGGCGAAGTACGACCAGCGCGAGGGCAGCTCGTGCCACGTCCACCTGTCGCTGCGCGACGGCGACGACGCGCCGGTGTTCGCCGACCAGCCGGAGGTGTTCGACGCCTTCATGGCGGGCGTGCTCGCGACGCTGCCCGAGCTGACGCTGCTGCACGCGCCGAACGTCAACTCGTACAAGCGCTTCGCGTCCGCGTCGTTCGCGCCGACCGCCGTCGCCTGGGGCACCGACAACCGCACGTGCGCGCTGCGCGTCCTCGGCGAGGGCAAGGGCAAGCGCGTCGAGCTGCGCATGCCGGGCGCCGACGTGAACCCGTACCTCTCGCTCGCGGCGCTGATCGCCGGCGGCCTGCACGGCGTGGAGCTCGGGCTGCCGCTCGAGCCGCCGGTCAGCGGCAACGCGTACGTGACCGACCACCCGCGCGTGCCGGGGACGCTGCGCGACGCGCGCGACCTGTTCGCCGCCAGCACGGTCGCGCGCTCGGCGTTCGGCGACGCGGTCGTCGACCACTACCTGAACAACGCGCGCGTCGAGCTCGAGGCGTTCGACGCCGCCGTCACCGACTGGGAACGCGTCCGCGGCTTCGAGCGGCTGTAGAGGCACCGGATGGCCCGCAGGCTCACGGCGACGCGACGCTCGACACGGTCTTCGCGCCGGTCCGGTCGCAGACCGCCTTCGAGGAGACCGTCGACCGGCTCGGCACGGCGATCAAGCTCGGCCTGCTGACCCCGGGGACGCGGCTGCCGCCCGAGCGCGAGCTGTGCTCGCGGCTGGGCATCGCCCGCTCGACGCTGCGCCAGGCGCTCACCGCGCTGACCGAGAGCGGCCACCTGTACGCGATGCGCGGGCGCGGCGGCGGGACGTTCGTCGCCGATCCGCTGCCGCCGGCCGACCGCCCCGGCGACGAGGTGCTCTCGCGCTGGCGCGAGGTCTGCGACGTGCGGCTGGCGGTCGAGTTCGGTGCGGTGGCGCTCGCCTGCCAGCGCGCCGACGACGACGAGCTGGGCCCGCTCGCGAGCTCGTCGAGCGCATGGACGACCTGCTCGACGACTACGAGGCCTTCCGGCCCGCCGACGTGCGCTTCCACATCGGGCTGGCCGAGGCCTCCGGCAGCGGCCGGCTCGTGGCCGCGATGACCGAGGCCCAGGGCGAGATGACCGACCTGATCTCGCACATCCCGCATCCGCCCGAAGTGCTGCTGCACAGCAACGAGCAGCACGCCCTGATCCTCGCCGCCGTGCGCGCCGGCGACGCGACCCGGGCGCTCGGGGATCGTGGCCGACCACCTGCACGGCACCGAGCACGTGCTGGCGGGCCTGCTGCCCGAAGCCTGACGGCCGCAGGCCACTTCGACCGAACGTCGAAACAGCATTGTGCGATTCGTCGCTTGACTTCCGTCCGCGCCCATTCATATGGTCGCGTCGGACTAGAGGACGGGCATGCAGACCTTTGCGTGTCGACACGAACGTGCTTCGCAACGACCACCGCACTCCTGAGGAGGGGAAACGGGTGTCAGACCAGCCGACCGAGCAGATGGGCGCCGACGAACGGCGTCTCGCCGAAATGGGCTACAAGCAGGAGCTGTCGCGAAGCTGGAGCGGGTTCCAGAACTTCGCGATCTCCTTCACGATCATCTCCGTCCTGGCGGGATGCTTCACCACCTACTACCAGGCGTGGAACAACGGCGGGCCCGTCGCGATCTCGTGGGGCTGGCCGCTGATCTCGCTGTTGATCCTGATCATCGCCTTCTGCATGGCCGAGCTCGTCGTCGGCCTACCCGACGGCCGGCGGCATCTACTGCTGGTCCTCGAAGCTCGGCGGCCCGGGCTGGGGCTGGTTCACCGGCTGGTTCAACCTGCTCGGCCTGATCGCGATCGTCGCGTCGGTCGACTACTTCGCCGGGCAGTTCCTGCGCGTGATCCTCGGGCTCTACAACGTCGACATCTTCGGGATCAACTTCGCCGACGCGGACCCGAACACCGCGCTGAAACAGACGTTCGCTGCTGTTCGTCGATCATCCTCGTCCTGCACGTGATCGTCAACATCACGGGCAGCCACCTCGTCGCGATGTTCAACGGCATCTCGGTCTTCTGGCACGTCCTCGGCGTGGCGATCATCGTCGGCATCCTGATCTTCGCCCCGACCGACCACGCCAGCGTCCATGACGTCTTCACGCAGACGCAGAACAACTCCGGGTTCAGTCACAGCATGTTCTGGTGGTACGTGCTGCCACTCGGGTTCCTGCTGACGCAGTACACGATCACCGGCTTCGACGCCTCGGCGCACGTCTCCGAGGAGACCCACGACGCGGCGATGACCGCGCCGCGCGGCGTCTGGCAGTCGGTGTTCTACTCGGCCGTGATCGGCTACATCGTGCTGCTCGCGATCACGTTCGCCGCCGGTGACGCGAACGCGGTCAACGAGGGCGGCGGCACCGTGTTCGCCGTCTTCGAGAGCACGATGACGACGGCCTGGGTGAAGACGGTCCTGATCATCGCGCTCGTCGGTCAGCTGTTCTGCGGCATGAGCTGCCTGACGAGCGCCTCGCGCATGATGTACGCGTTCAGCCGCGACGGCGCGGTTCCGGGCTCGAAGCACTGGAGCCGCGTCAACGCGCGGAAGATCCCGTTCAACGCGGTCATCGCGTGCGCCGTGCTCGCGCTGATCCTGACGCTGCCGGCGCTGAAGGGGAACAAGGACGGCGTGACCGTCGCGTTCACCGCGGTCGTCTCGATCGGGGTGATCGGGCTCTACGTGTGCTGGGCGATCCCGATCTACCTGCGCTGGCGCAAGGGCGACGCGTTCGAGGCCGGGCCCGTGGAACCTCGGCAAGAAGTACAAGTGGATGGCGCCGATCGCGCTGCTCGAGATCCTGATCGTCGTGATCATCTACTTCAACCTGCCGTTCAGCTCGTCCGGCGTCCCGTGGGAGAGCGACTTCGAGTGGTCGCTGTTCAACTACACGCCGGTCGTCACCGGCGGCCTGGCGCTCGTCATCGGCATCTGGTGGTGGGTCAGCGCGAAGAACTGGTTCACCGGCCCGCGGCACACGATCGACGAGATCGACGCGAGATCGGCGCACCGCCGCCGCTCGCCGAGGCCCCGTAGCTCGTCGGTGCCTGAGGTTCCGGCCTGTCGGGGGGCGGGCCGGAACCTCTTCACCGCCTGTCAATGGCATGACGTTCGGTCCTTTGCCAGACTGCGGCCCATGACCGAGACGCTGTCCGTCCTGGAGCCGGCGACGGAGCAGGTGCTCCAGACCCTCCCCCGCGCCGGCGTGGAGCAGACCGACGAGGCGGTCGCCCGCGCCACCGAGGCGCTGCCCGCGTGGCGCGCGCTGCGCGCCCGGCACGCGCGCCGGGATCCTGCGCGATCTCACGACCGCGCTGGAGGACGCCCACGAGGAGCTCGCCGTCCTCGAGGCGCGCAACGCGGGCAAGCCGATCGGCGCGGCCCGCGGCGAGATCGGCGGCGCGATCGCGACCTTCCGCTACTTCTCCGCGGCGCCCGAGCGGCTGCTCGGCGACACGATCCCGGTCGACGGCGGGATCGCGATGACCTTCCGCGAGCCGATCGGCGTCGTCGGCCTGATCACGCCGTGGAACTTCCCGCTCGCGATCGCCTCGTGGAAGCTCGCGCCCGCGCTCGCCGCCGGGCAACACCGTCGTGCTCAAGCCCGCCGAGCTGACGCCGCTGACCGCCGTGCGCTTCGCGCGAGATCGCGCCGACGCCGGCGTCCCGCCGGGCGTCGTGAACGTCGTCGTCGGCCCCGGCCGGACCTGCGGGCAGCGGCTCGTCGAGCACCCCGACGTCGGCAAGATCGCCTTCACCGGATCGACCGAGGTCGGCGCCTCGATCGCCGCGTCCGCCGCGGCGACGATCAAGCGCGTCACGCTCGAGCTCGGCGGCAAGTCGGCGAACATCGTCTTCGCCGACGCCGACGTCGAGGCGGCGGCCGTCGCCGCCCCCGGCGCGATGTTCGACAACGCCGGGCAGGACTGCTGCGCGCGCTCGCGCATGCTCGTCGAGGCGAGCGTCGTGGACCGCTTCCTCGCGGCGCTCGAGCCGGCGGTGACGGGCATCCGCGTCGGCGACCCGCTCGACCCGGCGACCGAGATGGGGCCGCTGATCTCCGCCGGCCAGCGCGACAGCGTCGCCGGGTTCGTCCCCGACGACGCGCCGGTCGCGATCCGCGGCAGCGTGCCCGACGGGCCCGGCTACTGGTTCGCGCCGACCGTGCTGCACCCGGTCGCGCACGGCGACCGCGCCGCGACCGAGGAGATCTTCGGGCCGGTCGCCTGCGTCATCCCGTTCAGCGGCGAGGCCGAGGCGATCCGCCTCGCGAACGACACGATCTACGGGCTGTCGGGCTCGGTCTGGACGCGCGACGGCGCGAAGGCGCTGCGCGTGGCGCGCGCGCTGGAGTCCGGGAACCTGTCGATCAACTCGAACTCGCTCGGTGCGCGTCACGACGCCGTTCGGCGGCTTCAAGCAGAGCGGCTACGGGCGCGAGCTCGGGCCGCACGCCACCGACGCGTACACCGAGGTCAAGACCGTCTACTACCGCACGCAGGAGGACTGAGCACATGGCCGGACGTCTCGAAGGCAAGGTCTGCGTCGTCACGGGCGCCGGCGGCGGGATCGGCTCGGCCACGGTCGCGGCGTTCCAGCGCGAGGGCGCGACCGTCGCGGGGGTCGACCTCGTGGACGGGGCGCCCGGCGACCTCTCGCTGCGCGCCGACGTGACCGACGACGCCGCGGTCCACGACATGTACGCGCAGGTGCGCGCGGAGTGCGGGGCGATCCACGTGCTGTTCAACAACGCCGGCATCTCGCCGAACGACGACGACTCGATCCTCAAGACCGGGCTCGAGGCGTGGCAGCGCGTGCAGGACGTGAACCTGAAGTCGGTCTACCTCTGCTGCCGGCACGGCATCCCGCACCTGCTGGAGAACGACGGCCCGCACCGCGGCTCGGTCATCAACACGGCGTCGTTCGTCGCGACGCTCGGCGCCGCGACGTCACAGATCTCGTACACCGCCTCGAAGGGCGGCGTGCTCGCGATGTCGCGCGAGATGGGCGTCGAGTTCGCGCGCCAGGGCGTCCGCGTCAACGCGCTCTCCCCCGGCCCGGTCGACACGCCGCTCCTGCGCGAGCTGTTCGCCAAGGACCCCGAGCGCGCCGCACGCCGGCTCGTCCACGTGCCGATGGGACGGTTCGGGCGCCCCGAGGAGATGGCCAACGCCGTCGTCTTCCTCGCGAGCGACGAGTCGTCGTTCATGACCGCGGCGAACTTCCTCGTGGACGGCGGGATCAGCGGCGCGTACGTGACGCCGCTGGGTGAGCCCGCTGTAGCGCACCGGCCGCCCGCCTACCCTTGGCGCGCGTGGCGCTCGGCCAGCTCATCCTCGTCGCGGGCGCTCTGCTCGCGGGCGCGGTCGCAGCCTCGTTCCTGGCGCAGCGTGCACGGATCCCGTCGCTCCTGCTGTTCCTGGGGCTCGGGATGGTCGTCGGCTCGGACGTCACCGGCTGGGTCGATTTCAGTGACTACAAGCTCGCCCGTGACGTCGGCATCGTCGCGCTCGCGCTGATCCTCTTCGACGGCGGGCTGCGCGCCGGATGGTCGGAGATCCGGCCGGTGCTGGGCCCGTCGGTCAGCCTCGCGGTCGTCGGCACCGTGGTGACCGCCGCGGTCACCGGGTTCGTCGCGGCGCCGCTGCTCGGGATCTCGACGCTCAACGGGCTGCTGCATCGGCGCGGTCCTCTCGTCGACCGATGGCGCCGCCGTCTTCGCGCTGCTCCAGGGCTCACAGCTCAAGCGGCGGCTCGCCCGCACGCTCGAGGGCGAGTCCGGGTTCAACGACCCCATCGCCGTCCTGCTGGTCGTCGCCCTGATCGAGCTGATCACCGAGCCCTCGACGAACGCCGGCGACATCGCGTGGCTGCTCACGCGTGAGCTCGCGATCGGGCTTGCGGTCGGCCTGGTCGTCGGCCGCCTCGCCGTCCCGGCGTTCCGCCGCGTGCGCCTCGCCTCGGCGGGTCTCTACCCGGTCGCGACGCTCGCGACCGCCGCGATCGCCTACGGCGGGGCGGCGGCGCTGCACGGGTCGGGCTTCCTCGCCGTCTATCTCGTCGGCCTGACGCTCGGCGACGCGCCGCTGCCGGGCCGCCGCACGATCGCGGCGTTCCACGACGGGCTCGCCTGGCTCGCGCAGATGGTCCTGTTCGTGACCCTCGGCCTGCTCGTCTTCCCCGGGCGGATCGGCGACGTGCTGCTGGAGGGCACGGCGATCGCGCTCGTGCTCGCGCTCGTCGCCCGGCCGCTCGGGGCGACGCTCGCGACGCTGCCGTTCCGCTTCAGCGGCCGCGAGACGGTCGTGCTCGGCTGGGCGGGCCTGCGCGGCGCCGTCCCGGTCGTGCTGGCGACGTTCGTCGTGGCCGGCCACGTCCCGGGCGGCCAGAAGGTCTTCGACATCGTGTTCTTCGTCGTCGTGATCTCGACGCTGCTGCAGGGAACGACCGTCGAGGGCCTCGCCCGCCGGCTCGGCCTGACCACGAACGATCCGGCCCTCCCGCGGCCGCTGGCGGACTCCGGAACGGTGCGCAGGCTCGGCGCCGAGGTGCTCGAGTTCCCGGTGATGGAGGGCGACGCGATCGCCGGGCTGCGGGTGCGCGACCTCGCGCTGCCGCGGGAGGCGGTCGTCAACGTGATCGTGCGCGGCAACGAGGCGATCCCTCCGCGCGGCGCGACCGTCATCCGGCCGGGGGACGAGCTCCACGTGCTCGTCCGCGACGAGGTCCGGCGCGCCGTCGAGGACCTGATCGAGCGCTGGCAGACGGGCCCGATCGGGCCGGGCACACGCCGCAGGCCCGAGCGTCCCGGCACCGCGCCGCTGTTCTCGTCGTGGCCCTGGGCGTCCGGCGAGGGCGATCCCGCGCGGCCCGGACGCCGTGCGCGGCCTCGAGGTGCTCGACACGCTGCGCATGCGCCGCGACGAGCCCGGAGCGCTCGTCCTGCTCGCCGACGGGCGCTACGCGGTCACCGGCGAGCACGCCGCGATCGGGCCGCGCGGCGCCCTCGACGAGTGGGCGCGGCGGCGGCTGCTCCACGCCGGCGAGGAGGAGCGGATGTGGCTGCAGACGGTCTGCGGCGCGCTGGCGGCGGACGAGGTCACACCTCGTAGCCCCCAGCCGCTGACCGCCGCCACCACCGCCTCGGCGTGCTCCGGCCCGCGCGTCTCCAGCACGAGCCGCACGCCGGTCTCGCGCACGTGCAGCGGGACTCCTTCGCGCACGTGCTCGACGCCGATGAGGTTGCCGCCGGCGGCGCTGACCGTCGCGAGCAGGCCCGCGAGGCCGCCGGGCCGGTCCGCGACGCGCGTGAAGAGCACGAGCCGGCGGCCGGCGCGGCTCTCGTGCAGCCGCGTGACCGAGGCGAGCAGGCCGGCGTCGACGTTGCCGCCGCTGAGGACGATGCAGGTCGTGCCGCGCTCCGCGGGGCTCGTGGCGCCCGTGAGCAGCGCCGCGACGCCGACCGCGCCGCCGCCCTCGACGACGAGCTTCGCCCGCTCCAGCAGCAGCACCATCGCCTCGGCGATGTCGTCCTCCCCCACGGTGACGACGTCGTCGACCCAGTCGCGGACGAGCGGGAACGTGATGTCGCCCGGGCGCTTCAGCGCGATCCCGTCGGCGATCGTCGTCGCGCCCTCGACCTCGACGGGATGGCCGGCGGCGAGCGACGGCGGGTAGGCGGCGACGACCTCCGCCTGCACGCCGACGACCTGGACCTCCGGCCGCTCGGACTTCACCGCGATCGCGAGGCCGGCGGCGAGCCCGCCGCCGCCGAGGCAGACGATCACCTTCGCGAGGTCGGGCACCTGCTCGAGCAGTTCCAGGCCGACCGTGCCCTGGCCGGCGACCACGTCCGGGTCGTCGAACGGATGGATGAACGCCATCCCGCCGGCCGCCGCGCGCTCGCGTGCCTCGGCGACGCAGGAGTCGACCGACGCGCCGCCCTCGATGACGAGTGCGCCGAGCGCACGGCAGCCCTCGACCTTCCCGAGCGGCGCCCCGGGCGGCATCACGACCTCGCAGGGGATGCCGCGCTGCCGCGCGGCCAGCGCCACCGCCCACGCGTGGTTGCCGGCGCTGCCCGCGACCACGCCGCGATCCGCCGCGGCGCCGAGCGCGGCGAGCTTCGCGGTCGCGCCGCGGACCTTGAACGAGCCGGTCCGCTGGAGGCTCTCGGCCTTCAGCACGACCTCGCCGCCGGAGCGCTCGTTGAGCGTCCAGGAGTCCAGCACCGGCGTGCGCCGCGCGACCGAGGCGACCGCGGGCCGGGCGCGGGCGACGTCCTGCGCGGTCACGGAGCCGGTGGGCGGCATCGATCAGTCCGGGAGCGCCACGATCGCGTCGATCTCGACGTCGGTTCCCAGCGGCAGCGCGGCGACGCCGATCGTCGTGCGCGCCGGAGGCTGACCCGGGAAGTACTCGGCATACGCCGCGTTGACCTCCGCGAACGCGCCGAGATCGGTCACGTAGACCCCGCACCGCACCGCGTCGCTCAGCTGCGCGCCCGCAGCGGCGCAGACGGCCGTGAGGTTGTCGAGGCAGCGGCGCGTGCGGTCGCCGACCGTCCCCTCGACGAGCGTGTTCGTCTCGGGATCGAGTGGCGTCTGGCCGGAGCAGAAGAGCAGGCCGCCGGCGACGACGCCGTGGCTGTACGGACCGACCGCCGCCGGCGCTCCGACTGCGGTCACGGGCTCACGGTGGTGGGACATCGGTCGCTCCTTCGGGGGAAGAGGTCCGGTCGCCGGACCTTTCGGCGATCGTCGCACGCCGCGCACGTCGCAGGCAAGGCGGCGTCGCAGCCGGCGATCGTTCGCTACCGTCAGCGTCGATGCCGTTCCTCCGCCCGCGGGCGATGACCTCCGCCCTGCTCGCGAGCCTGATCGTGCTCGCGGCGGCGGCACCGGCGCACGCCGACGCTGGGGACGCGGACGTGCGGCGCGTCGGGGACGCTGCGCTGCGGCACCCTCGCCGTCCCGATCGACCGCGGCGGCAAGGTGCTCGGCGACATCGGGCTCGCCGAGGCCGTCCAGCCCGTGGGCGTCAGCCCCACCGACGAGGCGGTCGTCCCGCTCGCCGGCGGCCCGGGCCAGGCCGCGCTGCCGTTCGCCGCCGACTTCGCCGAGTCGCTGAAGCCGCTGCTGGCGAGCCGCGACCTCCTCGTGTTCGACCAGCGGGGCACCGGCTCGTCCGGGGCGATCGGCTGCTTCGGCGACGCCGGTCCGAGCTCCGGGAGCCAGGTCAGCGCCTGCGCCTCCATGCTCGGCGGCGCGCACGCGTTCTACCGCAGCATCGACAGCGCCGACGACATCGAGGCGCTGCGGGTCGCCGGCGGCTACAGGAAGCTCGTCCTCTACGGCGTGTCCTACGGGACGCGCGTCGCGCTCACGTACGCCGCGCGCTACCCGGATCGCGTCGCCGGCGCTGGTGCTCGACTCGGTCGTCCCGCTCGAGGGGCCGGACGTCTGGTCGCGGCAGTCGTTCGGCGCGCTCGCGCGCGTGCTGCGCGACCTGTGCGCCGGCGGCGCATGCCGCCTGCGCGACCCCGAGCCCCAACGCGGACCTGCGGGCGCTGGTCAAGCACCTGGGCCGCGCGTCCGCTGAGCGGGTCGATCACCGGTCCCGACGGCGACCGGATCACGATCCGGCTGACCGAGGTCGGTCTCTGGCAGACGCTGCTCGCCGGCGATCTCAACCCGACCCTGCGCGCGGAGCTGCCGGGCGCGGTGCGCGCCGCCCTGCGCGGGGACCGCACGCCGCTGCTGCGCCTGCGCGCCCGTGCCGCGGGGCTCACCGGCACCGTCCCCACGGCGGCCCCCGCGGGCCTGCAGTCCGCCGGCGACGACGTGAACACCGGCCTCTTCACCGCGACGCGCTGCAGCGAGACGAACTTCCCGTGGACCGCCTCGGCCTCGTCGAGCGCGCGGATGCAGCAGGCGACGACCGCGCTGCGCGGCGTCGGCACGAGCCGCTTCGCGCCGTTCGATCTCAGCGTGCCGCTCGCCCAGAGCGTCGTCGAGCTCTGCGCCTCGTGGCCGGACGCTCCGCTGCCGCCCACGGCGCTCGGCGCGCTCCCGGCGGTGCCGACGCTCGTCCTCGAGGGCGACGGCCGACCTGCGCACGCCGCTCGAGCAGGCCCGCCGCGTCGTCGCCGCGATCCCCGGCGCCCGGATCTTCGCCGCCGGCGGCACCGGGCACTCCGTCCTGGGCAGCGACCTCTCGGGCTGCGCCGGCGACGAGCTCGCGGCGTTCGCGGCGAGCACGACCAGCACCTGCAAGCCGATCGCCTCGCCGATCAGCCCGACGCCGCGGCCGCCGCTGCGCCTGTCGGCGCTTCGCCGGCGGGACGAAGGCGCTGCGCACGGTCGCCGCGGTGCGCGCGACGGTCAACGACGTGCGCCGCCAGCTGATCGGCGACGCGATCGCCTCCGGGCAGTCCGTCGGCACCGGGTCGCGCACGGGCGGCCTGCGCAGCGGCGTCGCCAGCGTCAACGGCGACACGGTCGAGCTGCAGTCCGTGTCGTATGTTCCGGGCGTGCGGGTCTCCGGCACCTACGCGCTGAGGCGCGGCGCGACCTCGCAGCTGCTCGTCACGGGCCCGAGCGCCGCGCGCGGCAGGCTCACGATCGACGGCACCGGGACCGCCCGCGGCGTGCTCGGCGGCCGCCGGGTCCAGGCCGCGATCTCGGCTCGGGCGGCGGCGCGTGGCGGCCGGCACGTGGGGCCGCGGGCTGGCGCTCCCGGGGTTCGCGCATCCGGCGCTGCGCCGCGCCGGCTGAGCCGTGGCGAACGCGCTCGCACACGAGACCTCGCCGTACCTGCTCCAGCACGCCGAGAACCCGGTCGACTGGCTGCCGTGGGGCCCCGAGGCGCTGGCCCGCGCACGTGAGCACGACATGCCGATCCTCGTGTCGATCGGCTACGCCGCCTGCCACTGGTGCCACGTCATGGAGCGCGAGAGCTTCGAGGACGCCGGAGACCGCCGCGCTGATGAACGAGCAGTTCGTCTGCATCAAGGTCGACCGCGAGGAGCGGCCCGACGTCGACGCGCTCTACATGGAGGCGCTCCAGGCGATGACCGGCCAGGGCGGCTGGCCGCTGAACGTCTTCCTCACCCCCACGCCAGGTGCCGTTCTACGGCGGCACCTACTTCCCGCCGGAGCCGCGCCACGGACTGCCGTCGTGGCGTCAGGTGCTGCTCGCCGTCGGCGAGGGCTGGCGCGAGCGCCGCGCCGAGATCGTCGCGGACGCCGAGCAGGCGATCGAGCGCCTGCGCGGCGGCGCCCGCCTGCGTCCCTCGGCCGATCCGATCGGTCCCGAGCTCCTCGACGCAGGCGGTGGCGACGCTCCGCTCGAGCTTCGACAGCATCCACGGCGGCTGGGGCACCCGCGGGCGCGGGCCGAAGTTCCCGGCGTCGAGCGTCATCGAACTGCTGCTCGCGCGCGGCGAGCACGAGATGAGCATCCAGACGCTGCGCTCGATGGCCTCGGGCGGGATCCACGACCAGGTCGGCGGCGGCTTCGCGCGCTACAGCGTCGACGCGACCTGGACGGTCCCGCACTTCGAGAAGATGCTCTACGACAACGCGCTGCTCGCCCGCGCGTACCTGCACGGCTGGCTCGCGAGCGGCGACCCCGTGCTGCGGCGCACGGGCGAGGAGATCCTCGACTGGGCGCTGCGCGAGATGCGCGCGCCCGACGGCGGGTTCTTCAGCTCGCTCGACGCCGACTCCGAGGGCGTCGAAGGCCGCTTCTACGTGTGGACGACGGCCGACCTCGTGAGCGCGCTGGGCGCCGACGCGGACGCGGCGCTCGAGTGGTTCGGCGCGACCGACGACGGGGAACTTCGCCGAGGGCCCGCCCGGCTCGAACGTGCTCGAGTCGCGCGGCCCGGAGCCCGATCGCCGCGACCCGGGAGCGGATCCGCGCCCGGCTGCTCGAGGTCCGCGCCCGGCGCGTGCGGCCGGCGACCGACGACAAGCGCGTCGCAAGCTGGAACGCCCTGATGGTCACGGCGCTCGCCGACGCCGGAGCGGCGCTCGAGCGCCCGGACTACCTGGACGCCGCGCGCGCGACCGCGATCTTCCTGCTCGAGGTGCAGCGCGACTCCGGCGGGCCGGTTCCAGCGCACCTACAACCGCGGCGTCGCCAAGCACCCGGCGTTCCTCGAGGACCACGCGTTCCTGCTGGAGGCCCTGCTCGCGCTCTACGAGGGAACGTTCGAGGAGCACTGGTTCCTCGCGGCGCGGGACACGGCCGACGAGCTGCTCGAGCGGTTCGCCGACGCCGAGCACGGCGGGTTCTTCTCGACACCCGACGACGGCGAGCCGCTGCTGACGCGGCGCAAGGAGCTCGAGGACGCCCCGATCCCGTCCGGCGGCGGCTCGGCCGCCGCTCGGCCTGCTGCGCCTGGGTCTGCTCACGGGCGAGGCCCGGTACGAGGACGCCGCACTCGCGCACCTGCGCCTCGTGCACCCGCTGTGCGCAGCCGCACCCCCAGGCCTTCGCGCACACGCTCCAGGCGATCGACCTGCACGTCGGGCCCGACCCGCGAGGTCGCCCTGACGGGCCCCGGCGACGGCGTGACGGCGCTCGCGCGGGTCGTGCGCTCCGAGCTGCGTCCGCGGCTCGTGCTGGCCGGGCTGGTGGACCCGGGCCCCGCCGGCTCAGGCCACTCGCACGTGCCGCTGCTGGAGGGACGGCACGCGGTCGACGGGCGCGCCGCCGCCTACGTCTGCGAGCGCTTCGCCTGCAGCGCGCCGGTCACGCAGAGGGACGAGCTGCGGGTGCTGCTAGAAACGTGAATTCCCGCCACCGCTCCGTCTGGATATTCCCGCCATGAAGAAGCTGCTGACGCTCTCCACCGGCCCGCGCGCGAAGTGGGTCGTGGTCTCGATCTGGCTGGTCACCGTCCTCGCCTTCTCCGGCGGCGAACCTGCCCGGCAAGTTCCAGGACGTCGAGAAGAACGACTCGGCGTCGTACCTGCCCGCGAGCGCCGAGTCGACGAAGGCGCTCGCCGCGACGAAGCAGATCCAGGGCTCGGAGACGGTCACGATCGTCGCCGTCTACCGCCGCGACGGCGGGCTGACGGCGGCCGACAGGGCCCGCATCGCCGCCGACCGCGCGGAGCTCAACGGCGCTCCAGCCTGCGCAAGACCCAGCCGTTCGGCGCGCCCCGCTTCTCCAAGGACGGCACGTCGGCGCTGCTGCTCGCCGACATCGCGACCGACGGCGAGGGCGACACGATCCTCAAGCCGGTCACGAAGGTGCGTGACCGGATCAGCAATCCGGGCGGCGGCCTCCAGGTGAAGGTCACGGGGTCCGCCGGCTACTCGGCCGACGGCATCAAGGTCTTCGACAACATCAACGGGACGCTGCTGGTCGCGGCGCTCGCGCTCGTGTTCTTCCTGCTGGCGGTGATCTACCGCAGCCCGCTCTTCCTGTGGATCCCGCTGGTCACCGTGATGTTCGCCGAGGTCATCAGCCGCGGCCTCGGCTGGATGGCGAACCAGGTCGCCGGCGTCGCCGTGAACGGCCAGTCCTCGTCGATCATGTCGATCCTCGTCCTCGGCGCGGGCACCGACTACGCGCTGCTGCTCGTCGCCCGCTACCGCGAGGAGCTGCGCCACGAGCAGGACAAGCACGTGGCGCTGGCCAACGCGCTCAGCGCCTCCGGCCCGGCGGTCGTGGCGTCGGCGAGCACCGTCGTGCTGGCGCTGATGTGCCTGACGTTCGCGCAGGTGAACGGCACCGCGGGCCTCGGACCGCTCGGAGCGATCGGCGTGCTCAGCGCGATGGTCGCGATGCTGACGCTGCTCCCGGCGCTGCTCGCGATCTTCGGCCGGCGCGCCTTCTGGCCGTTCGTCCCGTACGGCCCCGACGGCCCCGAGGCGCCCGATGCGACGCCGGCGCCCTCGCACATCCCGACGCGGGTCGGCTTCGGCCTGGCGATGCTGCTGAACGCCGGCGTCCTGATCGGCGTGCTGGCGGCGATCGGCATCCCCGCGCCGGTCACGCTCGGCGTCGTCGTCGTCGCGGGGATCGTGCTGCGCGTCGCCGGAGGCTCGTTCCGCGCGCGCTTCCGCAGGACCGAGCACCGGTTCAGCGACGCGGCGACGCGAGGTCGACTCCACCCACGGCCGCTGGCGGCAGTGGGGCGACTGGATCGCCCGTCGGCCCCGGCGCGTGTGGATCCTCACGACGCTGCTGCTGCTGACCATGGCGCTCGGCCTGCTCAACTACTCGAGCGGCCTGACGCAGAGCAACTCGTTCCGCGGCGAGGTCGAGTCGGTCCAGGGCCAGAAGCTGCTGTCGAAGGCGTTCCCCAGCGGCGACAACGCGCCCACCGACATCGTCGTCCCGGCCGCGGACAAGGTCGACGCGGTCAAGCAGGCCGTGAGCGGCGTCCCCGGCGTCGCGAGCGTGAACGTCGTCAAGCAGGGCGCGCCGGGCACGTACCTGCAGGCAGCGCTGACGCTCGACCCCTATGCCACGCAGGCCTACGACGTCATCACCAAGGTCCGCGCCGCAGCGCACCGCGCCGGCGGCGACGCCGTGCTCGTCGGCGGCAGCACCGCGATCGAGCGCGACCTGCGCGCGGCGTCGGCGCGCGACAACCGCGTGCTGATCCCGCTGATCCTGCTCGTGGTCTTCCTCGTGCTGATGGTGCTGCTGCGCGCGATCGCCGCGCCGGTGCTGCTGATGGGCACCGTCGTGCTGTCGTTCTCCGCGGCGCTCGGGGTCAGCTACGTCGTCTACGACGTGCTGTTCGGCTTCCCCGGCAGCGACCCGTCGCTGCCGCTGTTCGCGTTCGTGTTCCTCGTCGCGCTGGGCATCGACTACAACATCTTCCTGATGGCCCGCGTGCGGGAGGAGGCGCAGAAACACGGCACCGAGGAGGGCATGCTGCGCGGCCTTGCGGTCACCGGCGGCGTGATCACCTCGGCCGGGATCGTGCTTGCGGGCACGTTCGCCGTGCTGGCCGTGCTGCCGCTCGTGTTCCTCACCGAGATCGGCTTCGTGATCGCGTTCGGCGTCCTGCTCGACACGTTCGTCGTGCGCTCGACGCTCGTCCCCGCGCTGGTGCTCGACATCGGCCGCAAGGTGTGGTGGCCGTCGAAGCTCGCGGAACGTCGAGGGCGACGCCGCGCAGCCGCCGGAAACGCGTCCAGAAGCCCTGCAGCCCAGCTAGGGTCCCGGGCATGCGCCTGACCTCGTTCGTCGCCGTCGCCGCCTGCGGCGCCCTCCTGGCCGCCGCGGCTCCGGCCTCGGCCGCGACGCTCACGGCCGATCAGGGCTGTTACATCGAGGGCTTCAACATGGGCCTGACCGGCGCCGGGTTCGCGCCGGCCGCGGCGATCTCGCTCGAGGGCGACCAGATCGCGCTGACCGGAAACGCCGAGCGCGGACGGCAGCTTCCAGGTACCGGTCAAGGCGCCGCTGCTCGGCACGGCGAAGCCCGCGACGAAGACGTTCACGGTCACCGCCACCGACCCGGCCACGAACACCTCGGCGACCGTCGACGTCCACGTCGCGACGGCCGTCTTCTCCACGTCCACCGGGTTCAAGAGCCCGCGCGCGAGCCGCACATGGAAGTTCAGCGGGCTCTTCCAGCAGCCGGGGAAGCCGATCTACGGCCACTTCCGCCACGGCGGGAGGACCTTCGCGAACTACCGCTTCGGCGTGCCGAAGGGCCCGTGCGGAACGCTCAAGCGCAAGGCTCCGGGCATCCCGTCGCGCAGCGTTCCGGCCGGCCAGTGGAAGGTGCAGGTCGACTTCAACCGCAGGTACGACCCCAAGGCCACGCCGCGCCTGACCGGCACCACGACGGTCGTCACGACGTTCCGCTGACGGCGCTAGAGCACCGGCAGGTAGCGGTCGAGCTCCCACTGCGTGACCTGCACGCGGTAGTCCTCCCACTCCTGGCGCTTGATCTCGACGTAGCGGTTGAACGTGTGCTCCCCGAGCGCGCGCAGCATCAGCTCGCTGCCCGCCGCGAGGTCGATCGCCTCGCCGAGCGTCTCGGGAAGCTGCTCGATCCCCAGCCGGCGGCGCTCGTCGGGCGCCAGGTGGTAGAGGTTCTGCTCCATCGGCTCGGGCAGCTCGTAGCCCTTCTCGATCCCGTCGAGCCCCGCATGGAGCAGCACCGCGAACGTCAGGTACGGGTTGCACGCCGGGTCCGGGCAGCGCAGCTCCATCCGCGTCGCCTGCTCCTTGCCGGGGTGGTAGAGCGGCACGCGCACGAGCGCTGAGCGGTTGCGCCGCGACCACGCCACGTAGACCGGCGCCTCGTACCCCGGCACCAGGCGCTTGTAGCTGTTGACCCACTGGGCGAAGATCGCGCTCATCTCGCGGGCGTGGCGGAGCTGCCCGGCGATGAACGCCTTGCCGGTGTCGCTGAGGAAGTACGCGTCGTTCTCGTCGAAGAAGGCGTTGCGCCCGCCCGCGAACAGCGACATGTGCGTGTGCATCCCCGAGCCGTTCTCGCCGAAGAGCGGCTTGGGCATGAACGTGGCATGCCAGCCGTACTTCATCGCGTATTCCTTGACGGTGATGCGGTACGTCATGCAGTCGTCGGCCATCTTCAGCGCGTCCGCGTAGCGCATGTCGACCTCGTGCTGGCTCGGCCCGACCTCGTGGTGGCTGTACTCGACGTGGATGCCGAGCTGCTCGAGCGCCAGGACGGTCTCGCGCCGCACGTCCGAGCCGGCGTCGAGCGTCGTCAGGTCGAAGTAGCCGCCCTCGTCGAGGACCTCGGTGCCGTTCTTGTCCTTGAAGAGGAAGTACTCGAGCTCCGGGCCGACGTTGAACGTGTCGAAGCCCATGCCCTTCGCGCGGTCGAGCGCGCGGCGCAGGACGTGCCGCGGGTCGCCCTCGTAGGGCGTGCGCTCCGGCGTCAGCACGTCGCAGAACATGCGGGCGACGCCCTGCTCCTCGGGCCGCCAGGGCAGGACCGCGAACGTCGACGGGTCCGGCATCGCGATCATGTCCGACTCCTCGATCGCGTTGAAGCCGGTGATCGACGAGCCGTCGAAGCCCATGCCGCCCTCGAAGGCGTCGTCGAGCTCGTCCTTGCCGATCGAGAACGACTTGAGCTGACCGAGGATGTCGGTGAACCAGAACCGGATGAAGCGGATGTCGCGTTCCTTGACGATCGCCTTGACGTCGTCGGCGGTGGTGGGCGTCGGGTCGGCTGCCATGACCGGCACCCTAGATGGAGCGGTCCCGAGGCCGCGAGGCGACGGCGAGGCGACGATCAGTCCGGCGAGCCAGCGCCGCGCCCAGGCCGCGAGCTCGGCGAGCGCGGGCTCCAGGTCGCGGCCCATCTCGCTGAGCCGGTAGCCGACGCGCACGGGCGGCCCGGGCGTCGACCTCGCGCACGACGAGGCCGCGCTCCTCGAGCTCCTTGACGCGGTCGGAGAGCAGGCGGTCGGAGAGCTGCGGGCACGGCCGCGCCGATCTCCGAGAAGCGCAGGGGCTCGGGTGCAGTCAGCAGCACGGCGATGATCGCGCCGGTCCAGCGGCGGCCGATCAGCTCGACCGCCTCGTGGTAGTAGCGGGCAGCAGCCGCGGCTTGGCCGCGCGCGATCTGCACGGGCGGCCGGCGCCGGTGCCGGTGCTGCGACGGGGTGCGCGCTGACCTCCATGACGAACGCCGCAGGCCGGCGCCTGCTCAGGCGGCCATCAGGCGGCCCTGCTCGGTGGAGCCGTCGACGGGCACGTCGCCGGCGACGTTGATCAGCGCGGTGAAGGTCTCCAGCGCCACGAACGCGATCGCCTCGAGCAGCTGCTCGTCGGTCCAGCCGGCCTCGCGCGCCTCCTCGTGGAGGTGCACCGGCGGACGGCCCCGCTCCTCGATCAGCGACCGCAGGTACGACAGCAGCGCCTGCTCGCGCTCGTCGGCCGAGGTGAAGCGCCGCGCCGCGGCGATCTCGTCGAACGACATGCCCGGCGAGACGCGCGGACTTGCTGTGCATCGCGATGCCCGGATCGGAGCCGCGGTGCTCGGCGACGGCGAGCGAGATCCGCTCGAGCGTGCGCGGTTCGAGCGCACCATGGCGCAGTTCCGAGCGCAGCCGCGCGTATCCGCGCAGCGCGGCGGGTGAGCCGGCGAGCACGCCGAGGAAGTTCGGAAGCTGGCCGGCGGTTGCGAGTGCCCCGCGCAGGACGGGCACGGAGCCCTCCGGAGCGCTGAGCTCGTCGTGGACGGGGAAGCGGCTGATGGCAGTCATGGCTGTTCCTCAGAAAGACGGCGGGTTGAGCGGTCCTTGCCCTGAGCTTCCTGCTTCTACGCTTACTGTTCGTAAGTGTACAGGCGTGCGCAAGGGTCCGATCGCCGGGTCTTCCTGAGTACGGCCGCGGGGGCCGCCGGGCCAGCGGTCAGTGCGTCGCGGTCGAGACCAGCACGAGCACGAGCCCGAGCAGCGCGGCCCAGCCGGCGATGCGGTCGGGGCGCCGGGTCGCGGCGTCGACCACGCGGGTCGGGCGCTGACGCGAGGCGACGAGCGGGCGCGGCGCCGGCGCGGACACGGGGCGCCCGGTGATCTGCACGGTCCGCCGCGCGGCGGCGGAGCGGGACACGGTCGCGACGCGGTGCCTGCGGGCCGGTCATCGGCCTCGCGGCGTAAGCTCGATCCGTTCCCGTAGTTCCTCGACATCGGCCCACCAGGCGCGGGCCTCAGGCTGTGACATGGGTGTCCGGTCCTCTTTCGTCGGCCTACGGGGTTAGCTGACGGGCTCGCGCTGAAAGAGTCGCGCTACACCGGTTTCCCGGCGATTCGCCCCAGGTCGTGGGTCCCCCGCTTCGCGATCGGCGAGCGCCTCTCGGCGGCAGCGTCACGCGAACTCAGCGGTTTCTGTCTGCCCCGAGGCTAGCGGGCGCGGCGGCGGCGTGCCGTCTCGCCGGGGGCGCTCAGGAGCCGGCGGTCGCGGCGACGAAGGCCGCGACGTCGGCGATCTGCTTGTCCGTGAGCTGCCCCTTGAACGCCGGCATCGCGCCGCCGCCGTCCAGGACCTGCCGGGCGACCCTCGCCGCGTCGGGCTTGAGCGTGTCGAGGTTCGGCCCGACCTGGCCGCTCGCGCCGGCGCTCTTGAGGGTGTGGCAGCTCGCGCAGTTCGCGGTGAAGACCTGCTTGCCGGCGGCGGACGCCTGCGCGGACCGCCGCTCGCGGGCGCTGCGGGAGCGGCCGGCGTCGTCGGCGTGGTCGCCGCGGGCGCGGCGGGCGCCGGCGGGCAGCGGCCGGCGTGGTCGTCTGACCTGCGGTGCCCGGCGCGGTGATCTTGATGTGACCGCGTCCGGCGACGGCGGCGACGTAGTCGGCGACCGCCTTGGCGTCGTCGCCGGTCAGCAGCCCGACGGGCATGTTCCCGGCGCCGCGGGCGCGGCCGACGAGGATCGCGTTCTCGACCAGGCCCGCGGCGGGGCGCAGCACGTCGAGGTTCGGCCCGGTGACGCCGACGGAGTTGGAGGCCTGAAGCGTGTGGCAGGTCGCGCAGTTGCCGGCGAAGAGCTCGCGGCCCTTGGCCTGCGTCGCGGTCAGGTCCACCCCGCCGACGGCTCGTGCGGTCGGCGTCGGCGGCGTTGTTGATCAGGAGCAGCAGGGGCAGCCCGAGCCCGATCCCGACGCAGACGATCGCGACCCCGGTGTAGAGCAGCCGGCTGGCACCCCGGGAGGGCCCTGCCGAGCTCGTGCGGCGGCGTCCGCCCGTGAAGGCGGCGGCCACGACCGCGCCGCCCACGAGCAGGAAGGCGGCGACGAGGAATGCGATGGCGATCATCGGCGCGGCACGTTACACCGCGAGCACCCTGGAAGGCGTCCTGAACGCACCGCGCCAGGCGGCCTCAGCGCCTGCGCCCCTGGGCAAAGGACATGACGGGCGGCGCCACGGCGCGGAATCCGGCGGCCCCTCCACGCGGCCGCCGCAGCGGGTGGGTGGGGCGGAGTCTGCGCCCGGCGCTCGCGTTCGCGCTCGTCGAGCGGCGAGAAGTCCTTGACCTCGGCGAGCGGGCGATCGGGGGCGTCGAGCGCGTGAAGCCGGCGAACCAGCACGTTCACGGCGCCCCCGCCGGCCGCATAGCGCTCCAGGACGCCCTCGGCGAGCACCAGCGGCTCGGTGCGCACCACGAGCCGGTGACGCTCGTAGACGGCGGGCGGGACGACGAGGTTGATCGTCCCGTGCTCGTCCTCGAGCAGCATGAAGCAGACGCCGCCGGCGGTGCCCGGGCGCTGGCGGGCGACGACCAGCCCGCCGATCCGCACGCGCGTGGCGTGCGCGATGCGGCCCAGCTCGGCGCTCGTCACGGTTCCCCGGGCGGCGAGCCCGGGGCGCAGCAGCCCGAGCGGGTGCGTGGTGCGTGGTCAGCCCGGTCGTCGCGTAGTCGGCGAGCATCGCGTCCCAGTCGCCGAGCGGATCGAGCGACGGCGCCGCGGGCAGGTCGAGCGCCAGCGAGAGCTGCGTGCCGTGGCGCCCGGAGGTCACGGGCGGCGCGGCGACGCCCAGACGCCACAGGGCCTCGCGCCGGGCGTAGCGGTGCTCGCCGGCGAGGCCGTCGGCGGAGCCCGACCAGGCGAGCTTCTCCAGCGACGGCCGTCCCCATCCCCGCGCGCGAGGCCAGGTCCTCCAGCGAGTCGAAGGCGCCCCCGGTCTCGCGCTCGGCGACCAGCGCCCGCACCTCGTCGCCCTTCACGCCGAGGACGTGCCCGAGCCCCAGCCGGACCGCGCCCTCGGGGGTCACGGTGCAGCCCGCCCCGCTGGCGTTGACGTCGGGCGCGAGCACCTCGATGCCGCGCCGCTGCGCCTCGTGGACGAGCGCGTCGGGCGGGTAGAAGCCCATCGGCTGCTCGTCGAGCAGCGCGGCGAGGAACTCCGGGCCGTAGTGCACGCGCAGCCAGGTCGACTGGTAGGCGAGCAGGCCGAACGCGGCGCCGTGCGCCTTGGGGAAGCCGAACCCGGAGAAGCCCGCGATCATCGTGAAGATCCGCTCGGCGAGCGGCTCGTCGACGTCGTCCCAGCGGGCGACCGCGCCCTCGACGAAGTGCTGATGGTGGGCCTCGAGCGCCGCGGCCGAGCGCTTGCGGCTCATCGCGCGGCGCAGGCCCTCGGCCTCACCCGCGGAGAAGCCGGCGAAGGCCATCGCGACCTCGATCACCTGGTCCTGGAAGATGATCGTGCCGAGCGTGTCGCGCAGCACCGGCTCGAGCGACGGGTGCTCGTAGGGCACCTGGTAGCCGGGGTCGACGCGCAGGCGCTGGCGGCGCTCGATGTACGGGTTGACCGCGCCGCCCTGGATCGGGCCCGGGCGCACGATCGCGACCTGGATCGTCAGGTCGTCGAGGTTCTCCGGCCGGGTGCGCACGAGCGACGCGATCTGCGCGCGGCTCTCGATCTGGAAGACCCCGGTCGTCTCGCCGCTCTGGATCATCTCGTAGACCTCGGGGTCGTCGTAGGGGATCCGCGAGAGGTCGATCCGCTCGCCGCGCCGCGCGGCGATCTGCTCGACGCAGCGCTCGACGGCGGAGAGCATGCCGAGGCCCAGCAGGTCGATCTTCAGGAAGCCCGCGTCGGCGCACGAGTCCTTGTCCCACATCGCGATCTGCCGGCCCTCCATCGCGGCGGGGACGACGGGGCAGCAGTCCACGAGCGGGCGCGTGGCGACGATCATCCCGCCGGAGTGCTGGGAGAGATGGCGCGGCAGGCCGTGCGCCTCGTCGGCGAGCGCGGCGAGGTGCCGCCAGCGGCCCGCCTGGCCGTCGGAGCTGAGCCGCTCGGCCCCGAGCGCGGTGACGATGTCGCGGTCGACCGCGTGCGCCGACCAGCCCTCCGAGCCGCGGGCGACGCGCTCGATCTCCCCCGGCGGCAGCCCGAGCGCCTTGCCGAGCTCGCGGATCGCGCCGCGTGCCCGGTAGGTCGGGAAGGCGGCGACGAGCGCCGACCGGTCGCGGCCGTAGCGCTCGTGGATGCGCGGGATCAGCCGCTCGCGCACGTCGCGCGGGAAGTCGAGGTCGATGTCCGGCAGCGCGGTGATCTCGTTGTTGAGGAAGCGCCCGAGGAAGAGCTTGTTCGCGACCGGGTCGACGTGCGAGAGGCCGGTGAGGTAGCAGACGATCGAGGAGACCGAGGAGCCGCGCCCGCGGCCGGGCGGCAGCAGCGCGCGGGCGGTGTCGGGGCCGCGGACCTCGGCGGCCACCTCGCGCGCGAGCTCGAGCATGTCGCGGTGCAGCAGGAAGAAGCCCGACAGCCCGAGCTCGGCGATCAGCGCGAGCTCCTCGTCCAGGCGCCCGGCCGCCTCGTCCCGCAGCGGATGCCCCGGCGCGTAGCGCGTCTCGAAGCTGGCGCGCGAGACCTGGGCGAGCGCGCGATCGCCGTCGTCGTCCTCGGCCCCGGGATAGCGGTAGCCGAGGTCGTGCGTGAGGTCGAACGTCAGCGTCTCGGCCAGCCGGGCGGTCTCGGCGACCGCGTCGGGATGGTCCTCGAAGCGCGCGGCCATCGCCGCGGGAGTGGCCAGGACGTGCGCGTGGTTGCCGCGCCGCAGCGGCTCGGACGCGTCGAGCGTCGTGTGCTCGCGCACGGCGACGAGGGCGTCCTGCAGGCGGGCGCGCATCGGCGTGTGCGCGTGGACGTTGCCGGTCGCCACGCAGGGCACGCCCAGGCGCTCGGCGAGCGCGGCGAGGCCGCGGTTCAGCGTGCGGTCGTGGCGCGCGAACGGCCGCTGGAGCTCCACCCGGAAGGCGTCGCGGCCGAACGCGGCGAGCAGGCGGCGCATCGTCGGCTCGTCGCGGACGCCGCGGCGGGCGCAGCCGCTCAGGCAGACGAGGCCCTCCGCGTGCTCCTCGATGTCGGCGAGCGTCACCGAGGGCGCGCCGAGCGAGCGGCGCGCGTCGGTCTCCCGCGTGTGCGCCCAGGCGCGCGTGAGCAGCCGGCAGAGGCTGGTCCAGCCGCGCGCGTCGCGGACCAGCAGCGTCAGGTGGCGAGCATCGCCGATCGGCGTGCCGGGCCCGTCGAGCACCGTCAGCTCGGCGCCGTGGATCGCGCGCAGGCCGAGCTGCCGGGCGGCCTGCGCGAACTCCATCGAGCCGCTGACCGTGTCGTGGTCGGTCAGCGCGAGCGCCGTGTGCCCGCTCTGGACCGCCGCCGTGACGAGCTCATCGGGCAGCGATGCCCCGTCGAGGAACGAGAAGGCCGAGTGGCAGTGGAGCTCGACGTACGACACGAACATATGTTCGCATGTGCGCCGGGCGGAATGGGAACGTGGCCGGCTGGCGTCACGCCTCGGCAGCCGCGCCTCGAACCGGACGGTCATCCACGTCCCGTCGTGTTCCACTCCGATGACCGGCCGCCCAGTGAGTCGGCGACGCGCAGCACCATCTCCGCGTTGGAGATGTGCACCAGCTCGGACAGCGGTTCCGGCTCGACGCGCAGGCGCTCCCAGAGCCGTCCAGCTCGACGCCACGCGCGAACTCCACGTCGTCGGTGTCAAAGGCAAGTACGCACGTAAAGCTGCCCATCGCGTGCCTTTCGTCCCGTGCTCGGGCCGGCACTCTTCCAACGCGGACATTGCATCAGCTTCGCGGTCGCCGATCCCCCAAAGGCATCGCCCGGCCGATCAGGTGGCCGGAGTACGCTGGACCTGCGCTGGCGACGGGGCGAACGCTAACGGATGCCGTCAGGCAGCCCACAGCGAGCGACCGCCGCAGTTAGCTGCTCACGCCGCCACCAGGCAGTCGTCCCGCTCGCGCCATGCGCCGCCCGCCTCGCGCTCGGCGGCGCCGATGAGCCGGGTGCGCTCGACCGCGTGCTCGACCCCGCCGCCGAGGCCGACGCCGACATCGACGCCGAGGTGGCCCCCGCCGTGGCGCACGTCCAGCGCGTAGACGCGCAGCCGCGTCTCTCCCGCCGCGTCGAGCCGCCGGCGCAGCGCACCGGACACCGCGAACGCCGGGCCGAGGTGGATCCCCGGATCGCGCAGCGCCCGCACGTAGGCGCTCGCCGCGGCGAGGTTCGCCGGGTCGGCGAGATCGAGCCGGCGCTCGGTCTGGACGATGCGCCCCTCGCGCAGCGGCACGCTGGCCGGCGACCAGCAGCCGCAGCGGGCCGGGCAGCTTCACCCCGGCCTGCACCCGCCGGATGCCGGTCACCGCCAGGCGCAGCGGACGGCCCCGCGCGTCGACGACCAGCGCCGCGCGCTCGTCGCGCCCCATCCCGGCCTCGGCGCCGAGCGGGCCGGCGACGCCCAGGCTCCCGAGCAGTTCGCTGCGGCGGCGGATGAACAGCGTGCGCTCACCGGTACGGCGATCCGTCGTGGTCGTGAAGAGGTCCTCGGCATCGAGCGACGAGGCCGACGCGCCCCAGGTTGCCCGCGATCGTCGCCCCGAGGCCGCGGTCGCCGAAGACGACGTCGGCCGGCGGCGGCGCCGGCGGGCGCACGCGCGGGCGCCGCGGGGTGCGCCCGTGGACGACCGGCCGCGCCGCGATCACCCGCACCAGCGCGTCCGCCTCGCGCGCGGAGCGCAGCGTCCACACGCGGCCGCTTGCGCCCCGGACCTCGACCGTGCCGTCGACACGCCCGCCCAGGACCCACGTCCCGACGCCGATCTCGGCGCCCAGGCCGAGCCCGGCGCCGGCGCCGCCCCGCCTGCACGAGCGTCACCCGCTCGCTGCCGTCCGAGCGCCGCTCGCGCAGCAGCGTGCTCCCGCTGCGCAGGCGCAGGATCGCCACGCGGATGTTCGTGTCGTCGAGCGTCGCCGTCGAGGCGACCACGCACGGCTCCGGAACCGCACGGCACTCGCCCCCGCCGACACGGCAGATCGCGCGCTGGATCTGCCCGATCAGCGCCTCCGCGATCCCCGTCCCGTGCAGCCCGGCCGCCCCGGTGACGAGCACCGCGGCCGCGACGAGCACGAGCCCCGCGTACTCGACGTGGATTGCCCGTCCGCGCTTGAGAGCCGCACCGCGCCACCGTGTCGCGGACCATGTGACGCGACAACCGCGTGACCGTCACGAGCGCGTGACGAGCGCTGCGTCAGCGGTGCCGGAACCAGCGCCCTCCGACGAGGTCGCGGAAGACGACGAGGTCGTGACCGTCGATCGTGACGACCTCCCAGTAGCGGCGGCGCAGCGGCCGGGCGGTCCACCAGCGGTCCTCGACGAGCCACGACTCGCGCACCGCGATCACCTCGTGCCCGTCGACGTCGATCGGGCGGCCGCCGACGCCCGCCAGCACCTGTGCGACCGCCGGCTCGGCCAGCCTCCTGGCGCTCGGCACCACCGCCGCTCACCCCTCGAACGGCGTCAGCACCGCGCGGCGCTCGGGAACGCGCGAGTCGGGGTCGATCGCGAGCACCCGCAGCGCGGCCTCGGGCCCGGCGGCGGCGCGTGCCTGGCGGACCGCCTCCTTGAGCCGGTCCGCCCGCCGCACCGCGTCGACCTCGAACAGCGCCGGCCCGTCCGCCCGCGGCGCGCCGAGCTGCTCGGCGGTCAGGCGCAGCGACTCCGCCGGCGCGGGCAGCAGCCGCAGGCGCGCGGTGAGCACCAGGCGCATCCGCAGCGGATCGGCGGTCGACTCGCGAAAGACGACCCGCTCGCGCCACGTCCCGCCTTCGACCAGCCGCGCCGAGAGGACCGCGGCGCGCAGCACCCGGCCACGCCGATCGGGCCGTGCGAGCAGGCGGTCGACGAGCAGGCCGAGCGCGCGCTCGAGCTGCTCGCCGGAGGCGGACTCCTCCAGGTCGAGCGTCTCCTCGAGCACCTCCCGCGGCGCGCGCGGGCGCAGCGGCGTGTCCTGTCCGTGCGCGAGGTCGTGGGCGAGCATGCCCGCGGGGCCGAAGCGATCGGCCATCGCCGCGCGCGGCAGCGCCGCGAGCGCGCCGAGCGTGGTGATCCCCAGGCGCTCCAGCGCCGCCGGGAGGTGCGCGGTCTCGGCGCGGCGGCGCAGCAGGCCGACCGGCTCGCCCGCCAGGTCCTCAGCGCCGCGGACGATGTGCGCGCGGCGCGTGCGCGCCCGGGTCGCGGCCGCGATCGCACAGAAGCGCGAGGGTCCCGCGCCGATCCGCGCGGGCAGCCGCAGCGCCGCGCGGACCGCGTCGACGGTGCCGTCGAGCGAGCCGCCGTGCAGCCGCCGCAGGCCGCGCGCCTCGAAGCACGCCGACCCTGGACGCTCGCTCTCGACCGCCGCGCCGACCGCCTCCAGGCGAGCCAGCACACGCTCCCACGCATCGGCGACGCCGACCGGGTCCGGCGGCGTCAGCGCCAGGCGCGGCGCCCGCGCGAGCGCCTCCCCGAGCCGCATCCCGGGATGGACGCCGAGCGCCTCGGCGGCCTGGGAGACCTCGCCGACGAGCTGCTCGCGCCCCGGTTCGGGCGCCAGCGCCATCGGCCCCTGCGCGAGCGCCGCGCGGCCGCCGGCGGCGATGGCGAGCTCGAAGCGGGGCAGGAGGACACAGACGATCACGATCGAACACATGTTCGCATCGGCGCCCCGGGTCGTGCAAGGGCCTTTGCGAGGATGGGCGCGTGCCCGCCGAACTGCACGAGCCGCGCGCGCTCGCCGAGGTCGACGAGCGCATCGAGGCGCTGAGCTCCTCCGGCTGGCGCGCGGACCCCGCGCAGCTCCTGCGGCTGCTGGTCGGCCTGTGGCTGTTCGGCGCCGGCGAGGCGCTGCTCGTCGTCGCCGAGCTGGGCAACTCGCCCTGGACGGTGTTCGCCGGGCGGCGTCGCGGAGCAGACCGGCTGGAACATCGGCACCGCGACGATCGTGACGAGCTTCTGCATCCTGCTCGATGTGGATCCCGCTGCGCGAGCGGCCGGGCCTCGGCACGGTGCTGAACGCCGTCGTCGTCGGCGTGGCGCTCGGCGTGACCGCCGACCTCCTGAGCACGCCGGACGCCATCGTCGCGCGCTGGGCGCTGATGCTCGGCGGGATCGCGCTCGTCGGCGTCGGCAGCGGGATCTACATCAACGCCGCGCTCGGCCGCGGTCCGCGCGACGGGCTGATGACCGGCCTCCACCTGCGGACGGGCTTCCCGATCGCCGGCGTGCGCGCCGGGATCGAGCTGACCGCGCTCGTCGCGGGCATCGTGCTCGGCGGCGTCGCCGGGATCGGGACGGTCGCGTTCGCCGCTGCTGATCGGCCCGGCGGTGGCGCTGGCGCTGCGGGTGCTGCCGGCGCGCCGGCGCTGAGCGGCGTCAGTGGCCGATGCGGAAGCGCACGCTGCTGAGCTCGAACTGCAGCCCCGTCCGCGAGCGCGGGGTGAAGCCGATGCAGCGCGACCTCGCCGTTGTCGCCGATCCGCACGTAGCCCGCGCGGTCGTTCGGGCCGGAGATCGTCACGACCGGGAAGCGCAGCGTCGCGCCCGGACGACGACCCGGCGGCAGGTAGAAGATGCATCGCCGAACGGGGACGGCGTGCCGACCTGCCGGAGCGGTTCCCTGGAACTGGACGAACCCCGCCGGCTCGACGAAGTACCCGAGCGGGCCGTAGCTGCCGCCCGTCGCCGCGGTCCAGACGTCGCCTGCCGGCCGTGCCGCAGAACGTGTCGAAGGTGACGAGGCAGCTCACGCCCGGCGGCCGGGGTCGGCGATCTGCACCACGACGGGCGGGCGCAGCGTCGGGTCCGGGTAGCTGCCGGCGAGGTCGCCGCCCGCCGGGACCGGTCGACGGACCGGGCTCGCCGCGGGTTCCGCGCAGGCCGGCCGGACCGGGCGCCGCGCTCTTCGCGAGCAGCGCGCGCACGCCCTTGGAGAGGTCGCGGCTGCTGATCGAGCCGTCCTTGACCTGCTTGCCCGTGATCAGCCTGGCGGCGGTCGCCGTCCCCGCCGTCGCGATCACCAGCCCGAGCATGAAGGCCACCACCATCCCGGCACGGCCCTGCACCACACGTCGCATCCCCACGTCCTCCACGAAAGTCGCCTACGAGGACGGTAACGGGCGGCGCGCCGCGAGGCGCCGGACGCTCGCGCTACGCCGCGCGGACCGCGAACTCGGTCAGCGTCACCGGGCCGAACGACGTCATCAGCGCGACGTCGACGGCGTCGCGGCCGCGGCCGACGACGACGCGGCCGACGCGGTGGCGGTTGTTGCGCGCGTCGAACGTGTGCCAGCCCCCGTCGAGGTACACCTCGAACCAGGCGGCGAAGTCCATCGGCTCGGCGGGCGGCGGGACGTCGATCTCCGGGATGTAGCCGAACACGTAGCGCGCCGGGATGTTGAGCGCGCGGCAGAGCGTGATCGCCAGGTGCGCGAAGTCGCGGCAGACGCCCTGGCCCGGCGCGATACGCGTCGACCGCCGTCGTCCACGGGTTCGACGCGCCGGCGACCCACTCGAGGTGACCGTGCACGAAGTCGACGATCGCCTGGACGCGCTCCCAGCCCGGCTCGAGGCCGCCGAACCGCTGCCAGGCCTCGTGGCCGAGCTCGTCGGGCAGGCAGAAGCGGCTCGGCATGACGAACGACAGGTACTCGTCGGGCAGCGCCATGATCGGCGTCTCCGGCGTGCCCGGAGCGATCAGGTCACGCGGCGTCGCGAGCACGACGTCGGCCTCGTAGACGATCCGCGAGTCGCCCGCGGGGATCGTCAGCCGCTCGCAGCGGTTGCCGTAGAGGTCGACGTACGTGTGGTGGTCGGCGCTCGGTCTCCCAGCGCTCGGCGAGCAGCTGAAGGCCCGGTCCCGACGGCGCGACCTGGAACACCGAGGAGACCGGCTGCGGGGTCGCGAGACCGAACGTGCATCCCACGGTGAGGGCGAGGGGCGTGGGAGCGTCGTCGGCGATGCCCTCGACGATAGCCCGCGACACTAGGACGTCTCGCCGCGGTAGTAGTCCACGCCGCTCGAGCGCTCGACGATCAGGTTGTCGGTCTTGCCCGCCGTCCAGACCCCGATCTTGTCGCTGTCCGGGTAGACCGAGACGCTCGGGTAGACGATCGGCCGACCACATCAGGACCCGCGCCGCGGCGTCCGAGTCGTTGCGGATCTGGTGGGCGCCGTCGGGGCCGCGCGGGAAGAACACGACGTCGAACGGCGTCGAGCAGTCTCGGTGCCCTCCGGCGTGCGCACGGACGGGCGCCCCTGCAGCACGAGCACCCACTCCTCCTCGCCGTGCTCGTAGTGGTAGGGGCAGAGCGCCTGGCCCGGCGGCAGCTCGTAGACGCTCGCGCCCGTCTGCTCGGCGCCGAGCTGCGGCCCGAAGCGCAGCATCCCGGCGCGGAAGCCCTCGGGATCGTCCGCGTCGTAGGCGAACTCCGGATCAGCGATGTTCAGTCGGCGCATCAGGCGAGTCTGCCAGGAAGCGCAGGACGTCCTTCGACGTCGGGCGTCCGCGTCGAGCGCCGCCCGGTCGCGCGCGCGAGATCCGCCCGAAGGGCTCGAGCACGACCTCGCCCGCCGGGCATCCGCCAGGTCGCGACGGCGCGGCCGCGGACGAGCGCGATCGGCCGGAAGATGCCCGTTGACGGTGACGACCCCCTGGTGCGACCCGAGGACCGGCTCGCGGGATCGCCAGCCGAGCAGGAGCGGATCGAACGGCCCGAGCAGCCGCGGCGCCGGCAGCTCCGCCGCCGCCGGCGCGCCCGGCCAGGTCGACGAGCCCGTCCGTCGCGCTCGGTGAGCTCGGAGGCGATCGCGCGCGAGCCCGGCGCGCGCGTCGCGCAGCGGAAGCCCGGCCCACTTCGCGAGGTCGCGGTCGTCCGCCGGGCCGTGACCGGCGAGGTAGCGCCGGGCGAGCTCGGCGAGCGCCGCATCGCGATCGACCGGCGGCGTCTCGCCGAGCCAGTCGCGGGCGAGCACGAACGCCTGGTCGCCGCCCGACGACGGGGCCGCGCACGATCAGCCCGCGCAGGCGTCGCGAGCATCAGGATGTGGACCAGCGCCTGACCCTCGGTGCGCACGCCGGCCGCGGCGACGCGTTCGCGCAGCGCCGTCCGCGTCAGCGGGCCCTCGTCGGCCAGCGCACGCTCGATCGACGGCGACGCGCGCGTTCGGCGGCGCGCGGCGACACGCCCTCCTGCTCGAGGCGGCGCGCGTTGCCGGTGACGAGCGGCGGCGTCGTGAGCGCGTGGAGCCAGCCGTAGTCCTCACGGCGCACGAGATGCAGCGTGCCGCGGTTGAGCCAGCTGATCACGATCGAGCGGTCCGTCGGTCAGCGCACGGTCGACGTCGCCGCCGACAGCCCGCGGGTGCGCGAGCCGGATCGCCAGGCGCGCGCCGCGCGGCGTCCTGCGCCTGCACGGCGAGCAGCCGCTCGGCGACGTCCGACCGGCGTTCGGCGGGAGGACCCGACAGCAGCTGCGCGGTGAGACGCTCGGCGAGCACGAGCGCCGGGAGCCTAGGAGCCGGCCGGCAGCGCGGCGAGCTCGCGCGCGACCGTGTCGGCCAGCGTGCGGCCCGCGACCTCGAGCGCGGTCGTGTCGCGCATCGCCCGCGCCAGGACGAAGGCGCCCTCGAGCGCCGCGATCAGCGCGAGCGCGAGCTCACGCGCGCGCCGCTTCGGGAACCCGGCGGCGGCGAACCGCGCCGTCGCCGACGCGATCCAGCTCTCGAAGACGTCCGCCGTCGCGAGCCGCAGCCGCTCGTTCGTGCTCGCGACCTCGAGCGCGATCACCGCGATCGGGCAGGCGTCCTGGTAGTCCGTCACGCGGACGGTCTCGGCGGCTCCGTCGAAGACGGCGCGCACCCCGGTGACGAGGTCGGGCTCCCCGTCGAAGACGGACTCGACGAGCACGCGGAAGAACTCGCCGCCCTGGCGGATGACGTCCTCGCCGAGCTCCTCCTTCCCGCCCGGGAAGTGGTGGTAGAGCGAGCCGAACGGGGCCTGCGACGCCTGCGAGATCTGCTTGAGGCCGGTCCCGGTGTAGCCGCGGCGGCGGAACAGCTCGGCGCTCGCGTAGAGGATCCGCTGCTTCGTCGGCACGGCCGGCGCGCTCGTCGTGAGCTCCTCGGTGGTCATGGCCCGCATCGTACGCTACGGTCCCGCTAGAACGATCTATCTAGTGAGGATTCTCGAGATGCCGAGCGTCGAGCTGTCAGCAGGGACCATCGAGTACGCGGACAGCGGCGGCGACGGCCCGGTCGTCGTCCTGTTCGGAGGCCTCGCGATCGGCCCGTCGCTCTGGGACGGCGTCGTCGCCGCGCTCGGCGCGCGAGGTGCGCTGCATCGTGCCGACGCTCCCCTGGGGCGCGCACCGCATCCCGATGCACCCGGACGCCGACCTCACGATGCGCGGCCAGGCGGCGATCCTCGGCGAGTTCCTCGCAGCACTCGATCTCGACGACGTGACGCTCGTCGAGAACGACACGGCGATGGCGCAGGTCCTGTGCGCCGCCGGCTGCGACCGGGTCGGGCGCCTCGTCATCACCTCGTGCGAGGCGTTCGACAACTACCCGCCGGGGCTGCCCGGGCAAGGCCGTCGCGATCGCCGCGAAGCTGCCCGGCGGGATCTTCCTCACCATGCAGCAGCTGCGCCTGCACTGGTTCCGCCGCAGCCCGCTCGGCTTCGGCCTGATGGCCAAGCGCCCGATCCCCCACGACGAGCTCGACCGCTGGCTCGAGCCGCTGCTGACCCAGCGCGAGATCCGCCGGGACCTGCGCAAGTACGCCGGCAACCTCGACCGCTCCGTGCTCACCGAGGCGGCGGAGGGCCTGCGCGGCTTCGATCGCCCCGCGCTCGTCGTCTGGGCGGCCGAGGACCGCGTGATGCCGCCACGCCACGGGCGCGCGCTCGCCGATCTGCTCCCCCAGGGCCGGCTCGTCGAGCTGGCAGGACAGCTACACGCTGATCCCGCTCGACCAGCCGCAGGCGCTGGCGCGTGAGATCGCCGGCCTGCATCGATCAGACCACCAGTGACGGCTTCAGCACGAACAGCTCGATCTCCATGTCCGGGCCGACGTGATGGTTCGAGATGAACGCCAGGACGTCGCGACCTGAGAGCCGTTCGACGGTCTCGATGAACTTGTGCCGCATCGCGACCTGGAACGCGCTGCGGTTCTCCTGAACGATCGTCGTCCGCTGCAGCTCGATCATCGTCTTCTCGACGTCGGTGTAGACGCCGCCGAGCACGCAGGCGACCAGGTCGCCGCCGAGCATCAGGGTCTTCGCCGTCACCGGTTCACGGTGGTAGTAGCGCATGTGGAGGGCGACGAGCTCGACGGTGATCGCGTCGAGCAGATCGTCGCCGGCCAGGGACTTGTCGGGAGCCGTCATCGCGGCCTTCTCTCTCGTCCTCCAGCTGGGGTGCGCGCGCGAGGTGAAGGTCGAGAGGACCCAACGAGCGATCTGCCCCTCAGTGTAGGGCCACAGGCTCTTGACTTGAGGGGTACTCTCGTACGAGGAGGGCATATGCGTGGGGTCGACCCGTACTCGGGTGGGCAGCACGGTTCCGACTTCCAGACGTTGGTTTCCACGAAACCGGGGGTCGCATGCTCTGCTCGTTGGTGTTCTTCGATTCGGTCATCGACCGCGTCGCCTGACCGCGCTCATGACGTACCGCGAGGCAGCGGGCCGGAAGCGTGGCAGTCACACGCGCCCTGCGCTGTCTCGCCGTGCGTCACGGACCACCAGACCGACGGCTGGCTCATCCCCCCCGATGCCCTGCCGTCTGTCCTTTTTCCTGTGATCACGCTGTGGCCGGGGCATCTCGCGGTGTCCCGGCCACGTTGCTTGCCTTAGGCTCCGTGGATGGAGTCGACCAGTCCAGGAGAACTCGTGCGCGTCGCCGGCGGAGGGCCGGAGCTCGACGGGATCGTGTTCGACGCGCCGAGCCGGACGAAGGTCGTCGTCGCCGTCGTCGACCCGATCGCGGCCCCGGCTTCCGGACGGTGCACCCGAAGACGCTGACCGAGCGCGCCGACGAGGGCCCTCAGGACCGCGCGCTGTGGCTGCTGATCCGCCGCACCCCGCAGCCGGGCCGGGGCGGCGCGAGCGGCGGCGAGAGCGCCGGGCGCGGTCGTGCCGGGCATACCCGCGCGACGATGCATCGCACGACCGGCAAGTAGCGGGCGTCACGACGGGCCGGGGACGCCTCCCGCGTCCGGAGCGGAGCCCCGTAGGCCTGCCGCGCCACGCGAGCCGCGACTCTGCGAGTCCGACGCTCGCGGAGCCGGTACACCGGTACGAGCCGTGCCCAATCGGCGACGGAAGCTAGAAAGGCCCCGCCGGAGCGGGGCCTTCCCGTAGCGCGCCTGTAAGCCGGATTCTGTCGTGAACAGCCATCCATCTTTGCGGCCTACCTGGACCTTGGCGGGCAGCCTGCGAACGGTCCTGCTTGGCCTTGCATCCGGTGGGGTTTACCTGGCCGCCGTGTCACCACGACGCCGGTGCGCTCTTACCGCACCTTTTCACCCTTGCCTGTGCGGAATGGGCGGACGTCCAGCCCACCCCGCCATCGGCGGTGTATTTCTGTGGCACTGTCCCGCGGGTTTCCCCGGGTCGGTTCCCCGACCACCGTGCCCTGCGATGTCCGGACTTTCCTCGACGGGTTGTCTCTCCCGCCGCGGCTGTCCAGCGCGCACGTCTGACGGTAGCGTGCGTACGCGCCCCGTCAAGGGGCGGTGCGCGAGACCGACCGAACGCGCCGCATCAGGAGCGACGCATGGCACCCACGACGATCGAAGTCGAGCACACGACGGACGCCGCGCCCGAGGCCGTCTGGGCGCTGCTCGCCGACGTCACGACGTGGACGGACTGGGGCGTCTGGGACGTCGCGCGGCTGCGCAGCGCGGACCCGTCGGGAGGCCCCGGAGTCGGCGCCGTGCGCGAGATGCGCGTCGAGCGCACCCGTTCGGTCGAGAAGATCGTCGACGTTCGAGCCGCCGCGCCGCATGGAGTACGCGCTGATCGGCGGGAACATCCCGGTGCGCAACTACCGCGGGACCGTGACGCTCGAGCCGACGCGCGACCGGTGGCACGACGATCCGCTGGACGTCGACCTTCAAGGCGAAGCTTCCGGGAACGACGGGGATGATCGTGCGGCAAGCTGCGCCCGTTCCTGCAGGACACCGCGCGACGCCTGGGCGACGCCGCGCGCGGCTAGCGCACGAGGACGACCTTGCCCTGCTTGTTCTCGACCCGGGCGACCGCCTGACGCTGCCCGCCGTCGACGGTGACGATGCAGCCGATCCGCGTCCCCGGATCGACCACGAGCAGCTGCTTGTCGCCGCACGAGACCTTCGCCCGGTCCTGAAACTGAGGCTTCAGCCCGCCGCGCACGAGGTCGACGACGGCAGCCGTCGCGATCAGCGCCTTCGCGGGCTCGAGATTGATGGTCACCTTGTCGGCGTCGACGTCGGTGAGGCGCACCTTGTAGGGCGCGGCCTCACCGGCGATCTCGAGCGTGCACCGGAACGTCACGCCCTCGGTCAGCTCGACGTCCTTCGGGCAGCGTCGCGTCGCCGAGCGCGAGTCCGCGGACCTTCCCCTCCTGGCTCTTGCGCAGGTACTTCTCGACCGTGCCGGAGTCGTAGCTGTTCGAGCCGCAGCCCGCGAGCACGACTGCGCCGACGAGCAACGCGCTGAGCAGGAGCACGGCCGGCTTCATGCGCGACCACGCTAGTCCGCGACGGAGCCGCGAGTCCGTGGTTTGCCGCCGACTCAGATCAGCGTCGAGCCGCAGTCGCGGCAGTGGCCCGCGACGGGCGGGCGCCCGGTCTGCGCCTGCGCGACCATCGCGCCGCCGCAGACCGGACATCCCGTCTCGTCGTGGAGGTGGAGGCCCTCCCATACGCCGACGAGCAGCTCGTCGAGCGTCGGCCTCCAGCCATCTTCGGGCGCGAGCGCCACGCGGACGGTGCGCGCCCGGACAAGCGTTGCGGAGCTCATGACACGCTCCTGAACAGACCCACCACCCGCCCCAGGACGCGCACGTCCTTCGAGCGGATCGGCTCCATCGTCTGGTTCTCCGGCTGCAGCCGCACGTGATCGGACTCGCGGAAGAAGCGCTTGACGGTCGCCTCCTCCCCCACGAGCGCGACGACGATCTCACCGTCGCCCGCGCGTCTCCTGGGGCCGGACGACGACGTAGTCGCCCTCGAGGATCCCGGCGTCGATCATCGAGTCGCCGCGCACGCGCAGCACGTACTCGCCGTCCTCGCCCGCCGGCCGCGGGCGGCACGGAGACGTACTCCTCGATGTTCTCCTCGGCGAGGATCGGCTGGCCGGCGGCGACGCTGCCGACGAGCGGCAGGCCGCCGCGTCGGCACGACGCGCCCGATCGCGCTCGACACCGCGGCGCGCGCGTCGCGCGTCGCCCGGTCGAGCAGCTCGATCGCGCGCGGCTTCGACGGATCGCGGCGCAGCAGCCCGAGCTTCTCGAGGTTCGCGAGATGCGCGTGGACGGTCGACGAGGACGTCAGTCCGACGGCCTTCCCGATGTCCCGCACGGTGGGCGGATAGCCGTGCCCCGCCGAGTAGCTCTTGATGTAGTCGAAGATCTCCTGCTGGCGCTTTGTCAGGTCCATGACGGCTCCGAACTCGAGGCTGAATCGAACATGTGTTCGACACGGTAGCGCGGCCCATGGACGGAACGCAACCCCCGGTCGCGAGCGGCCCGAAATCCGCAGAACCGCTGCTATCCTCGCCGTCCCCGCGACCAGCGTGCGGGGGCCCTCTGCGCCGATGGCGGAATTGGTAGACGCGCTAGGTTGAGGGCCTAGTCCGGGAAACCGGGTGGAGGTTCGAGTCCTCTTCGGCGCACTTCACAGGCCCCGCCACGGCGGGGCCTTTGTCGTTCCCCTCAGCTCGCGAGCCGCAGGTCCCCGCGCCGGCCGGCGAACTCGTCGCCGATCTCGCGCAGCACCTCGAGCATCCGCAGCTTGGCGGGCGACTCCCAGCCGCCCGCGAGCGTCGCCGCGACGATCCTGCGGAACGGGGCCCGCGCGCCGAGCGACAGCGCCACGACGTCGTCGCGGACCGTGGCCAGTGCGAGCTCGGGGATCAGCGACACGCCGACGCCGGCCGCGATGAAGCCCTGGATCGCCTGGTAGTCGTCGTTCTGGAAGGCGATGTCGGGCTCGAACCCGGCGGCCGGCGCACGCCTGCAGCACGATCCGCGCATCCGGGCACTCGCCGGAGCTCGAGCCGAGGATCCAGGACTCGCCGGCGAGGTCCTCGAGCCGGATGCGACGGCGCGCGGCGAGCCGGTGGCTCGCGGGCAGCACCGCGTACATGTGGTCGTCGAGCAGCGGCTCGAGCACGATGCCGTCGGGCGGCGCGCTGCACGACCCGGGCGTCTCGATGCTGAGCGCGACGTCGGCCTCGCCGGCACGCAGCATCGCGATGCCCTCGTCGGGCTCCCCCGGCCGCAGGCTCAGCTCGATGTCGGGATGCGCCGCGCGGAACCGCGCGATCGCGGGCGGGATCAGCGTCGCGCCGGCGCTCGGGAACGCGACGACGCGGATGCGGCCCGAGCGCAGGCCCGAGATCGCCTCGAGCTCGGCCTCGGCGTCGTCGAGCCGGGCGAGGATCACGTCGGCGTGCTCGACGAGCGCGCGACCGGCGTCGGTCATGCGCACGCCGCGGGCGCCGCGCTCCACGAGCGTCGTGCCGGCCTCGCGTTCGAGCGCGGCGATCTGCTGCGAGACGGCCGACTGCGTGTAGGCGAGGGATTCGGCGGCGGCGGAGAACGAGCCGCACGCGGCGACCTCCCGCAGCACTCTCATTCGGCGGACGTCGAGCATCAGCAGAGCTTATCCCTCATGTCAAGAACCATCATTTGCGCTGTTGGCTCGATCGTGGCACATTGGACCCATGCTCATCACGGACACATACAGCCCCCTCGACACCGCGTCCGACGCCGTCGTGCTGCGCCGGGCCCAGGAGTCCGACACCCGCGCCCTGCGCCGCCTCGCCGACCTCGACGACAGCGCGCCGCTCGCCGGCGACGCCCTGCGTCGCCGAGCAGGACGGTCGAGCTGCGCGCCGCGATCAGCCTGCACAGCGGGCGCACGATCGCCGACCCGTTCCACCTCACGACCGACCTCGTCACGCTGCTCCGCGCCCGCGCGGACCTGCTCGACCACGCAGCGGCTCCCGGGCCACCGGACGCGGTCGCTGCTCAGGCGCGTGGCGCGGCCGGCGTGAGCGGCTCGCGCAGCCGCTCGACCGCGATGCTGCGGGCCTCGACGACCGCCCCGCAGCGCTCGCACTGAAGCGCCGCGTTGATCGCCCCGCCGCAGCTGGCGTGGGCGATCGCCGCCGCGCGGTCCCGCGGGCGCGCGGTGGCGATCGCCCCACTGCAGCAGCGCGACGAGCACCGGCAGCAGGTCGCGCCCCTCCTGCGTCAGCCGGTACTCGAAGCGCGGCGGGCGCTCCTGGTAGCGGGCAGCGGGCGAGGATCCCCTCCTCGACCAGCCGCTCGAGCCGCGCCTGCAGCACGTTGCGCGCGATCCCGAGCCGGCCCTGGAAGTCGTCGAAGCGGGACGTGCCGAGGAAGCTCTCGCGCAGGATGAGGAGCGTCCAGCGCTCCCCGACGACCTCGAGCGCGCGCGCGATTGAGCAATCCTGCTCGTCATACCTCCGACCCAGCACCGACGTGCATCGTACCGGCGGTCGCGGCGCGATTCGCCGGTTCGGACCTGACAGGCTTGCGCCATGAGCGACGACTTCACCTGGCGCGACGGCGACCGCACGATCCGCTTCGGCCGCGGCGCGCTGGCCGATGCCGCGAGCCTGCTCGGCGACCGGGTACCTGCTGCTCACGAGCGAGCGGGCGCTCGCCGCAGCGCCGTCGCTCGGCGAGTCCGCCGCCGCAGGTGCTGCTCGTCGGGCCCGGCCGCGTGGACGACCTCGCCGCGGATCTGCTCCCGGCCGCCGGCACGCCCGCAGCGATCGTCGCGCTCGGCGGCGGCCGCGTGATCGACGTGGCCAAGGCGATCGCCGCGGCGATCGGGCCGGACTGCGTCGTCGCCGCCGTCCCCACCACGCTCAGCGCCGCCGAGATGACGTGGGTCCACCGTCACGCCCGCGGCGTCGACCCGGCGACCCCGCGCGTGCGCCCGCGCATCGTCCTCAACGATCCCGGCGCTGAGCGCCTCGCAGCCGATGCCCGACCTCGCCGCCAGCGCCGCGAACGCCCTCGGGTCACGCGGTCGACGGAGCGGTCACCGCGCTCGCCACGCCGGTCCCGACCCTGGCGGCCCGGGACGCCGCACGGCGCCTGGCGCTCGCGCTGCCGGCCGTCCGGTGAGCCGGATCGCGACGGCCTGGCGCTCGGCGCGCTGCTGTCGGGCTACGCGATCGACGCCAACTGGTACGGCCTGCACCACGTCATGAGCCAGACGCTCGTGCGCGAGGCGGGAGCGGGCCACGGGCCCGCGAACGCCGCGATGCTGCCGGTGACGAGCGCGGCGCTCAGGGAGCGGCTGCCGGACGCGGTCGCGGCGATCGACGCCGTCGTCGGCGAGCCGGTCGAGGCGGTGGCACGGCGCTTCGCCGAGCGCGCCGGAGCGCTGCGGCTGCGCGACATCGGCGTGCCCGAGGAGCTGCTCGCGGTGTGCGCGCAGGCAGCGTCGGAACGGTCCGAGCTCGCACTCACCCCGCCGCCGCCCGGACCGCGGGAGCTCGAGGAGCTCTACCGCGCAGCCTGGTGAACGCCTGGTAGGAACTAGTTCCAGGGCTTGGTGACGAGCAGCAGGATGTCGATGATCCAGAGGATCGCGAGCGCGACGGTCCAGCGGTTCAGGTTGCGCTCGACGAGCGAGCCGCCACCGAGCTGACCGGAGCCGGTGCCGACGCCGAAGGCGCCCGACAGGCCCGCGTCCTTCCCCGAGTGCATGAGCACGAGGAAGATCACGACGATCGACAGGAAGACGCAGAGTGCTGAGAGGATGAACGTCATCGCTCGGCGATGGTAGCGGGCGCGTCGCCGAGCTGGTCGAGCTCGTGCAGGATGTCGACCGCCTCGGCGCGCAGCTCACGGTCCAGCCGGCGCCAGTCCTCGTCGGACAGCTTGCCGGTCCGGTGGTCCATCTCGAGGTCGCGGATCTCGCGGTACTTGGCGTCGCGCGCGGCCTCGAGGTCGGCGCGGCGGCCCTCGTTCTCGGCGTGCTTCTGCTCGACCGCCCGCGGAACGCAGCGGGCCGCTGACGAACCAGACGACGGCGCCCAGCAGCAGGATGACGATGATCGGGGCGAGGACGTTCACGGAGGGTCGCTTCGAGGACGCGCTATGCGCGTCCGAGATCCTGGGCGACGCGCGCCGAGAGGCGCGCGCGGGCGCGGCCGCGGACGGCGCCCGGGGCAGGCCAGAGCGCGATCAGGCCGCCGCCGAAGACGATCGTCGCGCCGATCCAGATCCAGGCGACCATCGGGTTGACGATCACGCGGAACTGCGCCGGCGGCGGCGACGCCGCGTAGTCGGTCACGAAGCGCTTCAGCGTGAGGTCGCGGATCGCGCCGGCCTGCGTCATCTTGATCCGGCCGGAGCGCACGAGCTGGACGAACACGGCGTCCGCGCGCTTGACCTTCTTCTGCAGCGCCGCGATGTCGGGCTGCTCGGCGATCCACAGGTCACGGATGACGCCGGCCTTCATGCCGACCTCGCTCGTGGACTCGCCCTTCGAAGTACTTGCTCAGCACGCCCTGGAGCGAGCCGTCCGGTCACGGGGTAGTAGCCGCGGCTCGGCTCGAGCAGCGCGACCTGCCTGCCGTCCTTCGTCACGCGGATGCGCGAGCCGAGCGTGATGCGCTCGAGCTCGCCGGCCCGCTGCTCGATCTTCCCGGTCGGCTTCACGTACGTGAACGTGTAGCCCTTGATCGTCGTCGACTGCCCGGGAGCGAGGCGGATGTCGCGCTGGCCGTTGAACGCCGACGAGGCGGCCACGCCGACGAACAGCGTCGCGATCCCGATGTGCACGATGTAGCCGCCGTAGCGCCGGCGGTTGCGGCGGATCAGCCCGGTGAACGCGGCCGCGGGGCCGTCCTGCGTCATCGCCTGGCGCGCGCGCATGCCCGCGCCACAGCTCCTGCACGGCGACGCCGATCGCGAACGTCGCGACGGCGAACAGCAGCAGCGTGAGCGTCTTCGACGGACGACGCCCTGGACGAACACGAGCACGGCACCCGTGACGAGCGCCGCGGCGATCACCGGCCCGCGCAGGCTGCGCCACAGCCGCGACGGCGTCGCGCGGCGCCACGAGATCACCGGCCCGATCCCCGACAGCAGGACGAGGATCAGCACGAGCGGCACGGTGTAGCGGTCGAACCACGGCGGGCCGACGGCCGCCTTGTCGCCGGTGACCGCCTCGGAGATCAGCGGGAAGAACGTGCCCCAGAAGACGACGAACGCGATGCCGACGAGGACGAAGTTGTTCGCCAGGAACATCGACTCGCGTGAGAGCAGCGCGTCGAGCCGGGCCTCCGAGCGCAGCGCGTTGCCGCTGCGCGTCGTGACGAGGTACACCGACCCGGCGATCATCACGACGATCAGCGCGGTGAACGACCAGGCGATCGTGTTGCCCTTCTGCACGAAGGCGTGGATCGAGTCGAGGATCCCCGACCGCACGAGGAACGTGCCGAGGATGCAGAGGATGCCGGTGCCGAGGATCAGCGACGCGTTCCAGACCTTCAGCATCCCCCGGCGCTCCTGGATCATCACCGAGTGCAGGAAGGCGGTGCCGGTGAGCCAGGGCAGCAGCGAGGCGTTCTCGACCGGGTCCCAGGCCCAGTAGCCGCCCCAGCCGAGCTCGGCGTAGGACCAGCGGGCGCCGAGGATGACGCCGAATCCCAGCGCCAGCCAGGCGCCGAGGGCGAACAGGCGCGTCGAGCGGATCCATTCGGCGTCGACGCGGCGGACGATCAGCGCCCCGATGGCGAAGGCGAAGGGGACGCTGAAGAGCGTGTACCCCGAATAGAGCATGACGGGGTGGATCATCATGCTCGGATGGCGCAGCAGCGGGTTCAGGCCGACGCCCTCGATCGGCGCCAGCGCGACCCGCTCGAACGGCGAGGCGGTGAACAGCAGCAGGCCGGCGAAGAACGTGCCGAGGCCCAGGAGCACGGCGGTCGCGTAGGGCGCGACGTCGCGCAGGCGCCCGCGCAGCAGGAAGACGCAGAGCGCGCTCCAGAGCGAGAGCAGCCACAGCCAGAGCAGCAGCGACCCCTCCTGCGAGGACCACGCGGCGGCGCCGCGGTAGTACCAGGGGGTCGTCGTCGAGGAGTGCGTCGAGACGACGGTGAAGTGGAAGTCCGAGCGCAGGAACGCGATCTCGAGGATCACGAAGGCGACCGTCGTGACGCCGGCCAGCGCGTAGAGCGCCCGGCGGCCCGAGAGCACGAGCCCGTCGCGCTGCGTGCGCGCACCGACGATCGAGGCGACCGTGCCGTAGACGCACAGGGCGAGCGCGATGATCAGGCAGGCCTGGCCGACGACGCCCATGGATGTCAGGAGGGCGAGGCGGCCGGCGGCTTCTGGTCCGTGAACTTCGACGGACACTTGGTCGTCAGCGAGTCCTTCTCGCCGACGTACGTCGCGCCGTGCTTGCGGACGTCCACGATGACCTCACGGCCCTCGCGGAACGGGTCCGGGACGGCGCCGGTGTAGCGGACCGGCACCGATGCGCGTGCCGTCACGGTCACGCACGCGGAAGAGGATGCCGTTCGAGCGGCGGACGATCGACCCGTCGACGACCTTGCCGGTGAGCTGGTAGGTCTGGCTCGCGTTCGCGGATGCGAGGAGCTGACTCGGCGTGACGGCCGAGCTGGCTGCGGAGAAGCTCGTGTAGGCGAGCGCGCCCGCGAGGATCAGGGCGGCGCTGAGCGCGACCACGAGCCGGATGCGGCGCTTCCGGGCAGGGTCCATGCACCGCGCAGTATCGCAGGCCGAGCCGCGCGACCGCGCCCGGTATCCTCAGCCGCCCAAGCGGCGGTAGCTCAGTTGGTAGAGCATCAGCTTCCCAAGCTGAGGGTCGCGGGTTCGACTCCCGTCCGCCGCTCTTCGAACGCCCGAGTGTCTGCGAGGGCGCGCCGTGTCACGGAGGGCCCTTGATCGCGTTCTCGGCCTTCGAGACGGCGGTCTGGGCGTCCTCGAGCGTGCGGTGGGCGAACACCGTGGCGTCCGAGTACTGCTGGGCGGTGACGAGCTTGAGGTCGTAGGCCTTCCAGTCCTGGAACGCCTTCTGCCAGGCCGCCTCCGACTCGACGATCGCGCTCAGCGAGTTGTTGATCGCGTTCTGCCGCGCCGTGCCCTGGACGATCCCGTACGTCTGCCACCAGCTGAGGAACTGGTCGTCCGTGTCGAGCGCGTCCGGGTAGCGCGACCAGTCGACCCCGGCATAGCTGCCGTAGATCCAGAAGTTGAGGAAGCCGGCAACGCGGTAGGTCGAGAGACCCGCCTGGCCGCGCACCGGGTCCCAGGCGGTGCGCAGCGGGTCGATCAGGCCCGCGGCGATCGACGGCGCGATCGCCTGCTTCGTTCGGTGGTGCTGGTAGAGCAGGACGAACGTGACGGCGTCGGCCATGTCGAAGAACGTCCGGTTGGCCATCGCCTTGGCGACCTCGGCGCACATGTCGCTGCGCCACGCCGGCTCGCTGCAGGCGTCCGCCGGCTGCGTGCTCACCGGCGCCGCAGGGGCGGGGGCCGGGGCCGCCACGGTGAACGGCCGGCTCGCGCGGCAGTTGTTGCGCTCCGAGAGCTCGGGGACGCGGCCCGTCACGTCCGCGCAGACGATCAGGCGATACGCGCCGGGAGCGACGCCGACGAGTGAGAGCGCAGCCTGCGAGCTGCGCCGCCCGCCGGCCCCGACGGCCTGTACCCGCCGCCGGCCGGCTGCGCGGTCGCTGCGATCGCGGCGCTGGTCCGTGGACAGGAAGAACCCGAGCGTGGCTGCCCCCGCACGCCGCCGGCCCCGGTTGACGACGCGCGCCGACGCGGTCAGCCGCACGCTGCACCCAGCCGCCGTGCAACTCCCCGGCGGAACAGTCACTCCGGCTGCCGTCACGCGTGTGACCGCCAGGTCGGACCTGGGCGCCGCGGGTGCCGGCGCAGCCACCGCCAGCGCGGCGACTGTCGCGAGCGACAGGACGCAGCACAATGCCGTTCGGGGACGTCTCCCGAGCAGCATCCGCCACCTCATCCGCCGCATCACAGCGTCTCCCCCGCTCACGCGACCACCGACAGGGCAACGGAACCACCATCCGGCCACCCTGTCAAGACAGGATCCGGCAGCGCGAGCCAGGCCGTCAGCCGGCTCGGCAGCGCTCCCGGGAGGAGCTCCCGGAACCGTCCTTGCGCCCGCCTCCCCGCGGGCGTAGCCTCGGGCTCGGGTCCGCAATCGAGTACCAGAGGAGTGTCAGACCATGCGCGAGCAGATGAGCGCGCTGTTGCAGGAGCGGATCGACGCCTTCAACGCGCACGACCCTGAGCGGTTCGCGGCGCTGTACGCCGAGGACGTCATCTTCCGTGACATCGCGACCGCGGTGCCCGCGCACGGCCGCCCGGTCGTGCGTGAATGGGTCGAGACGTACTTCCGCGCGTTCCACGACGCCCGCATGGAGTCGCGGGTCGTGGCGTGCGACGGTGACGTGCTCGTCTACGAGTGGCGGGCCACCGGCACCCACGACGGGGACTTCATGGGGTTCCCGGCGACCGGGCGCCAGATGGAGGTCGACGGCTGCAGCATCGCCCACGTCGGCGAGGACGGCCTCGTGCGCGCCGAGAAGAACTACTGGGACGTCGCGGGCATGCTCCAGCAGATGGGCGCCCTGCCGTCGGCGACGCAGGAGATCCCCCGCGCCGCGGCGATCGAGACCTAGGTGTAGTCCTACGCCGGCGACTCGGTCGCCGGCGTCTCCGGCCCCTCGATCGAGATCCGCGGGATCCGGCGCTCGAGGCTCGCCGGCATCCACCAGTTCCAGACGCCGAGGATGTACATGATCGCCGGCACGAGGATCAGGCGGATCACGAACGCGTCGACGAGGACGGCGCTGGCGAGGCCCAGGCCGAACAGCTTGATCGTGCGGTCGTCGCCGAGCATGAACGACCCGAAGACGCTGATCATGATGATCGCGGCCGCCATGATCACCTTGCCGGTGAGCGCCAGGCCGTTGCGCACCGCGCCCGTCGCGTCCTTGTGGTGCTCCCATTCCTCGTGCATGCGGGTCACGAGGAAGACCTCGTAGTCCATCGAGAGCCCGAAGACGATCGCGAACAGGAACACGGGCAGGAACGCCTCGATCGGCCCGGTGGTGTGCACCCCGAGCAGCGAGGCGAAATGGCCGTCCTGGAAGACGAAGGTGATCACCCCCAGCGCGGCGCCGATGCTGAGCACGTTCATCACGGCTGCGGTGGCGGGGACCACCAGCGAGCGGAAGACGACGGTCAGCAGCAGCAGTGACAGGCCGACGACGACGAAGATGAAGAGCGGCAGCTTCGACGCGAGCACGTTCGAGAGGTCGGCGGTCGTCGCGGTCGCGCCGCCGATCGAGGCCTGGACGCCGGTCGCGTGTTCCACCGGCGGCACGACGTCGTCGCGCAGGTGGCCCAGCAGGTCGGTCGTCGCCTGCGCCTGCGGCTTGGTCGTCGGGAAGACCGTGAGGGTCGCCGTGTCACCGGCGGGGTTGAGCACGGGGCGGCCGACGGCGGCGACGCCCGGCGTCCCGCTCAGCGCCGAGGACAGCTTGTCGAGCGCGGCGCTGTCGCCGCTCTTCGGAAGCTCGGCGACGACGAGCAACGGCCCGTTGAATCCCGGCCCGAAGCCCTCGGAGAGCTGGTCGTAGGCGATCCGCGTGGTGGTGCCGGCGGCGTCGTTGCCCGAGTCGCCGCTGCCGAGCTGCATCCCGAGGACGGGGAACGCGACGACGGCGAGCACCGCGATCGTGGCGATCGCGAAGGCCCACGGGCGTGCCTCGATGATGCGCGCCCAGCGCGCGAAGCCGTGCGGCTCGGCGTCCGGCGGCTTGATCTTGCCGAGCTTGACGCGATGGCCGAACGAGCCGAGCAGCGCGGGCAGCAGCGTCAGCGAGCCGACCATCGTGCAGAAGACCGCGAGCGCCGAGGCGATCGCGGGACCGTTGAGGAACGAGATGCCGAGCAGCAGCATCCCGAGCAGCGCGATCACGACCGTCGTGCCGGCGAAGAGGACCGAGCGACCGGCGGTGTTGAGCGCGTTGACCGTGGCCTCGCGGACGTCCTCGCCGCGGCGGCGCTCACCGCGGAAGCGGCTGAGGATGAGCAGCGCGTAGTCGATGCCGACGCCGAGCGCGATCATCACGGCGAGCGACGGGGCGAAGCTCGCGATGTCCACGACCGCGGAGACCGACACGACGATCGTCATCGCCACGGCGATGCCCGCGAAGGCGATGATCAGCGGCATCGTCATGGCGGCGAACGAGCCGAGGACGATCAGCAGCACGATGATCGCGACGAGGACGCCGATCGCCTCGGTCGCCGACTGCTCGGGCTGCTGGGCGATCTTGATCGCCTGACCGCCGAGGTTCACCTGCAGCCCCGCGTCGGCGCCGGCCCGCGCGGTGTCGATCACGCGCTGGACGTCGGCCTTGTCGAGCTCGCTGGCCTGCTTGTCGAACGCGACCGTCGCGAAGCCGATCGTCCCGTCCCGGCTGATCGAGCCCTTCGCGGCGAACGGATCCTGCACGCCCGCGACGCTCGGGAGCGTGCCGAGCTTTGCCACCAGCGCCTGGATCCGCGCCTTGTGCGCCGCGTCGGACAGCGTCCCGCTGCCGGCCTTGAAGACGACCTGGCTGGAATCGCCCGCCTGCTTGGGGAACTTGCTCTGGAGCAGGTCGACGGCCTTCTGCGACTCGCTGCCCGGCAGCGAGAAGTTGTCCTTGAAGGCACCGCCCGACGCGCCCGCCACGGCGCCGAGGGCGACGATGACGGCGATCCAGATGGCGATGACGAGGCGGTGGCGGTCGTGGCACCACTGGGCGATGGACTGCATCGCAGGGAAGGTAGGGCCTCCGCCCGCTTACGATCGCGGCGTGTCTGGACGCCAGACTCCGGACGCCCACCTCCGGCTCACCGACCTCGTCGGCTCGCCCGTGCGCGACCCGGGCGGGAAGACGCGTCGGCCGCATCCGTGATCTCGCCGTGCGGCTCGACGATGCGTTTCCCGCCGTCGAGGCGGTGCTGGTCGGGCGCGGGCGACGCGGCGACGCGGTCGCCGTTCACTGCCGGGAGCTTCACCGAGATCGGTCCCGGGACCACGGTGCTCGGCGCCGAGCTCGCGGCGAGCGAGCCCGATCTGACGGGGCTGCTGCTGCTCGGCCGCGACGTCCTCGACATGCAGATCGTCGACACCACGAACCGCAGGCTCGCCCGCGTCGGCGAGGTCGACCTCGCGTGGGAAGCAGGGCCGGCTGCGGATCATCGCGGTCGACGTGGGCTACCGCGCGATCCTGCGCCGCCTGGGCCTGCGCCGGCTTGCCCGCCGCGCGTCCCGTGATGCGATCGACTGGGCCGGCGTGCATCTGGCGAGCGGGCCGGGCCACCCGCTGCAGCTCGCGTCGAGCGCCGCTGCGGTGCACCGGCTCGACCCGGACGAGCTTGCGGAGCTGCTCCTGCGGCTGCCCGCGGCGCGCGGGGCCGAGGTCCTGGACACGATCGACGCCGCCCGCGCGGCCGCAGCGCTCGCCGCGGTCCACCCGGAGCTCGGCGCCGACCTCGTCGAGGTCCTGGCGCCCGAGCGGGCGCTGGCGCTGCTCGGCGAGATGCCGGACGAAGCCGCGGCGCAGGCGCTGCGCGAAGCCGACGAGGCACGGCGAGAGGCCCTCCTCGGCGCCATGGAGGAGGTCCGCGCGCAGCGGCTGCGCGCCGCGATCGAGCGGCCCCAGGAGACGGTCCCGGCGCCGCGCCCGCTGAACCGCTTCGGCCACGTCCGGCACGGGCGCAGGGGCATCCGCCGATGATGCTGAGCCGCCGCACGCGGCTTGCCGCGCTGTTCGCGGTCCTCGGCCCGGGACTGCTCGCGGGCCTCTCGGACGACGACCCGCCGGGCATCACGACGTACTCGATCCTCGGCGCCGACCATGGCTACACGCTGCTGTGGGTCGTCACCGCCTCGACCGTGGCGCTCGTGATCTTCCACGAGCTGGGCGCGCGGATGGGCATCGTCACCGGGCAGGGCCTCGTCGGCCTGATCCGCCAGCGCTTCGGCGTCCGCTGGACGGCGGTCGCGCTGATCGCGCTGCTCGGGGCGAATCTCGGGACGCTCTGCGGCCAGTTCGCCGGCATCGCGGCCGCGCTCGAGATGGCGAACGTCCCGCGCGGCATCAGCGTGCCCGTGGCGGCGGCGGCGGTCTCCACGCTCGTGCTGCGCGGCTCGTTCCGGCGCGTCGAGCACGTGCTGCTCGCGCTCAGCGCGGTCTTCGTGTCGTACATCGTGGCGGCGTTCCTCGCCCACCCGGACTGGACGGCGGCGGCGCGCGGCCTCGTCGTTCCGACCGCTCCGGACACGCGCGACGCCGCGCTCGCGGCCGTCGCGACGATCGGGACGACGCTGGCGCCGTGGGGTCTCGCGTTCATCCAGTCCTATGTCGTCGACAAGCGCCTGCGCCCCCGGGACCTGCGGCTCGAGCGCGTCGACGTCGTCCTCGGCGCGGTGCTCACCGGCGTGATCGGGGCGTTCGTCGTGATCGCCTGCGCCGCGACGCTCAACACGACCGGCGTCCACATCGATGACGCGCGCGATGCGGCCGGCGCGCTCGAGCCGCTCGCGGGATCGGCGGCGGCGGCGCTCTTCGGCGTCGGGCTGCTCGGCTCGGGACTGCTCGCGGCGTCCGTGCTCCCGCTGTCGACCGCCTACTCGGTGACGGATGCCGCCGGCACCGAGTCCCGGCTCGACGACCGCATCGGTGAGGCGCGCCTCTTCTACGGATCGTTCGCCGCGATCGTGATCGTCGCGGTGATCGTCGTGTGCGCACCAGGAGTCCCGCTGATCCCGATCCTGTTCCTCAGCCAGGCGCTGAACGCCGTTCTGCTGCTGCCGCTGATCGTCTTCATGCGGGCGCTGGGCCGTGACCGCCGGCTGATGGGCGAGCACGTGCTCGGGCGGACGGGATCGGCCGCGACGGCAGCGACGATCGTCCTGATCGCCGCGAGCATCCTCACGACACTCGCGCTGACGGTGTTCTGACGTTCAGACCTCGCGCAGCACGCGGCACGGATTCCCGGCGGCGACGACACCCGCCGGGATGTCACGGGTGACGATGCTGCCCGCGCCGACGATGCTGCCGTGCCCGACCGTCACGCCCGGGAGGACGATCGCGCCGGCGCCGATCCAGGCACCGGCCTCGACCGTCACGGGCGCGGCGTGCTCGAGGCCCGTCGCCCGGTCCTCCGCAGCTCGCGGGTGGTCGGCGGCGATCAGCTGCGCGCGCGGCCCGATCAGCACGCCGGCGCCGATCGTCACCGGGGCGCAGTCGAGGATCACCACGTCGCAGTTCAGGAATACGCGGTCGCCGAGCGTCGTGTTCCACCCGTAGTCGCAGCGCAGCGGCGGGATCACGACCGCGTCCTGCCCGACGCCGCCGAGCAGCCCGCGCAGGATCTCCATGCCGTCGGCCTCGCCGGCTGCGGCCTCGAACCGGCGAAGGACCGCGCGACAGCGTTCCCGCTCGGAGACGAGCTCCGGGTCGGCGGGGTCGTACGGCAGCCCGGCGACCATGCGCTCGCGCTGCTCGCCCATCGTCGCCGCTACTGCTCGTAGCCCTCGACGACGTCCCCCGCCCGCTCCGAGGTGTTCTCGGGGTCGAGGCCGAACTCCTCGTGGGCCCGGCGCTGGCGCAGCAGGTCCCAGCAGCGGTCGAGCTGCACCTTGACGTCGGCCAGGCGCGCGTGGCTGTCGGCGTCGAGCCCCGGACCGGCCGCACCCTGATCCAGCAGCTTGTGCTCCTCGGCGACGAGCTCCTCGATGTGGTTGAGAACGTCTGCATCGTTCATGGCGCTGGCGCTTCCTTCCGGTGGCGGGTCTGCGGCTGTAACGGGACCGTACAACCGCCGGATCTCATAGGTTCCCGCGTCATGCTCCGCCTCGCGCGTCACCTGCCCACGGCACCGCTGCTCGCGGGCGCCGTGCTCGCCCTCGGTGCGTGCGGCTCGAGCACGGCACGAGCGCGACGACGACGCGACGCAGGCCGCGCCCGCCAAGCAGGCGAAGGGCCGCTACACCGTGAGCGAGGTGGCGAAGCTCGCCGGCCTGGGCCACCGGCGCGACGGGCCCGCTGCTCGGGCGTCGGAGCCGGCTTGGCGGGTGCGCAGCGACCGGCGCGGCGTGGCCGGCGCGGCGAGCGCGACGGCGCGACGGGCGGGTGGGTGATGCGAGCGGTCTCATTGGGGGCACATCGACAAGAACGCCGACGTGCTCAAGAGGTTTCGCATACATGTTGGATCTCCTCCCGGCAGCGCCCCCAAAACGACGCACATCTACCCTTCGCGGTCCGTGAAACGTCCGCCGTTCGCCACCGGAGCCGTCGTGCTGCTCGCCGTCATGCTCACCGGGCTGATCATCTACGGCGTCCTGAACACCGGGGACGACACGTCCCTCGACAGCGCCGTCAAGCGGGGCGAGCGCCCCGTCGCGCCGGCCGCCGCCGTCTCGCTCCCGGCGCTCGACGGCAGCACGAAGACCGCACTCGCGGACCTTCGGGGCAAGGTCGTCGTGCTCAACTTCTGGGCCTCCTGGTGCGATCCGTGCCGCGCGGAGGCGCCGATCCTGGAGCGCGCGCAGCGGCGCCTGCAGCGCAGCGGCGACGGGACGGTCCTCGGCGTCACGTACAAGGACTTCGCCGACGAGTCGCGCAAGTTCGAGCGCGAGCTGAAGGTGACCTACCCCTCGGTGCGCGACGACAAGCTGCAGGTGGCGCCGAAGTTCGGGACCTCGAAGCTGCCCGAGACGTTCATCCTGGACCGCCGCGGCCGCGTCGTCGCGATCTCACGCGGGGAGATCGAGGAGCCGTTCCTCACCGGGGCGATCGACCGCGCGCTGAAGGGCCAGGCCCCGGCATGACGCGCGCCCGCCTGCTGTCCGCGCTGCTGTGCCTGCTCGTCCTCGTGCCGGCCGGCGCCGCGCTCGCCGCGACGCCGCGCGCCTCCTTCACCGACGTCGAGGACGAGGTGATGTGCGACACGTGCAACGTGCCGCTCTACATCGCCGAGTCGCCGCGCGCCGACCAGCTGCGCCGTGAGATCCGCGCGCTGATCGCCCGCGGGGAGACCAAGGCCCAGATCAAGAGCACGCTGAAGGCGCGCTACGGCCCCGCGATCCTCGCGCTGCCGGAGAGCAAGGGCTTCAGCCTCGCGGCCTACCTCGTGCCGATCCTCGTCGCGCTCGGGCTGCTCGCCCTGCTGATCGTGCTGCTCCCGCGCTGGCGGCGGCGCGCCCGCGAGCCCGCGCCGGACATCCCGCTCGCGGCGATCGACGACGACGACCGGCTCCGGCTCGACGACGAGCTCGCGCGCTTCGACACGCAGTGATCCTCGCGACCGCTGACACCACCGTCCTCGCGGCGTTCGCCGTCGGGTTCATCTCGTTCCTCTCCCCCTGCGTGCTGCCGCTCGTGCCCGGGTACCTGTCGGCGATCTCGGGCATCAGCATCGCCGAGATGCGCGCCGGCGAGCACCGCCTCTCGCACGTGCTGGCGCCGGCGATCGTGTTCTGCCTGTCGTTCACGCTGATGTTCGTCGCCCTGGGGATGAGCGCGACCGGCCTCGGCTCGACGCTGCGCGACCACAAGCAGACGCTCGACACGATCGCCGGGCTGCTGATCATCGGGATGGGCGTCTTCTTCGTGCTCACGCCGTTCGTCCCGCGGCTGAACAAGGACTGGCGCCCGGACGCCCTGATCATGCGCGCCGGGACCGGCGGGCCGATCATCGCCGGGCTGGCGTTCGCGATCGCCTGGACGCCGTGCGTCGGCCCGACGCTCGCCTCGATCCTCGCCGCCGCCTCGACCGCCGACTCCGTCGCCCACGGCGGCGTGCTGCTCGCCTTCTACTCGCTCGGCCTCGCCGTGCCGTTCCTGCTGACCGCCGTCGCGTTCGACAAGGCGACCGGAGCCTTCGCGTGGCTGCGCGACCACTACCTCACGGTGACCGTTCATCTCCGGCGCGATCCTGATCGTGATGGGCGTGCTGATCCTCTCGGGCGAGCTGACGCGGCTCAACATCGAGGCGCAGCAGTTCCTCCAGAGCATCGGGCTCGACGGCATCTACAACCTGTAGGCGCCAGGCCGCGCTGCAATTGAGCGCCCAGGCAAGGGGCGCACACGCGCTGGAGCGAATCCAGCGCTGATGGCCACGTTCCGCGGCGAGCTTCCCCGTTCGCCGGACCGCCTCGCAGGGGCCCCTGCGCAGCGAGCCGGCCGCGGCCTCGCGCGCGCTCCCTCGCGGCGGGTCGTCATCGCCTCGCTCGTGGCGATCATGGCTCTCGGAGGTGTGCTGCGCGGCGCGCAGGCGGCCAATCCGGGGCACTACCTCTCCTCGGACGAGCGCTCGTACGCGCGGATCGCGCTCAACCTGGCGTCCGGCGACGGATACACCTCCCCCGGCTCCGCCGACCCCTGGCACTGGGCGCCCGGCACGCCCGCGGTCTTCGCCGCCGCGCACCTGATCGCCCCCGGCGCCGACGGCGACGGCTCGCCGCAGGCGCTGCACAGCGCGTTCTGGGCGCAGGCGCTGATCGGCACCGCGCTGATCCTCGTCGTCTTCCTGCTCGCCGCGGGGCTCGCGGGACCGGTCGCAGGGCTGATCGCCGCCGGCGCGATCGCGACCTACCCCCCGCTGATCCGGGCGACCGGCGACCTCGTCAGCGAACCGCTGGGAGCGCTCACCCTGGCGCTCGCGGCACTGGCGCTCCTGGCCGCCTGGCGCAGACCGCAGGCCTGGCGGATCGCGCTCGCCGGCGCGGCGCTCGGGGTCGCGCTGCTCGTCCGCGCCGACCTGCTCGTGCTGCCCGCGGTGCTCGGCGCCGTCTGGTTCCTGCTCGCGCGCGGACGAGCGGGAACGCGCACGGCGCTGAGCCAGGGCGCGATCCTCGTCGCCGTCCCGCTGCTCGTCGCCGCGCCGTGGAGCACCTACGCGTCGCTCGAGGCCGGACGGGTCATCCCGGTTGCCGGGGAGCGGCCCATCCACCCTCTTCGTCGGCACCTACCTCCCCGGCGACGGCAGGCTCAGCGGCGTGCGCCAGGAGCTCCAGCTCTACGTCCGGCGCCACATGCCGAACCTGACGAATGTGCGGACCAGCAACCTGCGCGGCGAGTACGTCCTGCGCGCCTACATCCGCGAGCGCCATCCGGAGCTCGTGCCCGGGCCCCACCGCGCGATCCCGGACGACCAGCTGCGCTGGGCGCTCGGCTTCGAGGCCCGGCGCAACCTCAAGACGTATGCCGTGCACCAGCCGATCGCGTTCGCCGCGATGGAGGCGCGCAAGGTCACGCGCATGTGGGGCGGCTACTACCGCGGCGGAACACGCAACCCGCGCACGTGGCTGACGGCATGGCACCTGCTGCTCGTCGGGCTCGCGCTCGCCGGGTCGGTCGCCGGGCTGACGCTCGCGCGAGGCCGCCGCGCCGGCCTCGTGCTGCTGCTGACCCCCGTCGCGACGAGCACCGCGGTGAACGCGGTCTTCGTGGCCCAGGCGCGGCACAACCTGCGCGTGCTCCCGCTGCTCGTCGCCGCCGGGCGCCGCGGGCGCCGTGCTCGCCGCGCAGACGCTGCGCGAGCGTCGCCGCGGCGGCTGGCTGCCCCGCGAGGCCGACCCGCCGGGTGATCAGATCACGGTCGAGCGCCGGGCGATCCCGGCGCCCGACGGCGCTACATCTCCTGCGGAGCCTCGATACCGAGCAGGTCGAGTGCGCGCGCGAGCACGTTCAGCGTCGCGACGCTGAGCCGCAGGCGCAGCGTCTCCTCGTCGGCCGGAACGCCGACGACCTGGCAGTCGCGGTAGAAGGCGCTGAAGAGCTGCGCGGTCTCGAGCGCGTAGGCGGCGATCCGGTGCGGGGCGCGGCGGTCCGCGGCCTCACGGGCCTCCTCGGGGAAGTCGAGCAGCCGCCGCACGAGCGCGCGCTCGCTCGGGTGCAGCCCGCCGGCCGGCACCTGCGACGGCGCCGCCAGCGCCTCGGCGACGCGCGCGTCACCGGCCTTGCGCAGCACGGACGCGATCCGCGCGTGCGCGTACTGGACGTAGTACACGGGGTTGTCGCTCGACTGGCTGCGCGCGAGGTCGAGGTCGAGGTCGATCGACGTGTCGTGCGAGCGCGCGAGCAGGAACCAGCGCGAGGCGTCGACGCCGATGTCGTCGACGAGGTCGTCGAGCGTGACGAACTCCCCGGCGCGCTTGCTCATCTTCCCGCGCTCGCCGCCCTCGACGAGGTGCACGAACTGCATGATCAGCAGCTCGAGCTGGTCGGCGCCCCCGCCCAGCGCCTGGAACGCGGCCTGCATCCGCTGCACGTAGCCGTGGTGGTCGGCGCCCCAGACGTCGATCAGCAGGTTGAAGCCGCGTTCGCGCTTCTCCTGGTGATAGGCGATGTCGCTGGCGAAGTAGGTGTGCTCGCCGTTCGAGCGCTCGAGCACGCGGTCCTTGTCGTCGCCGAAGTCGGTCGTGCGCAGCCACAGCGCGCCGTCCTCGCGGAAGGTGCGGCCCTGCCCTTCGAGGACCTCGAACGCGTGCGCGACCGGGGTCGGATCCCCCTCGTGCAGCGAGCGCTCGCTGAACCAGTGGTCGAACACGATCCGGAAGCGCGCGAGGCTGCGCTCGGCCTGCGCCACCATCAGCTCCACGCCGCGGCGCGCGACCTCGTCGACCGGCAGGTCGGCCGCGCCCGGGATCTCCGCGGCGAGCTCGGTGACGTAGGCGCCCTTGTACCCGTCGGCCGGCGGCTCGTTCCCCTTGGCCCGCGCCTTGATCGACTCGCCGAGCCGGCGCGTCTGGCTGCCGAAGTCGTTGACGTAGAACTCGCGGTGGACGCGGTGCCCCTGGAAGGCGAGCAGCCGCGCCAGCGCGTCGCCGTACGCCGCGTTGCGCGTGCCGCCGACGTGGACGGGACCGGTCGGGTTCGCGCTGACGAACTCGACGTTCACGGCCAGCGGCGGATCGGCGCCGCCCCCGCCCCACCGGTCGCCGGCGGCGAGGACGTCGGCCACCGCCGCCGCGTACCAGGCGTCGTCGAGGACGAGATTGAGGAAGCCGGGGCCGGCGACGTCGGCGCTCGTGAGCGACGGGCCCAGGCGCCCCGCGAGCGCCGCCGCGATCTTCTTGGCGATCTCGCGCGGCGGCTCCCCGAGCCGCTTGGTCAGCAGCATCGCGGCGTTCGTCGCGTAGTCGCCGTGCTCGGCCTGCCGCGGGCGGTCGAGCGCCGGGGCGCTCACCGGCGCGCCGCCGTCACCGGCGACGTCGGCCACCGCGCCGTCGAGCTCGGCGCGCAGGACCGCGAGCGGCTCGGTCACGAGCCCGCCGCGCCGCTCTGCGGTGCCAGCGCGCGCTCCAGGCGGCTCAGGGTCTGGACGTGCCCGAGCGCGAGCAGCACGTCCCCGGCGTGCAGGGCCGTGGCGCTCGGGGGCTGCGGGAGGAACGATCCGTCGCGATCACGCACGCCCACGATGATCGCATCGCCGCGCACGTCGACGATCGCGCGGCCGTCGGCCGGCGAGCCGGCCTCGACCTCGATCTCCTCGAGCCGGTATTCGGGCGCCACGTCGAGCGCGCCGGACACCTGCGGCGTCAGCGCCGCACGCGCCATCTCGGTGCCGCTCGTGCGGTACGGCGAGATCACGCGCGTCGCGCCGGCGCGCAGCAGCTTCGGCTCGGCCCCGGGGTTCGAGGCGCGGGCGATGATCGGCACGGTGGCGTTGAGCTGCCGCGCCGAGAGCGCGACGAAGACGTTCTCGGCGTCGGAGTCGATGCACGCGATCACCGCGCTCGCGCGCTCGATGCCCGCCTGGAGCAGCGCGTCGTCCTCCGAGGCGCTGCCCTCGATGAAGCGCACGCCGACGTGGCGCGCCTCCTCCGCGTGCTGGGGTCGCGGGTCGATCACGACGTAGCGCGCCCCGGATGCGCGCAGGTCACGGGCGACCTGCCGGCCGACCCGGCCGAAGCCGCAGATGATCACGTGGTCGGTCAGGGCGTCGATGGCTCGCTGCTCCCGGCGCTCGTCGAGGAGTGTGCGCAGGTGCCCGGAGACGAGAAGCTCGACCAGCGTCACCAGCGCGTAGAGCAGCGTACCGACGCCGAGCACGATCAGGACGACCCAGGTGATCTCCCCGGCGACGCTCTGCGGCTTGTTGCGCGCGCCCTCGGTCGCGATCGTGTCCAGTGACCAGAGGAAGCCGTCCCACAGGTTCACGTTCTCGAAGATCGTGTAGGCGACCGCGCCGGAGGCGAGCAGCAGCACGAGCGCGAACACGACGACCGCGAAGCGGCGCAGGAAGGGCCCGAGGTCGCCGCGGCCGGGCATCAGTGGTGGTACGGCTCGCGGGCGAGGATCTTGTGGGCACGGTAGAGCTGCTCGAGCAGCACGACGCGCGCGAGCTGGTGCGGCAGCGTCATCGGGCCGAGCGAGATCTTGTGGGTCGCGCCGGGCAGCGCAAGACCGTACGGGCCGCCGACGACGAAGCAGAGGTCCAGCCCGCTCATCCGCCGGTCCTCGAGGAAGCGGCTGAAGCCGACGCTGTCGTAGGTCGCGCCGCCGACGTCGAGCAGGCAGGTGAACGCGCGCTCGGGGATGCGCTTCTCGACCTGCTCGTCCTCACGGACCTCGATCAGCTCGACGCGGGCGTGCCGGGCGATCAGCCGCTGGTAGTGCTGGACGTCGTCGACGTACGGCGGGCGCAGGCGGCCGACGGCGACGACGAGGATCCTCACGAGGCGGGATACTAGGCGCCACCATGGCCGACACCCCTCACGAGCCCGAGCGACAGATCAACATCCACATCGAGCCGGAGAAGATGGCGGGTCACTACGCGAACTTCGCGAACGTGAGCCACTCCGACTACGAGTTCACGCTGACGTTCGCGCGAGTGGACCACGAGGTCGAGGACGACGTCATCCCCGGCGTCGTCGTCTCGCGGATCAACCTGTCGTCCCGCTTCATGCGCGAGCTGATCGACGCGATGGAGGACAACTACGGCCGCTGGAGCGCCCGCGAGAGCATCAAGGGCCTGCCCGAGGTCGACCAGGAGCGCGAAGACTTCTAGCGCACTCCCGCTACCGTCGGCGGTCGGTCTAGCCCCATGCAGGTTGCCGTCCTCTCCGACATCCACGCGAACCGCCACGCCCTCGAGGCCGTCCTGGCAGACGTGGCGGCCACCGCCGTGCGCGAGATCTGGTGCCTCGGCGACGTCGTCGGCTACGGCGCCGACCCGAACGACTGCGTCGACCTCGTCCGCGACACGGCGACGCTGTGCCTGGCCGGGAACCACGATCTCGGCGTCACCGGCGAGCTGCCGCTCGACGAGTTCTCCCCCGGCGCCGCGCTGGCCGCGCGCTGGACGCAGGAGGTGATCGATCCGGACCGGCTCGACTGGCTCGCGTCGCTCCAGCCGCGCGGCAGCCGCGAGGGCACCGGCCTGTTCCACGGCAGTCCGCGCGACCCGATCTGGGAGTACGTCGTCAGCGCGCTCCTCGCCGACCTCTGCTTCGACGCCTTCGACGAGCGGATCGGCCTGCTCGGGCACAGCCACGTCGCCTGCTCGTTCACGCGCCCCGAGGGCGAGCCGGCGACCGGCAGCTCGCGCCGCGCCGACGAGATCGCCGAGATCGGCGCCGGCCGCTGGCTGCTGAACCCCGGCAGCGTCGGCCAGCCGCGCGACGGCGACCCGCGCGCGGCCTGGCTGCTGCTGGACCTCTCCGCCGCGTCCGCCTCGTGGCGGCGCACCACCTACGACGTCGACGGCGCCGCCGCCGCGATCCGCGCGGCGCGGCTACCCGACTCACTCGCCGAGCGGCTCCAGTACGGTCAATGACGATGCCGCGCCTGCGCACGATTCCCCTGCTCACGGCCGCCATCGCGGTCGCCGTGATCGGCGCGGCGAGCGGCTGCGGGAACAGCGCGAAGCTGCTCCCGCCCGATCAGGCCAGCGCGCTCGACAGCGCGCTGCAGCAGGTCGCGGACGCGACGGGAGCCGGCGACTGCCCGCAGGCCCAGCAGGCGCTGCGCAGCGCGCAGCGCGCCTACGCGGCGCTGCCGGCGAGCGTGGACCCGCGCCTCACGGCGAGGCTCAAGGACGGGCTCCAGCAGCTCACGCGTGACGGTCGGGCCGCAGTGCAAGGCGGTCGCCGCCCAGGCCAAGCCGACCACGAACACGACGACCGGGACCACGACGAGCACGCCGTCGACGACGACGACGACCACGACGACGAGCACGCCGTCGACCACGACGACCACCACCACGCCGCACGACGACGACCACGACCACGCCGCCGACCACGACCACCACGGGCCCGAACGGCGGCGTCACGCCCGGGCAGACGACCACGCCCGGGCAGACCGGAGCGACCACTCCGTGAGCGGCATCGCACGCGGAGATCGCGAGCTCATGACGAGCAGCGGCGGGCTGTCGCCGTGAGCGGTCAGCTCCTCGCGGGCCGCTACGAGCTGGGCGAGCGCCTGGGCAGCGGCGGCATGTCGACGGTCGTGCTCGCGCTCGACCGCCGGCTCGAGCGGCATGTCGCGGTGAAGCTGCTCGCCGAGCACCTCGCCGACGACCAGCAGTTCGTCTCGCGCTTTCGCCGCGAGGCGCTGTCGGCCGCGCGGCTCGTGCACCCCAACATCGTCCAGGTCTTCGACTTCGGCCTCGACGAGGCGAGCGGCCGCCACTACATCGTGATGGAGCACGTCGAGGGTCAGTCCGGGGCGGAGATCCTGCGCGAGCAGGGCATGCTGCCGGTCGCCGAGGCGCTCGGCATCGTCGCGCAGGCCTGCCGCGGGCTCGACTACGCGCACCGCAACGGGGTCGTCCACCGCGACGTGAAGCCCGGCAACCTGCTGCGCTCGACCGACGGCGTCGTGAAGCTCGCCGACTTCGGGATCGCGAAGGCGCTGAGCGACGAGTCGTCGATCACGCAGGTCGGCTCCGTGCTCGGGACCGCGGCCTACCTGGCTCCCGAGCAGGCGACCGGCGTGGAGGCGACGGCGCGCTCGGACATCTACTCGCTCGGCGTCGTGAGCTACCAGTTCCTCTCAGGGCGTCTCCCCTACGAGGCGACGACGCTGACCGAGCTCGCGCTGAAGCAGCAGCGGGAGGCGCCGCCGCTGCTCGACCATGTGAACCCGGAGGTCACGCCCGAGCTCGCCGCCGCGGTCGACCGTGCGCTCGCCCTGGAGCCGGCCGACCGCTACGCGACGGCGGAGGACCTGCGTGAGGCGCTCGTGGCGGGCGCGCGCGGTGTCGGCACGCACGACGCGCGCCACGCGCGTCGCCGAACCCGCGACGAGCGTGACGCGGGCCGTCGCGGCGCCCGCCGGCCCGATGACGCCGGTTCAGCAGCGCCAGCCGCTGCCGCCCAGCCGGCCGGTCGCCCCGGCGCCCCCTGCGCCGGCCCCGCTCCCCGCGCAGGCCAAGCGCCGGCGGCGGCTCGCGCCCGCGCTCGTCCTGATCGTCGTGATGATCGCCGCGGGCGTCGTGATCACCGGGATCGTGACGAAGGAGAGCAACACGGTGCGTCTGCAGAAGGTCGTCTACGACCAGGTGGACCAGACCGTCAGCAAGCTGCAGGACATGATCCGCCAGAACACCCGCTAAGGCGCCTCGCCGCGCGAGCAGGGCGGCCGCGGTGTCCGCCAGTGTTCCGTCGAGGATCGCGGCCCGCAGGCGCGCGACGACGCGCTGGACGAACGCGAGGTTGTGCAGCGTGAGCGCCCGCATCACGGTCAGCTCGCGGTTGCGCGCCATGTAGCGGACGTAGCCGCGCGTCCACCCGATCGCGCACGTCGGGCACGGACAGCCCTCCATGATCGGCTCGTCGGAGTCGCGGTGCACCGCCTTGGCGAGGTCCACGCGCCAGCGCGCGCCGGGGTCCGGCACGAGCGCCATGCCGTGCCGCCCGAGCCGCGTCGGCATCGCGCAGTCGAACGTGTCGATCCCGCGCAGCACGCCCGCCACGAGGTCGTCGATCTCGCCGATGCCGAGCAGGTGCCGGGGACGCTCGTCGCCCAGGCGGCGTCGAGCGCGGCGGTCGCCCAGCCGACGACCTCGTACATCTGGTCCTTGCCGGCGCCGAGCGACCCGCCGATCGCGATCCCGTCGCACGCGCGGGCGGCGATGGCCTGCGTGCTCTCGACGCGCAGGTCCTCGTAGACGCCGCCCTGGACGATGCCGTAGACGAGCTGATCCTCGGGCCCGTGCCGGCCGTGCCAGTCGAGACAGCGGTCGAGCCAGCGGTGCGTGCGCTCGGTCGAGCGCAGCGTGTACTCGCGCTCGACGTGGAACGGGGTGCACTCGTCGAAGACGAGGGCGATGTCCGAGTGCAGGTTCGCCTGGATCTGCATCGAGGTCTCGGGGGCCATGAACCGCTCGCTGCCGTCGAGGTAGGAGCGAAAGCGCACGCCGTCCTCCTCGATCGCCTCGATCCGGCCCGAGCGGTCCGAACCGTGCGACGCGCGGCCCTTGACCTCGTCCGCGACCGTGCCGTGGCCCATCGAGAAGACCTGGAAGCCGCCCGAGTCGGTGATGATCGGCGCATCCCAGGCCATGAACCGGTGCAGGCCGCCCTGGCGCGCGATCAGCTCGTCGCCGGGATCCAGGTGCAGGTGGAACGTGTTCCCCAGGACCATGTCGTAGCCGAGCGCCGTGACCTCGGACGGCAGCAGGCCGCGGACGGTCGCCTTGGTGGCGAGCGGGACGAATGCGGGCGTGCGGACGTCGCCGTGCGCGGTGCTCAGGATGCCCGCGCGCGCCTGCGACTGCGCGTCACGCCCGAGGATCTCGAAGGTCAGTTGCGGCCGCCGAGGAAGGTCAGGGCGAAGAACGCGAGCTGCGAGAGCGCCGCCAGCGCACCGGCCACGTAGGTCAGCGCCGCCGACGTCAGCACCTTGCGCACGCCGACCGACTCGTCGGGGTTCGCGATGCCGAGCGTCCTGAGCTGGACGGCCGCGCGGCGCGAGGCATCGAACTCGACCGGCAGGGTGACGATCTGGAAGAGCACGACCGCGGCGTAGAGGACGATCGCGAAGACGACGAGATTCAGGGCGCCGAGGACGACACCGATCAGCAGCAGGATCGTCCACGTGCTCGAGGCGAACGCCGTGACCGGCCAGAGCGCCGAGCGAACCGTCATCGGCACGTACGACTTCGCGTGCTGGATCGCGTGCCCGACCTCGTGCGCGGCGACCGCGGTGGAGCTGATCGTCGCGGCCGCGTAGACCGGCTCGGAGAGGTTGACGCTGCGCGTGCGCGGGTCGTAGTGGTCGGTGAGCGCGCCGGGGACGCCCTGCACCGGAACGCTCTGGAGACCGTTCGCGTCGAGGATCCGGCGCGCGACCTCGGCGCCGGTCATGCCCGTGTCCTCGGGGACCTGCGGACCACTGCTGGAAGGTGCTCTTGACGCGGTGCTGCGTCCACAGCCCGATGACGAGCGGGATGCCGAGGCAGACGACGTAGAGACCGAGGTTGTTCATGGCGCGAGCGAGCCGCAGGCCGGGCCCTCGTCCGAGCCGGCCGGAAGCACGCGGTCCCAGGTCTCGCCGAGCACGTCCAGCTCGGCTGCGGACAGGCGGTCGAGGAACCGCTCGCGCACGCCGGACAGGTGGGTGCGGCGCGCGGCGTCGAGCTTCGCGGTGCCGGCCCGGTGAGGCGGGCGTAGGACCCGCGTGCGTCGCTCGGACAGGACTCGCGGGCGATCAGGCCGTCGCGCTCCATCCGGTCGATGAGCCGCGTCAGCCCGCTGCGGCTGAGGATCACCGAGTCGGCGAGGTCGCTCATGCGCATCCGCTCGCCATCGGCCGCCGCCAGGTGCAGCAGCACCTCGTAGGAGCTCAGCGGCAGGCCGTGCTCCGCCTCGAGGTCGGCGTCGAGTGCCTTCGTCAGCGAGGCGTGCGCCCGCAGCATCCCGCGCCAGGCGCGCAGTTCGCGCTCGCTCAGGCGATCGGCGTGGGTGTCAGGTCGGGCTGGAGCAGTGGCCATGATCGGTTCCGCGACGGTCCGGATGGCGCGACGCTACCAGTGGCCGCGGCGCCTTTCGAGAGGATCGTTGCACGTGCAAGTATAGCACTGATAGCGTGCTCGGCATGGCACTCGAAGGGCTTCACCACATCACGGCGATCACCGCCGACGCCCCGGGGAACGTCGACTTCTACGCGCGGCTGCTCGGGCTGCGGCTCGTGAAGAAGACGGTCAACTTCGACGAGCCGACCGTCTACCACCTCTACTACGGCGACGAGGTCGGTGCGCCCGGCTCGATCCTCACGTTCTTCGAGTTCCCGGGCGCCGCGCGCGGGCGCGCAGGCGACGGGATGGTGCACGCGATCCGCTGGCGCGTCGGATCGGTCGCCGCGATCGACTTCTGGGAGCAGCGGCTGCGCGACGACGGCGTGGAGGCCGCGCGCGACGGTGACGTGCTGCTCTTCCGCGACCCCGAGGGGCTGTCCCACGAACTGCTCGTCGCGCACGGGGACGACGCGCCGCTCGCCGCGCACGCCACCGACATCCCGGACGAGCACGCGCTCCAGGGCTTCCACGGCATCCGCGCGTACGCGGCGGTGCCCGAGCGCAGCAGCGACCTGCTGGCCGCGCTCGGATTCAGCCGCGACGAGCGCGACGGGGCGCACTGGCAGCTCACGGGCGCGGACCGGCACGCGCGCCTCTGCTACGACCACCCACCGCCCGAGCGCGGCGTCCAGGGCGCCGGGACCGTCCACCACGTCGCCTGGTCGGCGGCCGACGACGCCGAGCTGCGGGCGTTCTCCGAGCGCGCGGCCGGCGCGGGCGCCCACACGACGCCGATCATCGACCGCCAGTACTTCCACTCGGTCTACTTCCGCGAGCCGAGCGGCGTGCTGTTCGAGCTGGCCTCGCGCGACATCGGCTTCACGTTCGACGAGCCCGCGGCGACGCTCGGCACGGCGCTGCGGCTCCCGCCGCAGCACGAGCACCTGCGCGCCCGCCTCGAGCAGGTGCTGACCCCGCTCGCCAGTCCGCGGGACCACGCGGCGTGAGCGACGGGCTGCCGGACACCCTCCCCCACGTCGTGCGCCCCGCCGCGGGCGAGCCGCAGGGCGCGCTGGTGCTGCTGCACGGGCGCGGCGCCGACGAGCACGATCTGCTGCCCTTCCTCGACATCCTGGATCCCGGCCGGCGGCTCGTCGGGATCACGCCCGGCGGCCCGCTGCACCTGCCTCCGGGCGGACGCCACTGGTACGCCGTGCCGCGCGTCGGGTTCCCCGACCACGACAGCTTCCACGCCACCTACGACGTCCTCTGCGAGTTCCTCGACGCCGTGCCGGGCACGTTCGGCGTCCCCTGGGAGCGGATCGTCATCGGCGGCTTCTCGCAGGGCGGCGTGATGTCGTACGCGGCCGGGCTCGGCGCGGGCCGTCCGCGTCCGGCGGGGATCGTCGCGCTGAGCTGCTTCGTGCCGACGGTCGACGGCTGGAGCGCGGACCTTCAGCCGCGCGCAGGCCTGCCGGTCTGGATCGCGCACGGCCGCATGGACCCGGTGATCAGCGTCGACTTCGGGCGCGCGGCGCGCGACCTGCTGACCGCGGGCGGGCTCGACGTGGAGTACCACGAGAGCGACGCCGCGCACCACGTCGACCCACGGTCGCTCGCCGAGCTGCCGGCCTGGGTCGCGGAAGCAGCTCAGCTGATCGAGCGAGCGGCCGGTCATGCCGTCCGGCTGCGCGTAACCCGAGCAGCTGCAGCAGCGTCGGCGCGACGTCGGCGAGGATGCCGCCGTCGCGCAGCTCGAGGCCCTCCACGGTGACCACGCACGGCACCGGGTTGAGCGAGTGCGCCGTGTTCGGGCTGCCGTCGTCGTTGAGCATGTGGTCGGCGTTGCCGTGGTCGGCGGTGATGAGCAGCGACGCCGCCCGACTCCTGCACGGCGCGGACGACGTCTCCGAGGCACGCGTCCGCGGTCTCGATCGCCGTGACGGCGGCCGGGATCACGCCGGTGTGCCCGACCATGTCCGCGTTGGCGAAGTTGATGATCCCGAACGCCGGCGCGTCCTCACGCCAGGCGCCGACGAACGCGTCCGCCGCCTCGCGGGCGCTCATCTGCGGCTTGAAGTCGTAGGTCGGGACGTCGCGCGGCGAGGGCACGAGCTCGCGGCGCTCACCGTCCTCCGGCGTCTCCTCACCGCCGCCGAAGAAGTACGTCACGTGCGGGTACTTCTCCGTCTCGGCGACGTGGAGCTGACGCCCGCCGTGCGCGGCGATCACGTGCGACAGGGTGACGCTCGGGCGCTCGGGCGGGAAGGCGACCGGGTAGGGCCAGCCCTCCTCGTACTCGGTCAGGCAGGCGTAGCGCTCGACCACCGGCGCGCCGCCGCGGTCGACGTCGGCGAACTCCGGGTCCGCGAGCGCCCGGCTGATCTCGCGCATCCGGTCGGGACGGAAGTTGATGCCGATGACGCTGTCGCCGGGCCGGATCCGCGCCTCGTCACCGACGGTCGTCGCGGTGATGAACTCGTCGGTCTCGCCGCGGTCGTAGGCGTCGCGCGCCGCCGCCGGCGCGTTCGGCGCGTGGTGCTCGCCGCGCCCGTGGACGAGCAGGTCGTACCCCGCCTGGACGCGGTCCCAGCGCTTGTCGCGATCCATCGCGAAGAAGCGGCCGATGACGCTGCCGATGCGCGCGTTGCCGGCGACCGTGCACCAGTCCTCGACCTGCGCCAGGAAGTCCTCGCCGCCGGTCGGCGACGTGTCGCGGCCGTCGGTGAACGCGTGGATCACGAGGTCCGGCACGGCGAGGTCCGCGGCCAGGCGGATCAGCGCGCCGAGATGCTCGAGGCTCGAGTGGACGCCGCCGTCGCTGACGAGGCCGATCAGGTGCACGCGCGGCGCGCCCGTCATCGCCTCGCGCAGGACCGGGCTCTCGTCGAGCACGCCGTCACGGACGGCGTCGTCGATCCGCGTCAGGTCCTGGCGCACGACGGAGCCCGCGCCGAGGTTCAGGTGGCCGACCTCGCTGTTGCCCATCTGGCCGTCGGGGAGGCCGACGGCGCGGCCGCAGGCGGTGAGCTGCGTGTGCGGGTAGCGGGCCCAGAGATCGTCGAAGACGGGCGTGTCGGCGAGCTCGACGGCGTTGCCGGGGCCGGGCGGCGCGAGACCCCACCCGTCGAGGACGACGAGGACGGCGCTCGGGGCCGGGATCGTTGTCATCCGCGCGCGGCCTCGATGATCGCCGCGAACGACGAGGGCTCGAGCGATGCGCCGCCGACGAGCGCGCCGTCGACGTCGGGCAGCGACAGCAGCTCGGCGGCGTTGTCCGGCTTGACGCTGCCGCCGTACTGCACCCGCAGCGCCTGCGCGGCGTCGCCGTCGATGCCGGCGACGAGCGCGCGCACGAACGCGCACGCCTCCTGCGCCTGGTCCGGCGTCGCGACCCTGCCGGTCCCGATCGCCCAGATCGGCTCGTAGGCGATCACGACCTCCGCGAGCCGCTCTCGCGGCACCTGCTCGAGGCCCTCCTGCACCTGGTGGCGGAGCTTGCGCTCGGTCTCGCCGGCCTCGCGCTCGGCCTCGGTCTCGCCGACGCAGAGGATCGGGAGCAGGCCGGCCTCGAGCGCCGCCGGCACCTTCAGCGCCAGCTCGCGGTCGGTCTCGCCGAAGAGCTCGCGCCGCTCGGAGTGCCCGAGCACGACGCCGTGCACGTCGAGCTCGTTCAGCATCGGCGCGCTGACCTCGCCGGTGAACGCACCCTCGGCGGCGTGGTGCATGTTCTGCGCGAACACCTGGACGCGCGAGCCCGCGCGTCGAGTCGATCATCGCTCCAAGATCGGTGAACGGCACGCAGATCGCGACGTCCACCCCGTCCGACGAGGAGACGAGCGGCAGCAGCCCCGAGATGAACATCTCCGCCTCCGCCTGGGTCTTGAACATCTTCCAGTTGCCGGCGATGAACGGTGTGCGAGACGGAGTCATTCGCTGAGGGCCTCCACGCCCGGCAGCGTCTTGCCCTCGATGAGCTCGAGGGTGGCGCCGCCACCTGTTGAGAGATGGGTGACCTGATCCTCCAGGCCGAACTGCGTCAGCGCCGCGGCGCTGTCACCGCCGCCGACCACCGTGACGCCCGGACAGGCGGCGACGGCCTCGGCGATGGCGCGGGTTCCGCCGGAGAACGGCGCCAGCTCGAAGGCGCCCATCGGGCCGTTCCAGAACACGCTGCCGGCAGCGGCGATCTCAGCGGCGTACGCGGCGGCGGTCCGCGGGCCGACGTCGAGGCCCATCCAGCCGTCGGGGACGTCCACGCCGTCGAGCTCCTGGCGGGCCGTGTCCGCGGCGAAGCGCTCGCCGAGCACGAGGTCGGTCGGCAGCCGCAGCTTCGCGCGCGCCTCGGGGTCCTCGAGGACCCGGCGCGCGGGTTCCAGATCCTCGTCCGCGCACAGCGACGCGCCGACCTCGTGACCCTGCACCTTCAGGAACGGGAAGCACATCGCCCCGCCGATCAGGACGGCGTCGGCGCGCTGCAGGAAGGCGTCGAGCACGCCGATCTTGTCGGTCACCTTCGCGCCGCCGACGATCGCGACGAGCGGGCGCGGCGGGTCTGACGAGGATCGCGCCGATCGTCTGCACCTCGCGCTGGAGCAGCAGGCCGGCCGCGCTCGGGCTCAGGTGCCCGACGACGCCGACGTTCGAGGCGTGCGCGCGGTGGGCGACGCCGAACGCGTCGTCCACGTAGGCCTCCGCCAGCCGCGCGTACGCCTCGGCGAGCACGGCGTCGTTCTTCGTCTCCCCCGGCTCGAAGCGCACGTTCTCGAGCATCAGCACGTCACCGGGATTGAGCCCGCGGGCGAGCCCCTCGACGGCCTCGCCGACGACCGCCGGCGCAAGCGTCACGTCCCAGCCGGTCAGCTCGGCCAGCCGGTCGGCCGCGGGCCGCAGCGAGAACGCGGGGTCGATGCCCTTCGGGCGGCCCAGGTGCGCGGCGAGGACGAGCGAGCAGCCCTCGCCCCGCAGCCGCTCGAGCGTCGGCAGCGCGGCGCGGATGCGCGTGTCGTCGGTGACGTGCCGGGCGTCGTCGAGCGGGACGTTGAAGTCCACGCGGACGAAGACGCGCTTGCCGCCCAGGTCGACGTCGTCGAGGGTCCGCATCGAGCCCGCGCGTTCAGAGGATCTTCTGGACGAGGTCGACGAGGCGGCTGGAGTAGCCCCACTCGTTGTCGTACCAGCTCACGACCTTGACGAGCGTGTCGTCGAGCACGACCGTCAGGCCGCTGTCGACGATCGAGCTGTGCGAGTCGCTGATGATGTCGGTCGAGACGAGCGGCTCCTCGCTGTACTTGAGGATGCCCTTCATCGGGCCCTCGGCCGCGGCCTTGAACGCGGCGTTCAGCTCGTCCGCGCTCGTCGCCCGCTCGGCCTCGAACGTGAGGTCCACCATCGAGCCGGTGATGACGGGCGCGCGCACCGCGAAGCCGTGCAGCTTGCCCGCGAGCTCGGGGAGCACGAGGCCGACGGCCTTTGCGGCGCCGGTCGAGGTCGGGACGAGGTTGACGGCGGCGGCGCGGGCGCGGCGCGGGTCCTTGTGCGGGCCGTCCTGCAGGTTCTGGTCGCCCGTGTAGGCGTGAATCGTCGTCATCAGGCCGTGCTTGATGCCGACCGTGTCGTTGGCGACCTTCGCGAACGGCGCGAGGCAGTTCGTCGTGCACGACGCCATCGAGATGACGTGGTGCTCGGCCTTGTCGTAGGCGTCGAAGTTCACGCCGAGCACGACCATGATGTCCTGGCCCTTGCTGGGCGCGGAGATCACGACCTTCGTCACGCCGTCGCCCAGGTGCTTGGCGGCGTCCTCGCGGGCGGTGAAGAAGCCCGTCGACTCGATCACGATCTCGGCTCCGACGGAGCCCCAGTCCAGGGCGCCCGGGTCGCGCTCGGCGAAGACCTTCATCTCGTCGCCGTCGATGACGATGCCGTGCTCGGTCGGGGTGACCTCGCCGGAGTAGGGCCCGAGGATCGAGTCGTACTTGAACAGGTGGGCGAGCGACTCGGGATCGGTGAGGTCGTTGACGGCGACGATGTCGATGTCGGCGCCCGAGGCCTTCGCGGCGCGGACGACGTTGCGGCCGATGCGGCCGAAGCCGTTGATGCCGACACGTACGGACATGGGTGGCAGGTCCTTCCTGAGGGGCTTGTTGGAGGCGACCGACGGCGAGGCACGGCGAACCGGCGGCAGGGCAAGGCTATCCCAGCGTCCCGCGCTGCGACGCCCGGGCCTTCCCGTGCGCTCCGTCCGTAGAAACCCGCAGAGGGATCAGGCCGGCGTGACGTCGGCGTCGCGGTGCACGACGTCGACGACGATGTCCGCGTTGTCCGCGAACCGCTGGGCCAGGAACTCGCTGATCGCAACCGACCGGTGGCGGCCGCCGGTGCAGCCGATCGCGATCGTGAGATGCGCCTTGCCCTCGCTCACGTACTCCGGGATCAGGAAGTCGAGCAGCGGCAGCAGGCGCTCGTAGAAGGCCTCGAGGTGGCCGTCCTGCGCGACGTAGTCGACGATCGCGCTGGTCGCGCCCGGTCAGCGGCCGCAGCTCGGGCACGTAGTGCGGGTTCGGCAGGAAGCGCACGTCGAGCACGATGTCCGCGTCGCGCGCCGGCCCGTTCTTGAAGCCGAAGCTCTCGAACGTCACCGCCATCCGCGTCGCGCTGGCGCGCGGGAGCATCTCGTCGGCGAGCTTGCGGCGCAGCTCGTGCGCCTTCAGCCCGGTCGAGTCGACGACGAGGTCGGCGCGGGCGCGCAGCGGCTCGATCAGCTCGCGCTCGGTCGCGATGCCGTGCCCCACGCTGCCCTCCGGGCTGAGCGGGTGCCGGCGGCGGGTCTCCTTGTAGCGCGTGAGCACGGCCTCGCGGCTCGCGTCGAGGAAGACGATGCGGTGATCCACCCCGGCGGCGTCGAGCTCGTCGAGGACCGCCGACATCTGCTCGAAGTACGCACCGCCGCGCGCGTCCGAGACGACCGCGGCGCGGCGGACCTTGGAGCCCTCGTGCAGGAACAGCTCGACGAGGCCGCGGATCATCTCCGGCGGCAGGTTGTCCACGCAGAAGTAGCCGGCGTCCTCGAACACCTGCATCGCGGTCGACTTCCCGGCGCCGGAGACACCGGTGATGACGACGAGATCCTCGAGCGGAGGACGGTCGGCGGTCTCGGGATCCGGCACGGTGCTCACAGGAAGGAGTCAAGCACTGTGCGCTACACGGTGGGGCTGCGCAGGTGGGTGTGCAGGTCGCCGGCGACCTTCGACGGCAGCCCCGGGAACGCCCTCGAGCTCCTCGCGGCTGGCCTTCAGGACGGCGTCGGGCGAGCCGAAATGCGCGAGCAGCATGCGCTTGCGGGCCGGCCCGATGCCGGGCAGCCCGTCGAGCACCGACGCCGTCATCGCCTTGTCGCGACGGCTGCGGTGGTGGGCGATCGCGAAGCGGTGCGCCTCGTCGCGCACCCGCTGCACGAGCTGGAGCGCAGGCGTGTCGTGCGCCAGCACCACCGGCTGCGGCACGTCGGGCAGGAACAGCTCCTCGATGCGCTTGGCGAGCGAGACCACCGCGACGCCGCGCTCGCGCGCGTCGTCGAGTGCCTCGAGGCCCGCGGCGAGCTGGCCCTTGCCACCGTCGATGACGATCAGGTTCGGCAGCGTGGCGAAGGACTCGTCATGGGCGGGATCGTGCGGGCTCAGGTCGCGCTGGCTGTCCCACGCGCGCATGCGGCGCGTCAGCACCTCGCGCATCGCGGCGAAGTCGTCGGTCACGCCCTCCTCGAGCGAGCGGATCGTGAAACGCCGGTAGTCGCTCTTCTTCGGCGCGCCGCCCTCGAACACGACCATCGACGCGACGGTGTTGGTCCCCATCAGCGTCGAGATGTCGTAGCACTCGATCCGCAGCGGCAGCACGTCCATGTGCAGCGCGGCCTGCAGCTCGTCGAGCGCCTCGACGCGCTGCTGGCGGCTGCGCTCGGCCTTCAGGCGCTCGGTGTCGAGCGCCAGCAGCGCGTTGCGCTCGGCCAGCTCGAGGATCCGGCGCTTGTCGCCGCGCTCCGCCGCCCGCACCTCGACCGGGCCGCCGCGGCGCACCGCCAGCGCCTGCGCGAGGACCTCGCGGTCGTCCTCGTCGATGTCCTGCTGAACGATCACCTGCGCTGGGACCGACGGGCGATCGGCGTAGTACTGCGCGATGAACTCGACGGCCGCCTGGCCGAGCCCGAGCCCGCCCGCGTTCTCGAGGTAGAACGACTGGCGGTCGGCGAGCACGCCGTCGCGCAGCTGGAAGACCTGCGCGTTGGCGTCCGTCCCGTCGACCGCGAGCGCGATCGCGTCGAGCGTGCCGACGGCGTCGTTGACGATCCGCTGGCGCTCGAGCAGTGAGCGCATCGCGCGCAGCCGGTTGCGCTCACGCGCGGCCTGCTCGTACTCCTGCGCCGCGGCGGCCGCCGCCATCCGCGCCTCGATCGTGGCCTCGACCTCCTTGTAGCGCCCCGACAGGAAGGCGATCACGCCGTCGACCGCCTCGCGGTACTCCGCCTTGGTCACGTACCCGACGCACGGCGCCCCGCAGCGGTCGATGTGGAAGTCCAGGCACGGCGAGCCGGTCCGCCGGCCCGGCTCGGCTCCCTGGCACGAGCGCACCTGGAAGACCTTGCCGAGCACGTCGAGCGTCGCGCGCGTGCGCTTCGCATTGGAGTACGGGCCGAAGTAGAGCCGGTTCCTGCGGTGGCGCTCACGCGTGAAGTAGACGCGCGGGAAGTCCTCGTCCATCGAGATCGCGACGTACGGGTAGCTCTTGTCGTCCCGCAGCCGGATGTTGAAGCGCGGCTGATGACGCTTGATCAGGCGGTTCTCGGCCAGCAGCGCCTCCGCGTCGCTGGCGAGCAGGAGCACCTCGATGTCCTCGGCGAGCGCGACCATCTCGACGTCGCCGCGCGTCACGGGGCTTGAGAAGTGCGACGCCACCCGCTTGCGGATCGACCGTGCCTTGCCGACGTAGAGGACCTCGCCGGAGCCGCCCTTGAAGAAGTAGACGCCCGGGCCGTCGGGCAGGCCGCGGCGCAGCGCCTTCAGGCGCTCCTCACGACCGGTCAGCTCACCACCAGACGCCACGCATCCAGCATAGGTTGGACCCTCGCCGCGCCGAGGCGTAGGTTTTGGCGATGCCTCCCGCCACGAGCACCGCCATCCGCACCTGCCCGCTCTGCGAAGCGACCTGCGGCCTCGAACTGACGATCGAGGACGACCGCATCACGCGCGTTCGCGGCGACAAGGACGACGTCTTCAGCCACGGCTTCATCTGCCCGAAGGGCGCGTCGCTCGGCGAACTGCACCATGACCCCGATCGCCTGCAGCTCGCCGCTCCTGCGGCGCCCGGACGGCAGCTTCGACGAGGTCTCGTGGGAGGAGGCCTTCACGTTCATCGACGAGCGCCTGCGCGCGATCGACGCCGAGCACGGCCGCGAGGCGATGGCCATGTACTTCGGCAACCCGGCGGCCCATCACCTCGGCCTCGTGCTCTACGGCCGCGTGCTCGCCAAGGCGCTCGGGACGCGGAACATCTTCAGCGCGAGCACCGTCGACCAGTACCCCAAGCAGCTCGCGTCGGGGCTGATGTTCGGGACCGGCCTGAGCGTCCCGGTCCCGGACCTCGACCGCACCTCGCACCTGCTGATCCTCGGCGCGGATCCGATGGTCTCCAACGGCTCGCTGATGACCTCGCCGGACGCGCGCGGCCGGCTGCGCGCGATCCGTGCGCGCGGCGGCAAGATCGTCGTCGTCGACCCGCGGCGCTCACGGACCGCGATGGAGGCCGACGAGCACCACTTCATCCGCCCCGGCACGGACGCGCTGCTGCTGTTCGCGCTCGCGCACGTGCTGTTCGACGAGGACCTCGCGGACCCGGGCGCGCACCTCGAGCCGCATCTGACGGGCCTCGAGACGGTTCGTGAGCTGGCGGCGCCGTTCACGCCCGACGCGGTCGCGCGCGCCACCGGCATCGACGCGCAGGACATCCGGCGGATGGCGCGCGAGCTGGCGGCCGCCCCCACCGCCGCGGTCTACGGCCGGATCGGCACGACGACGCAGGAGTTCGGCTCGCTCGCCAGCTGGCTGGTCGACGTGCTGAACGTCCTGACCGGCAACCTCGACCGCGAGGGCGGCGCGATGTTCACGATGCCGGCGGCCGGCTCGGGCAACACCACCGGGACTCCCGGTCGCGGGCGCGGCGTGCTCGCGCACCGCTGGACCTCACGCGTCAGCGGGCGCGGCGAGGTCTTCGGCGAGTTCCCCGCGGCGTGCCTCGCCGAGGAGATCACGACACCCGGCGACGGCCGGATCCGGGCGCTCTTCACGATCGCCGGGAACCCGGTGCTGTCGACGCCGCGCGGCGACCGGCTCGCGGAGGCGCTCGACACGCTCGACCTGATGGTCAGCATCGACGTCTACCGCAACGAGACGACGCGCCACGCCGACGTGATCCTCCCGGGCCCGTCGCCGCTGATGAACGGCCACTTCGACATCGCGCTCTACGCAGTTCGCCGTGCGCAACGTCGCGAACTACTCACCGCCGACGTTCCCGCTGCCCGAGGGCGTGCTCGACGAGTGGCAGATCCTGCTGCGCCTGGCCGCGATCGCCTCCGGGCAGGGCCCCGACGCCGACATCGCCGCGGTCGACACGTTCGTGGCCACCGAGCTCGCACGCCGCGCGACACGGCAGCCGGGCCTCGAGGACCGCGATCCGCAGGAGCTGATGGACGCCGTCGCCCCGCGCGTCGGCCCGGAGCGGCTGCTCGACATCCAGCTGCGCAGCGGCCCCTACGGCGACCTGTTCGGCGCGCGCGAGGACGGGCTGACGCTGGCCGCGCTGGAGGCCGCCCCGCACGGGATCGACCTCGGGCCGCTGAAGCCGCGCATCCCGGAGGTGCTGCGCACCGCCGGCGGGATGATCGAGCTCGCGCCCGGAGCTGCTGCTGTCCGACGTGCCGCGGCTGCGCGAGGCGCTCGCCGCCGCCGACCCGGACCGGCTGCTGCTGATCGGCCGCCGCCAGCTGCGCTCGAACAACTCGTGGATGCACAACCTCCCGAAGCTCGTGAGCGGGCCCGAGCGCTGCACGGTGCTCGTGCATCCCGACGACGCTCAGCGGCTCGGCGTGGCCGACGGCGAGGCGGCGGTCGTCTCGAGCGCGAGCGGGCAGATCGAGCTGCACGCGCTCGTGACCGACGACATGATGCCCGGGGTCATCTCGATCCCGCACGGATGGGGCCACGACCTCGAGGGCGTCGACATGGACGTCGCGCGCGAGCACGCGGGCGTGAACGTCAACGTGCTCGGGGACCCCGGCACGCTCGAGGCGCTGACCGGTACGGCGGTGCTGAACGGGATCCCGGTGACGCTCGCGCCGGCGCGCCAGCCGGCGGCTGTCTGAGAAGGACTTCCAGTAGCTGAGGAAGGGGCTTCGAGCATCGTGGCGAAGTCCCTCCCGTCGAGGGCGCCGCGGACAGCTTGTCGCCGAGCCGCGGGTCGAGGCACCCAGGAACATGCGCGTCGCCACCGGTATCACCGCAGCCCTGCTCGTCGCCGCGTTCCCCGCCGGAGCGCGTGCGCGGACTGACATTCCGGCGCCGAAGGTCGCTCACGCGTTCACGGCAGCGCACGGACGCACGCTGAGTCTCGGCGTGCACGGCAAGGACGTGCGCAAGCTCCGCCGCGACCTCGTCCGGCTCGGGTACCTGCCGCCGCGCGCGTTCGGACCGAACTACGACGAGCGTGTCATGCACGCGGTCATCGCGCTCCAGAAGTGGGAGAACCTCCCCCGTGACGGCACCTTCGGCAGGAGCGCACGCCGCGCGATCAGACATCTGCGCATGCCACGCCCCGAGCTTCATCTGAGCCGGAAGGTGCGCGCTGAGATTCTGCTCGACCGTCAGCTGCTGCTGATCATCCACGGCGATCACGTCATCCGCGTGGTGCCGATCTCAAGCGGCGCAGGCGGCGGCACTCCGGCCGGCACATACAGCGTCTACTCCAAGGCGCCGAGCAGCTGGTCCAAACGCTTCAAGGTATGGCTGCCATGGGCGAGCTACTTCAACGACGGGATCGCTTTCCACGGCTACCCGGACGTGCCTGTGACCGCGGCCTCGCACGGCTGCGTTCGCGTGCCACTGAAGTTCGCGCGCGAGGTCTACAGGCTGCTGCCGGTCGGCACACGCGTTGACGTGATCACCACGAGCTTCTAGGCGGCGCCCCGTCGCCTCTCAGTAGCCCCAGCCGGCCGCGCGGCATGCGCGGGTCGGCGGGCACGGGTCGACGAAGCGCACGTCGGGATGCATGAAGTCCGAGCGCTGCTTGCGTGCGTCCGGCGTCTGCGCGGGCAGGTCATGGGGGTCGTTGCCGGCCGTCAGCGGCACGTCGGCGGCTGTCGCGACGCCCGTCCCTGAGGCGCCGCCGTCGCGGAGCGGGCCGCCGTCCCACATCGTCAGCACGGAGCCGAGCTCGAGCTGGCTCGTCTCGGTCAGGCCGTAGCCGGGGATCAGGTCGGCGGAGCGGCCGGGGTCGAACTCCGGGGGGCGGACGACGGCCTCGACCGTTCGCGCCTCGGCCTCGGTCGCGACCGTCGGCACCTGGTGGTCGCCGACCGCCGCCTGGAACAGCAGCGTGTGCAGCGGCGTGTTCGTCGAGCGGGTCCTGCGTCAGGTTCTGCGCGTAGCCGTCCGTCTCGCCGCGGTCCCACTGGCCCTGGAGCATCGAGAGGATCAGCATGCGGTCCAGGCGGCTCGGGTAGGCCTTCGCGAAGCCCGCCTCGAACGGCCTGAAGTTGATGCTCCGCGGCAGCATCAGGTTGAAGTTCATGCCGCCGGTTCCGAGCGACGCGCGCACGGCATCGGGTGAGAGCGCGGTGACCATGCCGCCGAACGCGCCGCCCGCCGTCGTGTCGTAGTAGAGCTCGAAGGTGTCGAGCGCCGGGCCGCCCGCCGGCGTGCGGAACGCCGGCTGGGCCACGAGGCCCTGCGGGTGGATCATCAGGCGCCCGAGCATCAGGCTGTTGATCGCCCCCTGCTGCAGGCGGTCGGCGACCTGCGCGAAGCGGCTCGCGTCCGCGAAGGCCGCGTGCAGCAGCGCGGCGTCCTCGCTGGCGTAGCCGGCCTCACGCGCCGCGCAGAGCGTGATGTCGCCCTCCTGCGCGAGTGCCTGGACGTCGGGGCGCAGCACGTCGTCCTGCCCGCTGAACTGCGCGTGGCCGTAGAGCGCGACGCGCGAGGGCTTGCTCAGCGCTGCGCGCGGGATGATGCAGGTGAACGGCACCTGCATCGTGTTGTCCTTGAGCCGGTCCGGGACGTAGACGAAGCGGTTGGCCTGGAAGTTGGCGGTCTTCTTGAGGTGCTCGAAGCGGAAGCGCGAGCCGACCGGGCAGCCGGCCTTGTCGAGGTAGCAGGGGACGGTCATCGTGCCCGTGACCTTGCGCGCGAGCAGATCGTTCTCGCCCGCCTGGCAGCCGTCGGAGCCGCACGGGGCGAACTCCTGCGGCGCGTCGAGCGCGAACCGCGGAGCGCCGCCCTTCACCTGACGGTCGACGAGGTTGACGTCGCCGAGCACCGCGAACGCGTTGTCGCGGATCTGCAGCGAGCGCTCGGTGATGTTGCGGGTGCTGGCGACCGTGAAGTCCCAGGAGAGATAGAGCTCCTTGCGCTTGACGCCGGCCTTGGCGAGCGCCACGAAGTTCTTCTCGAAGGTCAGGCGGCGCCGCTCCTGCGCACGGCTCGTCCGCAGCTGGTCGCGGAAGACGCGGAAGGAGGCGGGCGCCTTGAGCAGCCGTCCGCGCGCGTCCTTGAGCTTGCTCAGCGCGACGATGTAGCGCTGCCCGCGCGAGAGGTTCTTCGCCGGATGGATGATGAGCAGCCGCTCGCCGGGCTTGCTCGTGGTGTCCAGCTCCGCCCAGACCAGCGTGCGCGCGCCCGTACGAGCGTTGACGACGGCGATCGGCTGGGTGCGGTCGAGCGCCTTGCGCAGGTTGGTCGACGGTGACGGCCCCGGTCTTCTTGAGGCTGAGGCCGGGCACGTAGGTCAGGATCGACGAGCCCGGGCTGAAGCCGTCGGCGCGGTTGAAGTCGGTCGGGTCGATGCGGCGGCCCTTCGCGTTCTTCGGCATCTGCGAGGGCAGCAGCTTCACGCGGCGGCCGGTGTCCGTGCGCACGTCCGGCACGGTGAAGTCGTTGTTCGGCCACGGCAGCAGGCAGCGCTTGGCGTCGAGCGGATCGCAGCCGCGCGCAGCACTGCCGGTCGCCGCGGGAGCGGCGGCCGGGACGAGGGCGAGCGCCACCGTGATGGCGCCCGTGAGAAGCGGCGAGGGTCCTGCGCACGTGTCGGGTCCTCCGAAGGGGTCGAGCGGCGCGCATTCCCTGCGGGCCGCTGACTGAAACCGACCGTAGCAAGGGAAGTTGCGCTCGCGCGCCGTGTCTTGGGCCGCTTTCAGGTTCGACCATCGGTCTCGGTCCAGGGTGCGAGCGCCTCGCGCACCACATCGGGGATCGGCGTCTTCTCCCAGGTGGTGGCGTCGACGAAGACGTGGCGCACCTCGCCCTCGACGAGGACGACCCCGTCGCGCTGCGACGGCGAACGCCGTGGTCATCCCCGTCGTGCCGAGCCGCGTGACCGTCGCGCGCAGCTCGATCTCGTCGTCGAAGCGGGCCGAGCCGCCGAAGCGGGCGGTCGCCTCGGCGACGACGATGTCGACGCCGTGCCGCTCGACCATCTCGCCGTAGCCGCCCTCCGGGAACGCGGCCCGCAGCAGCTCGGTCATCGTCATGTCGAAGAAGGTGAAGTAGTGCGCGTTGAAGACGATCCCCTGGGGATCGCACTCGTGGTAGCGCACGCGGACGGACCAGGCGAAGGCGGTCATCGCGCTGCAGTCTGGCGGACCGGCCGCCGCGGAGCAGCCCCGTAACTTTCGCCGCGCCGGAGCGTTGGAATAGGTATGCGCCTCTCGATCCTCACGCTCCTGACCACCGTGCTCGTCGCCGCCGTCTTCGCGGTGCCCGCGGGCGCCGCCTCGTCGAAGGGCACCGGCTGGCACAGCTACGCGCTCTACAACGGGAAGGCCGCCGTCGAGGGCGGCTCCGGCACGCACAGCTCGCGCCTCACGCGGATGCTGCTGCCCGACCGCTGGAGCCCGAAGTACAACAAGGCCAAGACGCGCATCAGCTTCGGCCCGGTCGGGACCTGCCATTCGACGGGCACGATCACGCCCGCGCTCGTCGCGTCGACGTCGACGACCGCCGCCGCGGTCCTCAAGGAGCAGGTCAAGGGCGGAACCACCTACGGCTCCGGGACCAACGGCGCGGCAGCGTGGCGGGTCGCGAAGTTCAGCGGCGGCGCGCTCAAGGCGGCGTACGTCGGCCCGACCCGGCTCGCCGGCGTCTGGGTCGTCATCCGCGCGGCCACGACCCCGCACGGCACCTGCCACATCGGCGGCGTGCGCGAGTCGCTCGGCTTCCCGCTCGCGGACGCGTTCGCGACGGTTCACGCCAACGGGTACTGAGTAGCCGACGAGCCGCACCGGCGGACCGGCCGCGCCCGTCGCCCCGAGCCCCGCGCGAGCGCGACGATGCGCTGCACGTAGACCTGGGTCTCCGCTATCGGCGGCACGCAGCGACAGGCCGCGACGCGGCCCGCGCCGGCGTTGTAGGCCGCGAGCGCCAGCGGCACCGAGCCGAACCGCTGCAGCAGGTCGTGCATGAGGTGGGCCTGCGCGTCGATCGACGCCCGCGGATCGAACGGGTCGCGCAGGCCGTAGAGGCGGGCGGTCCCCGGCATGAACTGCGCGATCCCGAGCGCACCCGCCGGCGAACGCGAGCCCGGGTCGAACCCGGACTCCTGCTGAAGCTGGGCGGCGAGCAGCGCGGCGCCGACGCCCCAGCGGATCGCGGCGGCCCGCAGCGCCTGAGCGAACCGCTCGGGGACGAACGCGGGCACGGCGCTGCCCGCCGCCCCCCGCGGCGCGCCGAAGCCCACCGAGACGCTGCCCGGGGAGCCGCCGAACCCGTAGTGCCACGGCTCCCAGGAGTAGCGGTTGATGAACCCGAAGCGGCCCGCGTGGCCGGCCAGCCACGCGTAGGCCGATCGCGGACCGAGATCGAGTTCCGTGCCGAGCCGGTGCAGCGACGTCCCGGGACGCGCCACCCACTTGGGGTCGGGGTGCGCGGCGAACAGCCGCGCCTGCTCGGCGTCGGTGCGGAAGGCGCTGACGATCGCGAGCGTCTGGCCGGCCGCGTGCGCCGCCGCGGCGAGCCGGTCGAACGCGAGCGCGACGTCCGGCCGCATCGGCTTCCCCTGACGGAGCGCGAACGGCCCCGGGTACTCCCCGTCCCCGATCGGCGCAGCCCCGGCCGCGACCTCCGCGACGGCGTGCGCCCGTCCTCCGATGCGGGCTCCGCCGAGGAGCCGGATGGCCCCTGAGACCGTCACGGTCGCGCGATCCGGGAGCGGCCCGGCAGCGACCTGCACCTCCACGCGGCTCGCGCCGTTGCGCAGCGCGGTGCGACGGCCGACGGCGCGGGCCAGCGCGAGGTAGGCCGCTGGAGCCAGGTACCGCGGCGAGCGGCGCGGCTCGAGCGCTCGTGGACGCAGGTCGACCAGCGCGCGCGCCGTCGCCAGCGCCCCGAGGTCTGCCGCCCGTTGCCGGGCGCCGTGAGCCGTCACGCCGGAGGCGATCAGGGCGAGCGCCGTGCCGCCGGCGACGATGACGAAGAGCCCGCCGATCAGCAGCAGCGCGGCCTGGCCGCGCTCGGCGCGGCGCGCCGCCTCACGTCCGGGCTCCCGTGGCCCGGGGCAGCACCGCGCGCCACGCGGCCCGGGCCGCCGAGACCGACCCGGGCGAGCAGCGCGCCGAGCCCGTCGGGCGCGGCGACGTGCGCCGCCGCGAGCCCGCGGGCCTGCAGGCCCGCGAGCGCAAGACCGCTCAGCGGGTCCGCCTCGTCGCCCGGCGACCAGCACGATCGCTGACTGGTCGAGCAGCGGCTCGACCCACGGTGCACGCGCGCCGCAGACCGCGAGGACGACCGGCACGCCGACGGCTGCGGCGCGGCCGGCGGCTGCGACCGGGTCGAGGGCACCCGCGCCGATGGCGCACCACACGATCCGCCCGGAGGCACGCGCATCAAGGTCGCGGGCCGCCAGCCGCTCGCGCAGCCGGCGCGCCTGCGACGTCGACGGACCGGCGGCGCGCCCATGCCGGTCGCCGGTGCCGACGACGAGCGCGGCGCGCGACGACGAGCGCGAGGCAAGCGCGCCCGCAACGCCCGCCGCGACCGCGACGACGTCCCGCGCACGCCCGACGACCGCGACGTCGAAGCGCTCACCCGGCAGACCCCCGCCGTTCACGACGCCGGTCCGGCGTCTGCCCGCGCGCGAGCCTCGAAGCAGCCCCGAGAGCCCCGGCAGCAGCCCCGGCGGACGCAGCACGACCCGCACCACGCGCCCGCGAACCTCGACCGCGAGCCGCCTGCGCGACCAACCGGGCAGCGTGCGGCGCGCGGCGTCGACCGGATCCTCGTCCTGGAGCAGCGCCGCGGCACCGGCGGACGCCGCGTGACCGGCCAGCTCGCGGCAGCGCCCGGCCGCCAGCAGCTGGGCGACGACGAGGACCACGAGCAGCAGCAGCGGCAGGATCGCTGCGAGCTCGACGCTGGCCTGGCCGCGGTCGGAGCTCATCGGCGAGGTCCGGCGGCGCGCACGCGGGCGGTCGCGGTCCCCAGGCGCCCGAGCCCTGCGACCGCCGGGATCGCGAGCCGGACGACGAGGTCGTCGCCGGTGCGCCGGACCCGGAGCTGCGTTCGCAGGCCGCCCGGCAGCTCCCGGCGCGCCGCCGCCAGCGGATCGGCCCCGATCAGCTCCGCGCGTGCTCCCGCCCGCGCCGCGCCGGCGGCGAGCCACCAGGCCTGGCCGGCCACCACGCCCTGCCACGAGGCGAGCAGGACCGCGGCGAGCAGCGGCAGCAGCGCCACCAGCTCGACGCTCGCCTGCCCCCGTTCGGACCTGTCATCGCGCATGACCCGAGCGTGCCCGGGCTCGCGTGACGGCGCTACGGCGGTTCGTCACGGAACCGTCACGCCGCTGACACGGGCACACCGCGCCACGCGGGACCGATCAGCCCAGCTCGCGGTGCGCGCGCCACACGGCGACCAGCGCGACCGCAGCCGTCCCGAGCATCACGATGAAGACGAGGCTGCCCGACGTCGTCGCGGTCAGCTTCGCCGACCCGGCGATCGCGAGCACCACGAGCCCGAGCGCCGCGTAGAGCAGCGCGCGGAACCCCTGCGGCAGCGCGTCGAGGTCGAGCGCGTAGCGCCGGTAGGCCCACCAGCCGGCCCAGAGGATGACGCCCGCGAACGCGAGGCCCAGCGTGCGCGAGACGACGGCGGCGACGTCACCGCCGCCGGGCAGGAAGGCGATCGCCGCCGCGATGACGGCCACGATCGCGACGTTGCGGGCGGTGCTCACGCAGGAAGCGTACGCGCCGACGGCAGCTCGGCCGCCGGCTCAGCGGCGGGAAGCATGTCGGCGGGCGGAGCGTCGGGCACCTGGACGGTGCCCTCGACGGGCTCCGCCGCGAAGCGGTAGCCGACGCCGAAGTGCGTGTGGATGTAGCGCCAGTCGGGCGAGGCCTTCTCGAGCTTCTGGCGCAGCTTGCGCACGAACACGTCGACCGAGCGGTCGCCGCGGGCCATCGCGTAGCCCCAGACGCGCTGGTAGACCTCTTCGCGCTCGAGCACGCGCCCCCCGGCCTCGGCGAGCAGCTCGATCAGCTCGAACTCACGCCGGGTCAGGTCGATCGACGCGGCCGGCGACGAACGCCTGGAAGCGATCGGAGCGGATCTCGAGCTCGCCGGCCTGCACGGGCTCGGCGTCCTGGCGCGACTCCGTGCGCTGGCGGCGGCGTACGACGGCCTCGACGCGCGCGATCAGCTCCTCCGGGTGGCAGGGCTTGCTGAGCCAGTCGTCGGCGCCCATCCGCAGCCCGCGGACGCGCTGGGCGACGGTCGAGCGGCCCGTGCAGACGACGATGCCCAGGCCCGGCAGCGCGTGGCACAGGCGCTCGAGCTCCTCCCAGGCGCGCGGCCCGAAGACCGTGAGGTCCACGATCAGCGCGCTCAGGCGCATCGCGACGATCTGCTCGACCGGGACGGGACCCGCGAGCGTGCGGTGCTCCCAGCCGAGGCGATCAAGGCGCTTGCCCAGAACCTGGAGGAAGCCGGAGTCGGTGTCGATCACGGCGACCCGCAGCGGCGGGCCGCTCGGGGCGGTGGCGCCCGGACGATCCGTGTCGGGGCGAGCGCTGGTCCACGAACTCATTACGGCGGCAGTGTAGGGGCCACGAGGCGCCGATAGCCGGCAACCCCGTGTCACGAGTTGTTCACAGCGACGGATCGTTCAACAGCGACCCGGCGATCGGCGTCGTCAGGCGCGCCGGCGCGCCGGCGCTGGCTCGCGTCGGCGTCCGTCGGGTACTCGCGGAACAGCCCGGTCTCGACGAAGATGACCTGCTCGCCGACGCCGACGGCGTTGTCGCCCACGCGCTCGATCGCGCGCGCGACGAGCGTCATCATCATCGCCCACTCGCGCGTGTCCTCGTTGTCGCCGACGGTGACCGCGAGGCGGAAGACCTCCTTGTTCAGGCGGTTCACCTCACGATCCTGGCGCGAGAGGTCGGCGGCGAGCGCGACGTCGCGGCTGTGGAACGCCAGCTTCGCCTCCACGACCTCGGCGCGCGCGGCCCCGCCCATCCGCAGCACCTTCTCGAGCAGTTCCGGGACCACCGGCGGCTCGTTGCCCACGAGCGGGATCAGCTTGGCGATGTTCACGCACTGGTCGCCCATGCGCTCGGCGTGCTTGATGACGTGCAGCAGCGCGGCGACGAGCCGCAGGTCCGTCGCGACCGGCGCCTGCAGCGCGAGCAGCGAGAGGATCCCCTGGTGCACCTCGAGGTAGCGCCCGTCGACGCGGTCGTCGTCGGCGATCACGAAGGTCGCGAGCTCGACGTCCTGGTGCTCGAGCGCCTCGAGCGCGCGGTCGAGCTGCTCGACGACGATGTCGAGCGCGCCGAGCGCCTGCCCCTCGAGCTCGACGAGCTGATCGCGGAAGTGCTGACGCGTGGGCGTGCCGCCCCCGGATGCCTCCACGGGCTCAGCCGAACTTCCCGGTGACGTACTGCTCGGTGCGGGCGTCGTCGGGGTTGCTGAAGATCTTGCCGGTCGGGTTGTGCTCGACGAGGTCGCCGAGCAGCATGAACGCGGTCGTGTCGGCCGACCCGCGCCGCCTGCTGCATGTTGTGCGTGACGATGATGATCGTGTAGCGCTGCTTCAGCTCGTTGATGAGCTCCTCGATCCGGAGCGTGGCGATCGGGTCCAGCGCCGAGCACGGCTCGTCCATCAGGATCACCTCGGGCTCGTTGGCGATCGCGCGGGCGATGCAGAGCCGCTGCTGCTGGCCGCCGGAGAGGCTGATGCCGGGAGCATTCAGGCGATCCTGGACCTCGTCCCACAGGCCGGCGCCGCGCAGCGACTCCTCGACGACCTCGTCGAGCCGGCCGCGCGCCTTCGTGCCGGAGAGCCGCAGCCCGGCGGCGACGTTCTCGTAGACCGACATCGTCGGGAACGGGTTGGGCTTCTGGAAGACCATGCCGATCACGCGGCGAACCGCGGTGACGTCGACGTCCGAGCGCGTAGATGTCGGCGCCGTCGAGCAGGATCTGCGCCCTCGACGCGCGCGCCCGGCGTCTCGTCGTGCATCCGGTTGATCGCGCGCAGGACCGTCGACTTGCCGCACCCGGACGGCCCGATCAGCGCCGTGACCTTGTTGGCCGCGAAGTCGAGCGACACGTCCCTGACGGCGTGGTTCTTGCCGTAGAAGATGTCGAGGCCGCGCATCGACACCGTGTGGCCGGGGCCTGCGTCTCGGCACGGCCGTGGCGCGCTCGGCGGGGCGGTCGCGGGCGACCGGGCGCGCCACCTCGCGCTCGGGGCCGCCGGCGCCTCGGCGCTCTCGCGTCCGGCGGATCGGACGGGGACTCTGGCTGCTCTGTCGACATGCGTTCGGTCACGATCGTGTCACACCTTGCTCCGGCTCTGGATGAAGCGGGCGATGAGGGTCAGGGCGAGGACGCCGACGACGAGCAGGAGCGCCGCGCCCCATGCTCGCTGGACCAGCGCGTCCTGCGGTTGGCCGATGTCGTTGAAGATCTGGAGCGGCAGCGCGTTCATCGGCTGCGAGGGATCGGTCGTCGTCCCGCGCTGCCCGAAGGCCGTGAACAGCAGCGGCGCCGTCTCCCCCGCCCCGCGCGCGATCGCGAGCAGCGCGCCGGTGAGGACGGCGCCCGAGGCCGTCGGCAGCACGACGCGGAAGATGACCCGCCACTTCGGCGCGCCGAGCGCGAGCGCCGATTCGCGCAGGAGGTTGGGGACGAGCATGATCGCCACCTCGGCGGACTTGGCGACGACCGGGAGCATCAGCAGCCCGATCGCGAGCGAGCCCTTCCAGCCCGCGAACCCGCCGCCGCCGACGACGAGCACGCCGTAGATGAAGAGCCCGAACACGATCGACGGCACGCCCGTCATGACGTCGACGAGGTAGCGGATCAGGCGCGCGAACCAGCTCGTCGCGCCGTACTGCGTCAGCCAGAGCGCGACCGCGATGCCGAGCGGCACCGCGATCGCGGTGGCGATCGCGACGATCACGATCGAGCCGACGATCGCGCTCTTGATCCCGCCCGGGTCGCCGAGGAAGCTGCCCGTCGGGTCGGTCGTGAAGAAGTCGACGTTCCAGGCCGGCAGGCCCTTGGAGACGAGGTAGTAGATGACGAACAGCAGCGGCACGAGCGCGATGCCCGACGCGACCATCGTGACCCCGCGCATGGTCTTGTCGACGACGCGTCGGCGGGTGCTCGGGCGCCGGGCTCCGGAGGGTTGCGCTGGTCGTCGCCATGGCTCAGGCCATCCCCGTCTGCGTCGGCGTGAACGACGGGCTGCTCGGCTCGACCGGCTCGGCCGGCGGCGCGCCCGCGTGACGCCGGCGCTCGGCGCGCTCGACGATCCAGCGCGCGATGAAGTTCACGACCAGCGTGAGGATGAAGAGCACGAGGCCGCAGGCGATCAGCGCGGCCTTGTGGAGGTTGTTGTCCGCCGCCTCGCCGAACTCGTTGGCGATCACGGCGGCCAGCGTGTAGCCCTGCGAGAAGATCGTCGCGCCGATCCGCGGCGCGTTGCCGATCACGAGCACGACGGCGATCGTCTCGCCGAGCGCGCGGCCGAGGCCCAGCATGCCCGCACCCGCGATCCCGCTCCACGAGTAGGGCAGCACGCCCATGCGGATCATCTCCCAGCGCGTCGCACCCAGCGCGAGCGCCCCCTCCTTGAGCTCGACCGGGACGGTGAGGATCACCTCACGCGAGATCGCGCTGACGATCGGCAGGATCATGATCGCGAGGATCAGGCCCGGCGATGAAGTAGTTCGGGCCCGCGACCGGCCCGCCGACGAACGGCAGGAAGGCGAACGTGTCCGAGAACCACTGCTCGGCGGGCTTCAGGTTCGGGATCAGGACGAACACGCCCCAGAGCCCGTAGACGACCGACGGGACCGCCGCGAGCAGCTCGATCAGGACGGTCAGCGGGCGCTTGATGCGCAGCGGGCGCGAGCTCGACCGAGAAGATCGCGACGGCGACGGCGACCGGCACGCCCATCAGCAGCGCCAGCGCCGAGGTGATCAGCGTGCCGACGACGAGCGCCCAGGCCCCGTACTGGTTCTTCGCCGGGTTCCAGTCGTTCGTGGTGACGAAGTCGAAGATCCCGACCTGGCTGAGCAGCGGCCGGGACTCGTCGTACAGCGTGTAGAAGAAGTAGACGAGCAGGACGAGGACGCCGACGGCGACCGCCCCGAGCGTCCAGCGCAGCGCCCGGTCGGGAAGCCGGGCCGTCAGCGAGCGGTGCAGCGGCGGACCCGGGGGTCTTCCGCTGCTGCTGCTGACGGCTCCGGCTTCCATGCGACCAGGTTCCTTCGGTCAGCCCGCTAGAGCGCGCTGCCGTTGCACTGCAGGCCGTCGACCGACTTCTGGGCCTGGGTCTTGATGGCGTCCGGCAGCGGCGCGTAGTAGAGCTGCTGGGCGATCGACTGACCCTCGCCGAGCGCGAAGCTCGCGAACGTCTGCCCGTCTGTCGCGGTCTCCTTGCTCTGCCCGGCCTTGCAGGCGTCCTGCCACAGGAGCATGTACGTCGTCGACGTGATCGGGTAGGCCGCCGGGTTCGGCGAGTCGAGCGGGCTGAACGTGTTGTCCGCCGCGACCTCGACGCCGTCGCCGGCCGCGCTCGTCGACGCAAGCGTCGGCTCGATGTAGGCGCCCGACTTGTTCTTCACCGCGGCGGTGTTGAACTTGTTCTGCAGCGCATACGCCTCTCGACGTAGCCGACCGCGCCGTCGTTCTGCTTGACGCAGGCCGCGACGCCGTCGTTGCCCTTGGCACCGGTGCCGCCGGGCCACTTGACCGTCTTGTCGACGCCGATCTTCTTCTCCCAGGTCGAGTCGTAGATCGCGACGTAGGTCGTGAAGTTCTTCGTCGTACCCGACGAGTCCGACCGGTGGCACGTCGTGATGTCGGTGCTCGGAAGGCTCACGCCCGAGTTCAGCGACGGCGATCTTCGGGTCGTTCCACTTCGTGATCTTGCCGGAGAAGATGTCCGCGATCGTCGCGCCGTCGAGCTTCAGACCCGTCTCGACGCCGGAGACGTTGTAGGAGATCGTGATCGCGCCCAGGACGGTGGGCACCTGCACCGAGGTGCTGCCGCCGGCCGTCTTGGCCGCGGTGAGCTCCTCGGGCTTCAGGGTCGGATCGTTGCCGCCGAAATCGACGGTCTTCTGGGTGAACTGCGCCACACCCGCGCCGGAACCGACGGCGTTGTAGTTGACCGTGAGACCGTCCTTGCTCTTGATCTGCGATGCGAGCTCGCTGTAGAACGGCGCGACGAACGTCGAGCCGGCTCCGGTCAGGGACCCACCCGACTTACTGCTGCTGCTGCTGTTGTTGTCGCTGCCGCACGCGGCGACGCCGAGCGCGAGCAGCGGCCGCCGCGATGGCGGCCAGCCACGGATATCTCATCTGATCTCCTCTGTCGATGACATGTCCGCCGCTCAGGCTCACAGCGTCGCGGCGACAGTCTGTTATCGAGTTGTCGCGTCCGTGTGAAAGTCGTGTGAACGCTCGGGCGCGAACCGGTAGCCGAAGCCCACGTGCGTGTGGATGAAGCGCCACTCCGGCAGCGACTGCTCGAGCTTCACGCGCAGCTTGCGCACGTACACGTCGATCGTGCGGTCGCCGTGGCGCAGCGGGGTTCCCCAGACGTGCTCGTAGAGGTCCTCGCGGCGCACGATCCGCCCCTCGTGACGGGCGAGCTCGGCGAGCAGCCCGAACTCGCGGACCGACAGGCGCAGGGCGCGGCCGCCGGCGAGGGCGAGGCCCTCGCTGAGGCGGATCTCGAGCGCTCCGATCTGGAGGACCTCCACGAGCCAGGCAGAATCGCCGCCGGCGCGCCCGGCGGGGTTACGCACCCGTGAACTCCGTGTGAACGAGTCGTGAACGTCTGGATCCTGGGCGGAGCAGGCGCGTACCGTGGTGGCCGATGATGCAGCTCCTGCGCCGCAGCTACGACGCTCGAGCCTCCTCGACCTGTTCGAGGAGTCCGGCCGCACCGTCCAGCGCGCGACGATGCTGCTGCGCGACGTCGTGAGCGACTACCCCGAGCGCGCCGAGCTCGCCAACGATCTCGTGATCTGCGAGAACGAGGGCGACCGGATCACGCACGACATCATCCACCGGCTCGGTGCCGGCAAGGTCCGGGCGCCGTTCGACTTCGCCGACGGCTACGCGCTCGCGACGGCGCTCGACGACGTCGTCGACTACGCCGAGCAGACCGCCGACACGCTCGGCGTCTACCACGTCGAGGCGCCGATGGAACAGGCCGACCGCATGTGCGACGTGCTGGTCGGCGCAGGCGAGCAGGTCGCTCAGGCGCTGCGCGGGCTGCGGACCGGGAACGACGTCGGCCCCGCGCTCGTCGAGATCCACCGGCTGGAGAACGAGGGCGACCGGCTCAGCCGCGAGGCGATGGCCTCGCTGTTCGCCAACGGCATCGACCCGATGGTCGTGATCCGCTGGAAGGACATCTTCGCCTCACTCGAGGCGAGCATCGACGCCTGCGAGCACGTCGCCCACCTGCTCGAGGGCATCGCGCTGAAGCGCCGGCGCTGAGCGCCGTTCGCTACGAGCTGTACCTCGCTCAGTCCGGACGGCGGGCGCGGATGATCGCCGAGCCGGCGTGCTCGTGGACGCGGTGGGTCTCGCGGATCTCGATGTCGACGAGGCCGGCGTCGCGCGAGGGCCGTCTCGAACTCCTCGCGCGTCAGCGCGCCGGCGATGCAGCCGGTCCACTGGGCCATGTCGGCGCGGGTCGCCGTCGTCCATGCCGGGGTCGGCGATCACGTCGGAGACGGCGAAGCGGCCGCCCGGGCGCAGGACGCGGGCGGCCTCGCGCAGGACCTTCGGCTTGTCGCCGGAGAGGTTGATGACGCAGTTGGAGATGATCACGTCGACGCGACGCGTCGGGCAGCGGCAGGTCCTCGATGTAGCCCTTGACGAACTCGACGTTCTCGACGCCGGCCTTCTGCGCGTTGGCGCGTGCGAGCTCGAGCATCTCGTCGGTCATGTCGAGGCCGATGGCCTTGCCGGTCGGACCGACGCGCTGCGCGGAGATGAGCACGTCGGCGCCGGCGCCGGCGCCGAGGTCGAGGACCGTCTCGCCCTCGTGCAGGTCGGCGACCGCGGTCGGGAACGCCGCAGCCGAGCGAGGCCTGCACGGCGGTCTGCGGGACGCCCTCGACCTCGCCGCGGTCGTACATCGCCTCGCCGAAGACCTGCTCGCCGGTCGCGTCGGTGGTGAGCTCGGTGGGCGCGCAGCAGCTGGACTCCTCGATGCTGGGGCCGCAACCGCAGCCCTGGTTCTCGAGCGACGGCTCGTGCCGCGGCGGCGTAGCGCTCGCGGACGGTCTCGCGGATCTCGGTGTCGGTCAGCTCAGCCATGAGGTCAGCTCCTTCAGTGCATCGGGACGGACGTAGTAGTAGGCCCACAGGCCCTGGCGCTCGGAGTCGACGATCCCGGCCTCACGCAGCTTCTTGAGGTGGTGGGAGAGCGTCGGCTGGGCGACGTCGAACAGCGGCACCAGCTCGCACACGCAGACCTTGCCGGCGTGCTTGCGCAGAACGTCGACGAGCTGGAGGCGGATCGGATCGCCGAGCGCCTTGGCGACGACTCGGCCATGCGCAGCGCCTGCTCACGCTCGACGTCCGGGTAGACGACGGGCTCGCAGCACGGCTCGCCTGCCGGTCGCTTGCGCTTGGGGGCCAGCTGCATATCGACGGCTCATCTATCCATGAATACCGATTGAAATGACGTTTGTCAATGGATAGGCTCAGGGCCATGGCTGTGACAAGCGCCGAAGAACAGGACGTCCTTCGCCGTCTCTCCACGCTCGACCGCTTCCTGCCGCTGTGGATCGCGCTGGCGATGGCCGGCGGCCTGGCGCTCGGCTCGCTGATCCCCGGCCTCAACGACTCCCTGGACAAGCTGAAGGTCGGGACGGTCAGCCTGCCGATCGCGCTCGGGCTGCTGCTCATGATGTACCCGGTCCTCACGAAGGTCCGCTACGAGGACCTCGGGACGATGCGCGGCGAGCGCGACCGGCGCATGTTCGGCGTCGCGCTGTTCCTCTCGTGGGTCGTCGGGCCGGCGCTGATGTTCGCGCTCGCGTGGCTGTTCCTCGCCGACGAGCCCGCGTACCGCACCGGGCGTGATCGTCGTCGGCCTCGCGCGCTGCATCGCCATGGTGCTCGTCTGGAACGACCTCGCCGGCGGCGACAACGACCGCGCCGCGATCCTCGTCGTGTTCAACGCGATCTTCCAGGTCGTCGCCTACGCGCTGCTCGGCTGGTTCTACCTCAACGCGCTCCCCGACCTGCTCGGGCCTGGACAACCAGGGCTTCCAGGTCGGTGTCTGGGAGGTCGCGCGCACGGTGCTGATCTTCCTCGGCATCCCGCTGACCGCCGGCTACCTCACACGCCGCTGGGGCCTGCGCACGCACGGCCGCGAGTGGTTCGAGTCGCGGTTCATCCCGCGCATCGCGCCGATCACCCTCTACGGGCTGCTGTTCACGATCGTGCTGCTGTTCGCCATCCAGGGCGACGCGATCACCGCCGACCCGCTGACCGTCGCGCGGATCGCCCTGCCGCTGCTCGCGTACTTCCTGGTCATGTGGGTGCTCGGGTTCGGCGTCGGCCGCGCGATGAGCTTCGGCTACCCGAAGACCGCGACGATGGCGTTCACCGTCGCCTCCAACGACTTCGAGCTGGCGATCGCCGTCGCCGTCGGCGTGTGGGGCGCCACCTCCGGGCAGGCTCTCGCCGGAGTCGTCGGGCCGCTCATCGAGGTGCCGGTGCTCGTCGCGCTGGTCTACGTCGCGCTCTGGCTGCGCCGCCGCTGGCACTGGCCGGAGCCGGAAACCCCAGGCCCCGATGCTCTCACCGGTCCTTCGCCGCGCACCGCTGACCCGCTGAACGCACCGGCCATGTCCACAGTCCTCTTCGTCTGCCTACACAACGCCGGGCGCTCCCAGATGAGCGCCGCGCTGTTCGAGCGAAGCGCCCACGGGCGTCATCGCGCCCTGTCGGCCGGCACGCTGGCCGACCCTGACGGGCACGTGCATCCCGCCGTGGTCGAGGTGATGCGTGAGATCGGCATTGACCTTTCAGGGCGCAGGCCGCACCAGCTCACGGACGACCTGGCCGAGCAAGCGGACGTGGTCGTCACCATGGGCTGCGGGGACGCCTGCCCGTACATCCCGGGCAAGCAGTACCTCGACTGGGACCTCCCGGATCCCACCGGGCAGCCAGTCGACATCGTCCGCCTGACGCGCGACGACATCACCCGCCGCGTCGAGGACCTCGTTCGCACGCTCGACGGCGCCACCGACCACACCCGAGCAGGGGGCTGCATGACACGCATCGGGATCAACGGCTTCGGGCGCATGGGACGCCTCGCGCTGCGCGCCGCCTGGGACGGACCCGACCTCGAGTTCGCGCACGTCAACGAGCTGCACGGCGACGCCGCGACCGCGGCGCACCTGCTCGACGTTCGACTCCGTGCACGGACGCTGGGACCGCGAGGCCTCGCGGAGCCGCAGAGACCGGCTGCACGATCGACGGGACCGAGCATCGCGTACACCGGCGGCCGCGGACCCCGGCGACGTCCCGTGGGACGAGCTCGGCGTCGACGTCGTGCTCGAGTGCACCGGCCGGTTTCGCACGCCCGAGCTGCTCGCCGCGCTACTTCGAGCGCGGCGTGCGCAAGGTCATCGTCGCCGCACCCGTCAAGGACGATCGCGCGCTGAACGTCGTCGTCGGCGTCAACGACCAGCTGCTACGACCCCGGACGTGCACGACATCGTCACCGCCGCGTCGTGCACCACGAACTGCCTGGCGCCGGTCGTGAAGGTGATCCACGAAGGGCTCGGCATCGAGCGCGGCTCGATCACGACGCTGCACGACCTGACGAACACCCAGACGATCGTCGACGCGCCGCACAAGGACCTGCGCCGCGCGCGCGCCGCCGGCATGTCGCTGATCCCGACGACGACCGGGTCGGCGACCGCGATCGGCCTGATCTTCCCCGAGCTCCAGGGCAGGCTCGACGGGCTCGCCGTCCGCGTGCCGCTGCTGAACGCGTCGCTGACCGACTGCGTCTTCGAGGTCGCGCGCCCGACCACCGTCGAGGAGGTCAACGGGCTGCTGCGCGCCGCCGCCGACGGCCCGCTCGCCGGGCATCCTCGGCTACGAGGAGCGCCCGCTCGTCTCGGTCGACTACAAGGACGACCCGCGCTCGGGCATCGTCGACGCGCTCTCCACGATGGTCACCGACGAGACGCAGGTCAAGATCCTCGCCTGGTACGACAACGAGTGGGGCTACGCGAACCGGCTCGTCGAGCTGGCCCGCACTGGTCGCCGAGCAGCCTCGACTGACCGCGATGACCGACGCCGCCGCGACACGCCAGCAGCGGGGACCTGCACAACTACGTGCTCGTCACCGCGGCCTACTGGGCCGACACGATCGCCGACGGCGCGATCCGGCATGCTCGTCCTCTTCTACTTCTACGGGCTCGGCTACACGCCGTTCCAGCTCGCGACGGTCTTCGCCTTCTACGAGATCTTCGGGATCATCACGAACCTCGTCGGCGGCTTCCTCGCCGCGCGCTTCGGGCTCAAGACGACGCTGGTCATGGGCCTCGTCGTCCAGATCGTCGCGCTGCTGATGCTCGGCGCTCGCGCCCGAGCGCGTGGCTGGTCGTCGGCTACGTCATGGTCGCCCAGGCGCTCTCGGGCATCGCCAAGGACCTCACGAAGATGAGCTCCAAGAGCGCGGTGAAGCTCGTCGTCGCCGACGACGCGCCCGGCGCGCTCTACCGCTGGGTCGCGATCCTCACCGGCTCGAAGAACGCGCTCAAGGGCGTCGGCTTCTTCCTCGGCGGCCTGCTGCTCACGGTCACGAGCTTCCAGACCGCGATGCTGCTGCTCGCCGCGATGGTGCTCGCCGCGCTCGTCCTGACGGTCCCGTTCATGCACGGCGGCCTCGGGCGCGCCGACCGCAAGGCGAAGTTCCAGCACATGTTCTCGAACAACCGCGCGGTCAACATCCTCGCCGCCGCGCGGATCTTCCTCTTCGCCTCGCGCGACGTGTGGTTCGTCGTCGGCCTGCCCGTGTACCTGCGCACCGTGCTCGGCTGGAGCTTCTGGCAGGTCGGCACGTTCATGGCGATCTGGGTGATCGGCTACGGCATCGTCCAGGCCTCCGCGCCGCGCCTGGTGCGGCAGCGCAGCGCCGAGCACGGCGCCCCCGACGGACGCACCGCGACGCGGCTGGCGTTCGTGCTCGCCGCGTTCCCGGCGGCGATCGCCATCGCCCTCGGCGCCGGCGTCGACCCGACCACGGTGCTCGTCGGCGGCCTGATCGTGTTCGGCGTCGTCTTCGCGCTGAACTCCGCCGTCCACTCGTACCTGATCCTGGCCTACGCGGACGGCGACAAGGTCGCGATGAACGTCGGCTTCTACTACATGGCCAACGCCTGCGGCCGGCTCGCCGGGACGGTGCTCTCCGGGCTGCTCTACCAGTGGCACGGCCTCGAGGCGTGCCTGTGGGCGTCCGTCGCGTTCGTGCTCGCGGCCGGCGCTGATCTCGCTGCTCCTGCCGACGCACCCATCACGCCACCCGGCGCGCGACGTCCTCGCGCAGGCGTGATACGGCGCGACCACACGCTCCTCGCCGCGTCGGGCGCCACCGCACTGCTGCTGCTCGACGTCACCGCGGTGAACGTCGCGCTGCCCGCGATCCAGGACAGCCTTCACGCGAGCTTCTCCGAGCTTCAGTGGGTGATCGACGCCTACGCGCTGACGCTCGCGGCGGTGCTGCTGACCGCGGGCTCGCTGGCCGACCGCTTCGGCCGGCGTCGCCTCTTCCTCGCCGGGATCGCGGTCTTCACCGGCGCCTCGCTGCTCTGCGCCGCGGCGGGCACGGCGACGCTGCTCGACGTCGCCCGCGCGCTCCAGGGCGTCGGCGGCGCGGCGATGTTCGCCAGCTCGCTGGCGATCCTCGCGGACGCCTACCGCGGGCCGGCGCGCGGACGTGCGCTCGGGATCTGGGGCGCGATCACGGGAGCCGCGCTCGCGCTCGGGCCACTCGCGGGGGGCGCGCTCGTCGATGCGCTGGGCTGGCGCTGGATCTTCCTCGTGAACCTGCCGCTCGGCGCGGCGCTCGCCTGGATCACCGCGACAGGCGTTCGCGAGTCGCGCGATCCGCGCGGACAGCGCATCGACCGCGCCGGCCTCGCGGCGTTCACGCTCTCCTGCTTCCTGCTCGTGTACGCGCTGATCCGCGGCAATGCTGACGGCTGGGGCAGCCCGCGAATCGTCGGGGCGTTTGCGGCGGGCGGCGCGCTCCTCGCCGCGTTCATCGTGATCGAGCTGCGCGGGCGCGCGCCGATGCTCGACCTGCGCCTGTTCCGGATCCCGGCGTTCACCGGCACCGCGATCGTCGCGTTCGCCCAGTCGTTCGCGCTGTATCCGCTGTTCCTGTTCCTCGCGATCTACTTCCAGGACCTGCTCGGGTTCTCGCCGGTCGGCACCGGCCTGCGCCTGCTCCCCCTGACGCTGGCGCTGTTCCTCGTCGCCCCGATCTCGGGCAGCCTCACAGGGCGCGTGCCGCTCAAGTACCTGCTGAGCCTCGGCCTGGGGCTGATCGGGACCGGTCTGCTGCTGATGCGCACCGTCGACGCGACCTCGGACTGGACCGTGCTGCTTCCCGGCTTCATCGTCGGCGGCGTGGGGATCGGGGTGATCTCCCCGGCGCTGGCGGCGGCGATGGTCGGCGTGCTGTCCGAGGAGCGGACCGGTCTCGCGTCGGGCGTGAACAACACGTTCCGGCAACTCGGCATCGCCGTGGGCATCGCGGCCCTCGGCGCGATCTTCCAGCACGAGCTGGGAGGGCAGGGCGCCGCAGGCGTGATCGCGCCGGCGGCATTCACCAGCGCCCTGCGGGAGATCTTCCTCGTCGCCGCCTGCGTCGCGTTCGCGGCCGTCCCGCTGACGCTGGTGCTCGTGCGCGAGCGGGACCTCACGGGGACCGCGTGATCAGGGTCGTTTGCAGGTCGATCCGGGCGGGCAGAAGCGATGTGGCGCGCCGCACGACGGGGGTGCGCTGTACTGATGACCGTGCGAAAGCCAGCTATTTCCGGTAGAAGACACTCCTACGTGATGCGCAGGAGGAACGCAGCGGCCGTTTCCGCGGCCGCCATCGCAGCAGCTGCTGCGATGGCGGGTTCGGCTTCGGCACAAGACGAGGCGCAGGGACAGGCGCCGGCCGACAGCGGCCAGGGCCCCGCGGCGGCCACGCCGGGGCCCGCCTCGACGACCCCTGCGCCGGCCACGCCCGCCCCGGTCGCGGACCCGACCGCGCCGACCGATCTCGGCACGCTCGAGGTACAGGTCGACAAACTGCCGCCCGCCGCGTCGAAGACGCCGCAGAGCGCAGCCGAGCAGCGCCGCGCGGGAGCTCGCCGCTTCCTCAAGGAAGAGGCCAAGAGCGGCGCGGACACGGCGGTTCCGACCGCCGGGGGCACACCCACCGACCCGTTCGGCAACCTGCCCTCGCCGCTGCTCGCACCGCCGGTCAGCGTCGTCCCGAACGTCGTGATCGACTCGCTGCGGATCCCGCCGTTCCTGCTCCCGATCTACCAGGCGGCCGGCGTCGAGTACGGCGTGCGCTGGGAGGTCCTCGCGGCGATCAACGAGATCGAGACCGACTACGGGCGCAACCTCAGCGTGAGCTCCGCGGGCGCCGTCGGCTGGATGCAGTTCATGCCGGGGACCTGGGCGACGTACGGCGTCGACGGGAACGCCGACGGCCGCAAGGCACCCCTACAACCCGGTCGACGCGATCTTCGCGGCCGCGCGCTACCTGCGCGCCGCCGGGCGCCGACACCGACCTGCGACGCGCCATCTTCGCCTACAACAACGCCGACTGGTACGTGAACGACGTGCTCAGCCGCGCGAGTGCGCTGGCCGCGCTGCCGCCGGACGTCGTCGGGGCGCTGACCGGCCTCACGATGGGCCGCTTCCCCGTCGTCGGCGATGCCACCTACGCAGGCGCGTACGCGGCGTCCAAGAAGGCCACGGGCGACAACGCCTCGGTCTCGGTCGCGGGCACCAGCGGGCGAACCGGCGTCGACATCTCCGCCGCCGACGGAGCCGCGGTGATCGCGGTGCAGGACGGCCGCGTCGTCGCGATGGGCCGCAGCAAGCGGCTCGGCCGCTTCATCCAGGTGCGCGACGCCTACGGCAACACGTACACCTACGGTCACCTCGCGGGCCTCAGCGCGATGCACGTCGTGCCGCGCCCGGATCGCAACGCGGCCGCGAAGGCGGCGAGCACCGCGACGCGCGCGCCCGAGTCCGATCCGGCGCCCACCAGCGCGGCGACCGCCGGCAAGCGTGGCAGCGGCCCGGCGAACACCGCCAGCGCGCCTGACCCCAGCGCCGGCGCGCCCGCTGCGGTGAAGCCCGTCAAGGAGCGCCTGTTCGCCAACCCCCAGCGCCCGCAGGCGCTCGCCGCGGGGGGTCAGCGCCAGCTCACGCAGACGCCCGCCGCGCCGGCGTCGCAGCCGGTCTCAGGCGGCGCGCTGGGCCAGTACCTCGCGCGGCCCTACGCCCTGCGCGTGAATCAGGTGGCGCTGCAGCCGCTGCGCAAGAACTCACGCGTCATCGCCGGCACGATCCTCGGCCGCGTCGGCAAGGCCTCGCTGCGATGGGGCAAGCAGACCCACGCCCGCTTCGAGATCCGCCCGTCGGGCACGTCGGCGCCGCGGATCGACCCGACGCCGATCCTCGACGGCTGGCGCCTCCTGGACTCCACGCATCTCTACCGCGCGCAGAGCGCGGGTCTCGGCGGCGCAGGCGCCTCGGTCGGCCAGGTCCTGCTGATGGGCAAGGAGGCGCTCGAGCGCCGCGTGCTCTCCAACCCGGACATCTCGATCTACCAGTGCGGGCGCCAGGACATCCAGGCCGGGATCATCGACCGGCGCGTGCTCGCGACGCTCGAGTTCCTGGCGTCGAGCGGGCTGAAGCCGACGGTCGGCACCCTGCGCTGCGGCCACAGCTACCTCACGACGAGCGGCAACGTCTCCGAGCACTCGAGCGGCAACGCCGTCGACATCGTCGCGATCAACGGCACGCCGATCGTCGGGCATCAGGGCGAGGGCTCGATCACCGACATCACGGTGCGCAGGCTGCTGACGCTCCAGGGCACGATGAAGCCGCATCAGATCATCACGCTGATGCAGTACGCCGGGACCGACAACACGTTCGCGATGAGCGACCACTACGACCACATCCACGTCGGGTTCCACCCGCTCTACGGCAACAACGACCAGACCGGCCGTGCCACCGCCGCGGTGCTCGCGCCCGGCCAGTGGAACCGGCTGATCGGCCGGCTCAGCGCGATCGAGAACCCCGCGGTGCCGCTGAAGCCCAGCCGCTACGCGGTCAAGGTCAAGCTGAAGGTCCGTTCCGCCAAGCGCTGAGCGTTCGCCGGATCTTCACAGGACGATGACACCGAGGCGTCAGCCTCCGGTGCACTCGTGGCGACGTCGTCAGACAGCTCCCCGCACGGGACGGCGTGCGCATCCTGCGATGCGACGCTCGCGGTCGACCAGCGCTACTGCCTGAACTGCGGCACCGGGAACGCGGCCGCCCGGGCCGGACGTCCGCGAGCTGCTCGCCGTCCCCGCGCCGGCGACGACCGCGGCCGTGGCGGACGCCGCCCGGCGTCCGCGGGCGGCTGGCGCTGCTTCCCGGCTGGGACGTCTCACTCCAGCTCGCCGTGGCGGTGTTCGCGTTCGTGCTCGGGATCGGCGCCTGGGCGGGCGCACGCACGACGAGCGGCGGCGACGGGGCGTCGCCGATCGCGATCATGGCCGCGACGCCCACGGTGACGACCGCGGCCGCTCGAGCCCGTCGCGCGGGTCGTCGGCGACGACCGACACGGTCGCGCCCGCGTCCACCGCAGTTACGACCACTCCGGCCGACACCGCAGTGACGTCCGCTCCGTCGACCGCCGATGCGGGCAGCAGCAGCGGGCCGGCAACGGCACCAGCAGCGACTCGACGTCGTCGACGGACACGTCGTCGGGCAGCGGGACGACCGCGCCGAGCAGCAGCGACGGCAGCACGGGCGACACGCCGGCCACGCCGCCGCTGAAGCATGTGTGGGTGATCTCGCTCGCCGACCAGGGCTACGACACGCTGTTCGATCCTGAGGGCGGTGCGCCGTACCTCGCCAAGGACCTGGCGGCGAAGGGCACCGTGCTCTCCCACTACTACGGCGTGACGAGCGGTGGCATGGCGAACGGCGTCGCGCTCGTCTCCGGCGAGAGTCCCAACGCCGCCACGCAGAGCGGGTGCCCGAGCGTGTCCGACGTCACGCCGGGCACCGTCGGCGACGACGACCAGGCGGCAGGGACCGGCTGCCTCTACTCGACCGACGTGTTCTCGATCGCAGACCTGCTCGGCGTCCACAAGCAGACGTGGCACGCCTACGCGGGCGCGCTCGACGGCGCCACGCCATGCCCGAGGCCGGTCGCAGGCGCCGCCTTCCCGGCGCCGCGCGTTCCGTTCTCGCCTTCCACACGATCATCGACGACGCGACCTGTGCCGACCGCGTGACCGGCTCTGGCGCCGCTCGCCGCCGACCTGGCGGCTGCGAAGACGACGCCGACGCTGTCCTACATCGTCCCGGGCCCCTGCGAGGACGGCAGCCCCACGCCGTGCGCCCCCGGGACCGCGGCGGGGCTGCCGCCCGCGAACGCGTTCCTGGAGCGCGTCGTACCGCCGATCCTCGCGTCGCCGGCGTACGCCGACGCCGGCGCGATCGTGATCCTCGCCGACGAGGCGCCCCAGGGCGTCGACGGCGCGGACACGAGCGCGTGCTGCGCGAAGCGGCCGTGGCAGGGGGGCGACCTGACGACCGGCGGCGGCGGGCGGACCGGCGCGCTCGTGCTCTGACCGCTCGCGGGTGCCGGGAAGTTCGTCAGCACCCCGCTCGATCACTACGACCTGCTGAAGACGCTCGCCGTCGCATTCGATCTGCGACCGCCGGGCTACGCCGGGCGCGGGAGGTCGCAGGGCTTCCGCGCGCGACGTGGGCGCGCTGGAAGCCACCTCGTCAAGGGTGACGGGCACGCGGCCCCGCGCCGCCACGAGCACGCGCTCGAGCGCGGCGACGTGGCGGCGGCTCTCGAGGTCGCTCGGCTTGACGTCCAGGCGCAGCATGCGGCCGGCCAGCGCGGCCCGGGCGCGAATCATCGACGGGGCCGCGAGCCGCCGTACGCGTCCGACCGCGGTGACGGCGAGGAGCGGACCGGTCGCGGTGCCCTGCGCCGGCCCGTCGGGCATGTAGAGGCGGTTCATCCCGGCCCACCAGGCGAACCTGCGCGGCAGCGTCGCATGCAGCGCAGGGGTGTAGGCGTAGGCCGGGGCTGACGAATCCGGTCGGCGCGAGACCTGCGAGTCGCAGGATCCGCCACCCGGAGTCGACGGCCCTGCGCGTCTCGTCCGCGTCGAGCCCGGCGAACTCGGCATCGGGCCGCGGGGGCGCGCGAATGGCGTGGCGGGCGACCAGTGCGTGCGCCATTGGCAGCGGTCACGGAGACCGTGCTGCGCGATCGCGTCACCCAGCACGCGTCGCTCTCCGAGCCACTCGACGAGCTCCGTCGTGGCGGTCCCCCAGCGGATGCAGATCGGGGGCGGGGACCACCAGCAGGGTCGCACGATCGATTCCGTGGTCGTCGAGCCAGTCACGCACGAGCGCGACGCGCTCGAACGTCGCCGGCTCGATGTCATGGATCGCGACCGCGATCTCCCGGCGCTCGGCGATCATGCTGCGCGCTCGATCCGCGAGGCGCCGGCTGCCGAGCCGTGGCGATCGATACTGGCGTAGCCGTCGGCGAGACGCCCGAGGGAGGCGCCCCAGGTTCGCGCGCTCACGTCGGTCCGCGCCCTGTCGGCGAGCTCTGCCGCCCAGCTGGGCTCACGCACGAGCGTGATGATCGCCTCTGCGAGCGACTGCGGTCGGCCGCCCGCAGCAGGCCCGTCACGCCGTCGCGAACGATCCCGCGCGGTCCGCCCTCGTCGACGGCCACCACCGGCAGGCCGCTCGCCTGCGCCTCGAGCAGCACCTGGCCGAAGGTGTCCGTGCGGCTCGCGAAGAGGAACACGTCAGCGCTCGCGTACGCGCAGGCCAGATCGTCACCCTCGAGCCAGCCGAGGAACGTCGCGTGCTCGACCGAGCCGTCGGCGCAGCAGGTCCTCCTCGGGGCCGCCGCCCGCCAGGCAGAGGTGCAGCCGCGGCTCGGCGGCGCGGGCACGCAGGAACGTGTCCGCCAGCAGGTCGGCGCCCTTCTCACGGGTGAGCCTCCCCGCGTAGAGAACGTTGATCCGGCC
>CAVRIM010000017.1:0-60615 GCA_963721255.1 uncultured Actinomycetes bacterium
TTGTGTACTTGTCGTCGAGCGAGACCGGGGGGTGATCCGGCTCGGCGGGTGCGGCAACGTGAGTGACCGCGAGGGTTCCCATCCGCGTAGGGAAGCGTCGATCGCTGCGTGAGCACAGCTCACACAGCGAGTTCCTGCGCCTCACACGCATGATTCAGACGCTCAGGTCCCCGATTCTGCGCACGATCTTGCGCGGCGTGGTTGCGGCCTGCGCCCCGGGGTAGCCTGCCCGCATGGGAACCGTTGCGCTGGACGGCACCGACCGCGAGATCCTCGCGCTGCTCACGGAGGACGGGCGCCGCACGGTCGCCGACATCGCCGGGCGCGTGAGCCTGTCCGCAGCCGCCACGAAGCGCCGCATCGACCGCCTGCAGCGCATCCGCGTGATCACCGGCTACACGGCGGTGATCGACTACGCGCGGCTCGGCTGGCCGCTGGAAGCATTCACTGAGCTGCGGTTTTCCGCGCAGGCGCAGATCGAGGACATCGAGGCGACGGCCGCCGCGGCGCAGGAGATCCAGGCCGTCTACATGATCGCCGGCGATCCCGACGCGCTCGTCCACATCCGCGCCCAGGACGTCGCGCACCTCAAGGACGTCATCGACCGCCTGCGCCACTCGGGCAAGGTGACGGGCACGAAGACGCTGATGGTCCTGAGCACGGCCGCGAAGCCCGGCTCGCCGCTGCCGCCGCCCGACTGACCCGACCCGGCGCACGCACGTTTCCGTCGCGGAGACCGCGCTCTGAGGACGAAGATCTTGCGCGCGGAGGCCGAAGTCCCCCGATGCGCTGGCCAAGCCGGGTCCCGCGCGCTTCCCTGCCCGGATGAGCCTCCACGAGTGTCGTGACCCCTCCGTCGGCCTGCGCGCCGTGATCGCCGTCGACGACACGACGCTCGGCCCCGCCCTCGGCGGCGTGCGCTGGAAGGCCTACGCCTCCGAGGCGGACGCCGCCACCGAGGCCGGCCGGCTCGCCGCTGCGATGACGCTGAAGAACGCCGCCGCGGGCCTCCCCTACGGCGGCGGCAAGTCGGTGATCCTCAAGGAGGACGAGGACGTCGACCGCCGCGCCGTGCTCGAGGCGTTCGGGCGCTGCGTCGCCGAGCTCGACGGCGCCTACATCCCCGGCGTCGACATGGGCACGACGATCGAGGACCTGGCGGTCGTCGGGACCGTCGCGCCCGACGTCGCGTGCAGCACCGAGGATCCCTCGCCGTGGACCGCGCTCGGCACGTGGGCGGCGATCCGCAGCGCCGTCGCCCATGCCGACGGCGCGGACGACCTGCACGGCGTCAGCGTCGCGGTGCAGGGCGCCGGCCATGTCGGCGCGAGCCTCGCCGGCCTGCTCGCGCGCGACGGGGCGAGCGTGCTCGTCGCCGACGTCGACGACGCCCGCGCCCGCGACGTCGCCTCCGCGATCGGCGGCCGCGCGGTCGACGCCGGCGAGATCCTCTTCACCGCGTGCGACGTGCTCGCGCCGTGTGCGGTCGCGCGGGTGATCTCGGAGGAGACGCTCGATGCGGCTGCGCTGCCGGATCGTCGCCGGCGCGGCGAACGACCTGCTGGTCGCGCCCGAGCATCGCCGGTGCGCTCGCCGAGTCGCGGCATCAGCTACGTGCCGGACTTCATCGCCAATGCCGGCGGCGTCATCCACATCCATGCGCTGCGCGCCGGATGGGGCGAGGGGCAGCTGCGCTCGGAGGTCATGCGGATCGGTGAGCGCGTCAGCGAGCTGCTCGCCGCGGCCGATGCGACAGGCGAGACGCCGCTGCACGAGGCCGAAATGCTCGCGCGGCGACGGATCGAGCGCGCGCACGACGCCGCGCCGGTCGCGCTCGCCTCGTAGCGGCGACTCTCGTCTGGACGTTCGTCCATCATCGGCGGCCCTGGCCCGGCGGAATGCCGGTCTCCCCTCGAAGGGGCTCACGTGGGCCTGAAGCTCGTCCTCATCACAGCGGTCGCCGTCCTCGCGTTCGGTGCACTCCACAGGCCTGGCCCAGGCGACTCCGCCGTCGGGCGTCAGCGCAATCGCCCTCCGCGGCAAGGTCCGCCTGTCGTGGCAGCCGGTGGCCGGCGCCACCGAGTACAAGGTCTACCGCGGCACGAGCGCCACGTCGATCACGAAGCCACTCACCCCTCCCCGCACCGCCAGGAGATCTCCGCCACCGACGTCGTTCACCGATCCCACCGCGGTGAACGGAACCACGTACTCCTACGCCGTGCGTGCGGTGATCGGCGGCGGCGAGTCGGCGAACTCGCTTCCGGTCCAGGCCGAGCCCGTCGCACCGTCCTGCACCTCCGGGAACCCGGTGGTCGTCGAGAACTGCTTCCCGGGGAACCGCGGCTGGGGCCTGAAGAGCGCGGCCCAGGTCTCGCGCCGGCGGCATCGAGGGCTTCGCGACGGCGCAGAGCATCAACAAGGGCCAGTCGGTCGACCTGAAGGTGAACTCGTCGAACTCGACGACGTTCAACGTCGAGATCTACCGCACCGGCTACTACGGCGGCGCGGGCGCTCGGCCTGATCTCGACGATGCGCGACATCCCCGGGACGGCGCAGACCGGCTGCACGAACGACGACTCGACCGGGCTCTACGAGTGCTCGGCGTGGAGGTGTCCACGTCGGTGAGCACCACCGCGTCCTGGCCGTCGGGGCATGTACGTCCTGCGCGTCGGTGCGCAACGACAACTCGAACGACAACCTGATCCTGCTCGCGGTGCGCAACGACGCCCGGGATCCCGGACCTGCTCTACGGCTCGTCGTTCACCACCTTCCAGGCGTACAACAACTACGGCGACCGGTCGCTCTACGAGTTCAACTCCTGCTGCGGCAACACGGTCACGGGCTCGCCGCGCGCGGCGAAGGTGTCGTTCGACCGCCCCTTCAACCAGACGCTCGACGGGCAGCGCGACTGGTTCGACGAAGGAGCGAGATCGCGACGGTGTACTGGCTCGAGCGGGAGGGCTACGACGTCGGCTACGTGTCGAACACCGACCTCGAGCTGCACCCGGCGCTCGTCCGCAGCGCCAAGGCGTATGTGTCACCCGCGCATGACGAGTACTGGTCGGCCGGCATGCGCGACAACCTGGTGCAGGCCCGCGACGCCGGGGTGAACGTCTTCTTCACCGGCTCGAACGCGGTGTACTGGAAGATCCGCTTCGAGCCTTCGCCCGGCGGCGTGCCCGCGCGCGAGCAGGTCAGCTACAAGTCGACGCAGAGCGGCGGCGCGGACCCGAGCGGCATCCCGACCGGCACGTGGCGCGACCCGGCCGGGATCAACCAGCCGGAGAACAGCCTCAGCGGCGCGATGTACGTCGGCGACCGTGACTTCGTCGGCTTCCCGCTCGTCGTCAGCGCGGCGCAGGGCGCCGACCGCGTGTGGCGCTACACGGGCCTCGACCGGCAGGCACCCGGATCCTCCACCTCGATCGGCTCGAACCTCGTCGGCTGGGAGTGGGACGCGCGCGTCGCCAACGGCGCCGAACCCGCGGGGACGAAGACCCTCGCGGCCTCGCCCGTGACCGGCAACCTGATCCAGAACTTCGGCCAGAACGAGACGCCGGGCTCGACCGTCTCGAACATGGTCAAGTACAAGGCGGCGAGCGGCGCGACCGTCGTCACCACCGGCACGAACTGGTGGAACCGCGGCCTCGCGAGGAACCCCTCGAACGAGGGTGAGCCGGATCGGCGGATCCAGCAGGCGACGACGAACATCCTCGCCGACATGGGCGCGCTGCCCGCCACCCCGTCGCGCAACATTCGCGTTCGGCGGCGGAGCCACCGAGCACGGGCGCGCTGACGACGACGAAGCTCCGGCGCCGCCGCGGTCTGAACCTTTGACCAGTAGCGCCAGCACCCTCTGAGCGCCGACAATGCTCGTGCGTCCTCGGAGGACGAACACGTGCGGCTGAAGCATGCCCTCATCACAGCGGTCGCCGTCCTCGCGTTCGGTGCATCCGCAAGCCTGGCTCAGGCGGCTCCGCCGTCGGGCGTCAGCGCGGTCGCGCTCGACGGCAAGGTCAGCATCGCCTGGCAGCCCGCGGCCGGCGCCTCGGAGTACACGGTCTACCGCGGGACGAGCGCGACGACGATCACCACGCCGCTGACGCCGTTCGGGACCCTCGTCGGCTTCCCGCCGCCGACGTCGTTCACCGACGCGACGGCCCAGAACGGCACGACCTACTACTACGCGGTCCGGGCCGTCGTCGGCGGCGTCGAGTCGGCGAACTCGCTCGCCGTCCAGGCGAAGCCGGCATCGGCCTCGTGCTCGGCCGGGAATCCCGTGGTCGTGGAGAACTGCTTCCCGGGGAACGCCGGCTGGGGACTGAAGAGCGCGGCCTCGGTCGCGGCCGGCGGGATCGAGGGCTTCGCCACGGCGCAGAGCATCAACAAGGGGCAGTCGGTCGACCTGAAGGTGAACTCGTCGAACTCGACGACGTTCAACGTCGAGATCTACCGCACCGGCTACTACGGCGGCGCGGGCGCCCGGCTCTTCTCGACGATGCGCAACATCCCCGGGACGGCGCAGTCCGGCTGCACGAACAACGACTCGACCGGGCTCTACGAATGCTCCGCATGGTCGGTCTCCACCTCGGTCAGCACGACCGCGTCCTGGCCGTCGGGCATGTACGTGCTGCGCGTCGTGCGCAACGACAACTCGAACGACAACCTGATCCTGCTCGCGGTGCGCGACGACGCCCACCACCCCGACGTCCTCTACGGCTCGTCGTTCTCGACCTTCCAGGCCTACAACAACTACGGCGGGCGCTCGCTCTACGACTTCAACTCCTGCTGCGGCAACACCGTCACGAACGCTCCGCGCGCGGCGAAGGTGTCGTTCGACCGGCCCTTCAACCAGACGCTCGACGGGCAGCGCGACTGGTACACGAAGAGCGAGATCGCGACCGTCTACTGGCTCGAGCAGGAGGGCTACGACGTCGGCTACGCGTCGAACACCGACCTCGAGCTGAACCCCACGCTCGTGCGCAACGCCAAGGCGTACGTCTCGCCGGCGCATGACGAGTACTGGTCGGGCGGCATGCACGACTCGCTCGCTCCAGGCCCGCGACGCCGGGGTGAACGTGTTCTTCACCGGCTCGAACGAGGTCTACTGGAAGATCCGCTTCGAGCCCTCGCCCACCGGCGCGCCCGCGCGCGAGCAGGTCACCTACAAGTCGACGCAGAGCGGCGGCGCCGACCCGAGCGGCATCCCGACCGGCACCTGGCGCGACCCCGCGGGGATCAACCAGCCGGAGAACGGGCTCAGCGGCGCGATGTACGTCGGCGACCGCGACTTCGCCGGCTTCCCGCTGGTCGTGAGCGCGACGCAGGGCGCCGACCGCGTGTGGCGCTACACCGGGCCTCGACACGCAGGTGCCGGGAGCGTCGACGTCGATCGGCACGAACCTCGTCGGCTGGGAGTGGGACGCGCGCGTCGCCAACGGCGCCGAGCCCGCCGGCACGAAGACGCTCGCCGGCTCGCCGGTCACGGGCAACCTGATCCAGAACTTCGGCGCAGAACCAGACGCCGGGCTCGACCGTCTCGAACATGGTCAAGTACAAGGCGGCGAGCGGCGCCACCGTCGTCACCACCGGCACGAACTGGTGGAACCGCGGCCTCGCGATGAACCCCTCGAACGAGGGCGAGCCGGACCTCCGGATCCAGCAGGCGACGACGAACATCCTCGCCGACATGAACGCGCTGCCCGCGACGCCGCCCGCCGGCATCAAGCTGGACGCCGGCAGCACGAGCGGACCGGCCGCCCCGACCGGGGTCACGGCGACCGTCACGGGGACCGACAGCATCCGCCTCAGCTGGAACGCCGTCGCCGGGGCCACGGGCTACAACGTCTACCGCACGCTCGCACCGCGGGACGGCGGCCTGCCGCTCGGGTCGCGGGCCAACGGCACGCTCGTCAGCGGCACGACGTTCACCGACACGGGCCTGAGCTCCTCGACCGCCTACTCCTACGTCGTCACGACCGTGACGGCCGGCGTCCAGTCCGCCGCGTCGTCCGAGGTCACGGCGACGACCCAGGCGAGCGCGACCGACCCGACGCGGATCAACGCCGGCGGCCCGGCGGTCACCTCCGTCACCGGCGCGAGCTTCCGCGCCGACTCGCTCGTCACGGGCGGGCAGAGCTACTCGACGAACCAGGCGATCTCGGGGACGAACGACCAGGCGCTCTACCAGGACGAGCGCTGGGGCCAGTTCACCTACGCGATCCCGGTGGCGAACGGCACCTACGACGTGCGCATGCACTTCGCCGAGCTCTACTACGGCACGTCCGCCGCCGGCTGCGCCGGCAAGCGGATCTTCTCGATGGACGTGCTCAACACGACCGCTCTCGCCGGACATCAAGAACCTCGACATCTGCGCGACGGCCGGCGTGCGCACCGCGCTCGTGCGCACCGTCAGCGGCGTCGCGGTGACGAACGGCACGCTGAGCATCAAGTCCGTCTACGGCACCGCCGACGACCCCGAGATCACGGCGATCGAGGTCGTCCCGGCGTCGTCCGGCCCGATCGCGCCCGCGGTCACGTCGATGACCCCGGCGAGCGGCGCCACGGGCGTCGCGACGTCGGCGAAGCCGGCCGCCACGTTCTCGCGGGCGATGGACGCGACGACGCTCACCGGGACGAGCTTCAAGCTCACGCCCGCCGGCGGCAGCCCCGTCGCCGCGACGGTGAGCTACGACGGGCCGACGAGCACGGCGACGCTCACCCCGTCGGCGGCGCTCGCGTACTCGACGACGTACACGGCGACCGTCACCACGGCGGCGAAGGCCTCCGACGGGACACCGCTCGCCGCGGACGCCTCCTGGACCTTCACGACGGCCGCGCCGCCCGACACGACCGGGCCGGTCGTCGCGATCAGCGCGCCCGCCGACGGCGCGACCGTGCTCGGGACGACCACCGTCACGGCGACGGCGACGGACACGAGCGGCGTCGCCGGCGTGCAGTTCAAGCTCGACGGCGCGAACCTCGGCGACCGAGGACACCACCTCGCCCTACTCCGCGAGCTGGAACACGACGACCGCGACCAACGGCACGCACACGCTCACCGCCGTCGCCCGCGACACGCTCAACAACACGAGCACCGCGACCACCGTCACGGTCACCGTGAACAACCCGCCGCCCGACACGACCGGACCGGTCGCTGCGATCAGCGCGCCCGCCGACGGCGCGACGGTCCTCGGCACGACACCGTCACGCGACCGCGACGGACACCAGCGGCGTCGCCGGCGTGCAGTTCAAGCTCGACGGCGCGAACCTCGGCGCCGAAGACACCACGTCGCCCTACTCCGCGAGCTGGAACACGACACCGCGACGAACGGCACGCACACGCTCACCGCCGTCGCCCGCGACACGCTCAACAACACGAGCACGACGACGGCCGTCACCGTCACGGTGAACAACCCCGTCGACACCCGGGTCCGCGGTGGTCGATCTCGCGCCCGCCGACGGCGCGACGATCGTCGGCACGACGACGGTCACCGCGACCGCGACCGACACCAGCGGCGTCGCCGGCGTGCAGTTCAAGCTCGACGGCGCGAACCTCGGCGCCGAGGACACCACGTCGCCCTACTCCGCGAGCTGGAACACGACAAGCGCGACCAACGGCTCGCACACGCTCACCGCCGTCGCCCGCGACACGCTGAACAACACGAGCACCGCGACCACGGTCACCGTGACCGTCAACAACCCGCCGCCCGACACGGTCGGCCCCGTCGCTGCGATCACCGCGCCGGCCGGCGGCTCGACGGTCTCCGGCTCCACCGCCGTCACGGCGACCGCGACCGACACCAGCGGCGTCGCCGGGGTCCAGTTCAAGCTCGACGGCGCGAACCTCGGCGCCGAGGACACGACGTCGCCCTACTCGGTCACCTGGGACACGCGCCACGGCGACCAACGGGACGCACACGCTCACCGCGGTCGCGCGCGACACGCTGGGCAACACGAGCACGACGACGGCCGTGACGGTCACCGTCTCGAACGTCATCGCGCCGCCCGGCGTGACGCTGCTCGGGAACACCGTCGTCGAGCCGAGCATCGACTTCAACAACGCCGGCCAGGCCGAGGCGTTCAAGACGACCGCGATCGCCGCCGGCGCGCTCACGAACCTCAAGCTCTACCTCGACGCCTCCTCGACCGCGACGAAGGTCGTCGTCGGCGTCTACGCCGACAGCGGCGGGCACCCCGCCGCGCTCGTCTCGCAGGCGACGATCACGACGCCGCTGGCAGGCTGCCTGGAACACCGTCACGGTGCCCTCGGCGACGATCGCCTCCGGCGCGAGCTACTGGATCGCGGTGCTCGGGCCGAGCGGGTCGGGGGTCGTGCGCTTCCGCGACCGCGGCACGACCGCGGGCGCAGCCGAGACCAGCAGTCAGACGACGCTCACGACGCTCCCGCGCGACGTGGACGCGCGCCGGCTCCTACACGGACGGTCCCTTGTCCGCGTACGGAACCTCCTGACATGCTCTGAGGCATGCGCAAGATCCAGTCGCAGGGCGTCCACCACATCACGCTCACGGGCGCCGGGCGCCAGACGTCGATCGACTTCTGGGAGGGCCTGCTCGGGATGCCGTTCGTCTTCGAGCAGCCGAACCTCGACAACCCCGGCGAGAGCCACCTCTACTTCGATCCCGGTGACGGACGGCTGATCACCGTCTTCACCAACGAGGAGCGCGAGGGCGATCCGGGCCGCACGCCGATGGATCCCGGGTGCGTGCACCACATCGCGTTCGCGATCTCGCAGGCCACGTTCGCGCAGACGGTCGAGCGGCTCGACGAGCGCGGCATCGAGCACAGCGGCGTCAAGGACCGCGGCTTCATGGACTCGATCTACTTCACCGATCCGTTCGGGCTGCTGATCGAGCTCGCCTCCTACCGCTTCGAGCCGCCGCACGGCTCGACGCACGCGGCGGTGCTGCTCGAGGCCCACCGGCTGCGCGTCGCCCGCGGCGACCATCACATCGACCGGGTCCACGTCGCGGACGCGGTCGAGGAGCTGACGACGCGGACGACCGACTCGCTGTCCGGCGACCGCTCGCCGAAGGACCCGTACTAGACCGGCTACTAGCTGACCTGCCCGGAGGACGGGCTGGAGAGCGACTGGATGCAGGCGGTCACGAGGTCCCGAAGCTGCGCCTGCGCCTCGGGCCTTGCCGCCCATCGCCCCGAACGCGAGGGCGCGCAGCGCCGCGTCGTCGAGCCCGACGACGCGCTTGCCGACGCAGTCGATGAGGTTCGCCTGAAGCTGCTGGCCGCTGCAGGCCGGCGTTGAACTCCGAGCGCAGGAACGCCGTCGAGAGGTCGTCCAGGCGCCAGGCGCCGTCCTGGCGCACGACCGTGAGCGCGCCGCGCGCACCGTCCTGGTCGCCTCCGTGCAGCGTGACGAACGCCGTCCCGTGGTCGCCGTCGACCTTGATCTGCGAGACCACGGCGGAGCCCGCCGCCCCGCGCGACGCCGCGGCGCTCCGCTCGACCGCCAGACAGCGGTCCTTGCTCGCCGTAGACCCGCGCGACGAGGCCCGTGCTGAGCGACCGGTCGCAGATCGTCGCCGGGTCGTTCGACGTCAGGCCCGTCTGCAGCACCTCGGTGATCCGCCTGGACGCGTCGCCGTCGCCGCCGTCCCGCCTCCGCAGCCGCCCAGCGTCGCCGCGACGATGATCGCCGCGAGTGCGAGCCGGCGGGGGCGGGCGAGGGACATGGCCGCGCGAGGCTAGCGCGCTGCATAGGCTGCCCGCCATGGCCCCCACGCTCACGCTCCACGTCCTGCCCCCGTCCCACCCGTGCAAGACCGTCGAGGCGGCGCTGCGCGTGAAGGGCCTCGACGCCGAGATCGTCACGATGCACGCCGGGCCGCACAACGCCGAGCTCGAGGCGATCTACGGCGAGGGCAACCGCACGGTCCCCGGCATGCTGGTCGACGACGAGCCGGTCCACGGCTCGCGCGCGATCCTCGCCCGCCTGGAGGAGCTCGACCCCGAGCCGTCGCTCTACCCCGCCCCGATCGCGGACGCCGTCCGCGAGGCCGAGCGCTGGGGCGACGACGAGCTGCAGGACCTCGGGCGCCGGCTGCCGTGGGGCGCGCTGTACTTCCGCCCGGAGTCGATGGGGACGTTCGCGGGCCCGGGCGCTCCGCCGCTCGACCCGGCCGGGACCGACTTCGCGATCGCGGCCACGCAGCGGTGGTGGCCCTACCACGGGATCACGGCCGTGCAGCTGGCCGAGGACCTCGCCGGGCTGCCGGCCAAGATCGACCACATCGACGCGCTCGCCGCGCGAGGGCATCGTCGGCAGGCGAGCACCCGACCGCCGCCGACCTGCAGATCGGCGCGACGCTGCTCGTGCTGCTCACGATCGGCGACCTGCGCCCGCTGATCGAGGGCCGCCCCGCCGAGCAGCTCGCCCGCCGCTGGTTCGACGACTACCCGGGCGACGTGCCCGCCGGCGCGTTCCCGGCGGGCTGGGTGCCGGCTCGCTGACGTGCGTACGCGTCGACGCTCGCGGTCTGACTAGAACGGCGGCCCGATGTAGATCTGCGAGATCCGGCGTGAGGAGCTCGTGAAGATCGTCGAGCGCGCGCCGCGTCCCGAGCTGCGGGCCGGCATGCGAGTTGCGCGCCTTCGGGTAGGCCTTGAGGACCGACGCCGCCGTGACGCCGAGGTGCACCCCCCGGCTCGTCTTCCACCCCTGGAGCGGGCCCTTGTAGATGAGGCTGCGCTCGTTGTGGCCCGCCGTGATCGAGACGCTGCGGACCTTCCCGTCGAAGCCGACGGTGAAGGACGCGGTCCCCTGGGTGCCGGACCCGGTCCAGGTGCAGGACCGGCGGATCGTCGCCGCGGTGCAGTTGCTGCCCGAGCCCCAGCGCTGGAGCGCGCGCCTCACGGTCATGCCGATGCTGACGCCGCCGATCGACGTGCCCGGGACGATCGCCGTCGACGCGGGCCTCGGCAGCCGGGCCGACGCCGTGGCGGGCGAGGACGGCCGCGCAGGTCACGGCGACGACGATGATGGCGAGCCGGCGCATGGCGCGGAGAGTATCCGCGCGCACGCTCCGGAGCGGCCCCGGTAGATTCCGGCGCATGGAGGCGTCCCCGCTGTCCGCCGCGCCCGCCGCCGCGCGCCTCGAGCCGCACCGCCGCGAGCTGACCGCCTACTGCTACCGGATGCTCGGCTCGCCGTTCGAGGCCGAGGACGCCGTCCAGGACACGATGCTGCGCGCGTGGAAGGGCCTCGACCGCTTCGAGGGCCGCGCCGCGCTGCGCTCGTGGCTCTACCGGATCGCGACGAACGTCTGCCTCGACATGCTGAGCGCGGGCCAGCGGCGCGCGCGGCCGATGGACCTCGGGCCCGCGCGCTCGCCGGACGGCCCGATCGGCGAGCACGCTGCCGGAGGTCACCTGGATCGAGCCGGTCCCGGACGGGCTCGTCCTCACGCCCGACGGTGACCCGGCCGACGTCGCCGCGTCGCGGGAGACGCTGCGGCTGGCCTTCATCGCCGCGCATCCAGCACCTGCCCGCCCGCCAGCGCGCGGTGCTGATCCTCTGCGAGGTGCTGCGCTGGAAGGCGAGCGAGGTCGCCGAACTGCTCGAGACGAGCGTGGCGTCGGTCAACAGCGCGCTGCAGCGCGCGCGGGCGACGCTCGACGCGATCGACCTCAGCTCGGGCGACGTCGAGCCGGCGTCGCTCGACGCTCCCGACCAGGAGCTGCTCGACGCGCTTCGCCGACGCGTTCGAGCGCTACGACATGGAGGCGCTGACCGCGCTGATCCGCGAGGACGCGACGCAGTCGATGCCGCCGTACGAGCTGTGGCTGAGCGGCCGCGACGACATCCTCGGCTGGTGGGTCGGGCAGGGCGCCGGCTGCCGGGGGTCGCGCGTGATCCCGACGGTGTCCGCGAACGGCTCGCCCGCGTTCGGCCAGTACAAGCCGAGCGAGACCGGCGAGGGCTACGACCCCTGGGCGCTCCAGGTGCTCGAGATCGAGGACGGGAAGATCGTCGAGTTCACGTTCTTCCTCGACACCGAGCGGGTGTTCCCGCTGTTCGGCCTGCCGCCGCGGCTCAGCGCGTAGCGTCGTCCTGCACGACGACCTCGCCGAGCCCCATCAGGTCGACGAGGTCGCGCAGCTCGCGCGTGGTGTTCTGCAGCCGGACCTGGCAGCCGCGGCGCCGGGCCGCGAGCTGGAGCTGCGCGAGCGCGTCGACGGTGACGGCGTCGGCCGGCACGTCGCGGACGTCACACAGGGCGACGTCCGCGACGGCGGCGCTCGAGCAGCGAGCAGACCCTCGCGCACAGACCCGGCAGGTCTGCGCGCGCGATCGGACCGTAGATGGCGAAGGCGATCAGGCGGCGGTCTGCGGCGGGCATCGGCCCTCCGGCTTCGGTGGTCGTGCTGGAGATGTAGACCCGCACGGCCGCCGAAACTCATCGCCGCATCGTCGTCGACTGTCCGCTCAGAGCCCCTCCAGCAGGCCCGCCTCGAGCTGGCGCAGATGCGCGCGCATGCGCGCCGGCGTCCCCAGCAGCTCGGGGTCCTGGCGGCGCAGCTGGGCGAGGCCGAGGTAGTGCCCGTAGGCCAGGATCGCGCGGTGCTCGGCGACGGCGCGGCTCGCTCCGAGCTGGGTGAAGATGCGCCGCAGCAGCGCGATCCGCGCGGCCTGCGAGCGCGCGAGCACCGCGGCCACGTCGGGGTCGTCCGCCGCCGCCATGAACTGGACGATCACGGTCGGCTGGATCTCGATGCCGGAGTAGATCAGCAGCTCGTGCAGGCGCAGCCGCGGATCGGCGATCGCGTCGAAGCGCTCCCCGAGCGCGGTCACCTGCCGCGACTCCCACAGCGCGAGCGCGGCGCGCAGGAGCGCCCGGCGGCCGCGAGAAGTGGTGGTAGAGCGCCGCCCTTGCTGACGCCGACGCGGCGCGCGACCGACTGCACCGACAGCCCGCGGACGCCCGCGTCCTCGATCTCGTCGAGCGCCGCCGCCGCCCAGGCCTCCGGCGTCGTCAGCGTCGGCCGGCCGACCGCGCTCACACGGCGAGGTCGGTCGGCGTGCCGGCCTCCAGCCAGTGCACCCGCTCGGCGAGCGGCGACGCGGTGAAGACCCGCTCGGCGGCCGCGCGGCCCTGGCGGAAGTGCTTCCAGCCCTCGTAGTGGATCGGCACGATCGCCTGCGGGTCGAGCAGGCCGCAGAGCTCGACGGCGTCCTCCGCGGTCATCGTGTACCGCAGCGGACCGGAGACGGGGAAGCGCACGCCGCCGAGGTGGACGATCGCGGTGCCGACGTCGAGCCTGCCTCGCGACCTCGCGGACGCCGTCGTAGAGGACGGTGTCACCCGAGATCCAGAGCGGCGCCGTGGTCCTGGCCCTCCCAGCGCAGCGCGAAGCCGATCACGTCGCCGACGATCGGGTGGCTCCCGGGCGGGCCGTGGCGGCAGGGCGTCGCGGTGATCTCGAGCGGCGGCCGGCCCTCGGCCTCGAGCGTCGTCGTGGCCCATGGCGCGAGGCCGCCGCGCCGTCCCGCCGAGGCGCTTTGCCCCCGGCTCCGTCGTGATGACCTGCCCCATCCGCGGCAGCAGCTCGCGCCCGGTCGGATCGAGGTTGTCCCCGTGGTGGTCGTGCGTCACCAGCACCGCGTGGATCGGCTCGAGATCCGCGAACGGCGACCGCCGGCCCCTGGAGCTTGCGCGAGACCGTGCCCCAGCCGAAGAAGTAGCGCTTGCCCGGCGGGTCGAACGTCGGGTCCGTGAGGATCCGCCACGGGCCGATCTCGATCAGCGCGGTCGGACCGCCGATGTAGGTGATGCGCACGTCGGACACGGTGAGCCCCTCCGAGGACGAGTTACATACGGCACGTATGTTACTCGCGGCTGTCAAGCGACGGTCAGGCGGCGAGCCCGAGCCGGTACGCGACGGCGGCGGCCTCCGTGCGCGTGCGCACGTCCAGCTTCGCGAGGATCCGCGAGACGTGGACGCTGGCGGTCTTCTCCGCCATGAACAGCTCGGCGCCGATCTCGCGGTTCGTCGCTCCGCGCGCGAGCAGCTCGAGCACCTGCCGCTCGCGCGGGGTCAGCCCGAACGGATCGTCCGGCTCGGCCGCTGCGACGGGCGCGGCGTCGGGCTCGCCGTCGCCCGACAGACGCGCCCGCCCCGCGAGCCCGTGCGCCTGTGCGCGCAGCCACGGCGCGCCGAGGCTGCTCGGCCGCCGCGAAGACCGCGTCGAGGGCGGCCTGCGCGGCGTCGCGATCGCCGGCCGCGGCCAGCGCCTCCGCCCGGGCGAGGTCGTTCAGCGCGGCCGGGTAGGGCCGCTCGGCCTCGCGCCAGGCGGCCGCCGCGTCCGCGTACGCCTGCGGGTCGCTCGCGCCGCGAGCCCGGGCGAGCTCGGCGCGGGCGGTCGCGAGCCGCGCCTGCTCGACCGGGCCGCGGCGGGTCGGCACAGGCCTCCGAGCGCGCGAGGTACGCCTCGGCGCCGGCGATCGCGCGCCGCTCGGCGTCGGCGTCCCCGACGTCGCGCGCGCGCTCGGCGGCGTCGGCCTCGACGCTCACGCCGGTCTGCGCCAGGCGCGCGATCCGCTGCGCGGTCCTCGGAGCAGAACTCGATCGCGTCGAGCGCGTCGTCGAGCGCGCGCCGCGCCGCGGCGGGATCGCCGGCACGCCGCGCGACCTGCGCCCGGAGGTCCCCGTGCCAGCCGATGAACTGGGGCTCGCGCGACCCGCTGACCGTCTCCTCGATGCGGTCGAGCAGCTCGGTCACCGTCGCGTCGTCGCCGTCGGCGAGCGCGAACTCCGCGCGCCGCAGCGCGACGAAGACGAGCGTCGTGCCGCTGTGGCCGCGCTGCGGCGCAGGCGTGCGCGCACGCGAGCTCGCGCCAGTCGCCCAGATCCCACTCGATCTCGCCGGCGCTCATCTCGAGCCAGTCGTTCTCGATCGTGCGACCGGCGCATCAGGTCGAGCCCCTCGAGCATGACCTCGAGCGCCTCGGCGGAGTGGCCGTCGACGTGCAGGGCGTCCGCGAGGTTCACGTATGCGACGGCCGCGTCGCGACGGGCTCTCCGCGATCGTGATCGCCTCGCGCAGCCGCGCGCGGCCGTCCTCGAGCTCCCCGTTCTGGACCAGCGAGAAGCCGAGCGCGTTCAGGGCGATGCCGGCCGCGTCGGTCTCGGATGCCCGGCGCGCGACCTCGAGCGCCTCGCGCGCGATCGGAACGCACTCGCGAAATCGCCCCTGAAGCATCAGCAGCTTGGCGTTGCGGGCCATGATGCGCGCCCGCTCGGGACTGTCGTCCTCGGGCAGCAGCGCGATCGCGCGATCGATCGAGTCGCGGGCGTCCGTCGCGCGGCCCAGACGCCACTGGGCCTGCGCGAGGCGCTCCAGCACGAGCGCAGCGGCATGCGGCCCCGCGTCCGGCGCCGTCGCCTCGAGCGCCCGCTCGTACGACGCCTGCGCCCGCGCGAAGTCCCCGTCGGCCTGCAGGTCCGCGCCGAGCCGGGTCAGCAGCGCGGCCCGGGTCTCCCCCGCGAGCGCCTCGGCGTCCGGCACGCGGTCCCAGATGTCGAGCGCGCGCTCCAGGAGCTGCGCCGCCTCGCCGTGGGCGCGCACGGACTCCGCCGCCTTCGCGGCGCTGACGGCCGCCGCGAGCGCCGCCGGCTGGTCGCCGGCCGACAGGTAGTGGTGCGCGAGCGCCGAGCTGAGGTACGGGTCGCCGGGGTGCTCGGCGACGCGCCGCTCGAGCACGCGCGCGAGCGCGAGGTGCAGCTCGGCATGCTCGCCGGGCAGCAGGTCGTCGTGGACGACCTCGCGCAGCAGCGCGTGCCGGAAGCGGTAGCGGTCCTGCTCGTCGGCCTCGACGAGATGCGCCTCGGCGGCCTCGCGCAGCGCGCCGCGCAGCTCGGCGGGCTCCAGGCCGCTCGCCTCGGCGAGGACGTCGTGGGAGACGCGGCGCCCGGCGGAGAGCAGGCGCAGCAGCTCCTGCGCGGACTCGCAGAGCCGCTCGACCCGGACCATCAGCGCGTCGCGCAGCGTCGCGGGCAGCGCGCCGCGCCCGTCGAGCCCGGCGGCCAGCAGCTCCTCGGTGAAGAGCGGGTTGCCCTCGCTGCGGCGTGAAGAGCCGCGCCGCGAGATCCGGCGGGACGTCGGCGCCGAGGATGTCGGCGAGCTGCTCGGCGAGCTCGTCCTCGGTCAGCGGCTCGAGCGTGATCCGGCGCGAGCGGGCGTCGCGCTCGAGCTCGGCCAGCACGGGCCGCAGCGGGTGGCGGCGGTGCAGCTCGTCGGGGCGATAGGTCGCGATGACGAGCACGCGCTCGGTCCACAGGCTGCGCGAGAGGAACGAGAGGAACGCGCGGGTCGAGCGGTCGGCCCAGTGGATGTCCTCGATCCCCAGGACGAACGGCTGCTGCTGCCCGAGGCGCTCGAGCAGCGTCAGCAGCGCCTCGAACAGCTCGGACTGGGCGAGCTGCGCGCCGGCCGGCGCGCTCGCGCTGTCGCGCAGCTCGGGCAGCAGCGTCCCGAGCTGACCGCGCGCCGACGGCGAGAGCTCGTCGAGCACGGGATCGTGGTCGCGGGCGAGCGAGCGCAGCACCGCGACGATCGGCGCGTACGGCAGCTCGTCCCCGCCGAGCTCGACGCAGTCCCCGCACTCCACGCGCGCGCCGCGCGCGCGCGCCTGCGCGGCGAGCCCGGCGAACAGCCGCGACTTGCCCACGCCGGACTCGCCGGCGATGAACGCCAGCGACGGCCGTCCCTCCGCCGCATCGGACAGCGCGGCGTCGAGCTCGGCCAGCTCGGCGCCGCGCCCGACCAGGCGACTGCTCGTGACGCGGGTTGCCACGAACGTAGTATCGCCGCCCGGTCGGGCCGCATGGGCGGGTGCGGGAGTCACGCCGCGTGGCGCAGGCCGCTCGCGGCGCGGCGGAGCCGGCGGGCGCGAACGCGGCCACCGGTCTCGCCGCGCGCGCACGCGCAGACAGCTCGACGATCTCCTGGGTCGGGGTGAACGGATCGGCGACGGCGAGGCCGCCCTCGAGCGGCAGCGCGGCGACGAGCCGCCCGTCCAGCTCGGCGAGCAGCACGTCGCCCTTGGGCGGCGTCATCTCGTCGAGCTGCGCGAGACGCGCGACGGCGCGCTCGTCGGCGGCGCGTTGCGCGGCGCATGGCGATCGCGCCGACCGGCTGGTGCGAACGGCGGTACTCGGCGGCGGCCCGACGCTGATCGGCGGACTGCGCTGCGGCGGTGTGGTGATGAAGGCTCAGGCTGGTCATGACATGGCTCCAGTGGTGGTCGAGGAAGTTCATGAGGCCATGGTGGACTGCGACAGGGGCCTGCACATCGGGCGTTTGGTGCCGGTTCTCAGTGCTTGGGCCTTAGCTGAGCCGGGGAGGGCCTTAGAAGGTCTTTCAGAGAGCCGGACACGCGGATGTGGCGCGCCCGCGGCGCGGATCGGCACGCGGCTTCTTGCCGATGCCACCGGCATCGACTGCGAAACCGCGCCCGCCCGACATCCACGGGCACACCACCCGCAAACCCGTCTCATCCTGAAAGACCTTCTCAGGCGCCCGATCCCTGCTCTAGCCTCGTCCAATGGCCCGCTTACCAGCCCTGTTTACGCGCGCCGCGGCCAGCTTCCCGGTGCTCGCGATCGCGCTGCTCGCCGCGGCTCCGGCGCACGCCGGGCTGACGCTGTGGCCGACCTGCACCGCGCCGCCTGCGGGCGACTACGCGCGCTGCGAGCACGGTGCGTTCCCGCAGTCGATCGTCGGGGGCCCGGACGGCGCCATGTGGTTCACGACGGCGCGCGCCGACCTCGGGCGCGTGACGACCGCGGGCGCGTTCGCGCAGGTGGACGTCCCGCTCGGCGCCGGAGGACAGAAGCTGCTGGGCGGCCTCACCGTCGGGCCGGACGGCAACCTCTGGTTCCCGGCCGCGTACGGCTCGCCCTTCCTCTACCGCGCGACGCCGGCATCCCCGCCCGTGTTCGGCGCGACGCTGAACCCCGGGGACACGCAGCCGCGCCAGGCGCTGCTCGGCCCCGACGGCGCGGTCTGGCTCGCCGAGGCCAAGTCGAACACGCTCGGGCGGTTCGTTCCCGCGACCACGGGCTACACCTCGTTCCCGCTGCCGCCGAAGGCCGCGGGCACCTTCGTCGGTCCGCTCGGCTTCGCCAACGGCCCCGACGGGCGGCTCTGGGTCGCGCGGCCGCGTGACCTGCTCGCGGTGACGACCGCGGGCGTCGCGACGCCCTACGTGATCTCCGGCGTCGAGCCGGAGCAGGTGGCCGCCGGGCCGGACGGCGCGATGTGGGTCGCCGGGTTCGGCAGCGACAACATCGCGCGGGTCGCGACCGACGGCACGGCGACCGTGTTCCCGCTGCCCCCCGGCGCGCGCCCCGAGTCGATCACGACCGGCCCCGACGGTGCGCTCTGGATCGGGCTCGGCGGCGCCTCGGGGATCATGCGGATGACGACCGCGGGCTCCTGGACCGTCACCCCGCTGATGTTCAGCTCGCAGGTCGGCTCGATCACGACCGGCCCCGACGGCGCGATCTGGTTCGCCGACCTCGCCGGCAGCCGCGTCGGCCGGCTGACGACCGGGCCGGTCGCGGCGCCCGCCGTGATGTCGCTGGCGCCCTCGGTCGGGCCTCCCGGCGCCGTCATCCGCGTCGACGGCAAGGGACTCACGGGCGCGACCGCCGTCACGGTGGGCGGGAGGGCCGCCACCTTCCGGCGCGCGGGCGCGGGCCTGTCGGTGACCGTTCCCGCGGGCGCGGGCGCGGCCCCCGTGGTCGTGACCACGCGCGCCGGCCGCTCGCCCGCCACGGACGCCGCCACGTTCAGCTTCACCACCGGCGCCGTGCCCGCTCCCGCTCCGCCGCCGGTGACCGCCGCGCCGACGGTCACGCTGGGCGCCGCAGCGCTCGCGGCCGACGGCACGCTGACCGTCTCCGTCCGCACCACGGCCGCGGTCCCGTTCGACCTCGCCGCGGCGCTGCCGCTCAGCGGGAAGCGCGCGACCATCTCCGCGACGACGGCGGCCAGGCTGAAGCTCCCCAAGGCCGGGACGGCGAAGGGCCGGTTCGCGCGCACCGGCGCGACCCGGGTGCGCCTGCACCTCTCCACGACCGCGCGGCGCGCGATCCGGCGCGGCGGGGCCCGGCTCGAGGTCGGCGTGCGCCTGCGCCTGGGCGGCGGGCAGACGAGCGTCGGCCAGCGGACCTACACGCTGCGCGCCGGCTGAGGCCCCGCGAGCGGAAGCTGCTGCGTGATGCAGTGGGTCCCGCCGCCGCCGAAGGCGATCACGCGGCTCGGGACGCCGACCACCTCGCGGTCCGGGAACGCGCCGGCGATGATCGCCAGTGCGTCCGCGTCGAGCGGATGGCCGGCGATCGGCACGATCACCGCGGCGTTGGCCACGTACAGGTTGGGGTAACTCGTCATCAGCGTCCCGCCGCCGAACTCGAAGTACGGGATCTGCGGCAGCTCGATCACCTCGAGCGGCCGGCCGGCGGCGTCGCGGGCCGCGCGCAGGATCTCGAGGTTCTCCGCCATCAGCGGGAAGTTCGGGTTCGCCGGGTCCTCGCAGGTCTGGGCGAGCACGACGCCGGGGCGCACGTACGTGCAGACGCCGTCGACGTGACCGTCGGTGTCGCGGTCCTCGTAGCCGCCCCAGCGCAGCCAGATCACGACCTGAACCCCGAGCGTGCGGCGCAGCTCGGCCTCGATCTCCCCGCGGCTCATGGCCGGGTTGCGGTTCGGGTTCAGCAGGCACTGCTCGGTCGTGATCAGCGTGCCCTCGCCGTCGACCGTGATCGCACCGCCCTCGAGCACCATCTCCGACGCGATCCGCTCGATGCCGAGCTCGGCGAGCAGCGCCTGCGCGACGGCGGCGTCGCTGTCGTACGGCAGGAACTTCTCGCCCCAGGAGTTGAAGCGGAAGTCGACGCCGGCGCGGCGCCCGTCCGCGTCGAGCGACGAAGATCGGACCGGCGTCACGCAGCCACGAGTCGTCGATCGGGAGCTCGACGACGTCGACCGCCGCGGTGCATGCGGCGCGAACCTGGGCTGCCGTCACCGGGAGCGGCGACCATCGTCACCGGCTCGAACGCCGCGATCGCGTTCGCGGTCGCCGCGTACTCGTCCCGTGCCGCGGCGAAGTGCGCGCCCCACAGCTCGGCGCGTGCCGGCCAGGCCATCAGGCAGCGCTCGTGCGCGGCCCACTCCGCCGGCATCGACCAGGTTCCGTTCGCCTCCACGCGGCGACTGTATGGCACCGCACCGCTCAGAATCGCCTCAGGAACCCCACAAGTTCCCTTAAGCGAAGCACGGCATGATTCTTCGCGATGCCATCCACTCCGCCGCTGTGGGCGGACCCCTCGGCACGCGAGCCTGAGCGCGCGTGGCTCGAGGAGCCGACCAGCCCACAACCCCGCCCCCACGTTCCGCAGACCCCCGAGCCCCCGCAGCGTGACCGCAGCGCGCGGCCGCCGCTGGGTGATCGCCGGCTTCGCCGTTCTCGCACTGCTCGTCGCCGGCCTCACCGGCGCGCTGCTCGCCGGCGGAGGCGACTCCGGCTCCAAGGTCGCCGCCGGCGCCGCTCCCCGCCGCGACCGGCGGCGCCACGCAGCCGACGCGCGTCGGCTCGATCTACGCCGCGGTCGCCGGCGGCGTCGTGCAGATCCGCACCGCCAAGGCCTCGGGCACCGGCTTCGTCATCCAGGACGACGGCACGATCGTCACGAACGCCCACGTCGTCGAGGGCGAGACGTCCGCCAAGGTCGTCTTCAACGACTCCGACAAGGCCGTGCCCGGCGACAGATCCTCGGCCGCGACGAGTCGAGCGACCTCGCGGTCCTGAAGGTCGACCCGTCCGCGACCCCGCAGCTGCGCCCGCTCGCGCTCGCCGACTCCGACACCGTCAAGGTCGGCGACAACGCGATCGCGATCGGCTACCCGCTCGGCCTCGACCGCACCGTCACCGCCGGCATCGTCAGCGGCCTGGGTCGCGAGATCAAGGCCCCCAACGGCTTCAACATCGACAAGGTGATCCAGACCGACGCGCCGATCAACCCCGGCAACTCGGGCGGCCCGCTGCTCGACGCCAAGGGCCGCGTGATCGGCGTCAACTCGCAGATCGCCACCGACGGCGCCGGCCAGGGCAACGTCGGCATCGGCTTCGCGATCCCGTCGAACACGGTGCGCGAGATCGTGCCGCAGCTCGAGGCCGGGCAAGACGGTCGCCCATCCCTTCCTCGGCGTCTCGACCTCGGCGTCGCCGAGCGGGCCCGGGCGCGCTCGTGCGCCGGATCACGCCGAACAGCCCCGCCGCCAAGGCCGGCCTGCACGCGTCGACCTCGGCCACCGGTGAGGACGGCGACCTGATCGTCGCCGTCGACGGCAAGCCCGTCTCCTCGCCCGACGACGTCATCAGCATCATCAGCGCAGAAGAAGCCGGGCGACCAGGTCACCGTCGCCGCCGTCCGCAACGGGAGCCGCGTCTCGATCGACGTGACGCTCGGCACCCGCCCGGGAACCACGCCGTAGGCCTGCGCAGATGACCTTCGCGTCCCCGTTCATGCTGCTGGGCCTGCTGGTGATCGCCGCGGCGGTGGTGCTCTACGTCGTCGCCCAGCGCCGCCGCGGCCCGGGGCAGGAGGCGTTCGCCAGCGCGGCGCTCGTGCCGGCCGTCGCACCGCGGCGCCCGCGCTGGCGCCGGCACCTGCCGGCCGCGCTCTACGCGCTCGCCGGCGCGGCGCTCGTGATCGCGGTCGCCAAGCCGCAGAAGACGGTGGCGGTCCCGGTCGAGCAGGCGACGATCGTGCTCGTCACCGATCACTCGCGCTCGATGCAGGCGACCGACGTCTCGCCGAACCGCCTCGTCGCCGCGCGCAGCGCCGCCGACCGCCTGCTCGACCAGGTGCCCAAGGGCGTCCGCGTCGGCGCGGTCGCGTTCAACCAGCGCGCCCGGGTCCTGCAGGCGCCGACGACCGACCGCAGCGCCGTCCACGACGCGCTCGCCGCGCTGACGGCGCAGGGCGGGACCGCGACCGGCGAGGGGCTCTACCTCGGCCTCGCGTCCGCAGCGCCGCCGCGCTGCCCGGCCAGAAGCCGCCGCCCGCCGCGATCGTCCTGCTGACCGACGGCAAGGCCTCGAACGGCCGCGACGTCCTCGAGGTCGCGCCGGAGGCCAAGAAGGCCGGCATCCCCGTGCACACCGTCGCGCTCGGCACCCAGTCCGGCTCGCTGCCCGAACGGCGGCACCGCGACGACCGACACCGACGTGCTGCGCCAGGTCGCCGCGATCTCCGGCGGCCAGTTCCGCACCGCCGCCGACGCCGACCAGCTGCGCGCCGTCTACGACGAGCTCGGCTCGCGGCTCAGCACGAAGCACGAGCGCCGCCAGGTGACCTCCACCGCCGCGGGCGGCGCCCTGCTGCTGCTGCTCGCCGGCGCCGGATTCTCCCTCTTCAGCTTCGGGCGACTGCCCTGACCTGCCCCCTTCCAACCCGAGGACCCATCACATGACCGAGCACGACGACATCACGCACGCCCACCCCGTTCCTGAAGCCCGCGCCGCCGGTCGCGCGCGCCCGCGCAGCACGTCACGGCGCCCGACCGCAACGCCGCGCTGGAGGCCGCCGCCGCGCTCGAGGAGGTCCTCCACGAGACCAAGCGCGTCATCGTCGGCCAGGACGCGATGCTCGAGCGCGTGCTCGTCGCGCTGCTCGCCGACGGCCACGTGCTGCTCGAGGGCGTTCCCGGGCCTGGCGAAGACGCTGACGGTGAAGACGCTCGCGCGCGTGCTCGGCGGCACGTTCAGCCGCGTGCAGTTCACGCCGGACCTCGTCCCCGCCGACCTCGTCGGCACGCGCGTCTGGCGCCCGGACACACGGCACGTTCGACACCGAGCTCGGCCCGGTCTTCGGCAACCTGCTGCTCGCCGACGAGATCAACCGCGCGCCCGCGAAGGTGCAGTCGGCGCTGCTCGAGGTCATGCAGGAGCAGCAGGTGACGATCGGCGGCGAGACGTTCCCGGTGCCGTCCCCGTTCCTCGTGCTCGCGACGCAGAACCCGATCGAGTCCGAGGGCACCTACCCGCTGCCCGAGGCCCAGCTCGACCGCTTCCTGCTGAAGATCCTCGTCGACTACCCGAGCCTCGAGGACGAGTCGGCGGTCGTCTCGCGCGTCATCGCCGGCGAGCCCGAGGTGCGGCAGGTGCTCGAGACGGACGCGCTGCTCCAGCACCGCGAGACCGTTCGCGCGGTCGCCGTCGAGCGCCGCGACACCGCCTACGCCGTCGCGCTCGCCGACGCCACGCGGAACCCGGCGCAAGTACGGCCTCGCCGACCTGGAGAGCCGGATCGAGGTCGGCGCGAGCCCCCGCGGCCCGATCGGCATGGTCCAGGCCGCCCAGGCGCTCGCGCTGCTGCGCGGCCGCGGCTACGTGACCTCGCGCGACATCCGCGACGTCGCGCCGGACGTGCTGCGCCACCGCCTGGTCCTCAGCTACGAGGCGTACGCGGACGGCGTCACCGCCGACGCGATCCTCGCCCGCGTGCTCGACGCCGTCGAGGCCCCGGCGATGCGCCGCGAAGGCGCCGCGTGATCTCAAGCGCTCGTCATCCCCGCCGGGCCGTCAGGGCCCGGGTCCGATGCCGGCGGCCGCGGTCGCCGCGCTCGACCTCGCGCTCGCACGGCGGGCGGGCGGCCGCCTGCCCGGCTCGCACCGCGGCATCGGCGTCGGCGCGGGCACCGAGCTCGCGCAGCTGCGGCCCTACCAGGTCGGGCGACGACGTGCGGATGATCGACCCGGCGGCGAGCGCGCGCACCGGCGTGCCGCACGTGCGCCAGCACGTGCCCGAGCGCGCGCTGACGACCTGGATCGTCGTGGACCTGTCGCCGTCGATGGCGTTCGGCAGCACCGGGCGCCTGAAGAGCGACGTCGCCGAGGGCGTGACGAAGGTCATCTCGCGCCTGGGCTCGCGCCGCGGCGGACGCGTCGGCATCGTCGCGGCCGGGGCGCCGCACCCGATCGTGCTGCCGCCCGCCGGCGGCCGGCTGCGCGCTCGGCGCGATCGACCGGCTGCTCGCCGCCGGCGTCGCCCCCGACGGCGCGCCGCCCGAGGGCCTCAGCGAGGCGCTCGTCCGCGTGCGCAGCCTCGCGCGCCAGCCGGGCCTCGTCATCATCGCCTCCGACCTGCGCGACAGCGGCCCGTGGACGCGCGCGCTGCGCCTGCTCGTCGCCTCCGGCCAGCAGGTCGTCGCCGTCGAGATCCTCGACCCGCGCGAGCTCGAGCTGCCGGACAGCGGCGTCCTGTCGCTCGTCGACCCGGAGACCGGCCGCCTCGTCGAGGTCGACACCCGCTCGAACCGGCTGCGCCGCGCGTTCGCCGGCGCCGAGGCGCAGCGCCGCGAGCACCTCGCGACCGAGCTGCGCCGCGCCGGCGCGCGCCACGCCGTCGTGCGCACCGACGGCGACTGGCTGCGCGACCTCGGGAGTCACCTGGCATGAGCTTCGCCTCGCCGATCGGGCTGCTCGCGCTGCTCGTCGTGCCGCTCGGCGCGCTCGCCCTCTGGGCCGCGCGCGGGCGCCGGCGCCGCTACGCGCTGCGCTTCCCCGCCGTCTCGACGGTCGCGCTCGTCCTCCCGCACTCGCCGGCCTGGCGCCGCTGGCTGCCGACCGCGCTGCTCGGCCTCGCCGCCGCGGCGCTCGCGCTCGCGCTCGCCAAGCCGCAGCACACGATCGCGCGTCCCGGTCCAGCAGGCCTCGGTCGTGCTCGTCAGCGACGCGTCGGGCTCGATGGCGGCCACCGACGTCGAGCCGACGCGGCTCGACGCCGCGCGCTCGGCCGCGAAGACGTTCCTCGGCAAGGTCCCGAAGTCGCTGCGCGTCGGCCTCGTCGGCTACTCGACGTTCCCGCACACGGTGCTGCGCCCGACCGTCGACCGCGACGTCGTCGAGCACGACGCTCGACGGCCTCGTCGCCGACGGCGGGACCGCGACCGGCGACGCGCTCGCCGGCGCGCTCGAGACGCTGCAGCCCTCGAACGCGAAGGCCAAGCGCCCGCCGTCCGCGATCGTGCTGCTGTCCGACGGCGCCACGACCGACGGGCAGGACCCGGTCGCGGTCGCCCGCGAGGCGGCGAAGCTGAAGATCCCGATCTACACGGTCGCGCTCGGCACGCCGGACGGCGTCGTCCCGAACGGCCTCGGCGAGTTCACGCCGGTCCCGCCGGACCCCGAGACGCTGAAGCAGATCGCCGACGCCTCCGGCGGCCAGGCGTTCACCGCCCAGAACGCCGATCAGCTGCGCGGCGTCTACGAGAAGCTCGGCAGCCAGGTCGGCACGAAGCCCGCCAAGCGCGAGCTGACCGCGGGCTTCGCCGGCGCCGGACTGCTCTTCCTGCTGCTGTCGGTCGGCGCGGGCGTCTGGTATCGCGGCCGGGTGTAGGAGCGCGCCCTGCGTCTCACGGGTAGATGCCTCAGTTGGGCTGCGTCTGCCGGGGCGCCTAGTGAGCATCTGAGAGACTCGCGCCGCCAACTACAACGGAGAGATGATGCCCGACGCCAGAGACGTGATCCTCAAGCACATCGCCGCCGTCAACGACCGTGATAGCGACGCTGAGCCGTGGGCCGCCGATGCCGAGATGGCGGCGCCAGGCGCCCAGGTCAGCGGCCGCGACGACGTCATTGGCTTCCTGGCCGTGTTCCAAGAAGCCTTCCCGGACGGCCGTCTTGAGGTCAAGCAGCTCCTCAGTTGACGGGCAGGCCGCGGCGGCCGAAGGGACCTTCGTGGGCACCCATGATGGCGTGCTCCACACCCCCAACGGCGATGTCGCGCCGACAGGACGAGCCATTGAGTTCCGGTGGGCGGCGGTCTATGCGACAGACGGCGACACGCTGAAGTCCGAGCACCTGTTCTTCGACCAGATGGACTTTCTCGGCCAGCTCGGTCTCCTCCACGGCTAGGGGCCGACGCCAGCCAGCGCCGGACACGGACGAAGCGCATCGCAGAGTCACCCGTTCTCGCGCGCCGGGTGTAGGACCGACGCGCCACTCACAGTGTTCTGCCGACGCAGGGTGTCGGCGTTCCACGGATGTAGCTCTGATCGGGGTCGGGCAGCCTTACCCAGGAGAATTGGCCCACAAGAATGGAGTGATCATGAATCGTCCGACCATGCGCTGGTCGTCGGGCGCAATGCTTGTGGCGCTGGTCGCGCTCGTGCTGTCGATGGGCGGCGGCGCCGCGCTGGCCGCGAAGCATTATCTGATCAGCTCGACGAGTCAGATCAGCCGAAGGTGCTCACCAAGTTGAAGGGCAAGACCGGTCCGCGGGGCAAGACGGGATTGCAGGGCCCTCAGGGCCCACAGGGCCCGCAGGGCTTCCAGGGGCCGCAAGGCCCCAAGGGCGATGCCGGTACGAACGGCACGAACGGTGTCGCAGTGATCCAGCGGACAACCGGCTCGGCCACTCCACGCGGACATCACGCCCGGGTTGGCCGCTTCATCTGCTGGGTCGAGGATGCCAAGCAGGAGACGACCCGGGAGCGCCGCATTCGGCGGACCCAGGAGGAGCTTGAGGAGGGCCAGCGCCGACCCTGTTGCTGGCCGGGGTGCAAGCACCGCGAGCGCAACGGCCGGTAGCTGCCCGCGTACTGTCGATCGTCGTCAGGAAGTCGGCGAAGGCCCGGTGCGTGCGTGTGGTGTCGCCGGTTGCGTCGAGGTCCATGAGGAGGCCGCGAATGACGGCGAGCACGACGGTGGCCAGCTCGGGTCGGCCGAGGCTGCGCATGCCGTACTCGAGCGGTGCGAGCCAGTCGGTGGTCGCGCTCCGCCGGAAGCCAGGCCAGAGTGGTTCTCCCGCGGTGTCGTGCAGCCGGCTGAACATGCGCAGGTAGGGCTCGCCCTGCGGCCCGGAGATCGCCGACCATGCGCGGGCCAGGGTCACCGGGTAGGGCTCGTCGGGTCGCAGGCGTATGAGCTCGGTGAAGGCCTCGACCTGGCGCTGCCGGGCCTGTCCCAGGACCTCGCGGAGCAGTCCGTCACGGGTCTCGAAGTGGTAGATCAGCATCCGGCTCGAGGTGCCCGCGGCGGCCGCCAACGGCCCGAGCCGATCAGGGAGCCCGTGCTCGAGCGCGTAGTCGGTGCACGCGTCGAGAATCCGCTGCCTGATCTGCGGTTGGCGCTGCCTGCCCATCAGGTCATCTTTTCACGTAACGAACGATACGTCTACGATCGCTCAGATCAGATCGAGACACGATGAGGAGGTCATGATGAGGGTCGTCTTCGTGCATGGGGCATGCGTCAAGGACGGATCGTGGTGGTGGCACCGAACCGGTGAGCTGCTGGCCGAGCGGGGCGTCGCCAGCCAGGCGCCCGCCCTGCCCAGCTGCGGCGAGACGGGTGAGCCGACGGGTGCGCAAGGACCCGGGCTGGCCGAGGATGTCGCCTCGGTCCGGCAGGTCTTGACCGCGAGCGATGAGCCGACCGTCGTGGTCGCCCACAGCTACGGCGGCATCGTCACCGCGGAGGCAGCGACGGGCGTCGACGCCGTGCGCCACCTGCTGCTCGTGTCCAGCCACCTGCCCGAGGTCGGGCAGAGCCTCTCCTCCTTCGGCGGCGAGGAGCCCGCCCCGTTCCTCGACATCGATCCCGAGGGCGGCACGTTCACCGTCCGGCCGGAGGCCCTGGCCGACACGTTCCTGCAGGGGATCACTTCGGGGCCGGACGGCAACCTGTGGTTCCTTGAGAACGGCGGCAACCGCGTCGCCAAGCTCGTCCCGGGCAACACCGACCAGCCGGTCACGACCCCGCCGAGCGTCACGACCCCGACGAGTGTCTCCCCGCCGGCGAGCGCGCAGGTACCTGCGAGCAGGACGCCGCCCGCGTTTACGTCAGCCTCCGTGTTCGTCCTGCCCAGCACCAAAGCATGCGTCAGCAGGCGAGCGTTCCGCATCCGCCTTCGCACACCGGCGGGACTCACCCCGAAGACCGCGACCGTGCTCGTCAACGGCAAGCGCGTGCTCGTCGTCACCGGCAAGCGTCTCACCGCGCCGGTCGACCTCAAGGGCCTGCCAAAGGGACGATTCACCGTCAGCATCACCCTGAAGCATCAGCCGACGGGCGCAGTGTTCGCGAGGTCCGCCGCTACCGCACCTGCGCGAAGAAGCCGACCCGCCACCCATGAAGGGCGCGCGGCGGCGCTCCGGATGCTGGACCGCAACCCCATGCGCGAACGCTACCTGGCGTGCGCGCCGCCGTACATCCGTCCCAGGCGCTCGCCGGCCGGCGCTCGCCGGCCGATGTCATGAGTGATGCGTCTGTTGCCGCCGTCCAGCGCCGTCGTCCTGCTGCTCGCCCTGCTGCTGGTGCCCGCGTTCGCGGGACCGGCCTCGGCGGGCGCGTCGTCGCACCGGCCCGCCACGGCCACCGCGTCGCAGTCCCAGGACTGGGCGCCGCCGCAGGCCGATCCCGGCGACCTGGGCGAGGACCCGGACGGGAAGTACGACGACACGGACCAGCCGCCCGACGACCAGGGCGTCCCCCCGGTGCTCGCGCCCGCCCCCACGCCGGCACCTCCGGCCGCGCCACTGCCGTTCCCCAGGGAGCCGCCCGCCCCGCTGTTGCCGCCGCTCGTGACCACCGGAACGGTCCCGGGTCGCCACGCGATGCTGCGCACCAACGGCAGGGCGGCGATCCCGCGCGGAGCCCCGCTGCGCGTGCGCGCGATCATCGCCGCGGCGAACAAGATCATCGGCAAGCGCTACAAGTGGGGCGGCGGGCACGCGAAGCTCGCCGACTCCGGCTACGACTGCTCGGGCGCCGTCAGCTACGCGCTGATCCGCTCGGGTGAGCTGAGCTCGCCGCTCGTCAGCGGCTCGTTCGCACACTGGGGCAATCGCGGCGCGGGCACGTACGTGACGCTCTACGCCAATCGCAGGCATGTGTACGCGGAGATCGCCGGGCTGCGGCTCGACACGAGCGCCGTCGGCGACCCCGGCGGTCGTGACGGCGTGCGCTGGCGCCCGCTGATCGGCAGGCGCCACGGGTTCGCGGTGCGCCGGATCCCCGGCCTGTAGACCTGCTCCCGCAGTAGGCTCGCCGGATGGCACCTCGTGCGGCAACAGCGGCGCTCGTGCTCGCCCTCGTCGCGCTCGCCCTGCCGGCGGGCGCGCACGCCGTCACCTTCGGGGCCGACCTGAACAGCCTGCCGGCGAACAACGCCGCACACACGGACCTGCGCGAACGGGCCGCCCGGCGCCGTGCTTCGGCCCGTTCGACCTGACGTCGTGCATGTGGTCCTACCAGGGCAACGGCGCAAACTCGCTCGTGGCGCCCGCGAGCGGCGTCGTGAACGCGGTCCGCGTGAAGGTCGGCGCGACGACCGGGCAGATGCGGGTGAACGTCATCCGCTTCCTCTTCCGCCAGACCGGGGACGCCGCCCACCCGTTCAGCGCCGGGCCCTTCCTCGAGGCCTACGGGCCGGAGTTCACCCCGACCGCGAACGCCGTGACCTCCGTGCCGGTGAACCTCTCGATGAAGGAGGACAGCACGCCGGCGCCGACCGACCTGCAGACGATCCAGGTGATCGACGCGCTCGCGCTCGAGGTCGAGGCGCCGAACGTCCCGGTCCCGCTCTTCAGCGCGCCGGGCGCGCTCACCTACCCGGTCTACCCGGGGCCGACGGCGCAGGCCGTCCCCGCGCCCAGCCCGAACGGCCTTCCGAGCTACCTGAGCCTCGGCTACGGCGTGCTGATGAGCGCCGATCTCACGCCCGACGCAGGCGCGCCCGCGCCCGGCGCCCGGGAACGCCCGCGCCCGCCCCGACGCTGCCGGCCCCCGCCGCCGTGCCGACGGTCCGGCTGCCCAAGGGCACCGTCCCGGTGAAGGGCGGCGTCGCGACGCTGCCGATCGCTCTGCCAGGTCGCCGACTGCTCCGGGCTCGTGACGCTGCTGCGCGGCGCCGGCGCCGCGGCGGCCGCGAAGAAGCAGCCCGCGACGCTCGGCTCCGCGAAGTTCACCGCAAAGGCGGGGACGACCGCGCGCGTGAAGGTGAAGCTGAGCCGCGCCGGGAAGGCCCTGCTGAAGAAGCACCGCAGCGTGAAGGTGAAGGCCCGCGTGACGTTCACCAGCGGCGGCGGGAAGCCCGCGACGGCGACCGTCACGCTCAAGCGGTGAACCGTCCCGCTGCTCTGGATCGGCGGCGCGTTCGCCGCGCTGATCGTCCTGCGGGCTGATCGCGGGCTCGGTCCTCGACAGCAAGGGCGCCCACGACAGCAACCCGTTCAACGCGGAGATCACGCGTCGGCCAGTACGACGCGCTGAAGCTCGGCGCCGCCGAGCAGGACGTCGTCGACCGCCTCCAGGAGACCGGGCTCCCCGAGAGCCGCGTGCAGGAGAAGTACGCGCGCCTCTTCCCGCCGCACTCGGACCACGTCGGGTGCACCTACTGGTACGTCACCGGGCGGGACGGCGTGCTCGCGCGGCTCTGTTTCACCAGCCCGGACGGGCTGCTGAAGCAGAAGCTGCTGCGCGACACGAAGGCCTAGTGTCCCTTCAGGGTGCAGGTCGGGAGTCCCCGGTGAGCGCGCGACGAAATGCACGTCGCTCGAGCCCTCCAGGGACAGGCTCGTCGCCGCGCCGGGCGCGACGTCGATGAGGAACGTCGGGGTGCCGCCAGCGTGCGTCCTGGTCGGCGTCGATGTAGAACGGCGCGCCCTCCACCTCGCCGATGCGCACGTCGGAGGGCCCGGGGGCAGCTCCGACTCGAGCAGGCACATCGGGGAGCTGCCGTCACAGCAGCCCCCCGACTGGTGGAACACGAGCGGCCCGTGCGTCGCCGCCAGCGAGCGGATCATCTCGATCGCCTGCGGTGTGGCGGTGACGCGGTCGGCGCGTGGTCATCGCAGCGGCCTAGAAGAAGCCCATCGCCTTGGGGTCGTAGCTGACGAGCAGGTTCTTCGTCTGCGAGTAGTGGTCGAGCATCATCTTGTGGTTCTCGCGACCGACCCCCGAGGCCTTGTAGCCGCCGAACGCGGCGTGGGCCGGGTAGAGGTGGTAGCAGTTGGTCCACACGCGGCCGGCCTTGATCCCGCGGCCCATGCGGAACGCGCGCGACGCCGTCGCGGGTCCAGACGCCGGCGCCGAGGCCGTACATCGTGTCGTTGGCGATCTCGAGCGCCTGCGCCTCGTCCTTGAACGTCGTGACGGAGACGACGGGGCCGAAGATCTCCTCCTGGAACACGCGCATGTCGTTCGTGCCCTTGAGGACGGTCGGCTCGAAGTAGTAGCCGTCGGCCAGATCGCCGTCGAGCACGTTGCGCGAGCCGCCGATCAGGACCTCGGCGCCCTCGCCGCGGCCGATCTCGACGTAGCTCGTGATCTTCTCGAGCTGCGCCTGGCGAGACCTGCGGCCCGATCATCGTCGACGGGTCCATCGGGCTGCCCTGCGTGATCGCCGCGATGCGCTCGAGCACGCGCGGCATGAACTCGTCGTAGATCGACTCGTCGATCAGCGCGCGCGAGGGACAGGTGCAGACCTCGCCCTTGTTGAAGGCGTAGAGCACGAGGCCCTCGATCGCCTTGTCGAAGAACGTCGTCGTCGTGGTCCATCACGTCGGCGAAGAAGATGTTCGGCGACTTGCCGCCGAGCTCGGTCGTCGAGGGGATGAGGTTCTGCGCGGCGTAGCCCATGATCAGGCGGCCGGTGACGGTCTCACCGGTGAACGCGACCTTCGCGATCCGCTTGTTCGACGCGAGCGCGCGCCCGGTCTCCGCGCCGGGCCCGTTGACGACGTTGATGACGCCCGGCGGGAACGATGTCCTCGATCAGCTCGCAGAGCTTCAGCAGCGACCACGGCGTCGGGCTCGCCGGCTTGACGACCGTGCAGTTGCCGGCCGCGATCGCCGGGGCGATCTTCCACGCGGCCATCAGGATCGGGAAGTTGAACGGGATGATCTGCCCGACCACGCCGAGCGGCTCGCGGAAGTGGTAGGCCATCGTGTCGTGGTCGATCTCCGCGATCGACCCCTCCTCGCCGCGGATCACGCTCGCGAAGTAGCGGAAGTGGTCGGCGGCGAGCGGGATGTCGGCGGCGAGCGTCTCGCGCACCGGCTTGCCGTTCTCCCAGCTCTCGGCGACCGCGAGCATCTCGAGGTTCGCGTCGATCGCGTCGGCGATCGCGTTGAGGACCGCGGAGCGCTCGGTGAGCGAGGTCGCGCCCCACTCGTCCTTCGCGGCGTGGGCGGCGTCGAGCGCGAGCTCGATGTCCGCGGGCGTGGAGCGCGGCACCTCGCAGAACGGCGTGACCGGTCGCGGGCGAGATGTTCTCGGTGTACTCGCCGTCGACCGGCGCGCACCCACCTCCCGCCGATGAAGTTGTCGTAGCGCGCCTTGAGCTCGACGGGGCTGCCGGACCGGCCGGGCGCCTCGAAGAGCGCCGGCTTCTCGATGGTGGCCATCGTGTCCTCCTTGGGGGGGATTGCGGGGGAGTCCTACGACTCAACCACTCCCTGCCCAGCCCGTCATCCGCGGAAACCACCGTCTGCGCGAGATAAAGCACACGCCCCGCGGAGCGGCGAGTCAGCCGACGCCCGCGGGCACGCGCGGCTGCGGCGCCGCGGCGTGGTCGCGCTCGACCGCATCCGCGCTCGCGGGGCCGAACTCGGCGCGGGCCCGCGTCCGGCGCTGCTCGCGCCACATCACGAGCGCGGGGACGATCGCCGCCGCGACGAGCGCGAGCGACCACCAGTACGTCTGGCCGAACGCGGCGGCGATCGGGTCGGCGAGGCGCTCGCGGGCCGCCGGCGGAAGCGTCTGCGCCGCGGCCTCGCCGCCGCCCGGGCCCGCGCTGACCGCCGCCGGCACGGCGTCTGCGAGCTGGCGCTGGAGCACGACGGCGAGCACCGCGGTCCCGATCGAGCCGCCGATCCGCTGCACGACGTTCAGCATCGGCGTCGCGCGCGGCACCTGGCTCGTCTCGAGCAGCGCGTAGGCGCTCGCCATCGCCGGCATCATCGTGAAGCCCAGGCCGACGCCGCGCACGACGAGCGAGAAGGCGAGCAGCGCGTACGACGTCGAGCCCGTCACCTGCGTGAACGGCAGCGTCCCGACGATCAGCGTCAGCAGGCCGGCGACGACGACCGGGCCGCCGCCGATGCGGTCGGTCAGGCGGCCCGACCAGTGCATCGCGAACGGCCGCGCCGATCCCCTGCGGCGCCAGCAGCAGGCCCGGCGTCGAGCGGTGAGAGGCCGCGGTCGATCTGGTAGTAGAGCGGCAGCAGCAGCATCCCGCCGAAGAGCGCCGCGCCGACGAGCATCACCGTCGCGGCCGACGCGCTGAACCCGGTGCTGCGCAGCAGCCGCACGTCGACGATCGGGAAGTCGTGGAACCACGAGCGGCGCGCGAAGAGGATCACGAGCACCGACCCGGCGACGATCGGGGCCCACACGCGCGGGCCGGTGACCGAGCCGCTCGAGGCGACCTCGCTGAGCCCGTAGACGATCGCCGCGATGCCGGGCGAGAGCAGCGCGAGGCCGCCGAGGTCGAGCCGCGCGCCGCTGCGCCCCTCGGCGCCCTTCGACGGCAGCAGCCGCGAGGCGAGCACGAGGCCGAGGATGCCGACCGGCAGGTTCACGAAGAAGATCCAGCGCCAGGAGAAGTTCTGCACGATCACGCCGCCGAGCACCGGGCCGAGGACCGGGGCCAGCAGCATCGGCACGCCGACGACGCTCATGACGCGGCCCATGTGGCGCGGGCCCGCGGCCTGCGCGAGCGTGATCATCCCGACGGGCATCACCATGCCGCCGGCGAGGCCCTGAAGCACGCGGAAGGCGATCAGCGAGTCGGCGCTCCACGCCAGCCCGCAGAGCACGCTCGTGACGACGAAGCCGGTGACGACGGTCATCCAGACGCGCTTGGGGCCGAAGCGCTCGGCGGCCCAGCCGGTCAGCGGGATGACCGTCGCGAGCGCCAGCAGGTAGCCGGTCGAGACCCACTGGATCGTCGCCAGCGGCGAGTGCAGGTCGCGCGAGAGCGTCTCGAGCGCGACGTTCACGATCGTCGTGTCGAGGATCGACATGATCGCGCCGATCACGACGACGATCGCGATCGCCTTGACCTCCGGGCTGAGGCGGTTGTCCTCGCTCAACGCCCGGCCTCGACGGGTGGGAGCGTCTCGCTGGCGCCGTAGGCGCCGGCGAACACCGCCGCCTCGTCGAACGCCGCGAGGGTGTCGGCGTCGACCGCGGTCTCGATCGAGCGCGGGCCGCGCCGCGGCACGACCGCGGCCGCGCCGAGCGCGACGATCGCGCCGAAGCCGCTCATCAGGAAGGCGCCGGTGTAGCCGCTCTCGCCGGGAAGGCCGGAGGACGGCTGCGGACGCGGTCAGGATCGCGGCGGCGACCTGGCCGCCGATCGCGCCGCCGATCGAGCGCACGATCGTGTTGACGCCGCTCGCCACGCCGGTCATCTCCTGCGGCACCGCATCGACGACGAGGTTCGCCATCGCGGCGAACGAGAGGCCGATGCCCAGGCCGAGGATCGCGCTGCCGACGAGGATCTCCCACGGCTGCGCGTGCAGCGCGGCGAGGCTGAAGTAGGCGATGCCGGCGGCGATCGTGCCGAGCATCAGCGGGCGGCGCGAGCCGTGCTTCGTCGAGATCCGGCCCGGACAGCGGGCCGGAGAAGAGCATCAGCAGCGCGCTCGGCAGCAGGTAGATCCCGCTGACCATCACGCTCGCGCCGAAGCCGTAGCCCGACGAGGTCGGCGTCTGCACGAGCTGCGGGATCAGGATGTACGAGCCGAACATCGCAAAGCCGATCGCGAACGCCGAGAGGTTCACCGTCCACATCGCGCGCTCGCGCATCAGCCGCAGGTCGACGAGCGGGTCCTCGGTGCGCAGCTCGAACCACGCCCAGATGGCGCCGAAGACGATCGCGGCGGCGAACAGCCCGAGGATCCGCGGGCTCGTCCAGCCCCACGAGTTCCCCTCGCTGACGCCGAGCAGCAGCGCGAGCAGCGTCGCGGTGAGCAGCGCCGCGCCGCCGTAGTCGATCCGCGCCTGCACGCGCACGGGTGACTCGGGGACGTAGCGCCAGGTCGCCGCCGCGGCGATCACCGACGCGATCACGCCGAGCCAGAAGATCGAGTCGATGCCGAGATGGTCGACGAGCACGCCGCTGATCACGAGGCCGACGCCGCCGCCGATGCCGAACATCGCCGAGATCGTCCCGATGCCCGTCGCGACCTTCTCGCGCGGGAACTCGTCGCGGATGATCCCGATCGCGAGCGGCAGGATCGCGCCGCCGGCGCCCTGCACGGCCCGGCCCGCGATGTAGACGCCGAGCGAGTGGCCGAAGGCGGCGATCAGGTTGCCCGCGCCGAACAGCAGCAGCGCGAACAGCAGCAGGCGCTCCTTGCCGTACATGTCGCCGAGCCGGCCGACGATCGGCGTCGCGATCGACGCCGCGAGCAGGAAGGCCGTCAGCAGCCAGGTGACGTCGGCGGCGGACGTGTGCAGCTCGCGCTGGATCGCCGGCAGCGCCGGGACGATCATCGTCTGCGCGAGCGTGTACGCCAGCGCGCCGAGCGCGAGGATGAAGAGGGTGCGGTTCGGTGCGGCGCGGACCTCGTCCGCGCCGGCGTGCGCGAGCGGCGGCGTCACAGGTCGTCCACCGCGGCGGCGAGCTGGTCCAGCAGGCGGGCCGCCTGCTTGCGCTCGCTCGGCATCAGCGAGTCGAAGAGGTCACGGCGCCACTTCGCGACGCGCTCGCGCTTGGCCTCGACGCGCGTGCGGCCCTCGTCGGTCAGGTGGATCAGCACGCAGCGCTGGTCGCCCGCCTGCGGGGCGCTCACGGGCGATGAGCCCGTCGCGCTCGAGCCCGGTGAGCATGCGCGTCGCCGTGGGCGACGCGACGCCCGCGCCGACGGCGACCTCGCGCACGGTCAGCGGGCCGGCGGCGTCGAGCAGCGCGTCGAGCAGCTGGTACTGCGACAGCGTCAGGTCGCCCTCGCCCGCCGGCTCGTCGGCGACGCGGCCGCGGGCGCGGCGCGTCGCGCGCATGAACTCGCCGAAGGCGTCGGCGAACGCCTGGAGCTCGGCGTCGGAGGTGGTCTGCGCTGCGTGATCGCTGTGGCACGGCCATACAAGGTAGCACGCTACGTAGCGTGCTACCGAATTGCGGCAACGACGTGGCAAGCGGGCTGCAAGGGCGGTGCAACGGCCTGGCAATGGGGCCCCGGCAGGGTCCGCCCCATCAACCGACCTCAGGAGCACGAAGATGGCCATTGACACCCGCACCCACGACGTCACGCTCAGCGCGCTGAGCACCGCGATCCTCCCCGGCGACCCCGGGTACGACGAGGCCCGCTACGGCTTCAACACCGCGGTCGAGCAGCATCCCGCCGCGATCGCCTACCCCGAGACCGCGGCCGACGTGGCCGCGCTCGTCCGCGGCGCCCGCGCCGCCGGCCTGCACGTCGCCGTCCAGGGCGGCGCCCACAACGCCGAGCCGCAGGGCGGCGCTCGAGGACGCGCTGCTGATCCGCACGAACAAGATGGACGGCGTCGACGATCGACCCGGTCGCCCGGCGCGCGCGCGTCGGCGCCGGCGTCCTCTGGGAGGCGGTCGTCGACGCGGCCGCGCCGCACGGCCTCGCCGCGCTGCACGGCTCGTCGCCCGACGTCGGCGTCGTCGGCTACTCGCTCGGCGGCGGCATCGGCTGGCTCGCCCGGCGCCACGGCCTGCAGACGAACCGCATCACGGCGGCGCAGCTCGTGAACGCCGACGGCGAGATCGTCGAGGTCGACGCCGAGCGCGAGCCCGACCTGTTCTGGGCGCTGCGCGGCGGCGGCGGCAACTTCGGCGTCGTCACCGAGCTCGAGTTCGAGCTGCTGCCGATCACGCGAGGCGTACGCGGGCATGATGGCGTGGGACTGGTCGCAGTCCGAGCGCGTCCTGCAGCGCTGGGCCGCATGGGCGCCCGGGCGCCACCGAGGACGTCACGACGAGCGCGCGGATCATGCAGTTCCCGCCGCTGCCGGAGGTCCCCGAGTTCCTGCGCGGGCGCCAGATGGTCGTCATCGACGGCGCCGTCCTCGGCGAGCCGGAGGCCGCGGCGCAGGTGCTCGCACCGCTGCGCGAGCTCGGCCCCGAGATCGACATGTTCGACACGCATGCCGATGCCGGCGCTGACGCGGATCCACGGTGATCCGGAGGAGCCGCTGCCCTACACGTCGGGCACGCAGATGCTCAGCGAGTTCCCGCCGGAGGCCGTCTCGGCGTTCGTCCGCGCGGCCGGCCCGGGCTCGGGTTCGTCACTCGTGCTGGCGGAGCTGCGCCAGCTCGGCGGGGCGATCAACCGCCCGGCCCCGGGTGGCGGCGCGCTGTCGCACTTCGACGGCGCGTTCCTGGCCTTCGCGCTCGGCATGGCGTTCGACCAGGAGACCCGCGACCGCTCGCAGATCCACGCCGACCGCCTGATCGACGCGCTCGCGCCGTGGGCCGGCGGCCGCCTCTACCTCAACTTCGTCGAGGAGCAGATCGACACCGCCGTCGCCTACGAGGCCGGCGCGTTCGAGCGGCTCCAGGCGATCCGCGCGCAGGTCGACCCGACCGGGCTGTTCCGCGCGAACCACGTCATCTGAAACCAGGCGCGCGGCGCGCCGAAGCCTGGCCTCAAAGCGGATCGTGAAGCTCACGATCGGCGCACCGGGCATCCGCAGCGCCGCCATGACGCTCAAGCGCTGACCGCGTCGCGTCAACCCCACCGCCACCGCGCCCGGGCTCATCACCCGGGTGCGGACAGGCGGCGGTGGTAGCTTCGCGGGCGACAGTGGGCGACCGGGGAACGCGTATCCAGTTGTGCGGCCAGCTTCGCGTGGAGCTCGACGGCGAGCAGCGCGAGGCCGCGCTGCGCGGCCGTCAGGGCCGCCTGCTGTTCGCCTACCTCGCCCTGCACCGCGATCGCCCGGTGCGCCGCGACGAGCTCGTCGAGGCGCTGTGGGCGGGGAACGGCGCCCCGCCGAGCGAGACGGCGCTCGCGCCGGTGCTCTCGCGCCTGCGCGCCGCGGTCGCCCCGGGCACGATCGAGGGCCGCGAGCAGCTCGCGATCGTGCTGCCCGAGCCGGTCTGGGTCGACGTCGAGGCCGCGCAGGCGCGCGCTCGACGCGCGCCCGCGCCGCCCTGCGCGGCGGCGACTGCGCAGGCCGCGGTCGCCGCCGCGCGCGAGGCGGCGCGAGCTCGCCGCGCCGGGCCTGCTGCCCGGCTACGAGGCGCCGCTGGCTCGAGGCGCCGCGCGACGGCGCTCGAGGACCTGCGCGTCGAGGCGCTCGAGGTGGCCGCCGAGGCGGCGCTGCGGCTCGGCGGCCCCGAGCTCCCCGGCGCCGAGGCCGACGCGCGCGCCGCGGTCGCGGCCGCGCCCTACCGCGAGTCCGCGCGCGTCGTGCTGATCTCCGTCGCTGCAGGCACGCGGCAACGTGGCCGAGGCGCTGCTGGCCTTCGAGGACGTGCGCACGCTGCTGCGCGAGGAGCTCGGCGCGGCCCCGGGCCCGGAGCTGCTCGCGCTGCACGAGCGGCTGCTGCAGCCGCAGGCGCGCCGCGCCCGCCCGCGGCGCCCGCGCCCGGCCCGCGCCGGCCCGGCCCGCCGGCCACGGCCGCGCTCCCCGTGATCGTCGAGCGCGAGCGCGAGCTCGCCGAGCTCGACGCGGCTGCTGGCGCACGGCGCGCGCCGGCGAGGGCCGGCTCGCTCTACCTCGAAGGGCCCGGCCGGGATCGGCAAGACGCGGCTGCTGATCGAGCTGCGCGAGCGGGCGCAGGCCGCAGCAGGTGCTCGTCCTCGAGGCCCGCGCCGGCGTGCTCGAGCGCGAGAACGGCTTCGGGGTCGTCCGCCAGCTCTGCGCGCCGTTCGCCGGCCGCACCGATCTGTTCGACGCGTCGACCGCGGCGGCGCGGCCCGTCATCACCGACGTCGCCGGCGGACAGCGCCGACGGCGACCGCTCGTTCGCGGCGCTGCACGCGCTGTACCTGCTGACCGTGAAGGTCGCCGCCGAGCAGCCGCTCGTGATCCTGATCGACGACCTGCAGTGGAGCGACGCGCCGACGCTGCGCTTCGTCGCCTACCTCGCGCGGCGGCTCGCGGAGCTGCCGGTCCTGGTCGCGGTGACGGTGCGCAGCGGCGAGCCCGCGACCGACGAGGCGCTGCTCGCGGAGGTCGCCGGCGATCCCGTCACCGTCTCGGTGCGCCCCGGTCCCGCTGAGCGCGGCGGCGACCGACGACGCTCGTGCGCGCGCGGCTCGGCGAGGACGCCGACCAGACGTTCGCCGACGCCTGCCACGAGACGACCGGCGGCAACCCGCTGCTCGTCGGCCAGCTGCTCGCCGCGCTCGCGGACGAGCGCGTCACGCCCGACGCCGCGCACGCGGCGGAGGTCCGGGCGATCGGGCCGCGCGCCGTCTCGCGGACGGTGCTGCTGCGCCTCGCGCGGCTGCCGCAGGCCGCCGTCGCGCTCGCACGCGCCGTCGCCGTGCTCGGCGAGCAGCCCGGGCTGCCGGCCGCGGCGGCGCTCGCCGGGATCGGCGAGGAGCAGGCCGCGGAGGCCGCCGGCGTCCTCGCCGCGGCGGACATCCTGCGCCCCGGCGAGCCGCTCGGCTTCGTCCACCCGCTCGTGCGCGACGCCGTCTACGACGAGCTTCCGGCCGCGCAGCGCGGGCTCGAGCACGCCCGCGCGGCGCGCGTGCTCGCAGGAGCGCGGCGCCGCCGCCGACCAGATCGCCTCGCAGCTGCTCGCGGCGCCGCCGCGCGGCGACGCGCTGGGTCGTCGAGCGCCTGCGCGAGGCCGCGCGCGATCGCGCTCGTGCGCGGCGCGCCGGAGAGCGCGATCACCTACCTCGAGCGCGCGCAGGCCGAGCCGCCGCCGGCCGGCCGAGCGCGCGGCGCTCGCGCTCGACGCTCGGTGACGCCGCCCAGTACGTCAGCGGCCCGTCGTCGGTCCGGCATCTGCGCGAGGCCTACGACGGCCTGACCGACCCGGCCGCACGCGCCGAGGCGGCGATCCGGCTCGGCCGCGTGCTGCTGTTCGTCGGCGAGCCCGGCGGAGTCGACGCGCGCTGGCCGTGCGCGCCGCCGCCGAGCTGCCGCCGGACGCGCGAGGACCTGCGCTGCGCGCTCGAGGCCGTCGAGCTGCTCGGCGTGTTCTTCGGGGTGCTCGACTCGGCCGAGCTCGCGCGCCTGGACGCGCGCCGGCGCCGGCCGCGCGGGCACGGGCCCCGGAGCCCGCTCGCTCACCGCGCTGACCGCGCTCGAGCTGGCGGTCGGCGGCGGGCCCGCCGCGGAGGCGACGCGCGCTCGCGCGCGAGGCGCTGGAGGGCGAGACGCTGCTGCGCGAGCGACCCGGGCGTCTTCTCCGCGGGCGCAGCGCAGGTGCTGGCGCTCGGCGACCCGGCCGAGGGGCTCGCCGCCTGGAAGCGGATCGGCGACTGGGCCGGGAGCACCGCTCCGGCCTGAACATCGTCGGCGCCGACCTCTGGGGCGGGCCTCACCCTGATCTGGGCCGGCGACCTCGCGGCCGCCGAGGCGTCGCTCGAGCGCGCGATCGAGGGCGAGATCCTCTGGGGGACGACGATGGCCGCCGAGATGGGCTACTCCGCCGGGTTCCTCGCGCTCACGCGCGCTCGAGCGCGGCGACCCGGCGGGCGCGCGGGCGGCGCTCGAGCGGACCGAGGCAGCTCCGGCACGTCCGACGGTGCGCGCTTCTGGCGGATCAGCAGGACCGAGCTGCTGCTCGCCGAGGGGCGCTACGAGGAGGCCGTCGCGACCACGATCGAGATCGAGGCGACGCGCCCGCCCGAGACCCATCCGGTCTGGTCCCCGTGGCGCACGCAGCGAGCGCGCGCGCTCGCCGCGCTCGGCGACCGCGAGCAGGCGCTCGCGCTCGCCCGCGAGGAGCTCGAGCTCGCACGCGGCGTCGGCGCGGCCTGGGTCATCGGCCGCGGCCTGCGGCTGCTCGGCGAGCTGGAGGGCGCGGACGGCATCGAGCACCTGCGCGAGGCGGTGAGCCTGCTCGCCGGGCAGCTCGGCGCGGCTCGAGCACGCGAAGGCGCTCGCCGCGCTCGCCGCGGCGCTGACCGCCGCCGGACGCGGGAACGAGGCGATCCAGCCGCGCGCGGACGCACTCGAGCTCGCCGAGCGCTGCGGGGCCGACGGCCTCGCGCGCGAGCTCATGCTCGCCGAGAGCTAGGCCGCCTGACGCCGGTCCGGCTCGCCCTCGCGGCGGCGCCGACGAGCGCGTCGAGCGCGGCGATCAGGCCCAGCCAGCCGCTGAACTCGCGCGGCGGCGAGCCGTCGCAGAGCGCCGTGCCGCGGACCTCGTCGCCGTGCAGCTCGAGCTCGAGATCGATGTGGATCGTGCGATCGTCGTCCATACGGCGGCATCGTCGCGCGCGCGCTTGCCGCGGCGTTGCCGCCGAGTTGCCGTCGGCCGGACCGTGCCGTGGCAGGATCCAGGCATGAGCCTTCCCCAGCCCAGAGCGGATGCCGTCGTCGTCGTCACCGGTGCCTCGTCGGGGATCGGCGCCGAGCTCGCCCGCGCGCTCGCGCGCGCTCGGCCACGCGTCTCGTCCTCGTCGCGCGCAGCGAGGACCGGCTCGAGGCGCTGGCGGCCGAGCTGCGCGCCGCCCATGGCGTCGAGGTGCTCGTCCACCCGGCCGACCTGACGAAGCGCGCCGCGCGCAGACCGGATGCTCGCTGCGGTGGCCGGCGCCGGGCACGAGATCGCCGGGCTGTGCAACAACGCGGGCTACGGCCTCGCCGGCCGCGCCTGGGAGGTCGACGAGGCGGAGGACCGCGGCCAGATCGAGCTGAACGTCGTCGCGCTGCACGAGCTGACGCTCGCCGTCGTGCCCGGGATGGTCTCGCGCGGCGCAGGGTGCCGTCCTCAACGTCGCCTCCGGCGCGGCGTTCCAGCCGTTCCCGGGGATGGCGACGTATGCGGCGACGAAGGCCTTCGTGCACTCGTTCTCCGAGGCCCTGCACGCCGAGCTCGTCCGGGACCGGCGTGTCGGTGACGACGCTCTACCCCGGGCCGGTCGAGACCGGCTTCGGCGAGCGCGCCGGCTTCTCACCCGAGTCCGAGCTGCCGGGGATGATGGTCGTCCAGGCCTCCGAGGTCGCGCGCCAGGCCGTCCAGGCGATGATCGCCGGCCGCCGCTCGGTCATCCCCGGGATCTCCGAACAAGGCGACCGGGCTGCTCGGCCGCTACGTCCCGCGGACGGTGCTGCTGCCGGTGCTGAAGTGGCAGGCCGGACGCAGGGGCGGGCGCTGGCGGCGCGGATCGGTAGACCTCAGGCCCGCTCAGCGGGCCCGAGCCGACCGATGCCGCCCGAGGCGCCGGCGACCGCTACTTGTGCTTCTTGCAGGGAACCGTCAGCTCGACGGTCTGCGAGCTCTCGATCGAGCTGTCGAAGGACGTCGTGTAGTCGGCGACGTACTTGCCGTACCACTTGCCCTTCGCGCAACCGGTGGTCGCGATGTACGGGATCTTCTTGCCCTTCTTCTTGACGATCTTGCCGCTCTTCTTGAGGTAGGTGACCGGGATCTTCATCGTGAAGTCCTTGATCGCCGCGATCACGCCCGGGGCCGGCGACTGCAGGTTCTTCGGCACCGTGAACGTCAGCTCGTACTTGTACTTCGGGTCACCCGAGAGGGTCTTGAGGTTGGCGACGACGACCTCGCGGATGATCAGCGGGCTCTCGCCGACGACGAGGATCGTGAGGCCCTTGCCGTTCGGCTGGTTGTAGGCGGTCAGCTTGACGTTCTCGTCGAGGCCGATACCGATGCCGCGCGCCGTGCCGGTGCCGACCTTGGAGGCGCACGAGCACGTGCTTCTCGTCCTGGAAGACCTTGGCGGACGTGCAGCCGGGGAACTGCTTGGCGTTGGTCAGGCCCTCCTTGGTGAACCAGACCTGGCCGTTGACCGTCGCGAACTGGACCTGCTGGTCGAGGTCCGGGGCGATCGAGTCGAAGTAGGAGCGCACGGTCAGCGAGACCGCCTGCGGGTTCGCCTTCGTGCCCGCGACGTTCGGCGTCACCGTCGCCGAGGCCTTCTGCACCGACTGGATCGCGGACGCGGGCGCGGCGCATCACGGCGAGCGCTGCCGACGGTGACGGCGAAGATCATGATTCTGCGCATCGAGTGCGTCCCTTCTGGAGGTGTGTCGGTCTGAGCACACCCCTGCACCATCGGACGGTGTGCCCCGCCGTGCACCTCCTGAAACTCCGCGGGACGGCCCGAAGTACCGGAGCGGCCGTAGCATTCGCCCCATGGACGCCGACCGGATCCCGTTCGTCGCGCCCGGCCGCGCCTGGCCGCCCAGGGGGCGCGTTCGATCGGGCCGCTGCTCTCCCCGGCGGAGGTCGCGCGGTCGCTCGGGCGCGTCGCGCAGGCGACCGCCGCGCCGCTGCTGCCGCGCCGCTCGCTGGAGGCGGCGGTCTCCGGCCGGGTCGTCCTGATGACGGGCGCCTCGTACGGGATCGGGCGCGCGGCGGCGCTGCAGGTCGCCGCCGCCGGGCGCGACGACGGTCGTCGTCGCGCGCGGCGCCGAGCAGCTCGAGCGAGCTCGCCGGCGAGATCACGGACGCCGGCGGCGACGCGCGCCCGTACGCGACCGACCTCTCCGACATGGACGCGATCGACGCGCTCGCCGCGCAGCTCGCCGCGGACGGGCTCGTCGTCGACGTGCTCGTCAACAACGCCGCGCGCTCGATCCGCCGCTCGATCGCCGAGAGCTACGACCGCTTCCACGACTACGAGCGCACGATGCGCCTGAACTACTTCGGCGCCGTCCGCCTGACGCTCGCGCTGCTGCCGGGCATGCGCGCGCGGCGGCAGGGCCACGTCGTCAACGTCAGCACGCTCGGCGTGCAGACGATCACGCCGCGCTTCTCCGCCTACCTCGCCTCGAAGGCCGCGCTCGAGGCGTTCACGCGCGTCGCCGCCGCCGAGTGCCTCGGCGACGACGTGCGCTTCACGACGGTCCACATGCCGCTCGTCCGCACGCCGATGAGCCAGGCGACGAAGCTCTACGACGCGATGCCCGCGCTGTCGCCCGAGCAGGCCGGCGAGCATGATCTGCGGCGCGCTGCGCAGCCGCGCCGAGCAGGTCGGCCCGCGCGTCGGCGCGCTGGCCGAGGTCGGGCACGCGATCTCCCCGGCGTCCGCGAACGAGGTGCTGCACACGCTCTACCGCGCGGTGCCGGAAGCGACCTCGTAGAGCGCGTCGAAGCGGTCTGCGTAGCGCTGCTCGACCACCTCGCGCCGGACCTTCAGCGTCGGGGTCAGGTCGCCGTCGGCCAGCGTGAGGTCGCGTTCGAGCACGGTGAAGTGCTTGATCTGCTCGATCCGCGCAACGCGGGCGTTGACGGCGTCGACGTCTGCCTGCAGCAGCTGCGAGCACGCGCGGGTCGTGCGCCAGCAGCTCGGGGTCCGCCGGCGCTCCGGTGCGCTGCGCCAGGGCGGAGGTCTCGTCGGGATCGAGCGTCAGCATCGCGACGAGGTAGGGCCGCCGGTCGCCGTGGACGACGGCCTGGGAGATCCAGCGCGTCTCACGCAGCGCGTTCTCGAGATTCACCGGCGTGATGTTCTTGCCGGATGAGGTGATGATGATGTCCTTCTTGCGCCCGGTCAGGCGCAGGCTCCCGGCGGCGTCGAACTCGCCGAGGTCGCCGGTGTAGAGCCACCCGTCGCGCAGCGCGTCCGCGGTCGCGGCCTCCTCGCGGTAGTAGCCGGCGAAGACGTGCGGGCCGCTGACCAGGATCTCGCCGTCCGGTGCGATGGCGACCTGCGCGCCGGCGAGCGCCGGACCCGTGGTGCCCGGAACGGGCGCGCCCGGGACGTTCAGCGTCGCCGCGGCGCAGCTCTCGGTCAGCCCGTAGCCCTCGAGGATCTCGACGCCGCACGGCGTCGAAGAATTCGAGCACTTCGGCGCCGATGGGGGCCGCGCCCACGAGCGCCTGGCGGAGGTTCCCGCCGAAGATGTCGCGGACCGCCCGCAGGACGAGGCGATCCGCCAGCGCGTAGCGAGCGCGCAGGATTGGGCCGGGGCGGGCGCGGAGCGCTGCACCGCGCGCATCGCGCGCCCCTGGGCCAGCGCGCGGCGGAAGATCTGCTGCTTGAGCGCCGGCTCACCCTCGACCCGGTCCAGGACGGCGCGCGGATCTTCTCGTAGATCGCGCGGCAGCGCGGGGACGTGCGATGGACGTCCGGCGGCGAGGTCCTCGAGCAGGCGACTGGAATCGCGGTTCCGGTGCGCGAGCGTTCCGCCGACGTCGATCGCCACGAGCTGCGTGAGCCGTGCCAGCACGTGCGCGAGCGGGAGGAAGCAGGAAGATCGACGGCGTCTCCTCGCGCAGCCCGAGCCGCTGCTCGGACGTCCGCATCGTCGCCAGCACGTTGCCGTGCGTGAGCATGCAACCCTTCGGCGGGCCGGTGGTGCCGGAGGTGTAGACGAGCGTCGCGATGTCCTGGGGCCCGGCGAGCGTCGCGCGCGCGTCGACCAGCTCGGGGGTCAGCGCTGCGCCGCGCTCACGCAGCTCGCGCAGCGTCAGCGCTCCTGGGGCCTCCCCGCACAGCGCGACCACGTGCTCGAGCGCCGGGCAGTTCGCGCGGACGGCATCGATCTTCGCCACCTGCGCCCCGTCCTCGCAGAGGATCACCCGCGAGCCCGCGTGCGCGAGCACGCACTCGCATTCCTCGGGGGCGATGGTCTGGTAGATCGGAACGACGGCGGCACCCGCGCACAGCGCCCCGAGGTCGCCGAGCGTCCACTCCGGGCGGGTGTGGCCGATGATCGAGACGCGGTCGCCGGGCTCGACGCCGAGCGTCATCAGGCCGCCGGCGATCTCACGCAGCGCCTGCCCGAGCTCGGGGTAGGAGAGGCCGTCGCCGGATCCGGCGAGCGTGAGCGCCGGGCCGTGGTGGCACGCCGTGGCCTCGAGCAGGAGGACGCCGAGATTCGGGGGGTCCGCTGCGGCGCTCACGGCACGGGGGGTGGCATCTCGCACGGTCTCCGCCAGCCTCCTACCCGCCGGCGCGCGCGTCAACCCCTCACCGGCACTAGCGTGCGCGCGATGCCGCGCGTCGCCGTCTTCGGCCCCAACCCGCTGCTCTCGGTCACGATCGAGGCGCGCGGCGGCGAGCGACGACGTCCACGTGCACGCGGGCGGGCAGGGCGTGTGGCTCAGCCGGATGGCCGCCGAGCTCGGCGCCGAGCCGGTGCTGTGCAGCCTGCTCGGCGGCGAGACCGGCAGCGGTGCTGAGCCGGGCTGCTGGACGAGCTCGCCGATCAGCTCTGCGCGCCGATCGCGCACCACGGGCGCGAACGGGTGCTACGTCATCGACCGCCGCGACGGCATCGCGGCGGCTCGTCGCGCAGACGCACGGCTCCGGCGCCCTCCCGCCACGAGCTCGACGACCTGGTCGCCGGCACCGTCGCCGCGGCGCTCGAGTCCGAGGTGCTCGCGATCTGCAACGCGCTTCCCGGCGACCTGCTCCCGGACGAGGTCTACGGCGACGCTGGCCGCGGACGTGCGCGCGAACGGCTTCCCGGTGATCGCCGACCTCTCGTCGCCGCGCCTCGACGCGGTGCTCCCGCCGAGCCGGACCTCGTGAAGCTCAACGACTGGGAGCTCGCCGAGTACGTCCAGGGGCCCGGTCGACCCGCCCGACTGCTGCTCGCCGCCGCGCGGCGGCTGCGCGAGGCCGGCGCACGTTCGGTCCTCGTCACGCGCGGCGGCGAGCCGGCGCTGTGGCTCGACGGCGACGCGCCCGCCGCGGCTGGTCGTGCCGCCGCGGCTGGAGCGCGGGATGCGCGAGGGCTGCGGCGACACGATGATGGGCGCGATCGCCGCGCAGCTCGCCGCCGGGCGGTCGCTGGAGGACGCGATCGTGATGGGCGCCGGCGCGGGCGCGGCGAACTTCCTGCATGCGGGCTGGGCACCGGCGAGCGCGCGACGGTCGAGGAACTCGCGGGCCAGCGTGCGGATCGAGCCCTACCCCGGCGGCGTAGGGCGCGACGCGGGACCTCGCCGGCGACGATCGCCGCCGGCGCGGCGTGCGCGATCCAGTCGAGGTGCGGGGCCACGCGCTCGACGCCGGCGAGCGCGTCGAGCGCGCCGCGGAGCGCGACCGGGCGGCCGCCGTGCGAGGAGTGCGCGTCGCTGCGCGAGCACGTGCACGAGCCCGCGCCGGGCGAGCGCGAGCATGCCCGTCCGCCGTCGGCGGCCGCTCGAAGAACGCGGCCGTCGCCTGCACGAGCGCGCCGCCGGCGACCAGCCGCGCCAGGCGGTCGAAGAGGTCCTCGCCCAGGTGGCGCTCGGGATGGGCGATCAGCGCGTGGAAGCCGCGTGCGCGCGAGCCGCGCGACGGCATGCGTCGAGCGTGTCCGAGAGCGGCCCGGCGCGCGGCTCGAGCAGGATCCAGCGGCCGCCGCCGAGCGCGACCGCGCGCAGCTCGGCGTCGGTGAGGCCGCCGACCGCGGTCTCGGCGACCTCACCGCCCGGGCAGCACGCGCAGCGGGATCTCGCGACGCTGCAGCTCCTCGCTCGAGCGCCGCCACGCGGCCCGCGATCTCGCCGATCCGCACGTCGTGGTCGTGGCGGATGTGCGGCGTCGCGCAGATCGCCTCGAAGCCCTCCGTCACCGCGACGGCGGGCCATCGCGACGCTGTCGTCGAGGTCCAGCGCGCCGTCGTCGACGCCCGGGAGCAGATGGCAGTGCAGGTCGATCAGCCCCATGGCGCGCGCGGGCCGATCCTGTCACGCGCGGCGCGGGCCGTCCACGCGCGGCGCGCTGCAATGCTCCGTGTCGCCGTGACCGAGTCGTTCACCGACACCCCGCTGCTGACCGAGCGCTTCGACGCGGCGCTGCACTACGCGACCCGTCACCACGCGCGGCAGCTGCGCAAGGGCACCCCGGTCCCCTACACCGCGCACCTGCTCGCCGTCGCGTCGCTCGTGCTCGAGATGCACGGCGACGAGGACGAGGCGATCGCGGGGCTGCTGCACGACGTCGTCGAGGACGGCGGCGGCCCCGAGGCGCTCGCCGAGATCGAGGAGCGGTTCGGCGCGCACGTGGCGTCGATCGTGCTCGCCAACAGCGACACGGTCGACCAGGACGCGCCGAAGGGCGGCGGCCGCGAGTGGTACGAGCGCAAGCGCGGGTACATCGACGCCTTCCCGCAGAAGTCGCCGGCCGCGCTGCGCGTGAGCCTCGCCGACAAGCTGCACAACGCGCGCTCGATCCTGCTCGACTACCGCACGCACGGCGACGCGCTGTGGGCGCGCTTCCGCCAGGGCCAGGGCATCGCGACCCGCATCTCCTACCGCGAGCTCGCGCTCGCGTTCGAGCGCGAGCAGGACCGCCTGGGCCCCGAGGCCGCGCCGTTCGTCGGCGAGCTGCGCCGCGTCGTCGACGGGATCACCGCGCTCGCCGAGGAGCGTCAGGGCCCGGACTCGCGCGCGCTGTTCGACGGCTGAGCGCGCTCGCTCCGAGTGAGCTGCCACGCTGGCACTCATCTCGCCCGGGCGTCATGCTTTGCGGGTGCGTGATTTCTTCTTTCGGTTCGACGTTCCCGACGACCGCCGCCGTGACGCTCTGGCCTCGCGTCTCGAAGACAAGTTGTGGGGGGACGGGGTGAGCTTCGACCGCTGGACGATGCGGCTGACCGTGGCCGGCGACGTCGAGAGCGATGCGATGAAGATCGCGCGCGCGGCCGTGCGGGCGGCGACCAGGGGCACCGACCTGTACTCCGAGCCGCTGAGCGAGTAGCCGCTCGTCGCCTAGCCGGGGGCGGCCGGCGGCAGCGCGATCTGCTGCGTGAGCGCGGCCGCGCTGACACGGCCGGTGTCGTCGAAGCTCCACACGCGCACGCAGAGCATGCCGCCGCCGAGGCCGACGAACGGGCCGGTCGGCGTGACGTCGAGCACGAACGACGCGCCCGGGGCCGCGAGCTGCCCGCGCACGATCCCGCCGGAGGACTCGGGGCAGCGGCCGACCGCGTCCTGCTCGATCGCGCCGACGACGCCGGTCGCGGTCGACACCGTGATCGTCGGCCAGGATCCGGCCGGACTCCGGGGAGCGCTCCACGGTGAGCCCGGCGGGAGCCGGCGGGCACAGCTCCGGCGCGAGCGGCCGGGCGCGGCCGCCGTAGCGGGCGATCGCGCCGCGCACGTCGTCCGGCTGGAGGATCGAGCAGCTCGGCGGCAGCGCGCAGCGCGACCAGGCGACGGAGTTCATCGTCGCGCAGCGGCGGTCCTCGTGGATCAGCCCGAGCACGTGCCCGAGCTCGTGCGCGATCACGCCGACGGCGCCGACGCCGTGAGCGCCGCGGCCGAGCGCGATCCGGTTGCGCGGCTGGTAGCCGACCGACGCGTAGCCGTGCGCGAGCCCGGAGACCCCGAGCGCCGGCCGCGGGTCGTCGACGATCCGCAGCGCCGCCCGGCGCTTGGGCGCCGGAACGAAGCGCACGCGCGCTCCGCTGCGGTTCCACGCGCGCCACGGCCTGCTTCACCTGCGCCGTGTAGCCGGTGCCGTTCCAGTACGTGATCGTCGCCGGGCGCCCGGGCCACGGGATGCCGTCGAGCTGGTAGGCCTGCGCCGGGCTCGCGCACGCGGCGGCCGCGAGCGCCGCGACGAGCGCCGCAGCGAGACGGCGAAGGAGAAGCGCACGCATGACGGCTCCGACGGTACCTGCCGATGCCCGCGCGGCCCCCGGTTCGGGCGAGCGGCTCAGCCGTGGTGGTACCAGGGAGGGGCGGCGATCGCGCGCCGCAGGGCCTCGGCGCCGCCCGGTCACGACCGGTGATCCGTGGGTGACGAGCACGTGCCGGATCTCCGGCTCGAGCAGCGGCGCCAGGGTCGGGGCGAAGCGCTCGCGGTAGAACGCGAGGCGCCGGTCGTCCAGCGGGTCCTGGGCCCACATCCGCAGCGCACCGCCGGTCTCGACGACGGCGTCCCCGAACGCGAGCGCCGAGTGATCCTCGATCCAGAGCGGCTGCTCGGCGCGCCGGGGCCGCCGATCGCGAAGCAGCGCCCGCCGAACGGCAGTGCCGTGCCCGGCTCCGCGACCTCGACGCCGATGCCGGGCAGCCGGCGGCCCAGGCGCCGCTCACCCCACACGCGTACACGCCGCGCGCCGTACCGCTCGACGACCTCGCGCGCGCTGCGCACGTGGTACGGGATCGTGACGAAGACGTGGACGGCCGCCGGCGTCGCCCGCCAGGTCGTCGAGCAGCGCCGTCACGTCCCCGCCGCTCGGTCAGCAGCGGGTCGACCAGCAGCACCCGCCGCCGCGGACGCGCATCGCGTAGCTCCCGACCTCACGCCCGAACACGCCCGGATGCCACTCCGGGTGGCGCGCCGCCCAGCGCCAGAGCCCGGGGGCGATCTCGGTCACTGTTACCGGCATGTTGTGACTGTGACGCTCTTCACACAGAAACGGAAATCCGGTGCCACTCTCGATGCATGACACCGATTCTCGCCGTCATCGGCATGTTCGTCGCCATCGGCGCGCTCGTACAGCGCTTCGCCCCCGGCCGCATCGACGACGAGCCCGAGCCCCGCTGAGCGTCAGCGCGCGATCCGCGCGAACACGACCAGCAGCGTCGCCGCCAGCGCAGCGATGACCGCCGCGGCGGCCGTCGCCGTCGTGTGCGCCTGAACGCCGGCCGCCAGGCCCGACACCGCGAGGCGACGTCAGCACCGCGACGGCAGCGATGCCCGCGACCGTCGCGAGCGCGGGAGCCCGGAGATCGCCGCGGATCGGCTCGACGCGCGCGCCGGCGGCGTCTCCCGCGGCGCTCCTCCCCGCGCAGCAGCACGATCCCGGCGACGCCCGTGAGCGTCGCCGCGACCAGGAAGCCGCCGAGGATGTCCGACGGCGAATGCCAGCCGAGCGAGACGATCGCGTACGAGACCGCGGCGGCCAGCCCGGCGCCGGCGGCGATCACCGTCGGGCGCACCCGCGCGGGAGCGGCGAGCGCCGCGCAGAGCGCGAGCGTCAGCGCCGCGGTGGCGTGGCCGCTCGGGAAGCTGCCCGGCTTCAGCGTGCCCTCGTCGAGCACGACCTTCAGCACCTGCGTGGCGGCACCGGTCGCGAGCAGCAGCACCGGGATCGCCATCGCGATCCGCTGACGGCCGCGCGCGTAGGCCACGGCGGCGGCCGGAAAGGCCCAGGACCATGTAGAGCAGCGGATCGCCGACCGAGGCGATCATCCGCAGCGGGCCTGACGAGTTCGGGCCGTCGAGGCGGCGGAAGCTGTCGAACGCGAGCGACGTCGCGGGCCTGCACGGGCGCCAGGTAGCGCACCGCGAGGACGGTGGCGACGAGGCCCGCCGCGCACAGGAGCGTGGCGACGAGCGCGGTGCGGGATGAGCGCAGCACAGGTGCCATCTCAGCAGACCGACGTTTGCCCCGCCTAATCCTCACGGGTCCCTCCACGGCCTGCGCGAGCACCTCGGCGCCGCGCCGGCACGCCTCGGTGCCGACGTCGAGATGGGTCACCGCGCGGACGGTGCGCTCGGCGAACGCGAGCACGAGCACGCCCTGCTCACCCGCCCGCCGCACGACCTCGGCGGCGTCGGGCGCGCCGTCCTCGAGGTGGAACACGACGATGTTCGTCTCGAGCCGGTCCAGGTCGATGCGGACATGCGGGGACGCCGCCAGGCGCTCGCCGATGACGCGGGCGTTCGCGTGGTCCTCGGCGAGCCGCCCGACGTGGTGCTCGAGCGCGTAGCTGCCGGCCGCCGCGAGGATCCCCGACTGCCGCATCGCGCCGCCGAGCATCCGCCGGAAGCGCACCAGCGCGGCGATGTCCCGTGCGCTGCCGGCGAGCACCGATCCGACGGGCGCGCCCAGGCCCTTCGACAGCGCGATCGCGACGAGGTCGAACGGCGCGGCGAGCGCCGCCGGGTCGTCCCCGCGCGCCACCGCCGCGTTCAGCAGGCGCGCGCCGTCGAGGTAGGAGGCGATGCCGCGCTCGCGTGCCGCGGCCGCGACCTCCCCCAGCACCGCCGGATCCCACACGACGCCGCCGGCGCGGTTCTGGGTGTTCTCGACCTCGACGAGCGTGGTCGGCGGGAAGATCAGGTGACCGCGCGGCTTCACCGCCGCGGCGAACTCGGCGGCGGTGAACAGCCCGTCGTCACCGATTTCACTGAATTGCACACCGGCGTTGGCGGCGCCCGGCGCCGGTCTCGTGCCAGACGGCGTGGGTCTCCCGCCCGACGATCACCTCGTCGCCCGGCTGCGTGAACAGCTTCAGCGCGATCTGGTTGGCCATGTGGCCGCTCGGCGTGAGCAGCGCGGCCTCCTTGCCGAGCAGCGCCGCGACGCGCTCCTGCAGCGCGTTGACGCTCGGGTCCTCGCCGAACTGATCGTCGCCGACCGGCGCTCGCGCCATCGCCTCGCGCATCGCCTCGCTCGGGCGCGTGACGGTGTCCGAACGCAGATCGATCCGGGGTTCGCCGTCGGCCATGCACGCGACCCTACCCGCGTTCGTGGGAGAGTCCCCGGCATGGCCAGCTACGAGATCAACGGCAAGGTCGCGCTCATCACGGGCGGCGCGCGCGGCATCGGGCTCGGAACCGCGCGTGCGCTGCGGGAGCGCGGAGCGCGGATCGTGATCGTCGACCTGAACCTCGACGCGTCGCAGGCCGCCGCCGCCCAGCTCGGCGACGAGTCACCGCGCGATCGGCCTGGCGGCCGACGTCACCGACCGCGGCGCGATGCAGCGCGCGGTGGCCACGACGGTCGAGCACTTCGGCGGGCTCGACATCGTGATGGCCAACGCGGGCATCGCGAACCGTGCCGCCACGCTGCGGGCGATGTCGAGTGAGAGCTTCGACCGCGTCATCGACGTGGACACGATGGGCGTCGTGCGGACGGTCGAGGTCGCGCTGCCCGAGATCGTGCGGCGCCGCGGCCACATCGTCGTCGTGGCGTCGATCTACGCGTTCACGAACGGCGTCGGCGTGATCCCGTACGCGATGAGCAAGGCGGCGGTGGAGCAGCTCGGGCGCGCGCTGCGCGTCGAGCTGGTCCCGCACGGCGCGAGCGCCAGCGTCGCCTACTTCGGCTTCATCGACACCGAGATGGTGCACCAGGGCATCGACCACGACCCGCTCGCGGGCGAGCTGATGAAGACGCTGCCGAAGGTGCTGCACAAGCGCCTGACGCCGAAGCAGGCCGGTGAGGCCGTGGCGCGCGGGATCGAGCAGCGCAAGCCGCGGATCATCGTCCCGCACCGCTGGATCCCGCTGTCGGTGCTGCGCGGCGTGCTCGGCCCGCTGCTGGACCGCATGCAGGAGCGCGACGCGGCGACGCGCGCGGTCGTCGAGCAGCTCGACCGGCGCGACGGCGAGGAGCAGCCGACGACCGCCGAGGCGCCGGTCGGCGGGTAGGCTCGCGGGAGCCGCTCCCGACAACGAGGAACCCACCATGGCCGTCAAGCTGCACCGCTGTCCCGTTCACCTTCCTGCACACCGACATGGACGCCTGCTGGCGCGTGCAGCGGGCGCTCGACGAGCAGGGGATCGAGTACGAGGTCGTCAAGGAGCCCTGCTTCCCCAAGAGCCGCCGCACCTGGGTCAAGGAGCACAGCGGGCAGGACCTGCTTCCCCGTGATCGAGTTCGAGGACGGCACGGTCTACCGCGCCGAGTCCAAGGACATGGCCGCGCGGATCGACGGCCGGGAACCTCGGGACGACCGCGGCTGACGGCTCAGCGACGGCGCGGCCGCCGGGTGACCGTGAACGTGCGCGTGATCGGGGCCGCCCGGTTCCCGGCGGCGTCGGCGACGGTCGAGCACCGCGCTGTAGCTCCCGGGCGCCAGCGTCCCGACGGGGATCCTGATCGCGTTCGCTCCGCGCCTTCGCGGTGAACGAGATCGTCTTGACGCGGACGCTGCGGGTGCAGCGCTTCGCCCGGCGCAGCCGGCGCGTGGGCTTCACGCAGGCCGCCCCGCGGCGCCGGCCGGCGAGCCGCCGCGCGAGCGTGAGCTTGGCGGTCCCGGGCTCGCTGCTCGTGAAGCGGAAGGTCGCCTTCGAGAGCCTCGCGCCGGTGATCCTGGGCGGCGCGGTGTCGGCCGGCGGGAGGCTGCCGCTGCCCGGCGGCGTCCCGGTGGCGAGCTCCGCCCCTGCGTGGGTGCGGGATCGACCCCGGTGATGCGGGCGATCTTCGACGCGCCCGCGTCGCCGGGCTTGTCGAGCGTGGCCCACAGCGTGTTGCCCGGCCCGGCTGTGATCTGCCGCGGGCCCTGGCCGGTGACGACCGGCAGGCCGCCGAGCGTCGTGAGCTCGCCGCCGGTCGTCATCCGGGCGAGACGGTTCCCGGCGAACTCGGCGATCCAGAACGCGCCGTCGGCGCCGAAGGTCACGCCCTCGGGGTCGCTGCCGTCGGGCCGGTCGATCGTCTGCGGGAGACCGCCGGGCACGAGCCGGCCGATCTGCTGCGGGGTGTTGTTGGGGTTGCTGAAGACGACCTGCCCGCCCGGGACCGGCTCCGACGAACTGCGGCTGCCCGCCGACCGTGTAGGGCGTGACCGCGCCTTGCGTCGTCACGTTCAGCAGCCGGCCGCCGTTGTCCGTGTCGGTCACCCACAACGTGCCGTCGCTCGCCGAGGTGATCGCCTTCGGCGTCGAGCCCGGCGACCGCGTACGGCGTTGCCGCGCCGGGGTTCGCCGGCGGGAACTTCACGATCTTGCCGGGCAGCGCGACCCAGACGTTCCCGTCCGGGCCGGTGGTCATCGCCGTCGTCTCGGAATCGACCCCGGCGACCGCAACGCCCACGGCGGCCGCAGGGTTCGTCGGCGGGATCTTCACGAGCGTCTCCTGCCCGAGACCCGGGAGCTGGCTGACCCAGATGAACCCGCCCGCGGACGTGATGCCGCCGTCGGGGAACCCGAGCGTGTCGCCGAGACCGCCGGTGGTGAATTCCGTCGTCCCGCCGCCCGGCGTCACCTTGCCGACCGCCTGCTCGAGCGAGACCCAGATGTTGCCGTCCGGACCCGACACGAGCTGACCGTTCGCCTGCACGCCCGGCAGATCGAAGATGCCGTCGACCTTCGGTGCGGCGAACGCCGACCCGGCCGGCACGACATGAGAGCGACGGCGAGGAGCAGCAGCAGCCGGATCGTGCGCATGACGGCAGCCTACGCCGCCTCCAGCCGCGCCGGCACGTGCTTGTGGTGCGGCGTCCCGGCCAGCCAGTCGCGATCGCCCGTCGAGGTCAGGTCGTTCGGCGCGACGCCGGAGACGACGTCGCCTCCGTCCGCCGCGGGATACGAGAGCCCGAGCCCGTTCGGCAGCGAGACGTACCCCGGCTGGAGCCCGTCGTTGACCTCGACGGTCACCTCGGTGCTGCCGCGCCGGGTGGTCAGCCGCGCGCGGCCGCCGTCGCTCAGGCCCAGGCGCCCGGCGTCGTCGGGATGCACGCGCAGCGCGCCGTCGCGGTCCTGCTTGCGCCATGCCGGGTCGCGGAAGATCGTGTTCGCGGTGCCCGACCGCCGCTCGCCGGCCGACAGCACGAGCGGGTAGTCGGGGTCGCCCTGCTCGGCTCAGCTCGTCCGCGAGCGCCGCGAGCTCGTCCACGAGCTCGGGGATCGTCAGCTTGATCAGCTTGTCGGGATAGGCGAGCCGGGCGAACGTCTCGGTGTAGTCGTCGACCGTGAAGACGAGCCCCGACCTCGACGACATGATGCGCTCGAACAGCGCCTCGCCGAGCGCGAAGCCCTCGCCTTCGATCCCGGCGCGCCGCAGTGAGTCCGGGACCATCTGCGCAAGGCCGTGCGAGTTGAGCCAGAGCGTGGCCGCCGCGGCCGCGCCGTCCGGCGAGCGTCGCGCCGAGCGTCTCGTAGAGGATCACCGGCAGCAGCGGCCGCAGCTCCGGCTGCTCGCCGAGCAGGCCGAACAGCGCGCCCGCGAACTCCTCGCGTGAGCGCTCGGCGGTCGCGCGCAGGCCGTCGAGGTCGACGCCGTCGAGCGCGCCGGCGGCATGGACGAGCCGGCGGTGGATCTCCGGCTCGGTCAGCAGGTCGCTCCCGGGCGGCGGGTCCAGCACCGGCCGGCGCAGCTGGAAGGCGTTGCTGGGGAACTCGAGGCAGAAGAAGCTCGCCTCCCACTTCTCGTACTGCGACGGCGACGGCAGGACGTAGTCGGCCAGCCGCGCGGTCTCGGTCAGCGCCACGTCCATGACGACGAGCACGTCGAGCCGCTCGAGCGCCTCGCGCATCCGCGGCGAGTCGGCGAGCGAGTGCGCCGGGTTCGAGCTCTCGACGATCATCGCGCGCAGGCGGCCCGGGTCGTCGGTGAGGATCTCGTCCGCGATCGAGTTGCCCGGAGTCAGCCCGGTGATGATCCGCGCGCCGCTGACCGGCGTGGCGCTGTCCTTGCGGAAGTCGCCGCCGAGGGAGGCGATGCCGGTGTGGATGTTCATCGTGCCCTCGCGGCCGAAGTTGCCGGTCAGCAGGAAGAGCAGCTTCTCGAGGTAGGAGTTGAGCGTCGAGTGCGGCGCCTGCTGGATGCCGAGGTCCTCGAGGATCGCGACGCTGCCGGCGGCGGCGATCCGGCGGGCGGCCGCCGCGGACGAGCTCCTCGTCGACGCCGCTGCGCTGCGCGTAGGCGGCCGACGGGGAGGTCGCGCAGCTCCGCGAAGAGGCGCTCGCCGTCCGTCGCGTGGCGGGCGAGGAAGTCCTGGTCGAGCAGGTCCTCCTGCACGAGCGTGCCGAGCAGCGCGGCGAGGCAGAACGCGTCGGTGCCCGGGCGCACCTGCAGATGGAAGTCGGCGAGCTGCGCGGTCTTCGTGCGGCGCGGATCGATGACGATCAGCGCGCGGGCGGGATCCTTGGCGATCTCCTTGAGGACGACGCGGGAGCGCGGGAAGCCGTGCGACTCCCACGGGTTCTTGCCGACGAAGATCGCCACCTCGGCACGGTCGAAGTCGGGCGTGGTGTGGCAGCGCGAGCGGCCGAAGAGCTGCCCGTCGACCCAGAACTCGCCGGTCTTCTCCTGCGCGAGCGCGTTCGACATGTACCGCACGCCGAACGCCGAGCGGGTCGCGGAGCCGTGTGCGCCGCCGAGGTGGTTCGCCTGGCCGCCGCCGCCGTAGTAGAAGATCGACTCGCCGCCGTGCTCGTCGCGGACCGCGCCCAGGCGCTCGGCGATCTCGCGGATCGCGGTGTCCCAGTCGACCGGCTGGAGCGTGCCGTCGTCCGCGCGCCGCAGCGGGCCCGTCAGCCGGTCGCGGCCGTTCTGGTAGTGGTCGAGCCGCTGGGCCTTCTCGCACGCGTAGCCGTGCGAGCGCGGATTCAGCCGGTCACCGCGGATGCTCGCGATCCGCCGGTCCTCGACCCGGACCTCGATCCCGCAGTTGAGGCTGCACAGGATGCAGGCCGTCTGCTGCCACTCGGATGCCGGCTCGGCGATGACGTCGCTCATCGCCGGACCGTACCGTATGACGATCGTCATAGGAAGGCTCGGCAACGGCGAGTCGTCGTGTCGGTAGATCGCCGCGCCCGCTGTGCGGTCGGGCGCGGATGCTCGCTGGGCTTCGCCCGGGTTCAATCGGGCGCATGAGCGCGAAGAACACACCAGCCGAGGCGCGGATCGGTGACTGGCTCGAGGCTCGGGGGATCCACGGTGAGCCCGCGAAACGCGGGCAGATCGTTGAAATCCTCGGCGCATCCGGCCATGAGCACTACAAGGTGCGCTGGGACGAGGCTCACGAATCGATCGTGTTCCCCGCCGATGGCGTGAACATCATCCGCAAGAAGAGCCGGTAGGCCGGCACCAGGGTGGTCGGCGGTCCGCGGAGAATCGTCGAGGATGCACGGCCTGCTGGACAGGCGCCTCGTCGTCATCACCGGGAAGGGCGGCGTCGGGAAGTCGATCGTCTCGGCCGCCCTCGGCGTCGCCGCTGCGCGGTCCGGGCGCCGCACGCTCGTGGTGGAGGTCGCCGCCCGCGACGACGTTCCCCGGCTCCTCGGCGCCGAGGGCGGCGGCGAACGCGAGGTCGCGCGGAACCTGCACCACCATTCGATCGACCCCAGGGACGCGCTCGGCGAGTACCTGCACGAGCAACTCCCGCTGGGCGTCATGGCCGGGCTCCTCGGTCGCAGCGAGATGTTCCTCCTGTTCGCCGCTGCCGCTCCGGGCATGCGCGAGCTGCTGACGATGGGCAAGGTCGCCGAGCTGACGCGCGACCGCCGCGCCGGCGGCGCCCGGCGCTACGACCTCGTGGTGCTCGACGCCCCGTCGACGGCGAACGGTCTTGCGCTGCTCACGGCGCCCCGCACCTTCGCCGCGTCGGCGCGGCTCGGACCGATCGCGCGCCAGGGTACGGCGATCGACGAGCTGGTCTGCGACTCCGGCCGGACCGGCGTGGTGCTCGTCGCCACGCCCGAGGAGATGCCCGTCACAGAGGCGATCGACCTGCGCGGCGATGTGCTGCGCGTGCTGGACCGGGACGTCGATCACGTGATCGCGAACGCGGTGCTCCCGGCACGTTTCGGCGCGGGTGATCGCGAGGCGCTCCGGGACGCTCCGGATGATCCCGCCGTCCGATCGGCTCGCTGGCTGCAGCAGCGCGGCAGGCTGCAGCAGGCGCAGCGCGCGCGCCTGCGCCGCGGCTGCGCGGGCGTGCCGAGCAGCTCACTGCCGTTCCTGTTCGTCGACGAGCCGGGCCGTGCGGATGTCGAGCGACTGACAGGGGTCCTGGAGCGGGCGGGGTGAGTGTGCTCGGCACGCGCCTGGCCGGCTGCCGGGTCGTGATCTGCGCCGGACCGGGCGGTGTCGGGAAGACGACCGTCTCGGCGGCCGTCGCGATCGGCCTCGCGGCGGAGGGCCGGCGGGTCGCGGTCGTGACGATCGATCCCGCGCGCCGGCTGGCGCAGGCGCTCGGCCTGAACGAGCTCGGCAACGAGCCGCGTCGCGTCGATCCGGCGCGCCTGTCGGCGCACGGGATGAGGCCGCGCGGCGAGCTGTGGGCGATGATGCTCGATGCCAAGCGCACGTTCGACGAGCTCATCGAACGGCTGGCTCCCGACGAGGACGCCCGCGACGCGATCCTCGCCAACGAGATCTACCGCCGGATCTCGAGCGCCGTGGCCGGCTCCCAGGAGTACACCGCGATCGTCAAGCTCTACGACCTCGTCCACGACGGGCACTTCGACGTGATCGTGCTCGACACCCCGCCGAGCCGCAACGCCCTCGACTTCCTCGACGCCCCCGACCGGCTGACCGCATTCCTGGAGGGCCGGGCGCTACGGGTCTTCCTCGCCCCGACAGGCCTGGCGCATGTCATGAGCGGCGGCGCGAGCGCGGCCTTTGCCGCGCGACGCGTGACCGGGGTGACCCTGCTCGAGGATCTCGCCGTCTTCTTCCAGCAGCTCAGCGGCCTGATGGATGACTTCCGGCGCCGCGCGTCGGACATCGAGGACCTGTTCCACGACCCGGCGACGAGGTTCCTCGTGGTCGCTTCCCCGGCCCGCGGCCAGCCGACGAGGCCGTCTTCCTCACCCGGCGGCTCCGGCGCGCCGGCCTTCCGTTCGCCGCCCTGATCGTCAACCGCGTTCACCCGCTCGATCCCGATGAGCGCGACGAAGCGCACACCCGCCCTCCGGCTCAGGCAGGCGCTGGGCGCGGGGCTCGCCGGCCGGGTGGCGCGCACCCATGCGGAACTGCAGGTTCTGGCACGGCGCGACGCGGCCGGCATCCGGCGGCTCAGCAACGAGCTCGGCGAGAAGGAGCCCGTGATCGTCAGCGAGCTCGATGCCGACGTGCATGACCTCTCCGGGCTGGCGGAACTGCACGCCCAGCTCGTCGCCGGGAACACCGCCGAGGCGGTTCGCCGGCCTCCGGGAGTGCGGTAGCGGGCGCCGGGCGGCTACCGCTCCCAGGCGGTGCCACCACTCGCGAAACTCCGTGCAGCGACCGTCCGCGTCGATGCTCGCCACGAGGATTCCGTCGAGCTGGACGCGATGCTCGGCGGGCTCGGACGTGAACTCGGCCCGCCAGTGCGCGATGCCGGCCGCGAGCGCCTCGAATTCGAACTCGACGTCGCGGCGGCTGTGCCGCACGCCCTCCGCCCAGTAGTCGCGGATCGCCTCCACGCCCTCGAGGGGCGCGGAGAACGGGCCGTCGTGGTACCGCGCGCCGGGAGCGAACAGGTCGGCCACGGCGTCGGGGTCCCCCGCCCGCCACGCATCGGCGAGCCGCTCGAGCCAGAGCTTGAACTGATCCATCGCGCCTAGCCCTCGAACTGCTCGATGCGATCGGTGGCCGCGCCGAGGAGCTGATGGGCGAGATCCGAGAAGGCGCGCGAGGCGGCAAGCTCCTCGCCCACCTCCGGGACGCTCGGGTCGTCGGGGGATCGGTGGGCGAGGCCAACACCTTCGAACCGCTTGCCGGCGATCTCGAAGGTGACCTGCGCACGCGTCCTGGTCCCGTCCTCGATCAGGCCGATCAGAAGTTGGATGTCGACGTTGGTGGACATGCACGCGAGGCTACGCGCGGGGCGCCGGGCGCGAATCCGTCATCTCTACGGTGCGGGAACGGTCGATGACGGA
>CAVRIM010000018.1:0-72609 GCA_963721255.1 uncultured Actinomycetes bacterium
GGATCGCGATCTCCCCGCCGAGCGCGAACGGCGGCACCATCTCGATCCGGTCGCCGCTCCAGAAGCGGCCCGGGTCGTACCAGCTCGCCGGTCGCCGGCCCGGGAGGATGCCCATCGCCTGGTAGGTCGTCGCCACGAGCTCGGCGCAGTAGATCGTCTCGAGCGACGACTCGCGTCTGCGGAAGCGGCCGGTCGCCCACTGCCGCGCGAGCCCGAGCGTCTTGGGGAACGCGCGGCCGTCGAAGCGCGCGATGACCTCCATCAGCGCGTCCTCGTGCCGGCGCTCGATCGTGCCCTCGAGCCGGCGCGTCCACGCGCGCTGGTCGTAGCGCTCGTTCCACGTGCGCACGGCGTCGGCGAGCCGGTGGAGCTGCACGCCGCGCTGGTGCTCGCCGGTCCACACGTCGGGCAGCGAGCGGCCCATCTCGGCGTGCCAGAGCAGCGGCGGAAGGTCGTCCAGCGCGACGACCATGCCGACGTGGTTCACCGGCGCGTTCGTGACGCGTGCGGATCACCGTGTCGGCGACCGAGCGACCGCGGAACAGCCAGATGTCGCCCGTCGCCGCGTGCGCGACCGCGTCGGCCAGGGTCAGCGTGGTGCCGGGCACGCGCCTAACCTACGCGCATGCTGCGACGTCACTGGAAGCTCCTCGGCCTGGCCGGCATCGCCGGCGTGGCCGCCACCGGCGTCGTCGTCGCGCGCAAGCGCCGCGACCACGTGGAGTACGACCCCGACGAGCTGCGCGACCGTCTGCACGACCGCCTCGGCGACGTCGAGGCCCGCCGCCGGATCGAACGGCGCGCACGCGTCGAACGCGACGCCCGCGGGCTGAGCGCGCCTCAGCCCCGCACGATCTCCGCGACGCGCCGCACCGTCGCGGCGTCGCCGCTGATCAGCAGCGTCGTCACGACCGAGTCGCGCCACGCCTCGAGGTCGTGGCGGATCTTGTCCTCGGGGCCGATCAGCGCGAGCTGCTCGACGAGCTTCGTGGGGACGGCGGCCGCGGCCTCGTCCTTCTTCCCTTCGAGGTAGAGGTCCTGGACGACCTGCATCTCCGCCTCGTAGCCCATCCGCACCGGGCACGTCGTGATGGAAGTTCGCGCCCTTCGCGCCCATCCCGCCGAAGTAGAGCGCGTACATCGGGCGCACCATGTCGGCGGCGGCCTCGATGTCGTCGTGGACGATCACGGGCACCGTCGCCATCACGTCGAAGTCGGCGAGCGAGCGGCGCGCGCCCTCGCGCGCGAAGCCCTCCTCGAGCCGCGGGCGGTAGAGGTCCTCGTGGTGCGGGGAGTAGAAGAGCGCCATCCAGCCGTCGGCGATCTCCGCGGTCAGCGCGATGTTCTTCGGGCCCTCGGCGGCGAGGTAGATCGGGATGTCCTCGCGCACGGGGTGCAGCGTCGGCTTCAGCGCCTTGCCCAGGCCGACGACGCCCTCGCCCTCGGTCAGCGGCAGCGGGTAGAACGGGCCCGTCGCTCGTCACGCGGTTGCGCGCGAAGCACTCGCGGCAGATGCGCACGTACTCGCGCGTGCGGGCGAGCGGCTTGGCGAACGGCTCGCCGTACCAGCCCTCGACGACCTGCGGCCCGGACACGCCGAGCCCGAGGATGAAGCGCCCGCCGCTGAGGTGGTCCATCGTCAGCGCCGCCATCGCGGAGGCGGTCGGGCGGCGCGCGCTCATCTGCATGATCGCGGTGCCGAGCCGCACGTTCTTCGTCGCCGAGCCCCACCACGCCAGCGGCGTCAGCGCGTCGGAGCCGTAGGCCTCCGCCGTCCAGATCGAGTCGTACTCGAGCTCGTCCGCGGCGGCGATCGCCTCGGCGGCTCCGTGCGGTGGACCGGCCATCCAGTAGCCGGTGTTCAGTCCGAGCTTCAGTTCGCGCGCCATGGCCGGCGACCCTACCGGGCCGCGGCGCCCCGGCTCCCCGCGCGCGACTCGACGAGCTTCGCCTTCCCGGAGCCGGCGTGCCGCTCGATCGCGGCGACCTGCGTCACGTCGACGCGCACGCCCGCGGCGCCCGCCGTCTCGAGCGCGCCGCGCAGCTTCGCGGCGATCTCCGCGCACGTCGCCTCGCCCGCGCCGGGAGCGAGGACCGCCTCGACGAAGAGCCCGTCGTCGTCGTGGACGATCTTGTACTGCCGCAGCTCGGCGACCTTCGCGAGCGGGCTGCGCAGCACGAGCGGATGGACGCTGACCGTGCCGCCGGCCGCGGCCGGGAAGCTGAGCACGTCGTCGGTGCGCCCGTCGAGCGCGGCGAGCAGCTTCGACGGCCGGCCACACGAGCAGCGCTCCGGGCGCGATCGTGACGAGGTCCGTCAGCTCGAAGCGGATCAGCGGCTGCGTGTGGTTCAGGAGGTTCGTGATGAGGACGCGGCTGCCGGCCGTGCCGTCCGGGACGGCGTTCCCGTCGTCGTCGACGACCTCGATGTGGACGAGATCCTCGAACACGTGCATGCCGGCGTGCCGGTCGCACTCGCTCGCGAGCATGCCCGTCTCGGTGCTCGCGTAGCCGTCGAACGACGGCGTGCCCCAGGCGGCGACGATGCGCGCCTCCATCTCCGCCGTGCGCACCTCGCTCGACGTCGAGACGAGCCGCGGCGCGATCCGCAGCCGCCCGGCGAGCTGCTCGTCCGCGAGCAGCGTGACGAGCGAGGCGTAGCCGCTCAGCGCCTCGGGCTGGAACGCGTTCAGCTGCGGGACCATCTCGTCGATCGGCGCGCGCGCGTCGATCCGCAGGAAGCGGTGGACGCCGACGTCGAGGCTGCGCGCCATCCGCGCGGTCATGTGCTGCGGGCTGCCCGGCGAGCACCGTCGCCTGCTTGCACGCGGCGCGGCAGCCGCGGCGGCGCGCCGATGTAGTCGCTCGTCCAGCGCACGACGCCGCCGAGCACCTGGCGCCAGTCCTCGGTCGAGTAGACGAAGACGCCGCGCCGGCCGGTCGTGCCGCCGCTCGCCATCGTGCGGTAGCGCCCGAGGTGGAGCGCGTCGCTCGTGGACGCCTCGAGCACGCGCTCGACGTCCGCGAGGCGCAGCCGCGGATCGGTGACGACCGCGTCCCAGTTGTCGAGCATCGTGGTCTTGTCGAGCGTCGGCAGCGCGCGCACGTCGAGGTCGTCGTCGAGCGCGATGCCCGCTCAGCGCCTCGCGGTAGTAGGGGGAGTGCGTGGCGGCGTGGCGGACGATCGCGAGCAGCCGCGCGGCGGTTGTGCGCGTCGTACGCCTCGCGGTCCAGATGGTCGTGCGCCTCGAGCTCGCGCGCGGCCTTCAGCGCGGGGATGACGTCGCGGCGCAGACGTGTCAGGCGGTCGAGCATCAGGCCCGCGCTCCCGGTGCAGCGCCGTGTTGGCGTCGACGTAGAGCGATCGCGGCACGTCGTCCGGTGACAGCAGCCACTCGAGGGTGAGTCCGTTGCCGAGCGCGAGGCACGCGGTTGCCAGGGCGCGCGGCTCCATCGCGAGCGGCTGCCCGGTGCGCGCGCTCCACTCCTCCATCGTGCGGGCGAGCGCCTGCCGCGTCGCGTCGTGGTGCTCGGCGTAGCGCGGCGCGCAGCGCTTCGTCACGGGCGACGAAGGTGGCGAACTCGATCACGGCCGCCCACCACTCGCGTTCCCGGGAGACGGACTGCGCGAAGCCGCCGGTGACCTCGGCGACGAACGCCTCGGGGGAGGTGGCGCGCCGAGACATCGCCTCCCAGGCCTGCTGGCGCTGCGTCGCGCGCTCGGCGAGCAGGGTGAGGAAGAGGTCGGCCTTCGAGTCGAAGGCGGAGTAGACGGCGCCCTTGGTGAAGCCCGCCTCGCGCGCGACCTGGTCCAGGCTCGAGCCGTGGAAGCCCTGGCGCTCGAACACGCGGCGCGCCGCCTCGAGGATCCGCGTGCGCGTCAGCGCCTTGGAATCGGCGCGGTTGAGCGGGGCGGTCGCCATACCGCCGGTATTCATATACCGGCGGTATCTGAGTGTCAATCCGGATCGGTCGAGCTGGAGCCCGCTCAGCGGGCCTGGGGTCGACCGATCGCGCCCGGCGCGATGCCGCAGGCTCACGAGTCGAGCTGGTCGACGGTGCACTCGCGCGGGTCCTTGTCCTCGCGCCAGCGCTGGACCTTCGCGCCGTGCCGGATCCGGCCCGCGCTCGTGTGGTCGAACGTGATCTCGACGACGAGCTCGGGCCGCAGCGTGACCCACTGCAGGTCGCGGCCCGCGGTCCAGCGCGACGGCTCGGCGCTGCCGCGCTCGCCGGTCTCGTACGGCCGCAGGAAGTCCACGAGCTCGCGCTTCTCCTTCGCGGTGAACCCGCTCGAGTGCCCGACCTCGCGCAGCCGCCCGTCCGGCTCGTAGAGCCCGAGGATCAGCGCGCCGACGGTGCCCTCGGCCTTGCCCGGGCGCCAGCCCATCACGACCGTGTCGATCGTGCGCACGCGCTTGATCTTCGCCATCCCGTCGCGCTGGCCCGGGTGGTAGCGCGCGCTCAGCTCCTTCGCCATCACGCCCTCGGCCTCGTGCAGCCAGTGCTCGCGCCTCGGCGGTGGTGCGCACCATCGGCGTCAGCTCGATCGGGGCCGCGACGAGCTCCTCGAGCGCCGCGCGCCGGTCCTCGTAGGGCAGCTCCAGCAGCACCTCGTCGTCGCGCGCGAGCAGGTCGAACGCGACGAAGACCGCGGGGGTCTCCTCGCTCAGCCGCGCGATCCGCGAGGCCGCGGGGTGCACGCGCTGGCCGAGCGCGTCGAAGTCCTCACGCCCGCGCGCGTCACGCACGACGATCTCACCGTCGATCACGTAGCGGCCCGGCGGGAACTGCAGCTCGGGGAAGTAGCGCGACAGCGGGCGGTCGTTGCGCGAGCGGATCTCGGCCTCGTCACCGTCGACGAAGACGATCGCGCGGAAGCCGTCCCACTTGGGCTCGAAGGCCCAGCCGGCCTCCTCAGGCAGGCTGCTCCGCGAGCGCGCGAGCTGCGGAAGGAGCGGCGGGGACAGCGGCAGCGTCATCAGGCGGGACCCTAGTGTGCGAGCCCAGCTGCAGGGCGACGACCGCGCCGACCACGAGCGCGGCGCCGACGGCCTGGAGCGTGCCGAGCGACTCGCCGAGCAGCAGCGCGGCGAGGCCGACGCCGACGACCGTCTCGAAGGTGGAGAGGATGCTCGCGGTGCCGGGGCCCACGCGCGGGAGCGCCAGCAGGAACGAGGCGATCGGGACGACGGTGCAGATGACGGCGAGCAGGCCGATCGCGAGCCAGCCGCCGGACTGCGAGCGAGGACGTGTCGATGCTGCCGGTCGCGGCGCCGAAGCTGATCGTGCCGATGCCCGCGCCGGTCGTCACGAGCGCCGCCAGCAGCAGGCCGTCGACGCGCGCGACGAAGCGGTCGGCGAGCAGCACGTAGGTCGCGTAGGCGACGGTCGCCGACCCGGCGAACATCAGGCCGGGGCCGCTGAGCGCGCCGATCTGCGCGCCGCCGAGGACGAGCGCGGCGCCGGCGATCGCGACCGCCAGCGCGATCGCGCGGCGGCGGTCGGGCCGCTCACGGCCGAGCGCGACGGCCGCGGCGACGACGAGCACCGGGTAGGTCGCGAGCAGCATCGCGACGAGCGAGGCGTCGAGCCGCTCGAGCGCGGAGAAGTAGAGGCTCGCCTCGCCGGCGTAGGCGACGGCGCCGAGCAGCAGCGCGGCGAGCGCGATCCGCAGCGGCGGCAGCGCGGGACGGCGCCAGGCGACGAGCGCCCAGAGCAGGACCGCGGCCAGCAGGAAGCGCCCGCGAGCAGCGTGACGACGCCGGCTCCGCCGGCGTAGGCGACCTTCGCCAGCACGCCCGACGCGCCGAACGTCACGGCGGACAGCAGGGTGAGGGCGACGCCGACCGAGTGGTCGTGGTGGCGGGCTGCCGGCGTCACGGCGCGGCTACCAGTCGCGGCGACCGTCGAGGTTGCGCGAGTCGACGCCGTACTTGACGGCGAGGTAGCCGAAGCCGCCGTAGACGGCGCCGGCGGAGACGAGGATGACGAGTGAGGTGATCATGGTGGGTCCTTCCTGGATGCTGGAGTTGCGAGCGTGTCCATCACACTAGAGCCGCTGACCGCAAGGAATCGGCATCACTTCCCTCTATGATCTGAAGGGAAAGCCTTGAGATGAATCTGCAGCAGCTCCAGTACTTCCTCGCCACCGCCGATCGCGGCTCCTTCAGCGCGGCCGCGCACACGCTGCACCTCTCCCAGCCGTCCGTCAGCGAACAGGTGCGGCGGCTCGAGGCCGAGCTCGGCGTGGCGCTGTTCGCCCGCGTCGGCCGCGGGCTCGTGCTGACCGAGGCGGGCCGCACGCTGCGCCCGCACGCCGAGGCGGTGCTCGAGCAGGTGCAGGAGGCGCGCGAGTCGGTGCTCGCCGTGCGCGAGCTGCGCGGCGGGACCGTGAGCATCGGGACGTTCTCGACCGCGCGCGACTACCTGGGCTCCGACCTCGTCGCCGAGTTCCGCCGCCTGCACCCGAACGTGCGCGTGCGGCATCCTCGGGCTCAACTCCGCCGAGGCCGCGCAGGACGTGCGCGACGGGCGCCTGGAGGCGGCGATCGTCGCGCTGCCGGTCGACGACGAGGGCCTCGACGTGCGGCCGGTCGCCGACGACGAGCTCTTCTTCACGAGCACCGATCCGAGCCACCTGCGCAAGCCGATGACGATCGAGCGCCTGGCGGAGCTGCCGCTCGTCCTGGGCGACGCGAGCTACCGGCTGCAGGACCCGACGCGACGCCAGCTCGCCGAGCTCGCGCAGCGCGCGGGGGTGAGCCTCGACCCGGTCGTCGAGGTGGAGACCGTCGCGACCGTGCTCGACCTGGTCGCCGCGGGCGCCGGCGACACGATCCTCGAGCGCGGCCTGCTGGTCGCGCGCGGCGCGCGCATGTCCAAGCGGATCGGCTGGGTCCCGTTCGCGGAGCCGATCATGATCACGATGGCGTGGGTGTCGCGGCGCAACGCGCCGCTCTCGCCGGCGGCGCGCGTGATGGTCGACCTGATCGAGGGGCTGCGCCGACCGGCGGAGCTCGCCGGGAGCGCGGCGGCGCGGGCAGCGCCGCGGCACGGCAAGGGCAGGTCGACTGCGGCCGGGGTCGCAAGCGGATCCGCAGGGCGCGGGGACTAAGGCTGCGCGGCTGCGAGCCGGCGTCTAGTCCCTGCGCGGCGCCGCGGTCCCGCCGCGCAGCCGCCGCAGCAGCGCGTCGGCGAGGCGCGAGTCGGCGTTGTGCAGCACGCCGAGCAGGCGCACGATCGGCGGGAACCAGACCGCGCGGTCGTCGCGCTCGATCGCGCGCAGGACCCGCTGGGCCAGCTCGTCCGGGCTCGCCGCGCCGGGGCCGCCGCGATACCAGTCGGGCATCGTGTCCTTCTCGTGGTCGTGCAGGTTCGTCGCGATCTCGCCCGGGTAGACGGTCGTCAGCGAGACGCCGGTCCCGCTCAGCTCGTGGCGCAGGGCCTCGGCGAACATCCGCTGCGCGCCCTTGGTCCCGCCGTAGACGGCGGCCCACGGGAACGAGCGCAGCGCGGCGCCGGAGGAGACGACGACGACGTGCCCGTTCGCGCGGTCGAGCAGGTACGGCAGCCCGAGGTGGACGGTGCGCAGGGTGCCGTGCCAGTTGACCTCGCTCATCTGCAGCTGCTGCTCGAGCGACTGGTGGCGGTACGGCCCGTAGTGGGTGATCCCCGCGTTCGCGATCAGCAGCTCGATGCCGCCGGCCTGCTCGGCGAACGTCTCGATCGCCGAGCGGACAGACGACGTGTCCGCGACGTCGCACGCCAGGACGTGGTGCTCGCCCGGAAGCTGCGCGGCGAGCGCGGCGGACTCGTCGGTCGAGCGCGCCGCCAGCCCGACGACCGCGCCGCGCGCTGCGAGCGCGCGCGCCAGCGCGGCGCCGATCCCGCGTGAGGCGCCGGTGATGAAGGCTCGTGTTCCGGGTGTGATCTGCACGGCGGGCACCCTACCGGCGCCCGATACGATCGCCGCATGTCCCAGGATCACGCCACCGTCGCGGAAGAGGAATACCTCCAGACGATCTTCTGGCTGCACGAGGCGGGCCTGCCGATGAGCGCCGCGAACGTGGCGCGCGCGATGCAGCTCTCCCCGCCGACCGTCCACGAGATGCTGCGCCGGCTCGAGGGCGACGGCTACATCACGCGCGGCGACGACAAGCTGATCGCGTTCACGGAGATCGGCCGCGAGCACGCCGAGGGGATCGTCCGCCGCCACCGCCTGATCGAGCGCTTCCTCACCGACGTGCTCGGCATCCCGTGGGACGAGGTGCACGAGGAGGCCGAGCGGCTCGAGCACGCGATGAGCCCGGTGCTCGAGGCGCGGATGCTCGCCGCGATCGGGGACGCGAAGACCTGCCCGCACGGCCACCCGATCGAGGTCGGCCAGCGGCACGAGGGCGTGCCGCTCGCCGACGTGGAGGTCGGCGCGACCGTGCGCATCCTGCGCTTCGAGAACGAGGCGGAGGACCTCCTGCACTACCTGAAGGCCGCGGGCGCCGAGCCGGGGATGACCGGCACGCTCGCCGAGCGCAGCGAGGACGAGGTCGTCGTCGCCGGCGACGGCGGCGAGCGCGTCACGCTGACCGTGAGCGTCGCGGAGACCGTCAGCGTCGCCGCCGACCCGTCACCGCCGCCGCGGACCGCGCTGCCCGAGCAGCTCGTGATCGCGACGGAGCGCTACGGGCGCTGAGCGGCGTCAGCCGCGAACGACGCGCAGCTCGGGCGCAAGCTCGGCGAGGACCTCGAAGTCCGCGTCCTGCGTCCACACCGCGAGGTCGTGGGTCAGCGCCGTCGCGGCGACGATGGCGTCCATCGCGCCGGCGCGCCGGCCCTGGTCGCGCGCCGCGGCGAGCAGCTCGGCGAGCCGGACCGCGACGTTCTCGTCGTAGGGGACCGGGACGAACGAGTTCAGGGTCGCGGCGGTGCGCTCGCGCCACTCCCGGGTGCGGTCGTCGCGGGCGCGCCGGACGCCGACGAGGAGCTCGGTCAACGTCGCCACGGAGAGCCGCGCGTCGCCCTCGGGCTGCGGCCGAGCTCCCGCCCTGCTCGACGGCGATGAAGACGCTCGCGTCGACGAGGTACCCGCTCATCGCGGCATCATGTCGTCGGTCGTGAGGCCGGTGTCGTAGTCGTCGGCGTTGGGCGTGACCGCGAGCGTCCGGGCGAGCTCGCCCAGCTCCTGCAGCTCTGCGAGCAGGACCTCGCTCGACCGCCGCTCGCTGCGCGCGCGCCGCGGAACGATGTCGGCGACCGGGCGGCCGTGGACCGTCAGGACGACGGGCTGGCCGGCCTCGATGGCGGCGATGACGCGGCCGGTGTGGTTGCGAAGCTCACGAACCGAGACGTCCATGTGGCACAGCGTAGCACGGCCGTGGCACAGCGTCGCACATCCGCTACAGCTCCGCGTACGCCGCCGCCAGCCGCCTGATGCCCTCGCCGATCTGCTCGGGCGTGACGCCGGAGTAGGCCAGGCGCAGCGTGTTCTCGCCGCCCTCCAGGAGGAAGTCGGTGCCCTTCACGAAGGTCACGTCGTGCTCGGCGGCCTTCTCGAACAGCACGTGCACGTCGGTGCCCTCGGGCAGCTCGACCCACATGAAGTAGCCGCCCTCGGGCGCCTGGAAGCGCGCGCCCGGAAGGTGCTCGCCGAGCGCGGCCGTGAGCGCCTCGACGCGCGCCGCGAGCGCCACGCTGACGGTCTTCACGGCGTCGTTGATCCGCCCGCTCGCGCAGAACTGGTAGACGATCGACTGGGCGACCATGTTCGGCGAGATGTACGTGTTCGTCGCGTTGCGGGCGATCGTCGCGATCAGCTCCTCGGGGCCGATCAGGTAGCCGACGCGGATGCCCGGGCAGACGGTCTTGGAGAACGACGAGGCGTAGACGACGTGCTCGGCGTCCTTCCCGTCGAGCGACAGCATCGTCGGCAGCGGATGGCCCGTGAAGCGGATCTCGATGTACGGGTCGTCCTCGAAGATCGTGAAGCCGTACTCGGTCGCGAGCGTGAGCAGCTCGACGCGCTTCTCGCGGCTCAGCGTGTAGCCGGCGGGGTTCTGGAAGTTGGGGATGATGTGCGCGAGCTTCGGCCGCACGCCGCTCTCCAGCAGCGTCTTGCAGGCCGGCGACGTCGATCCCGTCGGGCTCCAGCTCGACCATGTGGATCTCGGCGCCGCGCTGCTTGAGGCCCAGCAGCGTGCGGTCGTACGTCGGCTTCTCGACGACGACGGCGTCGCCGGGCTGCACGAGCGCGTCGAAGAGGAACGCGTCGGCCTGCATCGAGCCGTTCGTGACGAGCACGCGCGACTCGCTGACGCCGTGGTGCTCGGCCAGCCAGCGGCGCAGCGGCACGTAGCCGATCGAGGTGCCGTAGGCGGTCGTTCCGGCGGCGTCGCTCGTGAAGGCGTTCTGCGCGGCGATCTTCAGGCCCTCGACGTCGACGATGTCGAGCGAGGGGGCGCCGCGGGCAAAGGAGATCATCTCGGCCATGCGCTCAAACCTAGCGGGGTCGGGCGGGGTCGCACTTGGCGCTAGCGCAGGACGATCGCGTACAGCGGCGGCGTGCCCGAGAAGTAGCTCTTCAGCCGCGCGGCGGCCCTGCGGACCTCCGGCGTGTTCGCGGCGGCGGCGCGTCGCGTAGAGGATCAGCCGCGTCGAGAGCGGGTAGCTGCCGTCGCGCAGCGTCGCGGGCGTCGGGTCGATGCACGGCTTGCCCGGGGCGGGCGCGCCGGCCAGCAGCGTCAGGCCGTTGCGCCTGTCGAACGCGGTCCCGGCGGCGAAGGCCGCGCTGCGCGACGCGCGGCGCACGGCCTCGTCGCGGCGCTTGGTCGGGCCCGGGTCGCGGCGCAGCTTGTCGAGCGCGGGCGCGCCCGGGACGCTCACGCACGTGCGGCCGCGTGTGCCCTTGCGCGCGAAGCCGCTGGCGACGAGCACGGGCGCGGCGACCTGGGTCACGCCCGGGCACTGCCAGACCGCGCCGCCGGGCGTCACGACGTCGATCCCGGCGGCGATGCGGCCGCGGCACACGTCGCTGCGCACGTCGGCGACGGCGCCGGTGCGCAGCTGCGGGATCGCGCTGATCCCGCCGCCGGCCGCGGTGATCGCCGGGTCGGTGGCGGCGATGCCGGTCGGCGCGGCGGGCTGCTTGGGCCCTGAGCCGCCGCCGAAGATGAGCGAGAACCCGAGGCCGAGCAGCGCGATCGCGATCGTGACGGCGAGGATCCGCAGCCAGGGGAGCGGCGGGAGCGCCGGCAGCTCGGGCGGCGGCTGGATGACGGTGCCGCCGCCGGACCGGCTGCGCCTCGAGCTCGGCCGGCTCGGCGCGACGGCCGGCTCGGGTCTCGGCGACGGTGGCCTGCTCGGGCTCCTCGACCGGCGCCGGCGGGGCCTCGACCTCCGGCGGGGGCGCCGCCCGCGTCTGCATCGACGGGATCACGATGGGGGCCGAGGGGACGCCCGTCGCGCGTTCCAGGCGCACGAGCGCGCGGCCGTGGTCCTCGACCACCGTCTGCGCCGTCTCGCGCAGGCGGTCGGTCGCAAGGGTCAGGCCGTCGAGCGTCTCGCGCAGCGCCGCGAGCTTCTGGCGCGCGTCGATCGCGAACGGGTCGATGTCGGGCGGCGGCGCGGGCGGCGCGGCGACTCCGCCGCCGCCGCGGGGCTCCGGCTCGGCCGCCTGCGCGCGGCGCTCCTGGTGCTCCGGCGGCGCGGGTGCGCCCGCCGCGACCGTCGCGTCCTCGGAGGCGTCGGTGCGCAGCTCGCGCTCGAGGTCGAGGAGACGGCGCTCGAGGTCTCCGAGCGACTCGCGGACGTCGCGCTGCTCCCCGTCGCCGGTCATGAGCGGCGAACGGTACCCGGCGGGTCAGAGGGCATCACGTCCGCGGCAGCATCAGCCGGTATTGGCCGTTGCTCCGCTGAGCGCGCAATTCCCGCCGCGCGGGCGGGGGCATCCGCGCATCGCGACGATGCGCCGCTCAGCCGCCGAGGATCTCGACCGCGATCTCGGCGACCTCGGTCGGGGTGCGGCCGACGCGGACGCCCTTGGCCTCGAGCGCCTCGGCCTTCGCGACCGCGGTGCCGGACGAGCCGGAGACGATCGCGCCGGCGTGGCCCATCTGCTTGCCGGGCGGCGCGGTGAAGCCCGCGATGTAGCCGATGACGGGCTTCGTCACGTGCTCGGCGATGTAGTCGGCGGCCTCCTCCTCGGCGGAGCCGCCGATCTCGCCGCTGAGCACGATCAGCTCGGTCTCCGGGTCGGCCTCGAACAGCGCGATGACGTCCACGAACGAGCTGCCGGGGACGGGGTCGCCGCCGATGCCGACGATCGAGCTGTTGCCGAAGCCGCGCTGGGCGATCTCGTTGCCGATCTGGTAGGTCAGCGTGCCCGAGCGGGACACGACGCCGACGTTGCCGGGCTTGAAGAACGACGCCGGGATGATCCCGATGTTGGCCTTGCCGGGCGACAGGACGCCCGGGCAGTTCGGCCCGACGAGGACCGTGCCGGGGAAGTCGCGCTTCAGCGTGTTGTAGACGCGCAGCTCGTCGTGGGCGGGGATGCCCTCGGTGATCGCGACGATCAGCGAGACGCCCGCGGCGGCCGCCTCGAGGATCGAGTCGGCGGCGAAGCGCGGCGGCACGAAGATCATCGCCGCGTTCGGCTGCGCGGCGTCCGCGCACTCGGCCCACGAGTTGAAGACGGGGATGCCCTCGACGTCCTGCCCGCCCTTGCCGGGCGTGACGCCGCCGACGACGTTCGTGCCGTAGGTGCGGTTGTTGAGCGTGTGGAACGAGCCTTCGCGGCCCGTGATGCCGGCGACCGCCAGCCGGGTGTCGTTGTCGACCAGGACGGCCATCAGCTCTGCTCCTTCGCGAGCGCGACGACCTTCTCGGCCGCCTCGTTCATCGTCTTGGCGGGATGCACGTTCGGCAGCGCGGCCTGCTCCAGCAGCTCGCGGCCCTCGACGTCGTTGGTGCCGTCGAGGCGCACGACGAACGGGACCGTCGGCGTTGATCTCGGCGAACGCCGCGATCAGCCCGCGGGCGACCTCGTCGCAGCGCGTGATGCCGCCGAAGATGTTGAAGAGGACGGCCTTGACCTTCGGGTTGCCGAGGATCACCTCGACGCCCTGCTTGATCGTCTCGGCGTCCGAGCCGCCGCCGGCGTCGAGGAAGTTCGCCGGGCTGCCGCCCGCCTGCGCGACGACGTCGAGCGTGCTCATCACGAGGCCGGCGCCGTTGCCGAGGATGCCGATGTCGCCGTCGAGCGCGACGTACTGGAGCCCGTGCTCGGCGGCCTTGGCCTCCTGCGGGTCCTCGTCGCCGTGGACCTTCAGCGCCGCGTTCTCGGGGTGGCGGTAGAGCGCGTTGTTGTCGAGCGTGACCTTCGCGTCGAGCGCCTTGACCTTGCGGTCCGGCGTCACGATCAGCGGGTTGATCTCGGTGAGGGTCGCGTCCTCCTGCGATCCAGACCTCGTAGAGGCTGACGAGGATGTCCGCGACGCCCTCGCGCGAGGTCCGCCTCGACGCCGCCCTGCGCGGCGATCTTCAGCGCCTCGTCGCGCGAGAGCCCGTCGAGCGCGTCGATGTGGTGGCGCACGAGCTTCTCGGGGGTCTTCTCGGCGACCTCCTCGATGTCGATGCCGCCCTCCTTGCTGAACATCAGCAGCGGCGCCTTCGCCGAGCGGTCGAGCAGGATCGAGGCGTAGTACTCGTCCGCGATGTCCGAGGCCTTCTCGATCCACAGCTCGTGGACGATGTGGCCGCGGATGTCCAGGCCGAGGATGTTCGTCGCGTGCTCGCGCGCCTCGTCCTCGTTGGCCGCGAGCTTCACCCCGCCGGCCTTCCCGCGCCCGCCGATCAGCACCTGTGCCTTCACGACGACGGGGTATCCGAGCTCGTTCGCTGCGGCGACGGCGTCCTCGACGGTCGTGACGGCGCGGCCGTCCGAGACGTCGAGGCCGTGGCGCGCGAAAAGCTGCTTGCCTTGGTATTCGAGCAGGTCCATAGCGGCGGCGGAGGCTAGCGGAGCGGGTGCGTCCGGCGACGGTTGGTGTTTGACAGGGGGCGGCGCGGCCGTGAGGCTCGATAGGTGCGGATGCGCGTCCTGACAGCGTTTGTGGTGGCCGTGGCGGCGCTCGCGGCGGGCGCAGCGATGGCGCCGGGGGCGCAGGCGGCGGGGCTCGGCGCTGACCGTCAGCGGGACGCCGGACCAGCTGATCGTCGGCGACGTCGCTGACGCTCACCGGCGAAGGTCACGAACCTCGATCCGTGGAGACCGGCCACTGACGCTGGGTCCACTTCATCCCACACGGCGACGACCCGTTCCAGGATCCGCCGACGGTGCACGGCGCTCGCGGCTTCTGCACGACTTCGGTCCGTCGATCCGTCGCAGCCTGCCGCTCACGGTCCGACGCTCGCTCCGCGGCCAGGCCGGTGACTCGCGGAGGTCTCAGGTCGCCGTCGGCCCGCAACCCGGCCGGCGCATCGACGTCGGCGTCGACGTGGGCGCTGACGCTGATCCCGAGCCTGTCCGCGCTCGCCGAGCGCTCGTCGTGGGCAGGCGACCGTCGAGCCCAAGGCCGACATCAAGCTCGACCTCTCGGCGAGCGTCGGACACGATCGCCAACGGCGCGAACGTCACGATCAAGGCGCTCGTGACCAACACGACCTCGGAGGCGACCGCCTACGGCTCCGCGGTCACGTTCACGCTTCCGCCCGAGGTCGAGATCGTCTCGCAGCCCGACGGCTGCACGGGCACGCAGGCTCAATCTCACCTGCCCGGTCGGCGACCTCGGCCCGCAGCTCACGGCGCAGCGGCTGCTGACGCTGCGCTCGACCCAGGAGGGGCCGTTCACGGTGCTGGCCGCGGCCAAGTGGGCGCGGCCGAACGATCACGGACACCCAGAGCCAGACGACCGTCACCGTGCTCCCGCCGCCCGACACCTCGGGCTCCGGCACGACCCGACGCCGACGCCGACCCCCGCACCCGTCGTCCACCAAGGCCCGGGCCGCGAGCTTCGCCACGCTCGTCAGCGGCGCCCCCGGCACCGGCCGCTGCATCCGCACGCGCAAGCTCAGCGTCGTGCTGCGCTCGATCAAGAACGTCGACCCGGTGCGCGCCACGATCCGGCGTCACCGGCCGCAAGCGCGCGCTGGTCCTGAAGGGGTCCAAGGCGCAGCGGCCGTTCGTCCTGCGCCTGCCGCGATCGGCGGCCGGGCCACGGTCAGCCTCACGGTCACGCTGGAGAGCGGCCGCCGCTACACGTCGAAGCGCACGTACCGGCTCTGCTGAGGGCCGCCATCGCGCCTTCCTAGAATGGGCGGCCTATGCCGCTTCCCGCGAAGGTCACTTGGGTCACATTCGATGTCTATGGCACGCTGATCGACTGGGAAGCGGGCATCCTCGACGCCTTCCATCGTGAGGCGCAGCGGGAGGGCTTCACGCTGCAGGAGCCGGAGAAGATCTTCCCGCGCTTCCTCGAGCTGGAGCACGAGATCGAGAGCGGCTCGTACGAGCTGTACGCCGAGGTGCTGCGCCGCTGCGCGGTCACGATCGCGAAGGAGATCGGCTGGCCGCTCGAGCCCTCGCGCAGCGGGTTCCTCCCGGACTCGATGCCGCGCTGGCGCCCGTTCAAGGAGACGAACACGCAGCTCACGCGCTTCGGCAAGAAGTTCTCGACCGGCCTGATCTCGAACGTCGACGACAAGCTGCTCGGCGAGACGCGCCGGCACCTGCCGCACGTCTTCGACCTCGTCGTCACCGCCCAGCAGGTCCGCTCCTACAAGCCCGACTCGGCGCACTTCACCGAGTTCGCCCGGCGCGTGGGCAGCAAGAAGAACTGGGTGCACATCTGCTCCGGCGTGCACGCCGACCTCGAGCCGGCGCTGAAGGCGAAGGTTCCGGTGATCTGGGTCAACCGCAAGAAGGAACAGCTCGACCCGAGCGCCAAGAAGCCGACCGCCGAGGTCAAGTCGCTGCTCGAGGCGGCCAAGCTGCTCGGCGCGGCGTAGGCGCCCGGCAGGGACGCGCCCGCGATGCGGGTCGTCGCGCTCCACGAGGACGTGCTGGTCTGCACGTCGGCGTTCTGGCAGACGACCTGCACCATCGTCCGCGGGGCCGGATCGCGAGGCGCCCGAGGCGTTCGTGATCGACTCGCCGGTGCTCCCGGACGAGCTCGAGGCGCTCCCCGGCGTGCTCGAGCACACCGGCTGGCCGTGCTCGGGGCTGCTCGCGACGCACGCCGACTGGGACCACCTGCTCGGCCGGCTGGCGTTCCCCGACGCCGCCGCTCGGCTGCGCGGAGACGACCGCCGCCCGCCTGACCGGGCTCGTTCGGCGAGGCCGTGCGCGAGCTGCGCGAGTTCGACGACGAGCACTACGTCGAGCGCCGCCGCCCGCTGCAGCTCGGCCAGGTCCAGGCGCTGCCGGTGCCCGGCAAGCTCGAGGTCGGCGGCGGCGAGCTCGAGCTGCACCCGACCGAGGGGCACGTGCCGGAGGGCATGGCGATCTTCGCCCCCTGGGCCGGCGTGCTCGTCGTCGGCGACTACCTCTCGCCGGTCGAGATCCCGTGGATCAGCGAGGGCGGCTCGCGCAGCGCCTACCGCGCGACGCTCGAGCGCCTGCGGCCGCTGGTCGAGGCCGCGGAGCAGATCGTTCCCGGGCACGGCGCGGTGCTCGACCCGGTCCGCGCCGCGGCGATCCTGCGCGAGGACCTGCACTACCTGGAGACCGGCGAGCTGCCGCTGGCGCGCCGCTCGCCGGCGCAGAAGAAGATCGACGCCGAGAACCGGACGCGCTGGTGATCCACCACGTCTCGCTCGAGCTGGACCGCCACGACGTCCGCCGCCGAGGTCACGTTCTGGGCGCTGCTCGGCTTCGCGGAGATCACGCCGCCGGGAGCGCTCGCCGAGCGCGCGCGCTGGGTCCAGCGCGACGGCGTGCAGCTCCACCTCGTGTACGCGCAGTCGCCGTCGATCCCGCGCGACGGGCACGTCGCGGTCGATCCTCGACGGACTACGACGCCGTGCTGGACCGCCTGCGCGCCTCGCGGCACGACGCCGCGCCGCGCGCGGAGCACTTCGGCTCGCCGCGCACCCAGGTGCGCTCGCCCGCCGGGCACCTGGTGGAGCTGATGGCTCCGCCTCCGGCGCGTAGCTCAGGCGTCGGGCGCGCGCGCCAGCCGCAGCAGCCGCTGGTCGGCGGTGAACAGCCGCCGCGTCCCGGCGATCGCCGTCGTCGCGGTCGTCACCACGACCGCGCCGAGGATGATCCACATCAGCGCGAGCTGGACGAGCACCGCGTCGAGCGGGTCGACGCCGGCGAGGATCAGGCCGGTCATCGCGCCGGGCAGGAAGACGATCCCGAGCGCCTTCGTGTTCTCGATCTGCGGGGAGATCGCGAGCCGCAGCGCGCGCCGCACCAGCGGCCGGGCGGCGTCGATCCCGGGCAGCCCGAGCGCCAGCCGCGCCTCGATCTCCGGGCGGCGGTCGGCCATCAGCCCGGCGAGCGCGGTGACGACGACGACGCACGACTTCATCGAGTTCCCGACGACCATGCCGGCGACCGGGCACGACGGTGCGCCCGTCGACGGGGAAGATGCCCAGGCCGAACGTGAGCCCGAGCGCGACCGCCGCGGTCGACCGCGTTGGCGATCGAGCGCGATCTGCAGCACGCCCGGCAGCTGCGGCGCGCGGCGGCGCACCGTCACGGCCGCGAAGACGACGATCCCGGCGACCCACAGCCAGGACCAGAAGAGCGGCGTCTTCGGGGTCGACGACGACCTGCAGCGCGAGCGCGACGAGCAGCAGCTGCGCCGCCGAGCGGACGACCGAGACGACCATGTCGCGCTCGAGCCCGAGCCGCTCGCGCAGCGAGACGCCGACCGCGATCACGATCAGGCTGAGCGAGAGGACGAGGCCGACCCAGGTGACGTCCCCCTGATCACCCATGCCGGTGCTCCAGCTCGCCGTCGATGTGGCCGTCGCGCAGCCGCAGCACGTGGTCGGCGACGCGCTCCAGCTGCTGCTCGTCGTGGGTCACGAGCAGGACGGGGACGCCGTCCGCCGCGAGCGCGCGCATCAGCTCCTCGAGCTCGGCGGTGGCGTCCTGGTCGAGCGCCGAGGTCGGCTCGTCCATCAGCAGCACGTGCGGATCGGTGGCGAGCGTGCGGGCCAGGCAGACGCGCTGGCCCTCGCCGCCGGAGAGCGTGTCGGCGTCGCGCCCGGCGAACACTCTCGGGGTCGAGCGCCGCCCGGCGCAGCAGGCCCGCGATCCGCGCGTCGTCGGCGTCGGGGTCGGCGACGCGCAGGTTGTCGGCGACGCTGCCGGGGAAGAGCACGGGCGCCTGGAAGACCATCCCGACGTCGCGGCGGTGGGCGAGCGGGTCGAGCCCGGCGATGTCGTCGCCGCGGTAGCGCACGGTGCCGGCGGTCGGCGCCTCGAGCCGGTTGCAGCAGCGCAGCAGCGTGGACTTGCCGGCGCCGGACGGGCCCGCGAGCGCGGTGATCCCGCTGTCCGGCAGCGTGACGCTCACGTCGTCGAGGCGCGGCCGCTCGTCGCCCGCGACCTGGACGTGCTCGAAGGTGAAGAGGGGCGGCTCGGCCATCGGGCGGCCGACGATACGGTCTAGTCCAGCCGGATGTTGATGAAGAGGTCGCGCCCGTCCCAGGGCGTCGACTTCTTGCCGAAGCCGAGCGACTCGTAGAGGCGCAGCGCGGGCTCGTTGCCCTCGTTCACGTCGAGCTCGGCGCGGCGGCAGCCGCGCGCGCGGGCCCGGTCGAGCGCGAAGGCGACGAGCGCGCGCCCCAGGCCCGGTTCCGCGCGGCCTGGTCCTCGACGAAGACGTCCTCCAGCAGGCAGTCGTCCGACGCCGTCCAGAGGCTGTGGCGGTAGCGCAGCGACGACGACGCCGGCGGGCGGCGCGTCGGCGTCGGGCGCGCCGATCACGAACTCGGTGTTGCGGTCCTCGATCAGCTTCTCGACGCCGGCGAGGAACGCGTTGTCGCTCGGCCAGTCGTGCCCGAGGTGGTCGCGGAAGCCGACGAGCAGCCGCGCGACGGTCTCGGCCTCGTCGGGCTCGGCGATCCAGACGTGCGGCCCGTCCGTCACGCGTCCTTCGCCCGCACGTACCAGCGGACGCGACATCTCGGCCACGAGCTGATCGTCCGCGTCGGCAGCGTCGACGGCGATCGGGAAGCGCACGCGGCCCTCGCGGTCGAGCTCGGCGAACATCGCCTCGCGGTCGTCGGTGAAGCGGCCCGGTCGCGGTGATGTCGCCGCGGGCGATCTTCAGGTAGCTGATCTCGGCGCTCTCGGCGAGCGGCGTGATGTCGCCCATCCGCTCGGCGAAGACGCTGATGAACGCCGCGCCGGACGCCGCCTCGCCGGCCGTGAAGAGCGCGCCGGCGTGCTGGGACGCACGTGGTTCATCGTGCTCTCGCCGTCGGGCAGCACGACGTGCCCGTGCCCGGCGCCGATCTCCTTGACGCTTCAGCCCGATGTGCCGATTGAACGGGATCGCCTGCCCGTAGCCGGCGGCGAGTGCGGCGCAGTCCATCGCCGGGACGCTCACTCGGCGCGGCCGGCGGAGCCGCGCTGACGATCCGGGCGATCGGGTCGCCGGCCGGGATCGCCGCGCCCTCCTTGATCGGGAGGTCCTGGATCACGCCCGCCTTGTGCGCGGTGATCTCGTTCTCCATCTTCATCGCCTCGATGATGCAGAGGAGCTGGCCCTCCTCGACGGTCTGGCCCTGCTCGACGACGACCTTCCACATGTTGCCCTGGAGCGGCGCCTCGAGCAGGTCGGGGCCGCCGCCGGCGGCGCCCTTGCGCTGGCTGCGCTTGGAGGTCTTCGCGGCGGCCGGGGCGCCGTTGCGCGACGACGGCGCCCGCGAGCGCCGGGCCGACGACGTTCACGTCGAAGCGGCGGCCGGAGACCTCGACCGTGTAGCTGTGCTCGACCGTCTCGAGCGGCTCGCCGTCGTCACCGGTCGGCGGCGCCGGCGGCGGATCGGGAGCGGTCGTCTTCAGCCACTTCTTGTCCTCGACGAGGTCCCTGCAGGTCTCGGCGTTCGCCCACTGCTCGGTCTGCAGCAGCGTGCGGTGGAACGGGATCAGCGTCGTGAGGCCCTCGATCTCGTACTCGTCGAGCGCGCGCAGCATGCGGCTCGTCGCGGCCTCGCGATCGACGTCCCAGACGATCAGCTTGCTGACCATCGGGTCGTAGGTCGGGGAGACCTCGCCGTTCTCGCCGACGCCCGAGTCGACGCGCACGCCGGGGCCCGACGGCTCCTTGTAGCGGCCGATCTTGCCCGGGGCGGGAGTGAAGTTCTTCGCCGCGTTCTCGGCGTTGATGCGGCACTCGATCGCGTGCCCGCGCAGCTCGACCTGCTCCTGCGTGTACGAGAGCGGCAGCCCCGCGGCGGCGCGGATGCCCTCCTTGACGATGTCGATGCCGGTCACCATCTCGGTGACGCAGTGCTCGACCTGCACGCGGGTGTTCATCTCCAGGAAGAAGTACTCGCCGTCCTGGAAGAGGCCCTCGATCGTGCCGGCGCCGACGTAGTCGACCGCCTTCGCGGCGTTCACGCCGATCTCGCCGATGCGCTCGCGCAGGCCGGGATCGGCCTCGACGACGGGCGCCGGCGCCTCCTCGATCAGCTTCTGGTGGCGACGCTGGATCGAGCAGTCGCGCTCGCCGAGATGGATGCAGTTGCCGTGCTTGTCGGCGATGATCTGCACCTCGACGTGGCGCGGGTTCGGCAGGTAGCGCTCGAGGTAGACCCGTCCGTCGCTGAAGAACTTCTCGCCCTCACGCGAGGCGCCCTCGAAGGCGCCGTCCAGCTCGTCCTCGGTCAGCGCGACGCGGAAGCCCTTGCCGCCGCCGCCGCCCGCGGCCTTGATCGCGACGGGGAAGCCGATCTCGTCCTTGGCGATCCGCATCGCCTCCTCGACGGTCTCGACCGTCTCGGTCGTGCCCGGGACGATCGGGACGCCGGCGGCCTGCATCAGCTCGCGCGCCCTCGTCTTGGAGCCCATCGCGTCGATCGCGCTCGCGGGCGGGCCGATGAACGTGATGCCCGCGTCCTCGAGGGTCTTGGCGAACGGGGCGTTCTCGGCGAGGAAGCCGTAGCCGGGATGCACGGCGTCGGCGCCGCACTCGTCGATGACCGCCATGATCTTCGGGACGTTGAGGTAGCTCTCGGCGGCGGGCCCGGGACCGAGCAGGTAGGCCTCGTCCGCGGCCTTCACGTGCAGGGCGTCGCGGTCGACCTCCGAGTACACGGCGACCGACGGGATGCCGAGCTCCTTGCAGGCGCGGATCACGCGGATCGCGATCTCGCCGCGGTTGGCAATCAGGATCTTGCTGAACATGCGGCGCTTGAGGTTACCCACGCCGTGCCGCTGCCCGCCGCGTCGTTCCGCGAGACTGCTCGCGGATGCGCATCGATCGCGACCGGATCGTCGGCGAGCTCTTCTTCTGGCTGCGGCCGGACTTCATCCTGCGCTGCCTGCGCCGCTTCCAGGCGCTCGAGGGGTTCGACCGGGCGATCGCGCTGGCCTCGAGCGCGTTCACGGCGATGCTCCCGCTGGCGATCCTGTTCGGCACGCTCGCGCCCGGCAACGACGGCTCGAACGCGGCGGACAGCGTGATCAAGCGCTACAACCTGACCGCGGAGGGGGCCCAGGCCGTGCGCGACGCGTTCGCTCCGCCGCGAGGGCGTCGACACCGGCCTGGGGATCTTCGGGGCGCTGCTCCTGCTGATCGCGGCGCTGAGCTTCGCGCGCGCCGTGCAGCGGCTGATCGAGCGCGCCTGGGGGCTGAAGCCGCTGAGCCTGCGCAACTCGCGCAACGCGGCGATCTGGATTCCGGGCCTCGCCGTCTACGGCATCGTGACCGGCTGGGTGGGCACGGCGACCGGCCACGGGCTGCTGCACGCGCTGCTGCTGGCGGTCGACGCTTCGCGCTCGGCGTCGGCTTCCTGGTCTGGACCGGGCGGCTGCTCGGCGCGCGCCGGATCTCGTCGCGCGACCTGCTGCCGTTCGCGATCCTCGTCGCCGCCGGCCTCGGCGTCTACGGGGTCGTGTCGGACGTCTGCGATCCCGCGCCTCTTCAACACCTACGCCGCGCGCTACGGCGTGATCGGGGCGACCTTCGCGATCATCTCCGCCCTGTTCGGCGCGATGTTCGTCGTCGTCGTCATGACGGCGATCGGGCGCGAGATCACCGAGGAGCTGGACCGGCTGCGCCGCGGCGAGCGGCCGCCGCCCGACGCGGTGCGCCGCGAGTGGGACGCGCTGATCGCCGACCTGCGCGAGCGCCACGAGGAGCTTCGCCGGCAACGCGACGAGTGGCGCGCGGAGCGGGCGCGGAAGAAGGCGGCCAAGGCGAAGTCGAAGGAAGCGGGCGGCGGGCCGGCGCGTGGGTCCCCGGGCGCGCCGGCGGAGGAGCCGGAGGGCCCCGGGAGACGGATCCCGCGACTCTCACCTGAACAACGCCCAGTTCGAGTCGCGATTCGGTCAGGCTGCGGCGTTCTTCATGCAGGACATGGACAACGCCGGGCCGTCGTCCGGATGGACCGTCGAGAGCGGCGTTGAACAGGTTCCCGGACCGTGCCGCGGCGGCGCACCGGCGTTTGCGGCGCGGGCGCCGCTGCGGGAGGCTGTCGCGGTGCGTTCTCCGCAAAGCTGCAGGACGACCGGGCTGACGGCGCTCGTCGCCGCGACGACGGCGCTGTGCCTGCCGACGGCGGCGAGCGCGGTCGTGACGCTCGGGAGGGCCGACCTGAGCGGCATTCAGGCCGTGGGGTTCCCGTGCCAGACGGGGGTGATGGGTGGCTGCACGTCGTACCACGCCACCGCGGGCGCCGGGGGCGTCCTGACAGCGCCGTTCGACGGCGTGATCGTCCGCTGGCGCGTGAGGCTCGGAGCGGCCGGGCCTGACGTGCAGCTGCGGGTGCTGCGGGTGAGCGGCGGGAACGTCACGGGGGTGCGAACCGACAGCCCGGTGAGCGGCGGTGCTGGGGCTCAACGAGTGGAGCACGCGCCTGCCGATCGCAGCGGGCGAGACGATCGGGGTGGATCAGCCGACCTTCGACCCCGGGCCGTTCGTCGCCATCGCGTACGCGTTCGCCGCCGGAGCGGCCGACGCGCACCTGAACCCGAAGCTCGCGGATGCGGAGACGCAGGCGGCTCCGACTCCTGAGGCGGGCGCTGAGCTGTTCCTCGCCGCCGACGTGGAGGCGGACGCCGACCACGACGGGTACGGCGACGAGACCCAGGATGCGTGTCCCGCCGACGCGGGCACGGCAGGCCGCGCCCTGTGCCGCTGCGGCGGCAGCGGGAAGCGGGACGCCGCCGACCGGCCCGCCGCCGCCGCCGGCCGACACGACTGCGCCCGGGCTGGGCAACGTGGTCATCAGCAAGGGGAGGCTGCTGTTCACCGCGTCCGAGAACGCGACGATCCTCGTCCGCATCACGCAGCTGCTGGACGGTCGCCGCCGCGGCAAGCGGTGCGTGGCGCCGTCTAGGAAGACCGTGAAGGCCAGGCACTGCACCCGTCGCGGGCGCGCGACGACCCTGCAGGGCGTCGCCGCGACGGCCGGCGCCGGGAGGGCGTCGCTCGGCACGGGCCTGCTGCGCAAGGGCCGCTACGAGGTCGCGGTCACCGCCCGCGACGCGGCCGGGAACGTCAGCACCCCGATCCTCAGGCAGCTGACCGTCAAGCGCTGAGCAGCTCGCGCCGCGCCCGCAGCTCCTCCAGCTCGACGGCGTTCGTCGTGAGCGCGATCGCGCGGGCGTACGCGTCGCGCGGCGCCCGCCGCGTCGCCGGCCCGCCGCAGCAGCTCGGCGTGGGCGGCGTGGAGCGGCTGGTAGGCGGCGAGCCCGGGATCGCCGAGCAGCGGCTCGAGGACGCAGGAGCCCGGCCTGCGGGTCGTCCGCGAACGCGACGGCGACGGCGCGGTTGACCTCGACGACCGGTGACGGGGCGAGCCGCGCGAGCCCGGCGTACAGCGCGGCGATCTGCGGCCAGTCCGTGGCGCCGGCGTCGGGCGCGGCGGCGTGCAGCGCGGAGATCGCGGCCTGGAGCTGGTAGGGGCCCGGGCGCCGCAGCCGCAGCGCGCGGTCGAGCAGCGCGGTGCCCTCGTCGATCCGCGCGCGATCCCAGCGCGAGCGGTCCTGGCGGTCGAGCGCGACGTAGCCGCCGCCCGGGCCGGTCCGCGCGGCGCGGCGCGCGTCGTGCAGCAGCATCAGCGCGAGCAGCCCGAGCGTCTCCGCGTCGTCGGGCATCAGCGCGGCGAGCAGCCGGGCGAGCCGGATCGCCTCGGCGCAGAGGTCCTCGCGGACGAGCCGCTCACCCGCGGACGCCCGGTAGCCCTCGTTGAAGACGAGGTAGACGACCGCGAGCACGCCGGCGAGGCGATCCGGCAGGTCCTCGTCGCGCGGCACGCGGTAGGGGATGTGCGCCGCCGCGATCTTGCGCTTGGCGCGCACGAGCCGCTGGGCCATCGTCGGCTCGGGCACGAGGAACGCGCGCGCGACCTCGGCGGTCGTCAGCCCGCCGAGCATCCGCAGCGTCAGCGCGACGCGGGCGTCCATCATCAGCGCCGGGTGGCAGCAGGTGAAGACCAGGCGCAGGCGGTCGTCGCCGAGCGCTCCGTCCGGCTCCTCCTCGGGGTGGTCGCGGTCCAGTCGCATCGAGGTGTTCCAGGGCCGCCGTCCGCTCGGCCAGCCCGCGCTCGCGGCGCAGGCGGTCGATCGCGCGGCGCCGCGCGGTCGTCGTGATCCAGGCGGCCGGGACGCGCGGGGATCCCGTCGCGCGGCCAGGTGACCAGCGCGACGGCGAGCGCGTCCTGGAGCGCGTCCTCGGCGAGGCCGACGTCACCGCCGGCCTGCCGGGCGAGCGTGGCCAGGATGGCCGGGCCCTCCTCGCGGAAGGCCCGGCCGACGGCCTGCGCGGCGGCGTCGCCGCTCACCCGCCGCGCGACGATCGGGCGCACCTCGACGCTCCCGCGGCCGACGTGCGGCGCCTGCTCGGCCCACGTGAGCGCGGCGTCGAGGTCGGGCAGGTCGAGCAGGTAGTAGCCGCCGAGGATCTCCTTCGTCTCGGCGAACGGGCCGTCGGTGACGACGCGCTCGCCGTTCGGCACGCGCACCGTGCTGGCGGTCTCGGCGGGGTGCAGCGCGTCGCCGGCGACGAACACGCCGGCGTCCCTCATCGCCTGGGTGTAGCCCATCCAGCGGCCGAACTCGGCCTGGCCCTCAGGGCTGTCGCTCGACGGCGCGAGCGCTCGGGTCGCCGTAGATGAGCAGCATGTACTGCGGCATGGTGGTCGTTCTCCTGGTCGCGGTGGGCGGGCGCTCGTCGCCATGCCCATTCAACCGGACGACGACCGGGCCCGGCCGATTTCGACAGCCCGCGCGCGATCTGGCGCGTTGGCGCTCTACCAGGGGTTCGGGTCGCCCCACGCGGTGGGCTCGTCCGGCTCGCGGCCGACGCCCTCCAGCAGTGCGGCGCGCTGCCACGGGTTCATCCGCGGCGGCTCCGGGGCGTGCAGCGGCACCGTCTCGCGCATGAAGCGCTCGAGCGCGGCGACGACCGCGGCGGCCTCCTCGGGTGAGGCGGACGGCGCGACGATGCGCAGCTCGGGACGACGGTTCGGCACGGGCGGGAGGCTACAGCGGCTGCGTCAGCGAACGCTGATGCGGCGCTGGACGAGGCGCGTGTCGGTGCTCGTGACCGCGCGGCTGGCGTCGATCCCGAGGCGAGCACGAGGACGCGGTAGGCGCCGGCGCGAGCTTCTGCGTCGTCCAGGTGAGCGTCGCGCGCCCCTTGCGCACGGCGCCGGAGGTCGCGGCGAGGCGGGTGTGCGCGACGACGTCGCGCCCGCGCAGCACGGCGACCGTGGCGCCCGCGGCGATCCACGGCGCGCGGCCCGCGCGGCGCAGCGTCGGCGCTGACCTTCAGCCGGCGGGCGACGATCGTGACGCGCACGGCCGGGGCGCGCAGGCGAGCCGTCGGCGCGGCGGGTGCGGACGCGCTGGCGGCGGAGCTGCCGCCGCGCGGTGCGCGTCAGCGTGATGCGTCGCGCCGCTGAGCCGGCGCCAGTCGGGGACGGTGACGGCGACGCGCTCGCCGGGCGCAGCGTGCCGAGCGCGACGCGGGCGGTGACCGGCAGCGCCGGTGCCCCGGGCGCGGTGAGCACGAGCGTCGCGGACGCCGCGGCGCCCGCGTGCGCGATGAGCGATCCCGCCGCCCGGGCAGCAGCCGCAGCGCGTCGCTCGAGCCCTTGTGTCCCTGCGTCTCGAGCGCGGCGAGGTGTCCGCCGCTGCCGAGCGTCAGGGTCGCGGCGCCGCCCGCGCCCGGGCTCAGACGCGCCGCGTGAGCGGCGCCGTCGACGTGCACGGCGTCGGTCGGCCGTGCCGGCGCGGCGATTCCCCGGCGCCGTGCCGCCGGTCGACGGCGGACACCGCGACCGCCCCGGTCGATCACGGTGACGCGTGCCGCGCGCCGCGGGCCGGACCGCTGCGCTGCGATGTCGTACGCGCCGCCGCGGGGCAGGACGCCGATCGGGTTCTGCCCGTCGCCGACGTCGCTCGGGCCGATCACGCGCGGCCTTCGGGATCGCCCTGCGGGCCGCTTTCGCCGAGGCCGTCGGCGCCGATCAGCTGCCGTCCGCGGTCGTCGGTCACCTGGTCGAGCTGCGAGCCGTCGGACGCGAGCACGATCGCCGAGATCGACGGTCAGCAGGTCGGGCAGCCGCGGCTTGGGGTCATACGTGAGCTGCGCCCGGAAGGATCTCGATCGTCTTCGGCCCGATCTGGCGGGACCACGGCGATCTTCTGGTTGTCGTCCGTGGTCTTCGTCAGCCCCGGATAGGTCCACGTGCCCTTCGCCGGGTCGACGGTGATGCGCGAGGTCATGAGGTCGGACGCGCTGCGTCGTGACGTTGGCGGCGTCGTCGGCGTCGAACGGGATGTTCGGGTCGGCGACGATCAGGGCGTACGCGCCGTTGCCGAGGTCGTCGACGTCGTAGACCGGGCAGGGCGTGGCCGCGCCGTCGTCGTAGATCGAGACGATCGGCGGGCGTCCGCCGAGCGGCGGGGTCGCCGTTGGTGAGCTCCGCGAGCGCGCGGGCGCGGATCGTGGCGGCGTGCTGCGCCGGGCTCGCGCCGCCGAGCACGTCGTCGACCTGCGCGGTGATCACCTTCGCGCCGAACTGCGTGAGGTGGCGCTCGCCGATGCGCGTGAGCAGCGCGGCCGCCGGCGCCCTGCGGGCCGTCGAGCGCGTTCGTGCGTCTTCGCGCCCACGGGGGTGAACGGGCTCAGCGGAGTCGCCCGTCGCGATGTCGCCGACCGTGCGCGAGTTTCCGTAACAGAGCCCGCCCTTGCCCTTGCCCTTGAGCGCGCAGCACCACGATCGCCGCGAGCGGGTCCGGGATGGCGGTCGGGAACGGGCAGTGGACGACTCCGAGCGTCGCCGCCGCGCAGATGTCGACCTGGAGGTACAGCGCCGCGGCGCCGAACGTGTTCTCGAACTGCTGCATCGTGAAGTCGCCTGGCCTGACCCTTGTTCTCGAACTGGAAGCCGTAGATGGAGCGGAAGTCCGTGACGCCGAGGTTCGGGAACGGGTCGATCAGCTGGGCGGGCGCGCCGCCCTGCGGGTCGACGGGCCGTTCGAGGATGACGGGCCCGCTGACGCGCGCCGCGCGGCACCTCGACGACGAGCGAGCGGCCGTCGGCGGCGATCGAGCTGGGCGTCCCCGACGCGCCGTTCGCGCCGAAGCGCACCGTGCTGCCCTGGCAGAAGCCGGTGCCGCGCAGCTCGACCTTCGTCCCGGGCTGGCGGAACATCGGCGGCGCGGACGCTCGTGAGCGGCGCGAGCGTGCCGGCGCTCAGGACGCTCGTGACGGCGCCCGAGCGCACGTCCATCTTCCCGAGGAGCGACTGCGACGAGAACCCCTGCGGACCTGGACGACCAGCTGGTACTGCGCGCTCGGCGTGGGCTTGCGCGAGCGGTCGGCGACGAACGTGACCGGGACCAGCAGCTCACCGTTCGTCGCGGGGCGCGTGATGAACGCGGCGCTGGACGGCGTGCTCGGCGTCGAGGCCGCCGATCGACGTGATCCGCACGCCGGAGGGGCGAAGACGCCGACTTCGACCGGGTCGTTGAACCCGGGCTCGGTGAACACGCCGCAGGGTCGTCGTCGTGGGTCGAGCAGGATGCGACGGCTGAGGTCGGGCGGCTGGTTCACGCCGAAGGGCGCGGCGATCCGCACCGGCAGGGTGGTCGTCGCGGACTTCTGTGCGAGCGTGCCCTTGTCGACGAACCCGTCGATCTTCAGCGAGGCGTCCCCGAGCGGCGCGTCCTTCGCGGCCACCAGGTGAACCGTCGCGCTGCTGCTCGTGGTCGGGTTCGGCGAGGTGACGGTCGCGGTCACCCCCGGCGGCGCGGTCAGCTCGAGCGCGACCGGGCTGCCCGCCGGGTTCGGGTTGTTGACCCAGGTGATCGGCACCGTCACGTCCGTCGAGGTGCCCGCCGCGAGGCGCAGCGAGGTGGGCGTGGTCGCGATCACGAAGCTGCTTTCCGGCGGCGCCGCCGGCGGGTCGTAGGTCAGGTCGTCGAGCAGCAGCACGCTCTGGCCGATGCTCGGGCTCACCCCCGTGATCGACGTTCCGGTGAACGGCGTCCCGCGCTCGACCACGACGAACGCGATGTCGTACGCGGCGGAGCTCACGATCATCGGCTTGTAGACCGGCGTCAGCTGCGCGGGCAGCGACGTGAGCTCCTGGCTCGCGATCGTCTTGTCGGCCCGGAACGCGGTGATCACGATCTCGTCGCTCGACAGGAACGAGCCCGTCTCGGCGAGGTTGAACTCGACCGACTTGGCCGTGTAGCCGAGCGAGAAGAAGGCGCCCGTCGGGTAGAACTCGCCGTGCGCGCAGCCGTCGAGCAGCAGGGTGTTCGCCGCCCGACGCCGCCGGCTGCCCGCGCGGTGGCCTGGATGAGCATCGGCGGGGTGCAGCCCGCGTCGAAGCCGACGGTCGCCGGATCGCGGAAGACCGGGCCCGCGGGGAAGCCGCCGGCGGCGCCGTACTGGCCGGTGACCCTGGTCCCGACGCGCGGCGCCGGACTCGAAGTCGATCGTCACCGGCGCGGCCGCCGCGGTTCCGGCGAGCCCGAGAAGGAACAGAGTGAGGACCGTGGCGACGGTCCAGCCCGTGCGCACGGATCGAACCTAGCCGCGCGCGCGCGCTGGCGTCCAGTCGACGAGACTCGTAGGCTGCACGAAATGCACGGGATTCCGTTCCTGGACTACGACGCGGTGATCAATGCGGTGCCCGCCGCCGAGGCCATCGCCGCAGACGCGCGAGGCGTTCCTGCGCCACCGGGCGGGCGACTGGGTGATGCCCGCGAAGGTCTACCTGCCGTCGCCGCCGTACGGCGACTTCCGCGCGATGCCGGCGCTCGGCGACGGGTTCGCGATGCTCAAGTGGATCAGCTCGTTCCCCGGCAATCCGGCGCGCGGGCTGCCGACGGTGATGGGCGTGATCGTGCTCTCCGACGCGCAGACGAGCGAGCCGGTCGCGCTGCTCGACGCGCGCTCGGTCACCGCGCTGCGGACCGGCGCCGTCGCGGCGGTCGCGGCGCGGGCGCTGGCGCCGGCGGGCGCGCGGACCTGCGGGATCGTCGGCAGCGGGCTGCACGGCGCGTGGGCGGCGCGCTGCCTCGCCGCGGACGGGCTACGGGCCCGGCGTCTGCCACGACCCGCGCGCCGAGCTCGCGCAGGCGCTGGCGGCGGAGCTCGGCGACGGCTGGCGCGCCGGCTCGCTCGCCGACGCGCTCGCCTGCGACGTCGTGACGTGCGTGACGCCCGGGCTCGGCGCCCGTCGTGACCGCCGCCGACCTGCGGCCCGGGCATGCACCTGAACATGCTCGGCGCCGACGGGCCGGGGAAGGCCGAGGCGACGATCGACGCGGTCGCCGCCTGCGAGCTCTACTGCGACGAGTGGGCGCAGGCCGCGCACGGCGGCGAGCTGACCGGCGCCGTCGAGGCGGGGCTCGTGACGCGCGACGACGTCACGGACCTCGGCGCGGTGCTCGCCGGGGAGGTCGCGGCGCCCGTCCGGGGGCGAGCGCGCGACGCTGTTCGACTCGACCGGGCTGGCGATCCAGGACCTGGCGGTCGCGGTCGCGGCGCTGGAGGCGGTGCGCTAGAGCGGGATGTTCCCGTGCTTGCGCCGCGGCTGGGCGACGCGCTTGGTCTGCAGCGTCTCGAGCGCGGTGATCAGCGTGGGGCGCGTCTTGTGCGGCGCGATCACGTCGTCGATGTAGCCGCGCTCGGCCGCCGTGTACGGGTTGGCGAAGCGCGCCTTGTAGTCGGCGATCAGCTTCGCGCGGCGCTCGTCCGGCGTCGGCGACGAGGCGAGGTCCTTGCGGTAGATGATGTTGACCGCGCCCTCGGGGCCCATGACGGCGACCTCCGCCTGCGGCCAGGCGAAGTTGAAGTCGGCGAGCATGTGCTTGGAGGACATGACGTCGTAGGCGCCGCCGTACGCCTTGCGCGTGACGACGGTGATCTTCGGCACCGTCGCCTCGGTGAAGGCGTAGAGGAGCTTCGCGCCGTGGCGGATGATGCCGCCCCACTCCTGGCTCGTGCCGGGCAGGAAGCCCGGGCACGTCGCAGAAGGTGATGATCGGGATGTTGTACGCGTCGCAGGTGCGGACGAAGCGCGCGCCCTTGCACGAGGCGTCGATGTCGAGCACGCCGGCGAGCGCGGCCGGCTGGTTGCCGACGACGCCGACCGAGCGGCCGTTCAGCCGCGCGAAGCCGACGATCAGGTTCTTCGCCCAGTGCTCGTGGATCTCGAAGAACTCGCCGTCGTCCATCACGAGGCGCAGGACGTCGCGCATGTCGTACGGCTTGTTCGGGTTGTCCGGGACGACGCTGGTCGAGCTCGGGGTCCATGCGGTCCGGGTCGTCGGTCGGCATGACCCGCGGCGCGGTCTCGAGGTTGTTCTGCGGCAGGAAGCCGAGGAAGTAGCGCGTGTCCTCGAGCAGCGCGTCCTCGTCCTCGGCGGCGATGTGCGCGACGCCCGACTTCGAGTTGTGGGTCATCGCCCCGCCGAGCTCCTCGAACTCGACCTCCTCACCGGTGACGGTCTTGATCACGTCGGGGCCGGTGATGAACATGTGCGAGGTCTCCTTCACCATGAAGATGAAGTCGGTCATCGCGGGGGAGTAGACGGCGCCGCCGGCGCACGGGCCCATGATCAGGCTGATCTGCGGGATCACGCCGGAGCACTGGACGTTGCGCACGAAGACGTCGCCGTAGGCGCCGAGCGAGACGACGCCCTCCTGGATCCGCGCGCCGCCCGAGTCGTTGATGCCGATCACGGGGCAGCCGATCTTCGCGGCCAGATCCATGATCTTCACCATCTTCTCGGCCATCACCTCGCCGAGCGAGCCGCCGAAGATCGTGAAGTCCTGGCTGAAGACGCAGACGCGGCGCCCGTCGATCGTGCCGTGGCCGGTGACGACCGCGTCACCCCACGGGCGGTTCTTCTCGAGGCCGAACTCGTAGGTGCGGTGCCGGACGAAGGTGTCGAGCTCCTGGAAGGAGCCGGGGTCGAGCAGCTTCTCGATCCGCTCGCGGGCGGTGTACTTGCCCTTCGCGTGCTGCTTCGCCTCGGCCTCCGGTGAGGAGTGCGCGGCGAGCATGCGCAGCTCCTCCAGGTGGACGAGCTTGTCCTCGAGGGTTTCGGGATGCGTGAGCCGTGCCATTCGGCGCCGGAGTGTACGACCGGCGCGTCAGGCGCGCGAGAACGGGCGGTGGTGCGCGGAGCCCAGGTCGTCCAGGACCGCCACGAGCAGGCCTTCGAGCTCGGCGGCCGCGGGGGCGGGCTCGGCACGCACCGTCGGCTCGACCTCCGGCGCCTCGAGCGCGATCGGTGGCTCCGGAGCCCGCTCAGCGGGCTCGATCTCGACCGGTTCGGGCTCGGGCGCGGGCTCGGGGCGCGGGCTCGGGGCGCTGCGCCTCCCAGCGCCCCGTGTTCCACCAGCCCGCGAGCCGCGCGAGGAAGCCCTCGCGCGGCGCGGGGCGGTCGTCCTGCGGCGGGATGTCGGTCCCGGTCGCCTCAGGATCGGCGGAAGGTGATGCGGCGACGACGGGCTCGGGCTCGGGCTCGGGGCGGCTCGGGCTCGGGCTCCGGCTCCGGCGGCGCTGCGACCGGCGCCGCGAGCGGCTCGGCGCGTGATCGTGACCTTCGTGCCCCACCCGGAGGCCGCGAGCTCCACCGTGCCGCGTACAAGCGCGCCCTCCCAGGCGACGGCGGTCTCGGGCTCCATCCGGGTGATGCGCACCTCACCGAACGCGGACAGCCGTCGGGCGAGGGTCTGCGCGTCGCTGATCTCCGACCAGAGTTCGGGCGGGGACTTCACGAGGGTGCGCTGCGCACAGGTCTCGGGCATGACGAGGACGGTTTCGGCATCCCGGCCCACGCCTCCTGCCACGACGCCGATCCTGCAACGTCGCTCCCGCGCCGCCAGTTCCGTCGCAACCACAGGCCCCACGCGTAACACGCAGCCCGCCAGCATGGGGCGCATGGAGCGATCGGCTGCAGATCGACGCCACGGGGTGGCGCGATACGCAGCCGATCGCTGGGCCGGAGCGCGAGCGGGCGCTGGCGGATCACGCGGACGCGCATTGGGGCGTGATCGATCGCATGGCCAGCTCCTGTCGCTGGGCTTCAGCCGGACGACGATTCAGCAGACGCGTGGCGGCGGGGCGGCTGCGGCGGCGCCACCACGGCGTCTACGCGGTCGGGCACATGGCGCTTCGCCGGGAGGGCCATTGGCTCGCCGCCGTCCTGGCGTGCGGGACGGAGCGGCGCTCTCGCACCGTGCCGCCGCCGCTCTTCTGGAACTTCGATCGTCCTCCGCGAACGCATCGACGTCACGACGACGCGGCGCGGCGTGCGTCTCCCCGGACGGAATCGAGCTCCACGAGACGGCCCGGCTCGGCGCCGGATGAGGTCACCGTGCACGCTGGAATCCCCGTCACCACGGTCTCACGCACGCTCGCGGATCTCGCCGCGGTGCTCGGTCCGCGCGACCTGGAGCGCACGCTCGAGCGAGCGGAGGCGCTCCGGCTCCTCGACGTGCCGTCCGTGCTGGCGAGCGTGCGAGCACCGCGCCGGCGCGGCCGCTGGTTCGCCGCATCTTCGATGCCTGGGAACCCGTCGCCACGCGCAGCGAGCTCGAGGTGGCGCTCCTGCGCCTCGTCGTGGGCTCCGGCCTGCCGCGCCCGGAGGTCAACGCCCGGGTCGGCGAGTTCGAGGTCGATCTCCTCTGGCGCGACGCGCGGCTCGTGGTGGAGGCCGACAGCATCGGCTTCCACCTCACGCGCGCCGCGATGGAGCGCGACCGGCGCCGCGACGCCGTGCTCGCCCGCCAGGGCTACCGCGTGCTGCGCTTCACGGACCGCCAGGTCCGCCGGCGCCCGCGCGAGGTGTCAGCCGCGATCCGCGCCGCCCTCAGCTGATCGGCTGCAATGAGCGCCACGGAGTGGCGCCGATCTCAGCCGATCCGCTGCGCCGCGCCGCCAGACCCCTACGCGAACGGCTTCGCGACCATGCAGAAGATCGCGAAGAGGATCAGCAGGCTCGAGAGGGCGCCGACGATGCCGACCGACCTTGCGCGCCCGTGGTACTCCTCGCTGAGCACGCCGCCGGCGTCGATGTCGCGCCGCGCCAGCGCCGCGAGCTGCTTCTCGCGCGGGTTGAAGAACGCGCCGCCGAGGCCGAGCAGGATGATCAGGATCACGAACGGGATCGTCACCCAGGTCTCGCTGAAGAGGTCGCGATCCTGACGCGAGGTAGATGCCCGGTCAGCAGCGCGAGCGTCGCGAACGGCGTGATCACGAAGCGGCCGATGCGGCCCTGCATCTCGTGGATCGTCGGCATCGCCTCGGGGTGCTTGTTCGTCAGCCACGGCAGGATCGCCGGGTAGACGAAGGTCACGCCGAACGCGATCACGATGCACATCACGTGGATCGCGACGACGACGTCGTAGAAGAAGATGGCGGGAATGGAGATCATGGCGCGAGACAAGCGTACTCAGGCGATCGGCTGGTACTTCCCGAACACGTCCTGCATCGCGCCGCAGACCTCGCCCATCGAGCAGCGGTCCTTCAGCGCGGCGCGGATGTGCGGGATCAGGTTGTCGGTGCCGCGTGCGGCGCTCGCGCAGCTCCTCGAGCCGCTGCTCGACGAGCGCGCCGTCGCGATCCGCCTTGAACGCCGTGAGCCGCCCGACCTGCTCGGCCTCGGACTCGGGATCGACGCGCAGCAGGTCCGGGACCTCGAGCTGGTCCTCGACGTACTCGTTCACGCCGATCACGACGTCCTGCCCGATCCGGTAGCGCTCCTGGTAGCCCCAGGCGGACTCGTCGATCTCGCCGGTGATGAACTCGATCGCGTTCGTCGACCCGCCGAGCGCGTCGACCTTCGCGATCAGCTCCAGCGCGCGCGACTCGATCTCGTCGGTCAGCGACTCGACGTAGAACGAGCCGGCGAACGGGTCCACCGTGTCGGTCGCGCCGGACTCCGCGCCGATGATCTGCTGCGTGCGCAGCGCGATCTTCGCGGCGCGCTCGGTGGGCAGCGCGAGCGCCTCGTCGAAGCCGTTCGTGTGCAGCGACTGGGTGCCGCCGCAGACCGCGGCGAAGCCCTGCAGCGCCACGCGGACGATGTTGTTCTCCGGCTGCTGGGCGGTCAGCGTCACGCCGCCCGTCTGCGTGTGGAAGCGCAGCATCTGCGACTTGGGGTTCGTCGCGCCGAACCGCTCGCGCATGATCGTCGCCCACATCCGGCGCGCCGCGCGGAACTTCGCGACCTCCTGGAAGACGTTGTTGTGCCCGTTGAAGAAGAACGCCAGGCGCGGCGCGAACTCGTCGATGTCGAGGCCGCGCTCGACCGCCGCGGTCACGTACGCGATCCCGGAGCGAGAGCGTGAACGCGACCTCCTGCACCGCCGAGCAGCCCTTCTCGCGGAAGTGGTAGCCGGAGATCGAGATCGTGTTCCACTTCGGGATGTGCTCGTGGCAGTACTCGAAGATGTCCGTCGTGAGCCGCATCGTCGGCTCCGGCGGGTAGATGTAGTTGCCGCGTGCCATGTACTCCTTGAGCACGTCGTTCTGCGTCGTGCCGCGCAGCTTCGCGCTCGGCACGCCCTGCTCCTCGGCCACCAGGTCGTAGAGCATCAGCAGCACCGCGGCCGGCGCGTTGATCGTCATCGACGTCGAGACCTGGTCGAGCGGGATGCCGTCGAACGCGGTCCGCATGTCGTCGATCGTGTCGATCGCGACGCCGGTGCGGCCGACCTCGCCCAGGCAGCGCGGGTTGTCCGAGTCCAGGCCGAGCTGCGTCGGCAGGTCGAACGCCATCGACAGGCCGGTGCCGCCGCGCGAGAGCAGGTAGCGGTAGCGCTCGTTGCTCTCCTTCGCGCTCGCGTAGCCCGCGTACTGGCGCATCGTCCACAGCTGCTTGCGGTACATCTCGCGGTGCACGCCGCGCGTGTACGGGTAGTCGCCGGGCTCGCCGAGGTTCAGCTCCTGCGGCAGGTCGCGCTCGTCGTAGAGCTCCTTGACCTCGATGCCCGAGTCGGTGAAGCGGCGGGGATCGTCGGGGCCGACGATCGGGGCGATCGTCAGCCGCTCATCCGGGGTGGTGGCCATGCCCGGAACGGTAGTCCTTCAGGTGCACACCTTGATCGTCGCCCTGATCGACTTCTTCGGCGACTTGCCCTTCTTGACCTTGATGAAGGCCCGCGCGCGCACGGTGACGCTGGACCCGGGCTTCGCGCTCGCGAGGGCACGCTTCAGCGTCTGCGTGAACGGCGCCTTCCTGTCGATCTTCGACCGCTTCGCGCCGACGTAGAAGTCGGTGCGCGACACCTTCACGAAGACGTTCCCCTTCTTCTTCTGCTTCTTCCACGTGAGCCTCACGCTGAAGCCGGCGCCCGCGCTTCACGCAGCCGGCGGGGACGCGGAAGCTGAGCGTCGCGCCGCTGATCTTCAGCGGTGCGCGTCGTCGTCGCCGCCGCTCGCGGCGTGACGAGGTGTCCGTCGCGTCGCCGAGCGACGTCGCCTCGAGGCGCATCACGCGGATCGGCGAGTCGCGTCGTCGCCCTGCCAGGCGATCCAGCCGGCGGCGTCCGGGCCGGTGCGCGACGACGGGGTGCTCGTAGTCCTCGCCGGTGGCGAGCGTGCCGGGCGCCGCGAACGCGCCGCCGCCGGCGTCGGAGCGCGTGTAGCGCAGCAGGCTCGGTCGTGAGGTTCGAGCTGCCACACGACGTGCACGCGCCCGGTGGCGTCCTGGCTCGAGGAGACGTCGTCGATCGTGGCGTCGCCCGTGTCGGCGGTCGACTCGAGCGAGCGCGGCGCGCCGAAGCTGTTCTTCGCCGCGTCGAACTTGCGCACGCGCACGTGGTCGTCGAGCGGGACCTTCTGCTCGTAGGTGAGCCACACGCCGCTCGGCGCCCGCGCGTCAGGTGCGGCTCGCGGACCCCGGACTCCGGCGTCGGGCAGCTGCTGGTCGGTCGTCCAGTTGCCCGGCGTTCATCAGCGAGGTCGCGGCGAAGTCGGGGCCGTTGAAGAGTCGCGGTGCGGACGCCGAAGAGGTCGCTGACGGCGTAGACGAGCCGGTTCTGCCCGGGGATCTGCACGATGCTCGGCGTCTGCACGAAGTTCGTCCCGGCGGCCATGTCGACGGCGGTCGTGTCGGGCGTCCCGGGCCGCGCGATGATCTGGTCGCCGTCGGCGGGCGTGACGTAGACGCCCGACGCCGACCGTGATCCCGTCCGGGCCCATGCCCGGCGTTCGTCGGCGTTCCGCCGAGGCTCGGCTCGGGGAGGAACGTCGTGCCCCCGTCCGCGGTGTCCCAGCGCTGGATGCCCTCCTGCGCGTCGCCGACCGCGCAGCCGTAACAGGCCGACGTGATCCGCAGCGCGCGCGTCGCTCTCGGCCTGGACCGTGACGTCGCCGCCGGACTTCGCGACGCCGCGGTTCGACGGGAAGAGCAGGATCTGCTGGCGGTCGCACGCCGACGCTCCCGCGGGCAGGCGGCAGTAGCCGACCGCGGCGCTGTCGAGGATCCGCGTCCGGGATCGACCAGACGACGTGCCCGGTGCCGTTCGGCGTGACGACGATCCGCGGGTTCACGCCCGTTGCCGACCGTGAACGGCGTCGCGGCGGTCGCGGACGCGGACGTGACGACGGCCGGCCGAGCAGCGCGGCCAGGGCGGCGATCATCCGGATCGTCCTCACGCAGTGACCATAGGTGCGGTTCGCCGTCCGCGCAACGTGGAACCAGAGGTAGGTTCTCGCGATGACCGTCCGCGTGCGCCTCTTCGCCATGCTCCGCGAGCGCGCGGGGAGCGACAGCCTCGAGCTGGAGCTGCCCGACGGCGCGAACGTGGGCGACGCGCTGGCCGCGCTCGCCGACGTCACGGCCGGGCATCACGTGCGTGATGGCGGTCAACCGCGACTACGCGCCGCCGGACCGCGTGCTCGTCGCCGGGCGACGAGCTGGCGCTGATCCCGCCGGTCAGCGGCGGGAGCCTCGAGACCGGCCCGCACGTCGCGATCCGCGCGGAGCCGCTGTCGTTCGACGCGCTCGTCGAGCACGTCCGCGACCCGCGCGCGGGCGCCGTCGTCACGTTCGCGGGCGTCACCCGCGACGTCGACCTGCTCGAGTACGAGGCCTACGCGGAGATGGCGCTCGAGTCGCTGCGCGAGATCGTCCACGCCGCGATCGAGCGCCACGGCCTGTGCGCGGCGGCGGCCGAGCATCGCGTCGGCGTCGTGCCGCTGGGCGAGCCGAGCGTGCTCGTCGCGGCGAGCGCCGCGCACCGCGGCGAGGCGTTCACCGCGCGCCCGCGAGATGATCGACGCGATCAAGGCGCGCGCCCCGATCTGGAAGGTCGAGGTCGACGGGCGGCGAGCGGACCTGGGTCGAGGGGTCGGTTGCCCCTAGCCCCCGCGCAGGAGTAGGCGCCGTCGGGTCCCCGCCCTCGCCGCCGGACTTCTCGCGTGCGAGCCAGTCCTCGGCGAGCATCGGGTTCGCGCGTGAGCGCTCGACGACGGTGAGCAGGTCGCTCATCGAGGAGACCTCCTCGACCTGCTCCTTGATGAACCACTGCATGAACTGCTCGCCCGCGTAGTCGCCGTGCTCGCGCGCCGAGCCGGCGAGCGCGTTGATCTGCTCGGTGACGCGCTTCTCCTGGTCGAGCGCGAGCTGCACCGGCTCGACGATGTCGGCGAAGCCGTTCTTCGGCGCGTCGATGCCCGGGGATCACCGGGTCGACGCCCTGGTCGAGCAGGTACTGGACCATCATCATCGCGTGGCCGCGCTCCTCGAGCGCCTGGGCGTAGAAGAACGCGGCGAGCCGCGGCAGCGTCTGCGCGTCGAACCAGACCGCGTTGGCGACGTACTGCTGGTGGGCTCCGTACTCGTTGGCGATCTGCTCGTTGAGCTTGTCGACGAAGGGCTGCGCTGGCATGCCCCGCATCCTAGATGACTGGCGCGGGCTACGAGCCGGAGTCCGACGCGGCGAAGACGATCGGGCCGGTGTTCGGCTCGACGTCGCCCGAGCTGGCGCCAGACGAGCTCGACGCGGCTGCCCGGGCCCGGCGATCAGCGCGGCCTGCGCGCCGTTGCGGTCGTCGCCGGTGAGCGCGTCGGAGACCTTCGACTGCGTGCCGAACTTCGCCGCGGTCGAGGTGACGGCCTGCCAGCCGGCCGGGGAGGGCCAGGCGACGGCGGCGCCGCCGTCGGGGCGCGCGGTGATGACCGGGCGGCCGAGGTCGGCGCCCTTGGCGAGCGTGACGATCTTGAACGAGCCGCCGATCGGCGCCTGCGCGACGAGGATGCGGCGGGTGGTGCCCTGCGTCTCGCGCCAGGTCGACGAACGCGCGGCCGAGCGGGTCGACCGCGGCCGCGAGGTCGCTCATCGTCTGGGCCCGGCGCGGTGGATCGGCAGCGACGCGGAGAATGCGCCGGGGGCGCTGCGCCGGACGAGCCGCAGGTAGCCCTCGTCGTCGATCCAGGCGACGACGCCGTCGCCGCCGTGGCCGACCGCGGCGACGATCGGGCCGCCGCGACGGTCGGGGCCGATGCGCTGCGGCGCGGTCGGGACGGCCGGTGTCGCCGATCCGCGAGACGTACGCCGCGCTCTTGTTCGTCCACGCGACGACCGGCCAGCCGTCGTTCGCCTGGGCGACCGCGGGCGCCGAGCCCGTCGGAGCGTGGCGAGCGCGTCGACCCGGCTGAAGCGTGCCCTCGGGGGCGCGGAAGCTGTAGAGGACGCGGCCGGAGCCGGAGCGGCCGCCGGAGGCGTGGAAGGCGACGAGCGCCGCGCCGTTGTCGGCGACCGTGACGGACGGGCTCGTCGATGCGTCCCGATGTTGCCGCCGGCGACGACCGCGGGCGCGGCGAAGTCCTCGTCGGGCTGGCGGACCAGCGCGGCGAGCAGCGAGCCGCCGTAGCGCAGGGCGATCGACGCCGGCGCCCTCGCCGGAGGCCGCGGCGGTCGCGGCGCTCAGCGCGGGCGCGCCGTTCGTGAAGTTCGTGACGTTCCCGGGCAGCGGCCGCGGCGAGGACCACGCGAGCGAGGCCAGTTCGGAGCGCGGAGTCCTCGACGGCGCGCTCGCTCAGGAGCAGCGGCGAGTCGAGCGTCCCGCCCTCGTAGACGGCGAAGGCGTTGCCGGCCGGGTCGCCGGCGACGGCGAGCACCTGCGGCGCGGTGTTCGCGTAGATGGCGCTCGGGGACGACCAGGCGCCCGCGGTCGCGGCACTCACGCCGGCGGCGGCGAGGGCGGTGACGATGAGCGCCCCCATCCGGGGGGCGACGCGGGCGGGGAGTCGCGCCATTCACCCTGTATCGGCAGGGTGCGGCACGGTCTCAAACATCGGTCTTCGCCGTCTGGACGCCCGATCAGGGGTCGTTCTCGCCCGCTCTGCATCACGTCGTAGCCGGGACCGGACGTCGCTCGGCTGGATCCAGGCTCATGTCGGCGCGCGCGGCGGGGCCGGCCGCGAGGAACGGTCGTGCGAGCGGGACGGCGGTCGACGTCCCCGGCGCGGACACCGTCGACTGGATCGGGAGCCCCCCGGATGTCGGGACCTTGCGCGCCTGCCAGCCGGGCTTTGCGGCGTAGCCGACGATCGCGCCGCCGATCGGCCTGCTGGTCACCGCCGGCTTGCCGAGCCCGGCGCCGCTCGCGACCTGGTCGACCGTGAACTTGTGGCCCGCCCTGGCGCGCGCGACGAAGATCCGCGTCTTCGTCCCGGTGCCCTCACGCCAGACGATGTAGGCGATCCCGTTCGGGTCGAGCGCGGCGACCATCCCGCTGAGGTCGGCGCCGTTCGCCCGCCGCGCCGTGACCGTCTTGCCGAAGCGCAGCGTCGACGAGGTGCCGCGGCGGATCACGCGGACGGCGCCGCGCGTGCCCTCCCAGGCGACGATCGCGCCGGGCTTGCCGCCCGCGGCGGCGATCTCCCCGCTGCCGGCCGCGGGGCCGATCACGCGGTAGCGCCCCGCATTCCCGCGGTCGTCGAGCACGCTCATCTCGGCGCGGCCGGCGCGTGTCCAGGCGACGAGGCCGGCCTCGTGCGGGCCGACGGCGCCGGTGACGGGGCCGGCGCCCGTGAGCGAGATCACGCGCGGCGTGCCGAACTCGTTGCCGGAGAGTCGCGCCGCGTAGGCCGCGCGCCGGCCGGACGAGACGCGTGGCGTCGAAGCCGATCACGGTCGTGCCGGCGGGGGAGATCGCGACCGACGGGTCGCTCAGCCGGTCGAAGTTCGCGGGAACGATCGTGGAGGGCGTCGCGGGGAAGACGTCGCCGGCGTCGCGGACGAGCGCGGCGAACCGGTCCGTGCCGTCGACGCGGTAGCGCACGACGAGCGCCGCGGCGCCGTCTCCGCCGGCCGCCGCGCCCGCGCCCTGGACGTCCGGGGTGCTCGTCGTGAAGGCGTCGACGCCGCCGGGGAACGGGCTGGCGGGGTTCCACGCGAACGCGACGCCGTCGGGGATGCGGGCGACCGAGTCGCGCTGCAGCAGCAGCAGGGGTGCGTCGGACGTGGCGCCCGGACATGACGGCGACGCCGTTGCCCGCGGGATCGCCCGCGATCGCCAGCGGCGCGGGCTGCGCGCCCCCGTAGATCGCGGTCGCGGGGCTCCACGCGCCGGCGGTCGCCGGCGCCAGCAGCCCGCAGAATGCGGCAAGCAGGGCCGCAAGGACGCTCGCGCGCCGCCCAGTCCGCGGGGACAGGCCGTAGGCTTGATGGTCATGCCCACATGTCTTGTGACCGGCGGTGCCGGGTTCCTTGGGTCGCATCTGTGCGATGAGTTGCTTCGTCGGGGTCATCGTGTGATCTGCGTCGACAATCTGGAGACCGGGTCGCTCGTGAACATCGAGCACATCAGGGTGCCGGAGTTCGTCCACATCAACGCCGACATCACGGATCCCTACTTCGTGGACGAACCGGTGGACGTTGTCTACCACCTTGCGTCGCCCGCGTCGCCGATTGACTACCTGCGGCTGCCGCTCGCGACGCTGAAGGTGGGCTCCCACGGGACCCATCACACGCTCGGGCTCGCGAAGGTGCATCGCGCGCGCTTCCTGCTCGCCTCGACGAGCGAGGTGTACGGCGATCCGAAGGAGCACCCGCAGCGCGAGACGTACTGGGGCCACGTGAATTCGGTCGGCCCGCGCGGCGTCTACGACGAGGCCAAGCGCTACGCCGAGGCGCTGACGATGGCCTACCACCGCCAGCAGGGCGTGGACACGGCGATCATCCGGATCTTCAACACCTACGGCCCGCGGATGCGCCCGCACGACGGCCGCGCGATCCCGACCTTCCTGCGCCAGGCGCTCGCCGACCGGCCGATCACGGTCTTCGGCGACGGCAGCCAGACGCGCTCGTTCTGCTTCGTCGACGACCTGATCCGCGGCATGATCGCGCTGTCGGAGTCGGGCGAGCACATGCCGGTGAACGTCGGCAACCCGGACGAGTTCACGCTGCTGGAGCTGGCCGAGGCGGTCATCGACGTCACGGGCTCGAAGTCGGAGATCGTGCACGAGGCGCTGCCCACGGACGATCCGCAGCAGCGGCGCCCGGACATCACACGGGCGAAGGACCTGCTCCAGTGGGAGCCGACGGTGACGCCTGCGCGAGGGACTGCAACGCACGATCGACCAGGCGGGCGCTGAAGCGCTGCTCGGTCTTGGGAGGTAAAGGCGCACCTTCCGGTGCTCCCGGACGTTTACGTGATGTGAGGATGGCCAGCCCGCGACAGCTCGAGGAGGACGCGCCCCCCGTGGATTCCGGCGCTCCGGACTCGATGCCGCTGTCGGCGCGCTCGCTGCCCTCGCTGCCGGTCGGTGAGCTCGAGCACGACGTGCGCCGCCGCCGGCCGCCGGCGCTGTCGTTCCTGCTGCGGATGGACACGGTGCGGCGGCTCACGCGGATCGTGCTGCTGCTGTCGCTCGACGCGCTCGGCGTCTACGCGGCGATCCTCGGCGCGCTGGAGCTGAAGTCCGCGCTGCGCGGCGGCGCGTCGTTCGCCGAGAACGCGACGCAGGCCTACCACTACGCGACCTTCTCCTTCATCCTCACCGCGCTGCTGTTCGCGCGCTCGGGGCTCTACGCGGACCGCGCCTCGCGGCCGGGCCTGCGCGCCGTCGTCTCGTCGCTCTTCTGGGTCATGGTCGTCGCGATCCTCTACGCGAAGGTCGACGGCCAGGAGTTCTCGAGCTACTACATCTTCTGGGGCTCGCTGATCTTCGGCGTCGTGATCGTCAGCGCGCTGCGCTGGGGCTACGACCGCCTGAGCGGCGCGCTGCTGCGCGCGGCCGGCTACCACCGCCGTGCCGCGCTCGTCGGCACCGGCCAGCACATCGAGGCGGTCGCGCACGCGCTCCAGGCGTCGCCGGGCAGCGTCTCGCCGATCGACGTGGTCGGGTTCATCTCGCTGACGCCGCGGCCGGACAACGGCCTGCGCTCGCTCGGCAAGCTCGGCGACCTGCGCGCAGATCATCGAGCGCGAGCAGCTCGACGAGGTGATCATCGCCGACCCCGCGTTCCCGCAGCAGGAGGCGGTCGAGCTCGTCGACGAGTGCCACCGGCGCGGCGTGCGGGTGCGCATCGCCCCGTCGACGATGGAGATCCTCGTCCACCGCGCCGAGTTCGTGCCGGGCGAGGCCGTGCCGCTGTTCGAGCTGCGCTCACCCGGTCTTCGAGGGCTTCGACTGGTTCGTCAAGCGCACGTTCGACGTCGTCGGGTCGGTCGCGCTGCTGATGCTGCTGAGCCCGCTGTTCGCGCTGATGGCGCTCGCCGTGAAGCTCACCTCGCGCGGCCCGATCCTCTACCACTCGATGCGCCCGGGCATCGGCGGCGTGCCGTTCGCGTGCCTGAAGATGCGCACGATGTACGAGGGCTCCGACGATCGCCAGGCGGGCCTCGAGCGGCACAACGAGGCGGACGGCGCGCTGTTCAAGATGCGCGACGATCCGCGCGTCACGCCGGTCGGGCGGGTCCTGCGGCGCTTCTCGCTCGACGAGCTGCCGCAGCTGTGGAACGTCGCGCGCGGCGAGATGTCGCTCGTCGGCCCGCGGCCGCTGCCCCAGCGCGACTTCGACCAGCTCGAGGACTGGCACCGCAAGCGCTACCTCGTGCTCCCGGGCATCACCGGGCTCTGGCAGGTGTCGGGGCGCTCGGAGCTCGACTTCGACGACCTCGTCCGGCTCGACTTCCTCTACCTCGAGCACTGGTCCGTCTCGCTGGACCTCTCGATCCTCGTCAAGACGATCCCGGCGGTGTTCCTGCGCCGGGGCGCGTTCTGAGCGCGCCCGACGGCCTGTACGGCCCTCCCGGCGAATTCGGCCACGGACAGATCGTCTGTCCGATGGGGCCCGCCGGGGCCCCGTCGGACGCGCGGACGGATCGTCTGTCCGGTGCCGAATTCGCCCGGCGGAGGTGCCGGCTCCCGGCTGCGCACGTCTCCGTGCGTCGGGAGACCACCGGACTGACACGGATCTGTGACACAGCGGTGACGGACGAGCCGACCCGCGCCGGCGTCCGTCCTGCGCGCCGTCGCATGATCGGACGATGCCCGCCTGGACCTCCCTCGCCGCCGAACTCGGCATCCACGAGCGCACGCTGCGGCGCGGTCACGCGACCGGCTGGGTGCGCGCCAGCCGGTCGAGCTATCGCCAATGGTTCGTCGGCGCCGACGAGCGGGCGTACCTGATCCGGCACTGGGAGCTGCTCGCTGCGCTTCGCGAGAGCCTGCGCAACGACCATCGCTCGAGGCTCGCAGTCCTCATGGGTCCGGCGGCGCGACGCGACTACGACGGCGCCGCCGTCCCGGTCATCCTTGCGTCGGTCGCGCGTCGCGCGGGCACTGCCATGGTCATGACCGAGCGCCTCTCGACCGCGGCCGGGCGGCGGGTCGCCGTCATCCCGCTCGACGACTGGACGCTCCGCCGTGACGGCGCCCTGGTCCTCGACGCGCGGCGGTTCTCGCGCGTGCTGCGGGACCCCGATGGTGAGTGGCGGCGGTGGAAGGAGCGCGCGCGGATCCTCGGGCCTGACGGCGTGCCGCGAAAGAGCGAGCTGCGCCTGCCTGAGGAGTACGTCCTGGACGAGGAGCACTTCTCGGAACAGGAGCTTGCCACCGCCCGCCGCCTCGACTCGGGCGAACGTGATCCGCTGCGCTGTTTCGGCCCCTTCTAGCCTGCGCCGGGTGGATGACTGGCGCGAGGCGGTGTGGCGGGCGGTGCCGGACGGCGCCGAGCCCGAGCGCTTCGCCGAGCGGCGCGCGTTCCTGCTGGGCCACGTGAGCGCCGGCGACCGGGTGCTCGACCTGGGCTGCGGCGACGGCGCGTTCGCGGCGGCGCTCGTGCAGGCCGGCGCGGAGGTGACGGCGGTGGACGTGGCGGCGGAGGCGGTCCGGCGCGCCCGTGACCGCGCGCCCGGCGCGCGCGTCGAGCAGGTCGCCGAGGGCGCCGCTCTGCCGCTCGAGCGAGGACGCGTTCGACCTCGTCTGGGCCGGCGAGACGCTCGAGCACGTCGCGGACGTCGTCGGGCTGCTCGCCGAGGTGCGCCGCGTGCTGCGCTGGGGCGGCGTGCTGCTCGTCACGACGCCGAACCTGCCGCGCCTCGGCGTGGCGCTCGAGGCGCTCCGGGGCGCGCCGCTGGAGCAGCGCCTGGATCCGCGCTCCGATCACCTGCGCTTCTTCACCGCGCGAACGCTCGCGGCGGTCCTGCGCGACGCGGGCTTCGCCGACGTCGACGTACGCGCCGCACGGCGGGCCGCCCGGCGCGCGCCGCGCGCTCACCGCCGTCGCCCGCTAGCCGGACTTCCTCGCGGCGCGCTGCCTGGCGGCGCGCTTCTTCGCCACGCGCTTCTCGCGTGCGGCGCTGAGCTGGCGCGTCGCCTCGAGGAAGATCGCCTGCGCCGGCGCCGAGCGCGCGTCCAGGTAGAGCGCGGGCCGCACCGTGTTACGCGCCGCCGCCGCGTCGCCGCGCGAGCAGCTGGAACTGGGCGAGGCGGATCCACGTCTCCGGGGTGGCCGGCTGGAGCTGCACGGCGCGCTGCAGCGCGGCCTCGGCCGCGGCGGGCTGCTTCGCGGCGGTCTCGACCTCGCTCAGCGTGAACAGCGGGTCGACCGACAGCGGGTCGAGGTCGCCGGCCTGCTGGGCGAGCGCGCGCGCCTGCGGCACCTTGCCCTCGGCGAGCGCGGCGAGCGCCTGATCGGCGCGGTCCACGGCGGCCTGCGGCTGCGCGGTCGACCACGCGGCCGTCCCGGCGATCGCCAGCACGGCGACGGCGGCGAGGACGCGCGGGGCGCTGCGGTGCGGGCGGCCCGAGGAAGAGCTCGCGGCTCGGCCCGCGGCCCGCGACCCAGCCGGCGCAGAGCAGCGGCGGCACGACCGTCCCGGGGATGAACCACGTCCAGTCGACGAGCGAGTGCACGCCGAAGACGACCACGACCATCGCCGAGCGTCAGCAGCCCGAGTCGCTCGGCGTCGTCCCCGCGCGCACCCGGCCCGCGCCACGGACCGGTCGTGCGGATCGTCGCCGCGAGCCAGGCCGCCAGCAGCGCGAGCGTCAGCGCCAGGCCGGCCAGCCCGAGGTCGGCGGCGGTCTGCACGAGGTACCCGTGGGCGTGCAGGACGTCGAGGTCGTCCTTGCGGAAGCGCAGCCGCGCGAGCTGGTAGCCGCCCGCGCCGACGCCGACGCCCGGCCGCGCCTTGAACACCGAGATCGCGTCGCGCCAGTAGCGGGCGCGCACGCTGCCGATCGCCGTCAGCCGGCTCGGGTCGTTGCTGGGCGTGTTCGCGTTCGGGTCCGTGAGCGACCGCCAGCCGTGCGAGATGCTGCCGCCGAGCCCGCGGTCGGTCGTCGCGAGCCCGGCGGCGAGCGCCACCGGCACGAGCGCGAGGCAGACCAGCAGCGACGATGCCCCAGGTGCGGCGGGTGCGCGGCGACCACGCGCGCCGGTCGCGCAGCCAGCGTCGCCCCGAACCCGATGACGAGCAGCAGGACGACGAGCGCGCCGAGGAGGACGCCGAGCTCGGTCCCGGCGTTCGAGCGGATCGCGAGCGGGATCTGGTCCTTGCTGAGGCCCTCCTGGCCGAACGCCCACCATGCGGCGATCCCGCCGAGCAGCACGCTCGGCAGCAGCACGAGCGCCGAGCGCAGCCGCAGCGGCGCGACGATCATCCAGACGCCGATGCCGATCCCGGACGCCAGCAGCGCGCCGCGCGAGTAGGCGAGCAGGATCGCGAGCACCAGCACGCCCGTCGCCGGGTAGGCGAGCGCGGCGAGCCCGGCGTGGCCGTCCCGGCGCGCGCCCAGCCAGACGGCGGGCGGCAGGCCGAGCGCCGCCATCAGGCCGACCGCGTTCCAGTACTCGAACGGCTCGCGCAGGCGCCCGTAGGTCTCGGCGGACGCGAGCCACGCGGGGAAGACCTTCGTCAGCAGCGCGTACCCGCTCACGATCAGCGACGCGACCAGGACGCCGCCGATCAGCGCGCGCCAGCGGCCGGGGAGCATGCGGACCAGCGCGATGCCGCTCGCGAAGACGGCGACCGCGGTGATCGTCCGGTTCGTCTCGATCCAGGCGACGGACGGCTCGATCGCCCAGATGATCGAGAGGCCGGTGAGGACGCGCGAACGCCGCGAACAGCGCGAGCGTGACGCCGCCCCAGGGCGCGGCGCGCGCCGTGGCCGATCAGCAGCGCCGCCGCGCAGAGGATTCCGGAGACGACCTCGAGGATGATCTCGACGGTCGTGACGGGCTGGAGCTGGAGGCCGCCGCCGGCGCCCAGGGCCACGCCGGCGAACGCCGCGCCGAAGGCGACCGTCAGCAGCGGCTCGACGGCCCCTGCGAAGCGCGCGCCGGCGGGCGCGGCGGGCGGCAGCGCGGGCGCTGCCGGCAGGTCAGGGTTTACGACGGTCGCGGACACGCGGGATGAGGACGAAGACGATCGCGCCGAGCCCCAGCAGCACGATCAGGGAGAGCGCCGCGAGCAGCGGCGCGGGCAGGTCGGAGAGGCCGGCGGCGACCGCACGGCCGGCGCCCAGGGTGCTCGGCTCGACGACCTCGCCGCCGACCTTCACCGGCTCGGAGCCCGACTTGCCGGCCTGCGCCACCGCCTGCTTCTCGGTCGGCGTCGCGGTTGCGAGCGGGTCGGGCGCGGTCAGCGCGACGACGGTCGCGTTGCTCACCGGCGCGCGAGCCGCGTGTGGCCCGCCGCCTGCGCGCTCGCGGCCGCGAGCTGGGCGGCCCGCAGCACGTCACGGCAGTTCGTGTACTGGTCGGCGTCGGCCGGGATGTTGGCCAGCGCGTCGGTGTAGTCCTTCTGCGAATACGTGCCGTTCACGTGCTCGTCGCGGCACGCGTCCTTCAGGAGCTCCTGGTAGCCGGCCTGGGCGACCGCGGGCGTGATCAGGCACGCCAGCAGCAGCACGGGCACGAGAAGGCGGCGCAGCATCGGGCGCAACGCTAGCGGCCCTCGGTCCCCGGACAGCGCAGTAGCGAGCGCCGCGCAGACCGCGTCCGCCCAGGCCGCGGGCGTGTATTCACGGACGGCGGCGGCGCCCGCCGCGCCCAGGCGATCACGCAGCGCCGCGTCCCCGTGCAGCGCCGTGATCGCCGCGGCGAGCGCGGCGGGGTCACCGGCCGGTACGACGAAGCCGGTCTCGCCGTCGCGCACGAGCCCGCCCGCTGCGGCGCCGACGGCGTCGGTGGCGATGACGGGAGTGCGCTGGGACATGGCCTCATTGACCACCAGCGCCCACGGTTCGCGGAAGGCTCGCGTGGGCACCGATGGCACCACGACAACGTCCGCGGCGGCGTAGAGGTTGCGCAGTTGCTCCGGCGCGAGCTGCCCGAGCGGGACGACCCCGGTCGCGGCCGGGACGTCCTGCGGCGGCTCACCCCGGCGAGCGCGAGCGCCGCGTCCGGGCGGCGTCAGCCCGGTCGCCGCCCACGCGTCGAGCAGCACGTCGACGCCCTTCCCCGGCGCCGCGCGGCCGGCGTAGAGCGCGAGGAACGCGGGGTCGCCGGCGGCGGCGCGCGCCGCCGCGGCCGCGCCCGGCTCCACGGCCGCGCCCCAGAACGCCCCGTCGACGGCCTGCGGGGCGACGACGACGTTGCGCGAGCCGTGCCCGCGGGCGTACGCGGCGACGTGCTCGCCGTAGGCGATCGTGCCGTCGGCCGAGCGCTCGATCCAGCGCATCAGCGGGATCGCGAGCGAGGTGCGCGGGCGTCGCCACCTGGTGCCAGATGCCCGTCCAGTAGAGGAACGGAACACCGGCGCGGCGGGCGCCCAGGAACGCGGCGGGCAGCGCGAGCCGGCCGGCGCTCGTCGCGATCACGGCGCGGTAGCGCCCGCTCGCCGCGAGCCCGTACACGCCGCGCTGCGAGACGCGCCGGTGCGGGCACGCCGGGATCGTCCACGCCGCCGGTGGCGTGGTGGCGGCGGCCGTCGTAGATCGCGACCTCGAGGCCGGCGCGCTCGTGCAGGGCGCGCAGCGACGGCACGCGGTCGGCGGGCACGAGGTTCGTGACGAGCAGGACGGGACGGTCGCTCACCCGCGCAGCGCCTCCTCGTAGGCGGCGACGGTCGCGCGGCCGCACGCCTCCCAGGTGAACGAGGCCTCGGCGGTCGCCCGCGCGCGACGGCCCAGGTCGCGCAGGAACTCGGGGTCGTCGACGAGCGCGTCGATCGTCGCGGCGAGCAGTTCGACGTCGCCGGGCGGCACGAGCCGGATGCCGTCGCCGACGCGCGCGATCTCCGCGGGGCCCGGCTCGCCGAGCGATCCGACCGCCGGGCACCCAGCCGGCCATCGCCTCGATGTACGCGACGCCGAACGCCTCGTCGACGCTCGGCATGACGAACGCCTGGCAGCGGCGCGCGCGCTCGAGCGCGGCGGCGTGCTCGAGCTGACCGGTGAACTCGACGCGGTCCTCGAGGCCGAGCTCACGGGCGAGCGCCGTCAGCGGCCCCCGCTCGGGCCCGTCGCCGATGATCAGGTAGCGCAGGTCCGGGCGCCGCTCGCGCAGGGCCCACAGCGCGCGCAGCACGTCGGCGTGGCGCTTGCGGGCGACGAGGTGGCCGACGGTCACGAGCGTCGGCGGTCCGCCCTGCTGCGTGCGCGACGGCGGGCAGGTCGGTGCCCAGGTGCACGACGCGGGTGCGCTCGGCGCCCAGCTCCTGCGTCGGCGCGCGCGATGCCGTCGCTGTTGGCGAGCACGAGCCGCGCGGCGCCGAACGCCTGCTCGATCGCCGCGCGCCCGTCGGGGTGGTGCACCGCGGTGTGGAAGACGTCGGCGCCGTGCTCGGAGATGACGAGCGGCGTGCGTGACGCCCGCGCGCAGCACCGCGTCGGCGGCGGGAACGGCGTTGTGCGCGTGGACGAGCTCGAACGGGAACGCGTGCCGCAGGCGCCTGAGGGTGCGCCACAGCGACGGCGCCGCCCACGCGCCCCAGCGCCCGTAGGCGCGGCCCTTCGGCGGCGAGACGTAGCGCACGTAGGTGACGGGGACGCCGTCGAGGTCGAGGCGCCGCGGGTGCCGCGCGAGCGCCAGCGCCGCGGCCGGGCGCCGCAGCCGCGGCGTCGCCGCCGGCGGGACGATCCGGTGCAGCACGACGACGTGGACGTCGGCGCCCGCCGCCTGCGCCGCCCGCGCCTGCTCGTGCGCCCAGATGCCGAGCACCGGGTCGTCGGCGCGCGGGTAGAACTCGGCGACGACGAGGGCCTTCATCGGTGGGCCCGCAGCGTCCGCACGGCGTCGCGCGTCACGTACGGGCGCCCGTCGAGGAAGCCGCGCGCCTCCGCGATCGCCTCCTCGCGCGGGTAGGTCGCTGCGGCCGGGCGCAGCGTGTGGCCGACCGGCGTCGCGTCGACGATCCCGATCGGCCAGCCGTGCTCGGCGGCGACCGCCGACCAGTGCGCGTCGAGCCCCCAGCCCATCCGCAGCCCGGCCGGGAACGGAAGCAGCACGTCGAAGGTCGCGGGCGCGAACGCGGTGACCGGGCCGATCTCGACGAACGTCGTCTCGCGCGCGGTCGTGCCCGGCACGCGGCGCGTGAGCGGCCACGCGGCGTGCGAGCGCAGCCGGTGCGCCGGCTGCGCGAGCTGCAGCCCGGCGCCCTCGGCGGCGGCGAGGAAGCGGTCGAGGAAGCCGCGCGGCAGGTCGACGTCGTCGTCGAGCACGATCAGCCAGTCGTAGGTCGCGAGCGTCGCGCTCGGCGAGCAGCTCGTTCAGGCGCTCGAACTTCCCGGCGCCGGTCGCGGGCGCGACGACGTGCTCGACGTCGTGCCGCGACGTCGCGAGCTCCGCGCGCGCCTGCGCGACCCGGTTCTCGACGTCCTCGCGCGCGATCGTGAGGACGAGCACGCGGCGGCGCGGCAGCGCGCGCGCGGCGCGGTCGAGGCGCCGGCGCGCGGGGGACAGCGCGGCGCGCAGGTCGAGCCAGGCGGTCGCGCAGGCCGGCGAGCTGCGCGCGCCGCCCGCCGGCGTTCCCGCTGCGGCCGGAGAGGAAGTCGTCGACGCCGGCGCGTCGCGGGCGGCGGCGGCCCGGGGCGCAGCGCGGCCTCGAGCCGGCCGAGGCTGTGCCACGTCGTCACCGGGCCCATGAAGCAGCGGTGGAGCGGCCCGTGCACCGCGCAGCGCAGCAGGGTCCGCAGCTCGGCGAGCGACCGGCGGCGCCGCGCCGCGCCGCTCGTCGTACGCGCGCGCCTCGCGACCGCGCCCGCGGGCCGCGCGGCAGAGCGACCGCAGCCGCGCGTCGTCGCCCGCGCGGCGGTGGTCGACGCCGGCCGCCGCGATCGAGCGGATCCGCCCGCCGGACGCGAGCCAGCGGCGCTCCCACTCCTCCTCGTCGCCGCCGCCGGAGAGGGCGGGGTCGAAGCGGCCGACGCGGTCGAGCGCGCTGCGGCGGATCGCGAGGTTCGCGCCCCAGGCGTGCGGCGCGTCCACGTCGGCCGGCACCGAAGTCCTGCTCGGTGACGGGGCCGCTCTCGCGCCCGCAGACCGGGAAGCGGTGGTCCTCGACGCGCGCGCGGATCGGGCCGGTGAGCACGCCGACCTCGTCCGGCAGGTCGGCCGCGGCGGTCAGCAGCGCGCTCAGCCAGCCGTCGGAGCACGGCCACGTCGTCGTCGGTGAAGACGAGCAGCTGCGCGTCGCGTCGCGTCGATCCCGGCGTTGCGCGCGACGTTCAGCCCGTGGCGGCCGTCCGGCGGGGTGACGTAGCGCGCGCCGAAGCGCTCGGCGACCGCGCGCGTCGCGGCGTCCGGCCCGTCGTCGACGACGACGATCTGCGCGCCCGCGGCGGCGGCCTGCGGAGCGATCGTCGAAAGCGCGACGTCGAGGTACGCCGGGCGGCCCCGTGTGGGGATCACGATGGCGGCGGTCGGCGGCATCGGGCGCGTTCACGGTAGCTTGGCCACAGGCCGCCACCGCGCGCCGCCGCGCCTCGTGATCCTCCTGCTCCACAACCGCTACCGCACGCTCGGGGGCGAGGAGCGGGTCGTCGAGGACCTCGCGGCGGCTGCTGCCGCAGGCGCTGGGCGAGGACGTCGAGGTGCTCGAGCGCGGCAGCGCGGCGCTCTCGAAGGCGCGCCGCGGCGCGCGGGCTGCTGCGCGGCGGGCTCGACCCCGAGGAGGTCGGCGCGGCCGTCCGGCGCACCGGCGCGCGCGTCGTCCACGCGCACAACGTGCAGCCCGCGTTCGGCTGGCGCGCGCTGCAGGCCGCGCGCGACGCGGGCGCGCGCACGGTCCTCACGCTGCACCAGTACCGCCTGGTCTGCGCGGTCGGGACGTGCCTGGATCCGTCGGGTCACGACTGCACGCGCTGCCACGGCCGCGACACGCGGCCCGGGGTGCGGCTGAACTGCCGCGGCAGCCGCGCGGACGCGCTCGTCTACGCGGCGGCGCTCGCGCGCTGGTCGGGCCGGCTCGTCGCAGTCGGCGGACGCGCTCACGACCCCGAGCGCCTTCACGCTCGCGCGGCTGCAGGAGCTGGGCGCACCGCTCGGCGGGCGCCCCGTCCACGTGATCGCGAACCCGGTCGCGCCGGTGCCCGCCGGACCTGCGCGCGCGCCCGGCGGACGGCACGTACGCGATCTGCTCGGCGCGGCTCGCGCCCGACAAGGGCGTCGACGTCGCGATCCGCGCGTGCGCCGCCGAGGGCTTCCCGCTCGTCGTGACCGGCCACGGCCCGGAGGAGGGCGAGCTGCGCGTCGCTCGCCGGCGTCGCTCGGCGCCGACGTGCGCTTCGCCGGGCCGCGTGCCGGACGCCGAGCTCGCGCGGCTGCGCGCCGGCGCCGCGCTCGCGATCGTGCCCTCGCGCTTCGCCGAGACGTTCGGCCTCTCGGCCGCCGAGGCGATGGCCGCCGGGCCTGCCGGTCGCCGCCTCGCGCGTCGGGGCGCTCACCGACCTGCTGCCGGACGCGGACCTCGCGCCGATGGGCGACGCGGACGCGCTGGCGGGCGTGGCGCGGCGCCTGTGGGGCGGACGCCGCGGTGGGCGAGCGCAACGCCGCAGTTCGTCGGCGAGCACGCGGCGCCGGACGCGGTGGCGCAGGCGCTCGCGCGCGTCTACGACGGCCCCGCCTGAGCCGGATCGGTAGAGCCTCAGGCCCGCTGAGCGGCGACCGATCGGGACCGATCCGCGGCGCGCGGCCGCGTACCCTGCTCCGCCATGCGTGCACTCGTGACCGGCGGCGCCGGCTTCATCGGCTCGAACCTCGTCGACGCCCTCGTGGCCCGCGGCGACGACGTGACCGTCATCGACGACCTCAGCTCCGGCAAGCGCGAGAACCTCGCCGGCGCGATCGAGCCGGGCGCGAGGCTCGTCGAGGCCGACATCCGCGACGCCGCCGCCGTGCGCGCCGCGTTCGACGCCGCGGGCCCGCAGCTCGTCTTCCACCTCGCCGCCCAGGTCGACGTGCGCAAGTCGCTCGAGGATCCCGCGCTCGATGCGGGGATCAACGTCGTCGGCACGATCAACGTGCTCGAGGCCGCGCGCGAGCACGGCGTGCACCGCTTCGTGAACACCTCGACCGGCGGCGCGATCTACGGCGAGACCGACGTCATGCCGACGCCCGAGACCGTCCCGCCGCTGCCGATGGCCGCGTACGGGCAGAGCAAGCACGCCGCCGAGCTGTACTGCGCGCTGATGCACCGCCTCTACGGCCTGCCGACCGTGACGCTGCGCTACGGCAACGTCTACGGCCCGCGCCAGGACCCGCACGGCGAGGCGGGCGTGATCGCGATCTTCGCCGGGCGCCTGCTCGACGGCGACGCCCCGGTCGTCTTCGGCGACGGCACGCAGACCCGCGACTACACGTTCGTCAGCGACATCGTCGCCGCCAACCTCGCGGCCGCCGAGCACCCCGGCGCGAGCGGCGCCTACAACGTCGGCACCGGCGTGGAGAAGTCGGTCCTCGACGTGCTGGACGCGCTGCGCGGCGCCGCCGGCCTGCCCGCGGACGAGTTCCAGCCGGAGTTCCAGCCCGCCCGCCTCGGCGAGCTCGAGCGCTCGTCGCTCGACATCTCCCGCGCCCGCGACGAGCTCGGCTTCACCGCCGACACGCAGCTCGGCGAGGGCATGGACGCGGTGCTGACGGCGCTGCGGGCGCGGCGCGGCTGAGCGCCCGCGCCGCATCCCCCACCACTCCCGCACGAACCCCACCACGAAGCGCGGGTTGTAGCGCAGGTAGCGCCGCCACAGGCGCCGCGGCTCGCGGGTCAGGCGGAAGAGCCATTCCAGGCCGGCGCGCTGGATCCAGCGGGGCGCCTGGGCGACCGTGCCGCTGAGGAAGTCGAAGGCCGCGCCGACGCCGACGAGCATCGGGGCGTCGAGCTGCCCGCGCATCGTCGCCATCCACTTCTCCTGCCGCGGCACGCCGAGCCCGACCCAGACGATGTCCGGCGCGCGCGGCGTTGATCGCCGCCGCCACCTCGCGCTGCTCGTCCGCGCTCAGAGCGGCCGGTAGACGCGGCTTGTAGCTGCCGGCGATCTCGAGGCCCGGGTGGCGCTCCTGCAGCTGCGCCGTCAGGTCGGCGAGCGCCTGCTCGTCGCGCCCGCCGTAGAGGAACATCCGCGCGCCGCTGCGCGCGCCGCGGGCGCAGGCGCGCTCCATCAGCTCCGGCCCGTAGACGCGGTCGCCGAGCGGGTGCCCGTAGGCGCGCAGCGCCCACACGAGCGGCTGGCCGTCCGGCACCGTCAGGCTCGAGCCGAGCACCGCGGCGCGCAGCTCCGGGTCCTCCTGCGAGGCCATCACGGTGTGCGTGGCGGCGACGCAGACGTATTCGCGGCTGCCGGCGGCGATCGCCGCGTCGATCCAGTCGAGCACGCCCTCGTAGCCGTCCAGCGCGAGCGGGATGCCCAGCACCGGCGCGCTCGGCGGGCGCGGCGGGGCGGCGGCGGCTGGCGTCGAGTCGGTCATCGCTCGCGGCTCAGGGTAGGGTCCGCCGCCGATGGCCCGCCGCACGCTGATCACCGGAATCGCCGGACAGGACGGCTCGTATCTCGCCGAGCTGCTGCTGGCGCGCGGCGACGAGGTGACGGGCCTGGACCGGCCCGCCGCGTTCGACTCGCCGAACCTCGACGCCGTGCGCGGGCACTTCACCGCCGGTCGACGGCGACCTGCTGGACCCCGCCTCGCTGAAGCGGGCGATCGCGCACGCGCGTCCCGACGAGATCTACCACCTCGCGGCGCCGACGTTCGTCCCCGACTCGTGGGACGACCCGACGCAGACGATGGCGGCGATCGCGGGCGCGACCGCGACCGTGCTCGCGGCGGCGCTCGCGGCGGCCGAGCGCCCGCGCGTCTGGGTCTCCACGTCCAGCGAGGTCTTCGGCGACGCGCCGAAGAGCCCGCAGGACGAGGACACGCCGATGCGCCCGCGCACCCCGTACGGCGTGGCGAAGCTCGCCGCACACGGGCTCGTGCGCACGATGCGCGAGCACCACGGGCTGTTCGCGTGCAGCGGCATCACCTACAACCACGAGTCGCCGCGGCGCCCGCCGCAGTTCCTCCCGCGCAAGGTCACGCGCGGGGCCGCCGCGATCGTGCTCGGGCAGCAGGAGCGAGCTCGTGCTCGGCGACCTGGACGCCGCGCGCGACTGGTCGGACGCGCGCGACATCGTGCGCGGCGCGGCGCTCGCGCTGGCTGCGCCCGAGCCCGGCGAGTACGTCCTCGCCAGCGGCCGCCCGCACACCGTGCGCGAGCTCGTGCAGGCGGCGTTCGCGGCCGCCGGCGTCGAGGGCCCGCTGGAGCAGTGGGTGCGCGTCGACCCGGCGTTCGTCCGCCCGCCGGAGCCGGTCGTGCCGGCGGGCGACACGACGCGGGCGCGCGCAGGTGCTCGGCTGGGTCCCGGAGATCCCGTTCGAGCAGACGATCGCGGACATGGTGGCCGTGGATCTGGCGGAGCTGTCCACCGCGGCGCGTGACGCGCGTCTTCGCCGTGCATGTGCGTCCGCGACGCCGCGGACGTCGTCGGTGCCGTGCTGCGCAACACGCTCGCGCTCGGAGTCGAGCGCGTGCTCGTGCTCGACAACGGCTCAACGGACGGGACGACCCGCGGTGCTCGACCGGCTCGCGCGGCGGCTGCGCGATCGACTGGTCGCCCTACTCGAGGCCCGTTCATCCAGGCGGACGTCATCAGCGGCCTGGTCGCGGACGCGGTCGCCGCCGGCGCCGACTGGGTCCTGCCGGTGGACGCCGACGAGTTCTGGTGGTGCGGGCGCGGGCTGCTGGACGTGCTGGACCACACCGACGCGGGCGCGCTGTACTGCCCGTTCCTGCAGCTTCGTGCAGCGCTGGGACGTCGAGCACGCAACGCCGCGCGGCTCTGCTGACGATGACCCGCCGCGCGGTCGAGCGACCACCAGACGGCGATCCAGCGCGCGGTCGTCGACCAGGGCGACGCGTCCGTCGTCGAGATCCGCCAGCCGCGGAAGGTCATCGTCGACGTGCCGGGCCCGGTGTCGGGCTCGGGGTGGGCGCACACGAGGCCGTGAACGCGCCGGGCGCGCTCGCTCCGGCGGACGACATCGTGGTGCTCCATGCGCCGCTGCGCGCGCGCTGCGACGCTCACGACCCGGACCACGCGCCCGGCGCGGCCCGACCACACCGAGATCGGCGCCGGCGAGCTGACCGCCTGGCACGCCAAGCGCTGGCGCCGCCTCGGCCGCCGAAGGCCCCGAGGCGCTCGACGCCGAGTGGCGGGCGAACGCCTACGGCCCGAACGGCACGCTGCTCGTCGGCGGGCGCGAGCACGCGACGATCGAGGACGCACCGGCTGGTCGATGCGGCCGCGCCGTGGGTCGGCGCGCAGGTGGGGGCGGCTCAGGGCTTGAGCAGCTCGAGGTCTGCCCGGGTCATCAGCCGGATCAGCTCCTCGAAGGTCGTCGTCGGCTTCCAGCCCAGGTCGCGCTCGGCCTTGGCGTAGTCGCCGATCAGCAGGTCGACCTCGGCGGGGCGGACGAAGCGCGGGTCGATCTCGACGTACTGGTCGATGTCGCCGAGGCCCGCCTCGTCGAAGGCGACCTCCACGCACTCGCGCACGGTGTGCGTCTCGTTCGTCGCGATGACGTAGTCGCTCGGGCGTGTCCTGCTGGAGCATCCGCCACATCGCGTCGACGTAGTCCAGGGCGTAGCCCCAGTCGCGCTTGGCGTCGAGGTTGCCGAGCGCGATCTTGTCGCGCAGGCCGTGCTTGATCGCGGCGGCGTGCCAGGTGATCTTTCTGGTGACGAATTCCAGTCCGCGACGTGGCGACTCATGGTTGAAGAGAATCCCGCTCGACGCGTGCAGGTCATATGACTCACGGTAATTCACCGTGATGAAGTGCCCGTACGCCTTCGCGCAGCCGTAGGGCGAGCGCGGGTAGAACGGCGTGTCCTCGGTCTGCGGCGTCTCCAGGACCTTGCCGAACATCTCGCTCGAGGAGGCCTGGTAGAAGCGGGCCTCCGGGCACGCCTCGCGCATCGACTCGAGCAGGCGCGTGACACCGACGCCCGTGAACTCGGCCGTCAGCGTCGGCTGCGTCCACGACGTCGCGACGAAGCTCATCGCCGCGAGGTTGTAGATCTCGTCCGGCTTGGCGGCGCGCAGCGTCTCCGATCAGCGACCGCGAATCCAGCAGGTCGCCCTGATGCAGCGTGACGCGGTCGCGCAGGTGCTCGATCCGCTCGGACCTCTCGGTCGACGAGCGGCGCACCATGCCATGGACCTCGTACCCCTTCTCGAGCAGCAGCTCGGCGAGGTAGGAGCCGTCCTGGCCGGTGATCCCGGTGATGAGTGCAGACTTGGGCATGTGCGGGGGGAGGCTAGCGGCGGGGTCGGCGGAACGGGCCGCGTGCCGGCGGGCGATTCGTAGACGATGCGCTCCGGGTCGTGTGCTGACGACCTCGAAGCCGGTCGCCGCGAACAGGGCTCGCGACGCCGTCGTTTCCGGTGCTGACCTCGGCCCGAAGAGCGGCGACGGATGATCGCCGCGGTTCGGCGGCCATGGCCGGCACGCGAGCAGGCGCCGGCCGAGGCCGGCGCCCCGCGCCTCCGGCGCCACCGCGATGTCGATCAGGCGATGTTGCCGGGGTCGCGGTCGAACCGCACCTCACCGACGGCGACCCGATCGATCTTCGCCGATCCAGATCTGGCTCACGGGTCGCGACAGCTCCCCGCGAACCAGGCCTCATGCTCGGCCTCGGAGATCGGTCCTGCGCGAACGCGTACGCGCGGGTACGCTGGGTCGTTGCGCCACGCGAGCAGCAGCGGACTGTCACGCTGGCACGCGCCTCGCGGACGTTCATCGCGAGATCGTGACGTGAGGACGGCAGAACGGCTCCGCCGCGTCGAGACCGACGGTCATGCCCCACCGCCTCGCCGCGACGCGGATCCCCTCGAGCGAACGTGGGTGCGGCCACTCCCGCAGCTCGGTCTCGTAGGCGGCCATCGCCTGAACCTTGCGCTCCAGGCCGGCGGCGGCGTCGACGAACCAGTTCGGGACGAACGCGGCGCCGTGCGACGGGTTCCACTCGGTGGACGACAGGGTGTCGCCGGTCGCGATCGTGACCGGCCGTTCACCCGGCAGCGGCCGAAAGGCCGTCAGGACGGCGCCGCACGTGACCCCGTGGTCGACGTTCAGGTCTCCCGGGTGGTGCGTCAGCACAAGGTCGGGGGACAGCTCTCGGCCTTGATCTGCTCGACGCGGTGAACCACATCGAGCAGATCGAGCGAGTCGAAGCGATTGTCCGGGAGGTCCAGCTGGTGTGGGGTCGCCCCGAGGATCGCGGCGGCAGCCGTGAGCTCGGCGCCCAGCTTGGAGACCGCGTCCCGGGACGCTCGTTGCCGGCGAACCGCGCGCCGATGCCCTCGCCGAGGATCAGGACGTGCGTCTCAACGCCGCGATCCGCGAGCTGGGCCAGGGTCGCCCCAGCGAACAGGACCTCGTCGTCGGGGTGGGCGGCCACGCACAGGGCGCGCTCGACGTTCTCCAGCCCGATCACGCGCTGACCGTATCATCGGCCCGCGAGTGAGTCGTGCCTACGTGTTCATCGGCGGGCGTCGACGTCAGCGAGGCCTGCCTCGGCGGCCCTCTGCGAGACTCGGATTCGTCCCGGCGCTCGCCGTCGGCTACGACGAGTCGAGGGCGGCGCCAGCGGGTACACGGATCTTCGTCCGCTGGCCGAGCAGCACGGGTTCGAGCTCGTCACGACGCATCAGGTCAACGATCCGCATCTGGTCCAGCGGATCGTCGCGGCTCGACCCGAGGTGATCTTCGTCATCGGCTGGTCGCAGCTCGTCAAGCGGGAGCTCCTCGACGCGCCGCGCCACGGCTGCGTGGGCATCCACCCGACCGACCTGCCCGAGGGGCGGGGACGGGCACCGATTCCGTGGACGATCATCAAGGGGCTCGAGCACACCGCCTCGACGATGTTCTTCCTGACCGAGGGCGTCGACGACGGCGACGTGATCGGGCCGGGTTCCGCTGCAGCGTGGATCCACGCGAGACGGCCGGCACGCTCTACGCCAAGCACCGGGCAGCTCACGTCGAGCTCGTGCAGCGATACGCTCGGGAGCTGATCGCCGGGAACGGCGGCACGCGAGCCGCAGGAGCACGACCGCGCGACGTACTGGGAGGCGCGACGCCCAGAGGACGGCCGCATCGATCCCGGCATGTCGGTCGTCGACGGCCGACCGCCTCGTGCGCGCGGTGACACGTCCCTTCCCGGGGCGTTCATCGAGCGGGACGACGGCTCCCGGTTGTTCGTGTGGTCGGCGGAGCCGGCGCCGTCTCCGGGCATCGCGCTCGGCGCGTTGCAGGAGGACACCCGCGGACCGGTTCTCCAGTGCGCGGACGGAGGGCTGCTGCTCGTCGAGACGGAGTCAAGGCCTGCCTAGATCGGGCGACAGGCGCACCACACGAGAACTCGACGCGGAGCTCCTGGCCGCCTCGACGACGCGGAGTGCTGAGCCGCCGGCGGCGCCGTCCGCGCTCGGCGCGCTGTTGTGCGCCGCAGCCTCGATGAAGGCCTCGACCTCGTCCGGATAGGTGCTCGTGACGTCCCGCGGGACGTCGACCGTCACGGTCTCCGCGTCCACCACGTCGATCGTGACCCGTCCGTCGGGAACGACCAGGCGACCGTTCCCTCCGACCCGACGATCCGGCACCCGCGGTCGTACGACCGGTCGAGGTAGTCCAGCGACAGCACGCCCTGAGCGCCGGAGGCGAACCCGAGCTGGAGCTGCGCGACGTCCTCGACGTCGATCTCGAGGTCGGACACCGTCGCGAGCGTCGCGGACACGGCTGGCGATCGGCCCGAGGATCCACGTGAGGTAGTCGATCTCGTGGATGGCGTCGAGCAGCACGCCGCCGCCGAGCTCGCGGCGTGCGCTGTAGGACTGCCGGTAGTCCGTCCCGGGCCGCCAGCCCGGAAGCCACGACCCGAACCAGGCCCGCGCGACGAGCGGCGTGCCGATGGCGCCCGAGAGCGACCGCGTCGCGGACGGCGATCACGCCCGGGTGGAAGCGCAGGTTCATGGCCACGCCGAGCACGAGCCCGCGCTCGTCCGCCAGGGCGACGAGCGGGTCAGCCTCCGCCGCGGTCAGCGCGAGCGGCTTCTCGACGAGCGTGTGGCAGCCGTGCTCGAGCGCGAGCCGCGCCTGGCGCCGCGTGCTCGCTGGACGGGCTCGCGACGATCGCCGCCTCCGCGTCGGCCAGCGCGGCCTCGGTCGAGGCCGCCGCCGCGGTCCCGTCGAGCACGCTCGGCGACCGGATCCCACGCGACGACCTCATGGCCCAGCTCCAGCAGGTTCCCGGCGTGCCGGCGACCGATCGACCCCTGTCCGAGAACCGCGACCCGCACGGCCTAGAGCATGTCCCACAGCAGGATGTCGTCGTACTCGACGTCGACCTTCACGGTGCGGCCGACGATCACGTCGAGGTACTTGGGCTTGATGCCGAAGCCGGGGCGCTTGACGGTCAGGTGCTCGGGCGTGAGGACCGTGCCCGCCGGGATGTCGGTCGCCGCGACGATCGAGCGGCGCGCCAGCCGGTACATCTCCTTGGCCTCCGCGTCGCTCGGGCCCTCGAGCCGGCCGGTGCCGAGCGCGGCGCTCGACGTCGCGCACGGCCGGCGATCATCGCGCGCAGCTCGTCCGGCTCGATCGCGAACGGGTGGTCGGGGCCGGGCATGTCGCGGGACAGCGTGAAGTGCTTCTCGAGCACGTCCATGCCGAGGGCCGCCGCGCCGGCCGGGATCGCGATGCCGGTCGTGTGGTCGGAGAGGCCGACGGGGACGCCGAACGCGCGGCGCATCGTGTCCATCGCCCGCAGGTTCATGATCTCCGGCGGAGACGGGTAGAGCGAGGCGCAGCGCAGCAGCGCGACCTCGCGCGGCGCCGCCCTCGGCGGCGGCGTCGAGCGCCTCCTCGATCTCGCCGTAGGTCGCCATGCCGGTCGAGAGCAGCAGCGGGACGCCGGCGCCGGCGGCGGCGCGGATCAGGCCGAGGTCGACGAGCTCGAACGAGGCGATCTTCATCGCCGGCACGCCGACCGCGGCGAGCTCCTCGACGGCCGCCGCGTCGAACGGGCGTCGCGAAGAACGTGATCCCGCGGTCGGCGCAGTGGGCGGCGAGCTCCGGGAGCCACTCGCGCGGCAGCGCGGCGTCCTCGAGGATCTCGTGCGTCTCCTTGTCCGAGATCCCCTCGAGGTACTCGAAGCGCGGCGTCTTCGTCGAGTAGAGCGCCTTGCCCGAGTAGACCTGGAACTTCACGGCGTCGGCGCCCGCGTCGGCGGCGACGTCGATCAGCTCGCGGGCGATGCCGAGGTCGCCGTTGTGGTTGGCGCCCGCCTCGGCGATCACGTAGCAGGGCGCGCCGCCGCCGACCGGGCGGCCGGCGATCTCGAAGGAGGCTGGGGAACGCGCGGCTCATGCGCCCGGCGGCTCCCGCGCCCGCAGGCTCGCCTGCCGGGGCGCTCAGACAGGCGCTTCAGCTCGCCGACGACGCGCTCCACGTCGCCGTCCCGCATCGCCGGGAACATCGGAAGCGAGCAGCGCCTCGCGGTAGTAGCGCTCCGACTCGGGGAGGCGGCTCCTCCTCGCCGGTGTAGCCGCGGTCGCGGTAGACGCCGTGGCGGTAGATCGGGATGTAGTGCAGCTGCGTCCCGATGCCCGCCTCGCGCAGGCCGAGGGCGACCTGGCGGCGGCGGTACGCGCCCTCGGGGAAGCGGACGACGAACAGGTGGTAGCCGTGGACGTCATCGCCGCTGCGGCTCGGCCGGCAGCGTGATGCCCTCGACGTCGCCGAGCAGTTCGCGGTAGCGCGCCGCGACGCGGTTGCGCCCCTCGACGAAGGCCGGCAGGCGCTTGCAGCTGCGAGAGCCCGAGCGCGCACTGGAAGTCGGTCAGCCGGTAGTTGAAGCCGAGGGTCGCCACGTCGTAGTGCCACGGGCCGCGCAGGACGTCGGCGTCGTCCGCGACCTCGGGGCGCCGGATCCCGTGCGTGCGGAACTCGCGCAGCGCTGTCGCGAGGTCGTCGCGGCTCGTCGTGACCATCCCGCCTTCGCCGGTGGTCATCGACTTGACGGGATGGAGGCTGAACGTCGTCATGTCGGCGGCGTCGCCGCCGCCGATCGGCACGCCGTTGCGCCGGCCGCCCGAGCGCGTGGCAGCCGTCCTCGATGGTGACCAGGCCCGCTCCGCGCGGGCGTCCTGCAGCGGGTCCAGATCGACCGGCAGTCCGGCGAGCGAGACGGCGACGCACGCCCGCGCGCCGTCGGCGGAGCCGGCCGCGACCGCCGCCCGCGAGGTCGATGTTCCCCGTCGCGTCGATGTCCGAGAAGCGCGGACGCGCGCCGACGAACAGCGCGCAGTTCGACGACGCGACGAAGCTCACCGGCGTCGTCAGCATCTCGTCGCCGGGGCCGAGCCCGGCGGCCGCGGCCGCGGCGTGCAGCGCGCCGGTGCCGTTCGCGAACGCGATCGCGTGGCGCGCGCCGACCGCCTCGGCGAACGCCGCCTCGAACTCCTCGACCAGCGGACCCTGCGTGATCAGCGGGCGGCGCAGCGCGTCGGCGACCGCGGCGACGTCCTCGTCGGTGATGTCCTGGCGGCCGTACGGGAGGAAGTCGGTCACGCCACCGGCTGGAGCGTGGGGAGCACCGCGCGCAGGTCGTCGGCGGTCAGCCACTCGGTGTTCGCGTCGCTCGAGTAGCGGAAGCCGTCGGCGACCGGCGCGCCGGTCGAGCGGCTTGCGCGGCTGCCGGAAGCGGAACTCCGGGTCGATCACGTAGCAGTCGTCGAGGTCGCGCGAGTGCCGCGACTCGTCCTCGGTCATCATCACCTCGTGCAGCTTCTCGCCGGGCCGGATGCCGACGATGCGGTGCTCGGCACTCGGGCGCGATCGCCTCGGCGAGATCGATGATGCTTCATGCGACGGGATCTTCGGCACGAAGATCTCGCCGCCGTGCATCAGGTCGAGCGAGCTGAGGACGAAGTCGACGCCCTGCTCGAGCGTGATCCAGAAGCGGGTCATGCGCTCGTCGGTGATCGTGCAGGACGCCGCGTCTGCGGCCTGGCGCAGGAAGAACGGGATGACGCTGCCGCGGCTGCCGACGACGTTGCCGTAGCGCACCGACCGCGAAGCGCGTCCGGCGCTCGCCCGCGTAGGCGTTGGCCGGCGACGAACAGCTTGTCGGCGCACGAGCTTGGTCGCGCCGTAGAGGTTGATCGGGTTCGACCGCCTTGTCGGTGGAGAGCGCGAACACCTGCGGCACGTCGTGGTCGATCGCCGGCGTCGATGACGTTCTCCGCGCCGATGACGTTGGTCTTGACCGCCTCGAACGGGTTGTACTCGCAGGCGGGCACCTGCTTCAGCGCCGCGGCGTGGATGACGACGTCGACCCCGTCGCGTCGCGCGCTCGAGGCGCTCGCGGTCGCGCACGTCGCCGATGAAGAAGCGCAGGCGCTCGTCGCGGTCAGCTCCTGCTGCCATCTCGTACTGCTTCAGCTCGTCGCGGCTGAAGACCACGGATCGCGTGAGGGTCGGCTGTCGTCGAGCACGGTGCGCACGATGAACGCCTTGCCGAACGAGCCGGTGCCGCCGGTGATGAGGATGGTCTTGCCGCTGAGATCCATGATCGTCCTTGTTTGGAGCGGAAACCTTAACGCGCAGAGTCCGCCCGGCTGCCGGGTGTCCATGCAGCGAGAAGGGCGTCGGCGATCCGATCGGCGCCCCGTCCGTCGAACGCCGCGGACCCTCGGGCGCTGAGTTCCGCCCGGAGTTCGGAATCGTGCATCCGGGCGAGCGCGGCGACGACGTCGGGCAGCGGGTCGCGTCCGATGCCGTCAACCGGCAGAGCAATCCCTGTTGCGCGACTCCCGTCGATGACGACGCGCTGGTTCTCGATCAGGGCGACGGCGACGAGTGGGTATGCCGGCGCTCGCGAGCTCATAGGTCGGTCATGCCCGCGCCGACCACGGCGAGGTCGATCGCCGGTGCGAGCTCGGCGAGGTCGAACGGAGGCTCCGGCGTGACCACCTCGACCCCGGGGAATGCTGCGCCGGGCCGCATCCGCGCCAGGCGTTCCGAGCCACGCCGGTGAACATCGACGAGGGCCCCGGTCATCACGAGAATGCGCTCGACGCTGCGGCGCGTTCTGCGCCGCTGCGGCGAAGCCCGGATCGAGCGGCGCGTACCGGGACCTCCGAGACGCCGCGGGCCAGTCTCCTTCGGAGCGCCGACGTGGTAGTCGATCCAGATCCCGGACGAGGCGCAGCGCGTGGCCTCCCCGGTCGTTGCGATCGGCAGTGCGCGGGCGAGCGTCGCAGATCTGGTCCTCCCCGTCCTCCAGGTACAGGTCGACGACGGCGGCAGACCACTCGGCCGCGGTCAGTCCACACGCGGAGTCGCTGGCCGCGACCACGTCGAGCCCGGCGCGCTCGAGCAGCCACGCGGCGGTGCCCTCGTAGACGCCGACGAAGGCGACCTCGGCTCCACGGTCGCGGAGCGCGTTCGCGATCGGAATGCAGCGTCCGACGTGACCGGCGCCGATCGCCGGGCCGCCGTCGCAGCGGATCGCTATGCGCACCGTCACGAGCACCCCGCCGCGACCAGCGCGTCCAGCGCCTGCTGCGGCCCGAACCGGCGCTGCAGCTCGTCGGCCGGCGCCGGCTCCGGCCTCAGCCGCAGGGCCTGACCCAGCTCCTCGCCGGTCGCGTACCGCGACACGGGAAGCCCCGCGAAGTCCGGTGACCAGATCGGCGCGCGGACGACCACGGGCAGCCCGTGGGCCAGCGCTTCGAGGATGGCGGTCGGCTGCCCCTCGTGGCCGGTTGAGGGAACGACGAGCACGTCCGCGGCCGCGAAGAACTCCGGGAGCTCGGCCACGTGTCCGAGCAACTCCACTCGGTCGCCGAGGCCCAAGCGGTCGATCGCGGCCGCGAGGCGCTCGGCATACGCCGGGTCCTGGGCGCCGCCGCCGATCCGCAGCGCGCTCCAGTCGTCCGGGCACGAGGCGAGCTCCTCGACGAGCTCCACCAGGCCCTTCTCGGGGATGAGCCGCGCGAGCACGCCGACGACCGGCGGGCGGGCGGCGGTTCTCGGCACACGCTGCGCGGCAGCGCGGTCCAGCTCGTCCGGGTCGAGGAAGTTGTTGAGCCGTCCGATCCGCCGGCCGGGCAGCGCTCGCTCGTACGCGGCCGCGGTGTTCGCCCCGACCGCTACGACACGCCCGACGCGGCCGAGGACGGCCTTGGCGGACCGGCGGGCCGCGGTGTCCTGCTCGTGGACGAGGTTCACGACCGGGGGCGCGTCGCGGACGCCCGGCCGGGCCGCCGCGGCGAAGGCCTGCGCGCGCGCGGTGTTGGCGACGACGAGCGCACCGCTCGAGCGGGCCTCGCGCAGCACGCGCGCCATGTCGCGGATGCCGCCCGGCCAGCGCGCCGCAGCGCACCGGCGTGAGGTCGGGAAAGCGAGCGCCCTGAACGCGGAGACCGGCGGCACGGGCCCGCTCCGCGAACGGCCCGGGGTCGGGGCAGACGACGGTGACGTCCCAGCGGTCCGGCTCGTCTGCGAGCCATGCTGCGAGCCGGAGCGCGAACAGCTCGGCGCCGCCGACGATCGGCGCGTCGTCGAGGATCACGAGCCGCCGCGTCATGCGGGCAGCGGCTCCAGGAACGCCGACAGGCACGCGTCACTCAGCGGCGCCAGCGCGTCGCGGACGACGGCCTGGGAGCGCGCCGGCCACTGCGGGTCGGCCGCCGCGGCCTCGGACTGCTGGAGCGCCTCCCGCAGCTCCTGCGGCGTTGCGCCGGTCCAGCGCACGTCCGGGCTGGGGTCGAGCTGATCGAGGTCCAGCAGCGTCTGTGAGACGAAGTGGATCGGCGGGACTCCGGCGGCGAGCGCCTCGTACGGGACCACGCTGTAGGTGTAGATCATCGCCCGGGCGCTGCGCAGCAGCTCGCCGATCGGTCGGTCGGCGTAGCTGACGGGGGCTCTCACCGCGGCGTGGATGCGGGCGACGTCCGACACCGGATGCAGCTTCACGAGGAGGTCGTCGCCGAACGCCGCGTGGGCCGCCTCGATCATCTCGATCGTCTGCGCCGCGTCGATGCTGCCCGCCGCGAGCACGACGCGGTCGCCGGTCGCAGCAGCGGCAGGCTCAGCGCCGGCTCTCGGCATAGAGGTGCCCGTGCCGCAGGGCGCACCCGACGCGGATCCGCTCCGGCGGAAAGCCCTGCGCGCCCAGGACGCGCGCGAAGGTCGGGCCGTTGGTGACGACGCGATCGGGCAGCGGGCGCAGGTCGAGCTCGGCCGTTCCGGGATACAGCGAGAGCGCGAACCGCGAGAAGTTCAGGTTGTCGTAGGCGATCACCTCGGTGTCCGGCAGGTGCCGCCGCGCCGCGGCGATCATGGCCGTCTCCCACGCGTGTCCCTCCCACGGGAACACGAGCCGCTCGGGTCGCACGCCGCTCGCCGCGAGGTGGCCGAGCAGCGGCTCATAGCTGAGCGCCTCGGCGTGCGAGATCCGCTGATGGGTCACGAGCTCGCGTGCCAGGCGCGCGGCGGGAACGCCGCCGACCCGGGCGTCCGCGGGAATCACCGGGTCGAACGCGCGCGCCTGCTTCCAGCAGCGCCGCCGGTCCGCGGTGGTCAGGAAGGCCTCCGGCAGGAAGACCCGCTCGCTCGACGCGGCGAGCCGGCCGGCCGTCTCGCGGTACGGCGCCGACGGCAGGATCCGGGCGAGCAGCGCGACCTCGTGCCCGCGCTCGCGCAGCAGGTCGCCGAGCGGCCCGAGATGGGGATCGCGGTATGTCCCGGCGTCGTCGAAGAGCTATCGGCGGTTTCCGAACTACATCATCGCAGAAGTCGTGTTGGTGCAGCATCCTCGGCGCCCGTACATGAGACGCTCGAGCCGCCCGGCAGCGCAGTCACCGCCTCCCTCGCGAGAACAGGTGAATGATCGCCACGAAGAGGGCGGCGCCGATGATGGACCACAGGACCGGGAACGGATGCCCGCCGATGTTGACCGTGAAAGGCTCCGCGAGCTTGAGCGACCGGGCAACCCAAGGCCCAAGAAGGGCCCCGATGAAGCCAAGGACTATCGAGACGATCAGCCCGCCGCGAGAGCTACCGGCGATGGCCTTCCCGATGGCGCCGCACACAGCCGCGATCACGATGAGAAGGAGGAGTTCCGGCAGTGACATTGACATGACGAGTTCCTTTCACAAGGCCCTCTCGAGCCCGCCCTTTCGGATTCTCTTCCTTGCCGCCGACGACGCCCTCGTCGCCGGACAACGCGGTCCCGGAAGGTCAATCGTATTCGGGCGCTCCGAAGGAAATGCGTGGGAAGTAGGTGCGCAGCGCTTCCATGACCTTGAGGACGGCAGCGTTGGACCCGGAGTTGCGGTTGGCGTCCTGGAACCGGTAACGGTCGCCCTTCACGATCTGGAAGTTGATCTGGTAGCAGAAGTTCTCGGAGGTTTGAGCCTGGCACGTGAACCAGACCTTCTCGATGCCCGTGATCTTGAAAGAGAAGTTCTTGTCGGGTTCGCGGCTATCCACCCAGGCGAAGGTGTCACCCTGCATCACCAGGCGGCCGGACCGGTTCTTCGCTAGCAACGGCGCCTTCATCAACAGCCCGTCGAAGACCATTTCCCTCGGGGCAGTCGGAGCACCGGCGATGCCCGTTGCGGCCGAAGCTCCGCCGCCGGTCGCCATCAAGGCCGCGATGGTCAATTCCGGTGCGCCGTTCTGCTTGAGGTAGAGAAGATCGTTGACGGAGAGGTTGTACGTCCGGCCCGACTGCTTCACCTGCTCCGCGATGATGGATGCGGCGATCCCCGACTTGACGAGGTTCACGATATCGACCAGGCGGGCATCGTCGGGCACAGCCGTCGGAGTAGGCACCGGAAGGCGAGCATAAACCGCGGCGACGACGGCTTCCGGCAGGCCTGCGTCACGCAGCGTGACGAGGTCCCCCGCCGTCATCGCGATGGAATTCGCCGGGTTGTTGACCATGGCGACGATCCCGTCGGCCGGCGCGCCGGCCTTGTACGACGTCAGGATGGAGTTGACCGTCAGCTCCTCCGCGCCCGCCGCCATCACGGAAAGGGCCAGCATCGCGACACCGAGCAGAGAACCCAGAACAATACGTTTCATGGGGCACCTTCCTCTCCCAAACCCGTTTGGAATCGAGATGACCGGATCCCCGGTCACGTCTTGGAGAGTACGGACCCGAAACCAGTCGGATGCTATGGGGTGTTCACCCCACCGGGGACTTCATGGCTCCTTGCGGAACATACGGCCTCACGCCGCCGCCCAGATGGCGCGCGCGCCGCCGGCGCCGTCAAGCCGGCCGAGGCCCTGGTGCTCACGAAGGGGGAATTTTTCGCTCGCGCTCTCGGGAACCGGTTCCGGCTGGAACCTCGGCATCTCGGACGCGCAGTTCGCGTCGTTTCGTCAGGCGCGACCAGCGGACAGCGCTTCGTTTATCAAGCCGGCTACGGCATCCGGATCGTCCACTTCGATGACGAGCTTGTGGTACCGCTCATGGCCGAGCTCGACGACTACGGCGTGTTCCGCGTGACGCACATCCCAAAACACCAAACCGCCTTCCTGGAAGAAGGTACCCGCCCTGAAGACGTTGGGAAAGTCGGAACCTGCCAGCTTGAGGCCCTGGAACCACCCCATCGCAGGGTCTGGATCAGGATGAGCCCCCTTGATGTGCTCGAGAGGAATCTCGAGGCGGCTCCTCAAGGACCAGAGCTTGTCCCATCCTTCTACTTCGAAGAGCACCCTGTCTCCTTCTATTCTTACTTGGACCATGAGCCCTCCTTGGGTCGATCGGCGACCGGGATTGGTGTCGCGGCGAGATTACCCGGCGACTCCTTGTCCCCAAAACGTCACGCGCTCCCGTCCCACGACGACGTCCACGTCGCATCGAGCCCAAGAACCTACTGGGTCATCAAACTCCGGTCGTTGTGATCTTGGCCGCCGCGCCACCTGCTTTGATGGCGACCTTCACGGCATCTTCCATCGGATCTTTGAAGGGCACCTCGATTCGGAGCAGGCCGTGCTCGTAGGTCGCCTCGGCCTTCCCGGGTTTGACCGGCCAACCCAGAGCCAGCGCCGAGACGTACTCGATGTCCCTTGCCGGTGCCGTCAGGTGGATGCTCTCCTCCAGGATCTTGACATCGATGGTATCCGTTGGCGCTCCTGGGATGGCGAACTCCACGACGAGCTTGCGGTTATCCGCGTCGGCATAAGCCACTGTATTGGGCGCAATCTTGATTCGATATTCGGGCATCGTCGTGCCCTCCTTCTGGAACGAGTATACGCCGGGTTCTGGGCCCACCCGAGGTTGTCCACTGGCACTCCACCGAGTGGCAAGAGCGCGAGAGCGCAAGTGGCCTGGCACCGCCGGCGTGGAGAGCCATGCCGCCCGTCGGCGCCGCGTGATCTTCGCGCCCTGGGCGGAATCCTCGCCGAGTTTCAGGACAGGAGGAGTCCCGCTTGAGTTCACCGGGAGATTTGGCTCGACAGCCCGGACTCAAACGCCTGACCCGGTGGTTGACTCCCGACGAGCCTTCACGCTTCGAACTCGCGCCGTTCCTTCCGGCTCTGCCGGATGATCGAGAGGAGAGTCCCAGTCTTCAATTCGGGGTGATCGGGTACGGGTACCGTGATCGTGCCTGACTCAGCCCGACGCTGCATCACGACGTGGCTTCCGCGCCGGCGGATCTCGACGAAGCCGTTGTCGTCGAGAATCCTGCAGACGGCGCGCCCCGAAAGGACGCGCAGCCTACCCACGGCCGGTCGTCGCCTCGAATTGAGTAACGAAGACCTCGGTGTGAAGTCTGTCCCGGATCTCCCCCGGATCCGCCGACTCGAAGAAGAGCTCGACGGCTTCCTTCAGGTTCGCGAGCGCCGTCTCGACGGTCGCCCCCTGGCTCGCGATGTCGAGCTGCGGGCAAAGCGCGACGTAGAGATCGCCTTCTTTCTCGAGGATCGCTGTGAACATCTGCTTACTCATGGGGAGGCCGGTGTACGACAGCACCGCGGGACCAGTAGATGGCTCCCCAAGTATACGCGAGATACGAGTCGAGAGAGAGTTCGAGTCCCACTTGGAGGGGGTCCGATCAAGTAGGACTCGAACTAATCGCCAGAATCGAGTACCACGACTCAACCCGTTGACGAGGAGGGGCATACAGGGATCGATCGGACCCGCTTCTGCGAGTTCGTGACTGGGGTGCACTTGGGGTCCAAGTGGACAGCATCGAACCGGAGATGGTGACACACTTGGCGCCTATCCTTCTCTCGGCCTCGTAGCGGCGGCAGGACTTGAGCCATTACAGATGAATTTGGCACCGCCCGAGACGTTCGTGGTGGACGGGAGAAGGCTGCGGAAGTGCGCCTAGCCGCCGGGCGTCCACCTGCCCCCTGTCACCCCGAGCACCCGGCCCGCCTCCTCGTGCGTGAGCCCGGCGAAGAAGAGAAGCTCGACGACCCGGACCTTGCGCGGGTGGACGCTCGGCCAGTCTCTCGAGTCCCCGGTGCAGGTCGAGAAGGTCGACCGGAAGGCCGGACGGATCGACGATGACTATCGCCCAGGGTGACCCGCTCGGCTCCGCCACCGCGTTTTCCGGCCCGCCGGGCCCGCGCGTGGTCAACGAGAACCCGCCGCATCACGGTGGCCGCGACGCGAGAAGATGCTCCCGCCCCTGCAGGTGGGAGCGCGTTTCCCGCGCCAGGCGAAGATAGGCTTCGTGCGCCAGGGCGGTCGGCTGCAGCGTGCGGGCCGCCGTCTCGCCTCGGAGCAGATACGCCGCCAGCAGCCGCATCTCGTCGTAGGCGACTAGGAGGATGGCGTTCAACTCCGCGGGTTCCTCGCGCGTGGCTGACCGAACCACGTCCTCGACGAGCCGGGCAATCGTCGCGGAGTCCGCCGGCGATGCGGATTTCCTCTCGTCTGCAGGCCAGCCGTTCACTGGCCACGCTCGCCGGCCGCTGCTTCGGGTTCCACCCCCCGGGGTCAGCGAAGTCCAGGAGACTTCGCAGATCGCGTGCCGCTCCTCGTTGCCATGGCCGAGGCCATCTCCTGCCCGCCGAGGTGCTGCGCCAGGTCGATACGCCAGCCCCGCAGCGCTTCGGTCGTCTCGGGACGGCACTGGAACCCGCCGCTTTCAATGTCGCGAAGGACCCCACCCAGGATTTCCGCAGCGACGAGACGGTCTCCCTCGCGGTCGGCGAGGCGTGCCAGTAGAACGATCGAGGCATAGAGGCCCGAACGATCTCCCTGGCGCATGCGGATCCCGGCCGATTCCCGCAGATGCGCCCGCGCACCCGTCAGCTCGCCGGACTTGGTCAGGATTTCCCCGAGATTCTGCAGCACCATGGCGACCGCCGGCAGGTCCCCGGTCGCCCGGTAGATCGCGATCGACTCGGTGAACGCCGACTCGGCCTCGTCGAAGCGGCTTTGCAGGCCGGCCAGGCAGCCGAGGTTGGCCAGCGCCGCCCCCGCCGCCGGCGGATCGTTCATCTCGCGCGCCAGGCGAAGGGACTCCGCAAAGAGGTCGCGGGCCGGCTCGAGGTTTCCGCGTGAGCACTCCAGCGTCCCCAGATTGCCGGTGGTCACCGCCACGCCGCCCCAGTCGCCGGCCGCCTCGAAACAGCGCCGGGCCTCGCCCAGGTGCATCTGCGCCTCGTCGAGGCGTCCCTGGCGCCACGCGGCCACTCCCGCCGCCTCGTGCGCCTGCGCGAGCGGTTCCATCTCGCCGAGCGCCTTTCCGCAGACAGCGCCTCGTCGATGATCGGCTCGGCCTTCTCGGGAAGACCCCGGATCGCGGCGAGGAGCCCGGCCTGGCTCAGGATGCGGACCTCCACGGGGGGTCCGATCCGAGGTCGGCACGGCCCGGCCGCACGCGCCGCCAGGAGGCGATCCATCCATCGCGTACCGTCCAGCCATTCTCCGGTCTGGATCCAGCCGTGCCCGAGCGGAACAGCGAGCGCGAAGG
>CAVRIM010000019.1:0-106213 GCA_963721255.1 uncultured Actinomycetes bacterium
GGTCGTCGGCGAAGCGGTCGCGGATCTCGCTCAGCTCGTCCTTGATGACCATCAGCACGCGGGCCTCGTCGCCGAGCAGCTCGCGCAGCTCGCGGATGCGCTCGGTGACGTCGGCGTGCTCGTCCTTGATCGCGCCGGACTCCAGTGCGGTGAGCTGCGCCAGGCGCAGGTCGAGGATCGCCGTCGCCTGGATCTGACTGAGGCCGAACTGGCTCATCAGGTCGCCGCGGGCGGTCTCACGGTCCTTCGACGAGCGGATCAGCGCGATCACCGCGTCGAGGTTGTCGAGCGCGATCAGCAGGCCCTCGAGCACATGCGCGCGGGCCTCCTTGAGGCCGAGCTCGTGCTTGGCGCGACGGACGACGACCTCGCGCTGGTGGCCGATGTAGGCGTCGAGGATCTCACGCAACGAGAGCGTGCGCGGCACGCCGTCGACGAGCGCGACGGCGTTCACGCCGAACGTCGTCTGCATGTTCGTGTGCTTGTAGAGCTGGTTCAGCACGACCTTCGGGAGCGCGTCGCGCTTGAGCTCGATCACGAGACGCATGCCGTTGCGGTCCGACTCGTCGCGCAGGTCCGTGATGTCCGGGATCTTCTTGTCGTGGACGAGGTCGGCGATCTTCGTGATCAGCCCGCCGTCGCCGCCCTTCTTCACCTGGTAGGGGAGCTCCGTGACGACGATCGCTTCCTTGCCCTGGGTGAGCGGCTCGATGTGCGCCTTTCCGCGCACGCGCACGCGGCCGCGGCCGGTCTCGTAGGCGTCGCGGATGCCCTGGCGCCCGAGGATCGTGCCGCCCGTCGGGAAGTCCGGGCCCTTGATGTGCTTCATCAGCCCGTCGATCGTGATCTCCGGCTCGTCGATGAACGCGATCGTCGCGTCGATCACCTCGCGCAGGTTGTGCGGCGGGATGTTCGTCGCCATGCCGACGGCGATCCCGGTCGTGCCGTTGACGAGCAGGTTCGGGAACCGCGCCGGCAGGACGAGCGGCTCCTGCGTGCGGCCGTCGTAGTTCGGCACGAAGTCGACCGTGTCCATGTCGAGGTCGCGCAGCATCTCCATGGCCAGGCGGGTGAGGCGCGCCTCGGTGTACCGCATCGCGGCGGCGGGGTCGTCGTCGACCGAGCCGAAGTTGCCCTGGCCGTCGACGAGCTCGTAGCGCATCGAGAAGTCCTGCGCCATCCGCACGAGCGTGTCGTAGATCGCCGAGTCGCCGTGCGGGTGGTAGTTGCCCATCACGTCGCCGACGATGCGGGCGCACTTGGAGTAGCCGCGCGTCGGGCCGAGCCCGAGCTCGGACATGCCGTAGAGGACGCGCCGGTGCACCGGCTTGAGGCCGTCGCGCACGTCGGGGAGCGCACGACCGACGATGACGGACATGGCGTAGTCCAGGTACGCCGTCTTCATCTCGTCCTCGAGCGCGCGCGGCTCGAAGCGGTCGTTCAGGACGTCGGCGGATGCCATCTCTCGGAGTTCCTCTTGCCGGGACTAGACGTCGAGGTTGACGACGTCGCGGGCGTTCGTCTCGATGAACTCGCGGCGTGGCTCGACCACGTCGCCCATGAGCATCGAGAAGATCTGGTCGGCGGCGGTCGCGTCCTCGATCGTCACCTTCTGCAGCGTGCGCGTGGCGGGATCCATCGTGGTCTCGCGGAGCTGGTCGGCGTTCATCTCGCCCAGGCCCTTGAAGCGGTTGAGCTGTACGCCGCGCTGGGCCAGCGCGAGGACCACGGTGCGCAGGCTCTCGAACGACGGCGCCGTGTCGGACCGCTCGCCGAGCGTCACCTGGAACGGCGGCGTGCCGGCGAGCTTGACGAGGTCCTGATGGACCTTGACGAAGCTGCGGTACTCGGGCGCGGTGAACAGGTCGGTCGCGATCCGGTGGGTCTGCGCGAGGCCGGTCCGGCGCTCGATCGCGCGGACCACGATCACCTCGTCGGTCGACCTCGACGAGCTCGGTCGTGAGGTGGTCGCGCTCGTGGTCGTCGCTGCCGAGCAGCTTGGTCGCGTCCTCGACGCTCGTGATGCCCTCGTCGAGCAGCGTCGACTCCTCGAGGAAGCGCACGACGTCGTGGCCGTGCCGGCCGCGCAGCGCGCGTCGCCAGCGAGCCGTAGCGCTTGAGGCTCTTGCGGAACGTCTGCCAGCGCGCCTCGGTGATCTTGAACGCGGAGCCGTCACGGTCGAGCACGTCGAACTTCTCGTACTTGTCGGCGAGCAGCAGCTCCTCGAGCTCGGACTCGCGCTCGATGTAGCGCTCCTGGCTGCCGGCCTTGAGCTTGTAGAGCGGCGGCTTGGCGATGTAGACGTAGCCCGCGTCGATCAGCTCCTGCATCTCGCGGAAGAGCAGCGTCAGGATCAGCGTGCGGATGTGGGCGCCGTCCACGTCGGCGTCGGTCATCAGGATGACCTTGTGGTAGCGGGCGCGCTCGATGTCGAACTCGTCGCGCACGCCGGTGCCGATCGCGGTGATCAGCGCCTGCACCTCGACGTTCTGGAGCACCTTGTCGATCCGCGCCTTCTCGACGTTGAGGATCTTGCCGCGGAGCGGCAGCACGGCCTGCGTGTTGCGGTCGCGGCCCTGCTTGGCCGAGCCGCCGGCGGAGTCACCCTCGACCACGAAGATCTCGGCGAGCGACGGGTCCTTGACCGAGCAGTCGGCGAGCTTGCCCGGCAGGCGCGAGTTCTCGAGCGCGCTCTTGCGGCGCGTCAGGTCGCGTGCCTTGCGCGCCGCCGACCGTGCCTGCGCCGCCTGGACGGCCTTGCGGATGACCGCGCGCGCCTCCTGCGGGTTCTCCTCGAGGAACTCGGCGAGCTTGGTGTTCACGATCGACTCGACGAAGCCCTGCATCCCGGGGTTGCCGAGCTTGGTCTTCGTCTGGCCCTCGAACTGCGGGTCGGCGAGCTTGGCCGAGATGACCGCGGTCAGGCCCTCGCGCACGTCCTCGCCGGAGAGGTTCTCGTCCTTCTCCTTGAGCTCGCCCTTCTCGCGGGCGTACTTGTTCAGCGTGCGCGTGAGCGCCGAGCGGAAGCCCGAGAGGTGCGAGCCGCCCTCGTGCGTGTTGATGTTGTTGGCGAACGAGAAGACCGACTCCTGGTAGGAGCCGTTCCACTGCATCGCGACCTCGACGGCGCCCTCGTCGCCCTCGTCCTCGAAGAAGATGACCTTCTTCTGGATCGGCTCCTTGTTCTCGTTGAGGTAGCTGACGAAGTCCTCGATGCCGCCCTCGTAGTGGAACTCGACCTTGGCGCCCTCGCCGCGCTCGTCGACGAGCGCGATGCGCAGACCGCGCGTCAGGAAGGCGGTCTCGCGCAGGCGCTGCTCGAGGATCGCGAAGTCGAAGACGGTCTCGTCGAAGATGTCCGCGTCGGGCAGGAACGAGATGGTCGTCCCCGTCTCCTTCGTCGCGTCGCCCTTGGCGATCGTGTCCTGCGGGATGCCGCGCTCGTAGTGCTGGGTGTGCACGAAGCCGTCCGTCCGGACGACGACCTCGAGCTCCTCGGAGAGCGCGTTGACGACCGAGACGCCGACGCCGTGCAGGCCGCCGGAGACCTTGTAGCCGCCGCCGTCGCCGAACTTGCCGCCGGCGTGCAGGACGGTGAGCACGACCTCGAGGGCGCTCTTGCCCTCCTTCTCCATCGTCCCGACCGGGATGCCGCGGCCGTCGTCGACGACCGTCACGGAGTTGTCCGGGTGGATCGTCACGTCGACCCGCGAGCAGTGCCCGGCGAGCGCCTCGTCGACCGAGTTGTCGACCACCTCGTAGACGAGGTGGTGCAGGCCGCGGATGCCGGTCGAGCCGATGTACATGCCCGGCCGCTTGCGGACCGCCTCGAGGCCCTCGAGGACGGTGATGTCCTCGGCGCCGTACGAGGCACTCGTGGTCGTGCTGTTCGCGCTGTCCTTCTTCGCCATGGGTCCTCTGGTGACGTGAAAAGCCCCGGACCCGGGATCAAGCAAGACCCGGCCGGGGCAGGCGGCAATGGTTCATAAGAGGATAGCAGGATCGGGTGTCGAACCGCCCTCCGGTGCGACCTACGAAATCCCTGCAAAACGGCACATTCTGAGCCGCGCTGCCACGGGATTTCCGTGAACGCGCGGAGGCGCGGTCACATACGGGCGCGGGACCAGCTCTTCGCGGGCACCGATTGGCACCGCAGCGAGCGGATCCGCTCGTCCCCGAGCGCGGCGTTCAGCCGCTCGACGAGACTCGTCGCCATGAGGTCGAGCTCCTGCGCCCAGACGGCGCTCGAGCAGGTCACCGTGAGGCTCCCGCGCGCCTCCGCGGTCGGCGTCGCGACCGCCGCGACGGCCTCCCCCACGACGCCGTCCCAGACGCGCTGGACGTCGCCGAGCGTCGACGCCGGCGCGATGCGGTCGGCGAGCGCGCGAACCGCGTCGCCCGCCGGGCGCGGCTGGCGGCGGCCGGCGCTCACGCCGCGACCGACCTCTTCGCGGACGACGCCGCCGGCGACCGCGAGCCGCACGACACCCGAGCCGTCCGCGTCGGGCACGTGCGCCGAGATCGGTCGTCGTGACCACGACCTGGCCGACCCGCGTGACGCGCGCGACCAGGCGCTCGCGGCGCTCGGCGTCGAGCTCGCTCATCACGTCGTCGAGCAGCAGCAGCGGCGGGTCCTCGCGGACGTCGGCGAGGACGTCGCGCTCGGCGAGCAGGAGCGCCAGCAGCGCGAGGCGCTGCTCGCCCTGCGAGCCGTACGCGCGCAGCTCGCGGCCGTCGCGCGAGAGCAGCGAGGTCGTCGCGATGCGGGCCGTGCCCGGTGAAGCCGCGGGCCAGGTCGGAGTCGAGCCGCTCCGCGAGCTCCGGCGCGAACTCCTCCGCCGTCGCCGCGCGGGTCCGCGGCCGGTAGCGCAGCTCGGCCTCCCCCGCCGAGCCCGAGCTCGCGCGCGATCTCCGCCACGCCCGGGGCGATCAGCTCCGCTGCGCGGGCGCGGTCGTCCCGCAGCGCGAGCGCGAGCCGACCGAGCTCGAGGTCCCAGGTGTGCAGCGATGCGCTCGACGTGCCGCCCGACCTGACGCGCGCGAGCAGCGCGTTGCGCTGCGCCAGCGCCTGGGCGTAGCCGCGGCGCGATGCGACGCGCGCCGGCCACAGCGCCGCGACGACCTGGTCGAGGTGCGCGCGGCGGCCCGCGGGCGCGCCCTTCACGAGCTCGAGGCGGTCCGGCAGGAACACGCTGACGAGCGGGCGGAAGCCGACGTCGAGCAGGCGCTCCACGGGTGCGCCGTCGGCGGTGATGCGGCGCGGCTGCGACGGCTCGTAGCCGACGGCGAGCTCGTGGACGCCGTCCGCCGTCTCGATGTCGACCTCGACCCGCAGCGCGGGCGCATCGAAGCGGATCACCTCGCGGTCGTTCCCGGTCCGGCACGAGCGGCCGGTGAGGCCGATGTAGAGGGCCTCCAGCAGGTTCGTCTTGCCGGCGCCGTTCGGGCCGTGGACGATCGTGAGGCGCGGGCCGAACGTGACCTCGGCGCTGTCGTAGGTGCGCACGTCGCGGACGCGCAGGCGGCGCACCGTGCGCATCAGACGTTCAGGCGGATGGGCATGATGAGGTAGAGGAAGCCGCTCCCGTCGGCGGACTCGAGCAGGCCCGGGCGCAGCGGGCTGATCAGCTTCAGGACGACCTGCTCGGCGGCGGCGCTCTGCAGGCCGGCGGTCAGGAACTCCGGGTTGAACCCGATCTCGAACGGTTCGCCCGCGAACGGCACGGCGAAGCTGTCGCTCGCCTCGCCGACGTCCGGCGTCTGCGCCGAGATGCGCAGCTCGCCCTCGCTGAAGGACAGGCGCAGCGGCGCGTTCTTCTGCGCCATCAGGCTGATCCGCTCGACGACCTCGAGGAACTCCGCGGTGTCGAGCGTCAGCTCGTGCTCGAACTGCTCGGGCAGGAGCTGACGGTAGTTCGGGAACTGGCCGTCGATCAGCCGCGACGACAGCGCGACGTCGCCGACCCCGAAGACCACCTGGTTGGCGCGCACGCCGACGCTGATCGTCTCGGCGTCCGCGGCGGTCAGCCGGCCGAGCTCCTCGAGCGCGCGCGCCGGCACGTTCGCCTCGAAGCCCTCGGCGAGCGGCGCTTCGAGCGTCGTCTCCTTCACCGTCAGCCGGTAGGAGTCGGTCGCGACCATCCGCAGGCTCGAGCCCTCCGCCGACACCAGCACGCCGGTGAGGATCGGGCGCGTCTCGTCACGGGACGCCGAGCGCGAGACGCGCGCGATCGTCTCGGTGAACGCCGGGCGCCGGCACGACCACCGTGGTGTCTCCGCCGGGCTCGGGAAGCATCGGGAAGTCCTCACCGCGGAGCGTCCGCAGGTGGAACGTCGCGCTGCCGGCGACGAGCTCCACGTCCTGCTGCTCGGGACGCAGCTCGATGCTCACGCTCGGGCCGGGCAGCCGGCGAACGACCTCGAGCAGCAGCCGCGCCGGAAGCACGATCTCGCCCGGGCGCTGCACCTCGGCGGCGATCGGCGAGCGCAGCGCGATCTCCATGTCGGTCGCGCGCAGCTCGACGCCGCTCGTCGGTCGCGGCGATCTGCACGCCGGAGAGCGCCTGGATCGCGGACCGCGTCGACGCGATGCGCGCGATGACGCCGAGCTGCGTGACCAACACGTCGTGGGCGATGGAGATCTTCACGGACAACTCCCTACTGAAAGATGATCAGACGTCATAAGGCTGTCGATGGTGTCGATGGTCTGCGAAAAGCCCTGCGTGCTCCGGCTCACAGCGACGCGACGGCCCTGTCGATGAACGCCCGAGTGTGTCACTTGCGGCGGTCGTCCTGCTCGGGCGCTGGAGTTGTGGACAGGCGTGCACGAAGGTCGCGCACGGTCTGCGAGGCCTCGGGGTCGGCGGCGACGCGCTCGGCCGTGCGCCGGCAGGCGTGCAGGACGGTCGTATGACCACGGCCGCCGAACTCGGCGCCGATCGACGGGAGGCTTGCGCCGGTGTGCTCGCGTGCGAGGTACATGGCGACCTGGCGCGGCCACGCCACGCGTGCGACGCGCGAGCTGGACAGGAGCTCCTCGCGCGTGAGGCCGAACGCCTCGCAGGTGAGCTGCTGGACCTCGGTGACGGTGGGGGTCCGCCCGCTCGCGCCGGGGTCGCCGGCGGGCGAGCCGAGCTCGTCGAGGACCTGGGTCGCGAGCTCGCGGTCGACGGGACGCGCCGTCAGCGAGGCGAACGCCACGACGCGGATGAGCGCACCCTCGAGCGCGCGGAGATTCACGGTGATGCGCTGCGCGATCGTGTCGAGGACCTCGCCCGGAGGCGTGGGAAGCCCGTCGAGCGCGACGCGCTTGAGCAGGACGGCGCGCCGGGTCTGCAGGTCGGGCGGCAGGACCTCGGCGATCAGCCCGGAGGCGAAGCGATCGCGCAGGCGGTCGGCGAGGCGGTCGAGGTCCGCGGGCGGGCGGTCGCTCGTGAGCACGATCTGCGCGCCGGCGTCACGGAGATGGTTGAAGGTGTGGAAGAACTCCTCTTCGGTCCGCGCCTTCGCCATCAGGAACTGCACGTCGTCGACGAGCAGGACGTCCACGCCGCGGTGCCGCGCCTTGAACGCGTCGATGTTGCCGCCGTGCAGCGCGCCGATGAAGTCGTTGGCGAACGCCTCGCCGCTGGTGAGCTGGATCCGCAGCCCGCCGGCGTAGCGGTCGAGGTACGTCGCGATCGCGTGGAGCAGGTGCGTCTTGCCGACTCCGGGCGGGCCGCAGAGGTAGAGCGGGTTGTAGGCCGTGCCCGGGTTCTCGGCGACGGCGAGCGCTGCGGCGTGGGCGAAGCGGTTCGATCCGCCGATGACGAACTGGTCGAAGGTGTACTTCGGGTTCGGTGACTGGCGGGAGAGCGCGTGCTGGTGGACCGCGTCGCTCGCCTGCCGGTCGGGCTCCGCGCGGGTCACCGGGCTCCGACGGCCTCGACGTCCAGCGCCACCTGCGGGCCGAATGCCGCGGTGACGCTGGTCTGGAGGATGCGCCCGAAGCGCTCGGTGACCCACTCGCGCGTCTCGGCCGGCGCCTGCAGGACGATCCGCGAGCCGTCGAACGCGGCGACCGTCAGCGGCGCGAGCCAGACGTCGAAGAGCGGCTCGCCGACGGCGGCGCGCAGCTCGGCGGCGAGGACGGTCCAGGTGTGCTCCAGCGGCTCAGCGTTCATGGCAGGGGTCGGCGGCTCCGGTGGAGCGCGTGGCCCTTAGAAGAGGATCGGGCCCCCGGAAGGGAGCCGCGGAGCGCACGCTAGCAGAGCGAATCGGCGCGGTTTGCCCTGCGGCGAAGGCCGCGCGAAGCGATGCCGCACAGCGCGGAAAAATCCGATCGCCCGGGCGTGACGGCGTCCTGCATCGGCGATCCCGGCCGCGGCGCAGGGGTGCGGCTATCATGCTGCGTTCCCGATCCTGGTCTCTCACCATGAAGCGCACCTATCAGCCCAAGAAGCGCAAGCGCGCACGTGCCCACGGCTTCCGTGAGCGCATGAGCACCCGCGGCGGTCGCGAAGTGCTCCGCCGCCGTCGCGCCAAGGGCCGCAAGCGCCTCACCGTCTGACGGTGGAGGACGCATCCCGCCCCTCCCGGCGGCAGCGGCGTGGTCGCCTCTCCCGGAGCGCGGAGTTCGATCGCGTCTACCGGCAGGGACGGTCGTTCGGGAATCGCTGGCTCGTGCTGCACGCGTTCCCGCGCAGCGCGGGTGAGCTGCAGGACGGCCCCCGCCTGGGGCTCAGCGTCTCCCGCAAGGTCGGCGGCGCCGTCGACCGCAACCTCGTAAAGCGCCTGCTCAGGGAGGCATTCGGGGTCGAGCGCGGTGCGCTCCCGACGGATGTCGACATCGTCGTCGTCGCGAAGCCCGAGGCGAGGGAGCTCGCCGAGCGCGACGGTCTCGAGGGAATCCGCTCAGCGCTGGCGGAGCTGATCGTCCGGGTCAGCGGCGCCGAACCCGCGGGCGGCCGCTCATGAGCGTGCTGCGCACCGCGGCGACAGCGCCGATCACCCTGTACCGCCGCCTGATCTCGCCGGCGCTGCCGCGTCGCTGCAAGTACGAGCCGACCTGCTCGGCCTACGCCGCGCAGGCGATCCAGGAGTTCGGCATACTCCGCGGCTCGGTCCTGGCGGTGTGGCGCCTCCTGCGCTGCAATCCGTTCAGCCACGGTGGGTTCGACCCCGTCGCCGGCCAGCGCCTCTTCCACGCCGCCCCCTCCGCGACCCACGAGCCCCCCGTCAGCCGCTGATCTTCATGTTTGTCCTCGCGAACATCTTCCAGCCGATCATCAACGTGTTCGAGCAGGTTCTCCTGTTCTTCCACGACACGGTGGGGATCGGCTGGGGCGGCTCGATCATCGCGATGACGATCGTCGTGCGGACGCTGATGCTGCCGCTGACGATCAAGCAATTCCGCTCGATGCAGGGGCTTCAGACGCTTGCGCCGCAGATCAAGGCGATCCAGGAGAAGTACAAGGACGACAAGCAGCGTCAGAACCAGGAGATGATGAAGTTCTACCAGGAGAACAAGGTGAACCCGTTCGGGTCCTGCCTCCCCCTGGTCCTTCAGATCCCGGTCTTCATCTCGCTGTTCTACATGCTGCGGAAGGACCTGAAGGTCGACATCTGCGGCGGCAACGGCCAGCTCGTCGACTACATCCACACGCACGGCACGACGCTGGCGACGACGTACTGCAACAACGTCGAGCCCGGATCGGCGAAGTTCTTCTTCATCCCGGACCTGACGGCGCCCGCCACCGGCGGCGTCCTGGCGCTGCTGCTGTTCCTCTACGTCGGCTCGCAGCTCCTGTCGAGCGTGCTGATGTCGGTCACCGCGGACAAGAACCAGCGCTACATCATGCTCGCGCTGCCCTTCGTCTTCGTCTTCTTCATCAAGTCCTTCCCGGCCGGCCTGCTCGTCTACTGGATCACGACGAACCTCTGGACCGTCGGCCAGCAGTACTTCATCCGCCGCTCCACCGGGCAGTTGCCGCCGTGGATGGGCGGCAAGGGCGACGGCACGGTGCCCGTTCCGGCGCTGGCCGGCGCAGCTGCCGTGGCTGCGCCGACGCCGCGGGCGCGGAAGGGCGATGACAAGAAGGCCGCTCCCGCCGCTCCCGCGACGCCACCGCCGGCGTCGCCGCGGCGCAAGAAGAAGAAGACGGGCAGGCGCCGCTGATGCCCGCGGACGAGCGAACCACTGCTGAAACCGCCGATCGCGTGCGGGCGCTGGTCGCCCGGGTCGTCTCCGGGGTCGGGCTGGAGGGCGAGGTCACGGTCGAGGTCGACGGCGAGACGATCACGGCGACCGTCCACGGCGAGGGAATCGGCCTGCTGATCGGCCATCACGGGCAGACGATCGACGCCATCCAGCATCTGGCCTCGCGCGTGGCGCTCGGTGACGGTTCCGGCCCGCGCTACCGCGTGGTCGTCGACGCCGACGGGTACCGGGCGCGCCGGCACCAGGCGCTCGTCGGCCAGGCCGACGACGCGGCCGACGAGGCCCTGCGGTACAAGCGGCCGGTCGCGCTCGATGCGATGACCGCCAGCGAGCGGCGCATCGTGCACGAGCACCTGCGCGACCGGGGCGACGTCGAGACCAACAGTGAAGGCGAGGAGCCCGACCGGCACCTCGTCGTCACGCCGCTCTGAGCGTTTCACGTTTTACGCTCCAGCGTCGCCTCGTCCTGCGAACCCGCTTACATGGACGGCGTGACCCCCGCGTCCGATGACACCGTGGTCTCGTCGCGGCTTGCGGAGCTCGAGCGCGAGTACGAGCTGCCGCCGCAGGCCGCGCCACGGCTGCGCGAGCTGCTCGAGCTCGTGCAGGCGAGCCACCATTCGCTGACCGCGGTCCGGGATCCCGAGCTGGGGGTCGAGGTGCACGTCGCGGACTCGCTGGCAGGGCTGAAGGTCGAGGAGATCCAGTCCGCCGGCGTCATCGCGGACCTCGGGTCGGGAGCCGGGTTCCCCGGGCCTCGTCCTGGCGCTCGCGCGCCCGCGAGGCACGAGTCGTCCTCGTCGAGAGCGTCGGGAAGAAGGCGGTCTTCCTCGAGGAGACCGTCGAGCAGCTCGGCATCGAGAACGTCGAGGTGGTCAACGGCCGCGCCGAGGCCTGGGACGCCGGCCGCGAGCAGTGCGACGTCGTCACCGCGCGAGCGCTCGCGCACCTGGACATCCTGCTCGAGTACGCGGCGCCGCTGCTGCGTGTCGGCGGGGCACTGGTGGCATGGAAGGGCAAGCGCGACAAGGGGGAGGAGACCGGCGCGTGGGTCGCGGGCAAGATCGCTCGGCATGGAGGCCCCGGTACCCACGCCGGTGCCCGGTCCGGACGGCTCGGAGCGGCACCTCTACCTCAGCCGGAAGCTTCGTCCTACGCCTCCTGGATACCCCCGCCGACCGGGAATGGCTGCAAAGACGGCCACTCGGAGCCTCAACTCGAACCTGAGGGATGGTTCGGAGGCGAACGAAGCGGGCGAAAGCTCCGACCGACAGCGTCGTTAGCTTCCCGCGTGCGATGGGCACGCTCTATGCGATCGCCAACCAGAAGGGTGGCGTCGGGAAGACGACGACTGCGGTCAACGTCGCGGCGTGCATCGCCGAGGCCGGCTACCCGACGATCATCGTGGACGTCGACCCGCAGGCGAACGCGACCGTCGGGCTGGGCGTCTCGAAGCTGACGGTCCCGAGCGTCTACGACGTGCTGGTGGGGCGCGTGAGCGCCCGCGACGCGCTCGTGCCGACGGACATCCCGAACCTGCGGCTGCTGCCCGCGCATCCGGATCTTGCCGCCGCGAACCTCGAGCTCCCGCGCGAGCCGGGCTCCGAGACGCGCCTGCGCGACGCCCTCGACCCGCTCCGCGCCGAGGGCGCGTTCATCCTGCTCGACTGCCCGCCGTCGCTGGGCCCGCTGACGATCAACGCGCTGACCGCCGCCGACCGCGTGATCGTCCCGGTCCAGACCGAGTACTTCGCGCTCGAGGGGCTCGCCGGCCTGCTCGACACGCTCGCGCTCGTCCAGCGCGAGCTGAACCCGCGGCTCGCGGTCGCCGGCTTCCTGCTGACGATGCACGACGGGCGCACGCGCCTGGCGCGCGACGTCGAGCGCGAGGTGCGCGAGCATTTCCCCGAGCTCGTCTTCGACACCGTCATCCCGCGGAACGTCAGAATCGGCGAAGCGCCGAGCTATGGGCGTCCCGTCATCCATCACGACCCGCACTGCGCGGGCGCGGACGCATATTTCGCACTTGCCAAGGAGGTGGCCGCACGTGGCTGAACGCGGCATGGGACGCGGCCTCGCCGCGATCCTTCAGGTATCAGGACAGCACGGCGATCGGCCGGAGCTGCGCGACATCTCGATCGAGCTCGTCGAGCCGAACCCGTCGCAGCCGCGACGGCGCTTCGACGAGGCGGCGCTCGACGCGCTCGCCGCGTCGCTGACGGAGAACGGCGTGCTCCAGCCGATTCTCGTGCGCCCGCGCGAGGGCGGTCGCTACGAGCTGGTCGCCGGCGAGCGCCGCTGGCGGGCAGCGCAGCGTGCCGGGCTGCCGGTGCTGCCGGCGATCGTGGAGCGCCGCGACGACGCCTCGTCGCTCGAGGCGGCGATCGTCGAGAACATGGCGCGGGAGGACCTGAACCCGGTCGAGGAGGCGCGCGCCGTCGCGGCCCTCGTCGAGGAGCTCGGTCTCACGCGCGAGGAGGTCGGTCGCCGCGTCGGTCGCAGCCGCGTCGCGGTCTCGAACCTGCTGCGCCTGCTCGACCTCCCGTCCGACGTGCTCGACCTGCTCGAGTCCGGGCGCCTCGCCGAGGGCCACGGCCGCGCCGTGCTGCTCGCCGAGGACGAGGGCGCGCGCCGGCGCCTCGCGAAGAGCGCGGCCGACGGCGGCTGGTCCGTGCGCGTGCTCGAGGACCGCGCGCGCAAGGCCAACGAGGTCCGCGTGTCGCGCGGACCGGGAACGCAGGCCGCGCATCCCGACCAGCTCGCCGCGTGCGAGGAGATCGCCGAGACGCTGTCGGCGGCGCTCGGGCGCGAGGTCAAGGTCCGCCCGCGCGGGACGCAGTACAAGGTCGAGTTCACGGTCGCCGAGCAGGACGACGCGGAGTCCCTGGCGGCACGGATTCGCGACGCCGCGACCGCCTGAGCGCGCGTCGCCGCGGCGCGCTCAGGAGGGCCTCTCGCAGGCCCTCCGCCGCGCTACACTGCCCGCTCTCAAGGGCGATTAGCTCAGTCGGTTAGAGCGCTTCTCTGATAAGGAAGAGGTCCCAGGTTCGAATCCTGGATCGCCCATTCGGAGCGCGGTGAGCTCCGCGCCGTGCCGGGCCGCGCGCCAAGCTTCCGACCCGGGTCAGTGAGTCACTTATGCTGCCGTCATGAGTGTGCCGCCGGGCGTGAGGAACCCCGAGCACCGCAGGGCACGGGTGCGCGTGGCCATGCTGTTCGTCACAGCTGCGCTCGTCGTTCTGGCGTTGCCCTCGAGCGCCGGGGCGTTCGTCTACTGGATCAACTGGAACCACACAACGGCGCAGGGCTCGATCGGCCGCGCGAACCTCGACGGCACGGGCGTCAACCAGAACTTCATCACGTTCCCGACGGGCCTCGAGTACGAACCGAAGGGGGTGGCGGTCGACGGCAGCCACATCTACTGGGCCCACGGCTGCGATCGGGCGCGCGAACCTCGACGGCACGGGCGTCGACGAGAGCTTCATCACCCCGTCGCACAACGCCTTCGCGGTGGCGGTCGACGGCAGCCACGTCTACTGGGGCGGCGAGTGACGCGGTCGGGCGCGCCGATCTCGACGGCACGAACGCCAGCGACATCGCCGGCAGCGGCCAAGAGGACATCCGCGGGATCGCCGTGTACAACACACTGGCGTCGGGCGGAGGCCACATCTTCTATGCCGACATCGCTCCGGCGGGGGACGATCGGCCGCGCCAACCTCGACGGCAGCCAGGACGACCACAACTTCATCGTTCCCGGCCGGTCTCGGCGTTGCAGCCGCAGTGGAGCGATCGATGAGGGGGTCGCGGTCAACGCGACCGGCATCTACTGGCCGAGCGTGAACGGCAGTGCGATGGCGATCGGGCATGCCTCCGCCTTCGGGCCCCCCTTCGACGCCGGCAACGTCAACATGACTGCGATCGTCAACACGGGGGCGGTCTATGGGGTGGCGGTCGACGACACGCACATCTACTACGGAACCACCAGCGGGGTCGGGCGCGCCAACCTCGACGGCCTCGGCGTTGAGCCCAACCTGATCACCGGGGGCACCGGCGTGCGCGCAGTGGCGGTCGACGCGCTCAGCTCCGCGGTCACTCCGCCCGCTCCGACAGCTGCCCCGAGCACGACGAGCGTCGCTTGCGCTCCCGCCACGCTGACGCTGCCCGGGACGTCGAGCTGCACGACGACCGTGACCGACTCCGCCGCCGCGAGCGCCCCGACCGGGTCGGTGACCCTGGGCTCCAGCGGCGCCGGCGCCTTCGGCCCGGGCGCGAGCTGCACGCTCGCGCCGAGCGGCGCCGCCAAGGCAACGTGCCAGCTCACGTTCGCCCCCTCGCTGGCCGGACCGCAGACGATCACGGCCTCATACGGCGGTGACGCCACCCACGCCTCGAGCAGCGCCACGACCACGCTCAAGGCCAGCGTCACGAACTCGTGGGTCGCCACCAAGCCGGTCTACAACAGGAAGGCCGGCACCGCCACGCTGGTCGCGACGTTCCCAGGCCCCGGGAGGCTGGTGCTCGCCGGCAGCGGCGTGAGGCGCCAGTCCAGGCGCGTGACCCGGGCCGGGAAGATCAGACTGACGATCAGGCCGGCGACCAAGACCGCAAAGACTCTGAGACGGCACGGCTCGGCGAAGGTGAAGGCGACGCTCACCTTCACCCCGACCGGCGGTCAGCCACGCGCGCGACACGGTGAAGCTGACACTGCGACTGGCGCACTGACGAATCCTGGATCGCCCCGCCGAACGGCCTACGGGGGAAGTACTCGCGGGAGGAACGACCGGACAGTCGATGCTCACTGAGTGGAACACGCCGGCATCAGCCGATGGCTTCTCGCAGCGGCAGGCGCTGGGCTCGCCGCCGCGCTGTTCACGGGCACGACCGGTCTGCTGCCGCCGTCCAGGGACGCGCGCAGGCGCCCGTCGCCAAGCGGCGCCCGCCGGCGCAGGCCCGCCGTAGTGACGACACCACCGCCGCGCCGCACCCAGCCCGGAGCACACGAACGCCAAGATCGTCATCGGCCTGACCCTGGCCTGCACGGTGATGTCGCTGTTCGACCTGTGGCTTCTGCTGGCAGGCGGCTAGCGCCCGCGGCGCGTCGACGGTGGGTGCAGAAATCCGCCCACCCGGCCCCCGAACCGCCGGGTATCCTCCGCATTCCACCCCCGAGCCGCCTTGGGAGCGCATGCCTGTGCAGGAGATGGTCATCTACGGCGTCAGCTTCGACATGGTCGGCAAGCAGCCGATCGTGCTGCTGAAGGCGGTGGACAGCAACAAGTTCCTGCCGATCTGGATCGGGCACCCCGAGGCGGCGGCGATCCTGATGAAGCTCCAGGGCGCGTCGACGCCGCGCCCGATGACGCACGACCTGCTCGTCGACGTGCTCGGCGAGCTCGAGGCGAAGTGCACGCAGGTGGCCGTCACCGAGCTGCGCGACAACACGTTCTTCGCGACCGTCACCCTGACCGTCGACGGCAAGGAGATCGAGATCGACTCGCGGCCGAGCGACGCGCTCGCGCTCGCCGTGCGCGCGGGAGCCCCGATCTTCGCGGCGGAAGAGGTCATCGCCGAGTCGGCGATCGAGTTCGAGCACGACGTCGAGGACACCGAAGAGGTCGTCGACCGCTTCAAGGAGTTCCTCGACGAGGTCTCGCCAGAGGACTTCGCCGGAGGAGAAGACAGCTAGGCGCGATGCGCCAGCAGCAGGATGCGCTCGACGAGCGCGTCGAAGCCGATGTCGGCGGCGCCGGCCGCCTGCGGGAGCAGGCTCGTCTCGGTCATTCCGGGGATCGCGTTGGCCTCGATCACCCATGGCGTGCCGTCGTCGTCCAGCAGCATGTCGACCCGCGCGCAGGCGCTCAGCCCGAGCAGCTCGCAGACGCGCACCGCGAGCGCGCCGGCCGCGCCGGCCGCGGTCTCGTCGATCTGCGCGGGGCAGTGGAACGTCGTGCGACCGATCGTGTACCGCGCCTCGAAGTCGAAGGCGTGGCTCTCGTGCGGAACCGCCTCGACGATCGGCAGCGCCGCCCCGCCGAGCACGGAGATCGCGAGCTCGCGGCCGGCGACGTGCCGCTCGAAGACGACCTTGTCGTCGTACGAGAACGCGGCGACCAGGGCACCCGGCAGCTCGTCCGGGCCCGGCCGCGAAGCGCACGCCCATCGCGCTTCCGCCGCGCGCGGGCTTGACCACCAGCGGGAAGCCCAGCCGCTCGCCGACGTCGCCGAGCGCCGCTGCGGCTCCCAGCTCCTTGAACGTCGTCTCGCTGAGGACGAGGAAGTCGGGGGTCGGGATCCCGGCGTCGCGCAGCAGGTGCTTGGTGATCGCCTTGTCGCGCGAGATCGCGCAGGCGGCCGGGGGCGGGCCGGTGTAGGGGATGCCGAGCGCCTCGAGCAGCTCCTGGACGGCGCCGTCCTCGCCGCCCTGTCCGTGCAGCGCCACGAAGACGACGTCGGGCCTCACCTCGCGCAGCCGCTCGACGAGGTCGTGACCGACGTCGATCCCGGTCGCCGAGTGCCCCAGGCGCTGGAGCGCGTCCTCGACGCGCCCGCCGGAGACGAGCGACACCTGACGCTCCAGCGAACGCCCGCCCTTCAGCACGGCGACGCGTCGAGCCGTCGTCATCGCGCGTCGCGCCGGCCCTCGTCGGCGCGTCGCCGCGGCAGCGCGAGCACGTCGGCAAGGTCCGTGCGCGGCGCGGGCTCGGCGCGCGGAGCCGGGACGGCGCGCCCGGTGAGCGTGTCGTACAGCTCGACCTGCTCGCGCACGATCTCGCCGATCCGGCGCACGCCCTCGCGGATGTCGTCGGAGCTCGAGCCCGAGAAGTTCAGCCGCATCTCCGAGCCGCCGCGACCGTCGAGGTAGGCGGCGCGCCCCGGGACGAACGCGACGTTGTGCGCCAGCGCGAGCGCCAGCAGATCGGTCGTGTCGAGGTACTCCGGCAGCGTCACCCAGACGAACAGCCCGCCCGCCGGGCGGGTCCACGTCGCCTCCGGCGGCAGCTCTTCGGCGAGCGCCTCGAGCATCACGTCGCGCCGCTCGCGGTACAGATCGCGCAGCCCGTCGATGTAGCCCTCCCAGTGCCCTGTCGCCAGGTACGCGCTGACGAACAGCTGCGCGAACGAGGAGGGGCAGAGCGTCGCGGCCTGCGCGCCGACGTTCAGCTTGGCGAGCAGCGGCCGCGGCGCGACGGCCCAGCCGAGACGGATCCCGGGTGACAGGATCTTCGAGAAAGTCCCTGCATAGATGACGAATTGGCCGCCGTCGAGCTCGAGCAGCTTCGGCAGTCGTTCGCCCTCGAACCGCAGCATCCCGTACGGGTCGTCCTCGAGCACGACGATCTCTCGCTCCTGCGCGACTTCGACGAGACGCCGGCGCCGGGGCAGCGACAGCGTCACGCCGGCCGGGTTCTGAAAGGTGGGGACCGTGTAGATGAACTTCGGCCGGCGCCCCTCGCGCTCGAGCCGGTCGAGCGTCTCCTCGAGCTCGTCGACGCGCATGCCGTCCTCGTCCATCCCGATCTGCACGACGTCGGCCTGGTAGCTCGAGAGCGTCGGCACCGCGCCGGGGTACGTCGGCCCTTCGGCGACGACGACGTCACCCGGGTCGAGCAGCGTCTTGCAGACGAGGTCGATGACCTGCTGGCCGCCGGTCGTGACGATCATGTCGTCCGGGTCCACGTCGAGGCCCTCGGCCGCCATCACCCGCGCGATGCCCTCGCGCGTGGCGAGCATGCCCTCGGTCGGCCCGTACTGGAGCGCGCGGGCAGAGGAGTCGGCGGCCACGCGCGCCATCACGGCGGCGAGCGTCTCGGCGGGGAACGTCGAGGTGTCGGGGAGACCGCCGGCGAGCGAGATCACCTCGGGGCGCTCGGTGATCGCCATCAGGTCGCGCATCGCCGACGACGTCATGACGCGCGTGCGCTGCGCGAACAGCGCGGCGTAGCGCTCGATGTCCCGCGCGGCCGAGCCGGCATTGCGGCTGTCCATGCGGCGGTGTTCGCCGCTCGCGTCGCGGCCCCTGTCCTCTACAGTCATCGCGCCTCCACGGTAACCGACCCGCGTGAAGCTGCTGCTCGACATCCTCCAGGGACTGGGGCTCTCCCAGGCCGCCGGAATCCGCCCGTTCCTGCCCGCGCTCGTCGCGGGGGGCGCCGCGCGTGCGGACGTGCTGATCGACTTCGAGGGCGGCCCGTTCGCGTTCATGGAGGACCCGTGGTGGCTCGCCGCGCTCGCGGTCGCCGCACTGGTGGCGCTGATCCTGCGCAACGAGGTCACGAAGGACGCGTACCTCACCGCCGCGTTCCAGGGCCTGGCGATGGGCATGGGCGCGCTGCTCTTCTGCGCGGTCCTGTCCGGGGACGGCTACGTCTGGTGGCCGGGGATCCCGGCCGGCCTCGCCGGCGCCTGGCTCTCCGGCACCGCCGTGCAGGATCTGTTCGGTCGCGCGGCCACGCGCCTCGACGAGCAGGCGAGCGCGCACCTCCCGGTCTACGCCGAGGCGCTCGCGGTCCTGCTCGCCGCGCTGTCCGTCGTCGCGCCCCCGGTCGCGCTCGTCTCCGCCGGGTTCTTCGCCTGGCTGATCATCGGGGGGCGTCGCCGCAAGGGCGAGAAGCACGCCGGTCTGCGCGTCCTGCGCTGAGGGATCCGTCGCCGCATCCGGCGAGGTGTGATGAAGTCGCCGCCCCGTCGTAGTAGGGGCGTGACCACCTCGCTCACCGTGCCGCTTCCCGCACGACCCATCTCCGGGCGCCTCGACTTCGACGCGCTCTACCGCGCGACTCGCGACGACCTGTACGCGTACGTCGCCACGCTGCTGCGTGATCCCGGCGCCGCGGAGGATGTGACGGCGCTGACCTTCGAGCGTGCGATGCGCCGGCAGCGGAGCTTCCGGCCCGGTCGCGGGAGCGAGCGCGCGTGGCTGTTCGGCATCGCGCGCAACGCGGCGCTCGACGAGCTGCGCCGCCGGCGCAGGACGACCGGGCTGACCGGCGACCCTGCGGACGAAGCGCCGTCGCCGCAGGACGATGCCGAGCACGCGCTGCGCCGCGCCGACGTGCGCGCGGCACTCGACACGCTGGAGCCGCGCGAGCGCGAGGTCATCGCACTGAAGTTCCACGCCGGACTCTCGAACCGCGAGCTCGCCGGCGTGCTCGGCGTGAGCGAGTCGAACGCCGGCACCCAGCTCCACCGTGCCATGCAACGACTGAGGAAGGCCTGCGATGCGCCGTCGTGACCGCACCCCACTGCCGCAGGACGTCGCGCGTGAGCTCGCGGCGCTCGACGCGGCCATCGCCGGCGAGGCCGTGGACCCGGACCTGGCCGAGCTCGCGGCCCTCGCCGTCGACGTGCGCGATGCGCGCCCGCGCCCGGACGCCGGCGTCATCGCCCGGCTCGACGAGCGCGCCGCGGCGGGCTTTGCCCGGACCGCGTCACCCCGGCCCAGGTCCCGGCGGCGAGCGCTGCTGCCGGCGGCGGCCTGCGCGCTCGCGGTCGTGACGATCGCCGGCGTCGCGGTCATCGGCGGCGGCGGCAGCGATCGCCCCGGCGTGGTGGCCACGGCGCCCGCACCCCGCGACGCGCGACGAGCGACGTGGGAGCGGTCGAGCGGTCGCCGAAGAGCGCTGACGCTCCGCCGCCGGCAGACGCGGGCGCGACCGCGGAAGCCGCCCCGGCGGTCACCGCGCCCGTCACGCCGCGCGCGACCGGCGGGGCTCCCGCGCGCAGTGTCGAGCGCGGCGCCGAGCTGAACCTGTGCGACGACTCCCGGGCGCCTGGACGAGGTCGTGAGCGCCGTGGTGCGCACGACCGACGGCCTCGGTGGCTACGTCGTCAGCTCGGCCGTCGAGGACCACGGCGGCGCCGGCGGCGTCGGCGACGTTCGATCTGCGCGTGCCGTCCGCGCGGCTCCAGACGGCGCTCGCCCGGCTGTCACAGATCGCGCGCGTGCGCTCACGCAGCGAGACCTCACTCGACGTCACGGGGCGCGTCGTCGCGGTGCGCGACCGGCTCGACGCTCTGACGGCCGAGCGCCGCGGCGTCCTGCGGCAGCTCGCGGCCGCCACGACGGCGGCCGACGACGGCGCGTGCCCGCGAGCGCCTCCGTGTGCTCGACGTGCGGATCGCCCGTGCGCAGGCCGCCCGCGATGCGCTGCACCGGCGCACCGCCTACAGCACGATCAACGTCGAGGTCGTGACGCAGCGCCCGAGCGCCGGCGGGGCGACCGGGGGCGGCCCGTGGACGCCCGGGGATGCGCTGCGCGACGCGCTGCGGGTGCTCGCCGTCGCGCTCGGCGCGTCGCTGGTCGCGCTCGCGGCGCTGCTGCCGCTGGGGCTGCTCGCCGCGGCCGGCTGGGGCGCGTGGCGCGTGGCCGTCGCCCGTCGCCGTCACAGCGCGCTCGACCCCGCGAACTGATCCGCCGCGGCAGGCCCGACCGCTAGCCTCCAGCGGTGCGATGTCCGACGAAGCAGCCGTCGTCCGCGTAGCACCCGCGCACCCGCTGACCGTGGGCGTGCGCGTTCGCCGTGCCGTCCGCACGCCGCACGCCTGGCTCCAGCTCCTGCGCTTCGCGCTCGTCGGGGCGAGCGGCTACCTCGTGAACCTCGTGGTGTTCGCGGCCGCGGTCCACGGCGCCGGGTTCGGCTACAAGCTGTCCGCGACGCTGGCGTTCCTCGTGGCGGTGTCGAACAACTTCCTCTGGAACCGGCACTGGACGTTCCGCGCGGGGAACGGGCGAGCGCACGCACCAGGCGGCGCGCTTCCTGCTCGTCAGCACGGGCGCGTTCCTCGTCAGCCTGGGCATCCTCACGCTGCTGATCGAGGTCTGGGGCGTCCGTGAGGTGCCCGCGCAGGCGATCGCGATCGTCGCCGTCACGCCGCTGAGCTTCCTGGTGAACAAGCTCTGGAGCTTCTCGCGCTGATCCGCTGGGCGGTCGCCGCGGCGCTCGTCCTCACGCTCGCGTCGGGCGCGGGAGTCGCCCACGCTGCGTTCCCGGCCACGACCGGCGGCGTAGCCGGGCAGCAGCCGTTCGCGGCGACGGCGCCGACCTGGAAGGTGACGGCCGCGCAGGCACGGGAGGCGGCACGCGGCGTCCCCAAGATCGCGCGCGAACTGCGCCGTCACCGCGTCACCGAGCTCACGGCGCTGCGCAAGGACGGCCGCTGGGTCGTGCAGGCGTTCACGCGGGGGAAGGACCGGCGCCAGATCATCGAGGTCTACGTCGACCCGTACACCGGCCGCGTGACCGAGGCCTGGACCGGCTTCCAGGTGGCGTGGGGCATGGCCCGCGGGTACCCCGGCGCGTTCGGGCGGTCGGTGAACTCGCCGTGGATCTGGATCACCCTGTGCGTGCTCTTCGTGGTCCCGTTCCTCGACCCGCGGCGCCCGCTGCGGATGCTCCACCTGGACCTGCTGATGCTCGTCGGGTTCAGCGTCTCGCTCGCGTTCTTCAACGACGCGAACCTCGGCGTCTCGGTCCCGCTGTCCGCGATCCCGCTCGCGTACCTCGCGGTCCGGCTCGCGGTGATCGGCCTGCGGCGCCATCCGCGACCTCCCGAGCCGCTGCGCCTGCTGATCCCCTGGCGCGTGCTCGCGGGCCTGACGCTGTTCCTCGTCGGGCTGCGCGTCGGGCTCAACATCACCGACGGGAACGTGATCGACGTCGGCTACTCCGGCGTCATCGGCGCGGACAAGCTCGCGCACGGGCGCGAGCTCTACGGGGCCTTCCCGACCGACAACGCGCAGGGCGACACCTACGGCCCGCTGCTCTACCTCGCGTACGTGCCGTTCGAGCTCGTCTGGCCCTGGGTCGGCCGCTGGAACGACCTGCCGGCCGCGCACGCGGCGGCGGCGACATTCGACGTGGCGTGCGTGCTGCTGCTGTTCCTGATCGGCCGCCGCATCCGCGGCACCGAGCTGGGCGTCGTGCTCGCGTACGCGTGGGTCGCATTCCCGTTCACGATCTACGCGACGAACTCGGGCACCAACGACGCGCTCCCCGCCGCGATGGTGCTCGCGGCGATCTACGCCGCCTCGCGCCCGTTCGCGCGCGGCGCGCTCGGGATGGCGGCAGGCCTGACGAAGCTCGCGCCGCTGGCGCTGCTGCCGCTGCTCGCGACCCACGGTCTGCGGCGCGGGGCACGGACGCGGCCCCTGCTCCTGTTCGCGGCGGGCGCGGCGCTCGTCTTCGCGCTCGCCGCCGCGCTCGTCCTGACGCAGACCGATCCGCGCACGTTCTGGGACCGGACGATCGGCTTCCAGGCATCGCGTGACGCGCCGTTCTCGGTCTGGGGGTACTACGGCGGCGGGTGGCACGTCGCCCAGCACGTCGTGCAGGCGGGACTCGTGGTGTTCGCGGTCGCGGTGGCGTTCGTGCCGCGGCGCGACGACCTCGTCGGGCTCGCCGCGCTCGCCGGGGCGATCCTCGTCGGCGTGCAGCTCGCGGCCACCTACTGGTTCTACCTCTACCTCGTGTGGGCGGTCCCGCTGGCGCTGATCGCGTTCCTCGGGCGGCTGCCCGCCGCGCAGACCGCGCCCGTCAGGAGCCCGGTGTGGGGCCCTCAAACGGCAGCAGAAGCTGCTCGAGCGCCTCAGCCCGCAGCCGCTGCGGGCAGCGGATGAGCACGGCGTTCATCCACGGGTCCTCGTCCGCGGTGTCGAAGCGCGTGTGCATCTGGGTCACGATCGACTCGATCGCCTGCTCGCGCTTGACGCCGATGACCCCGCCGCGCGGGCCCGTCATCCCGACGTCGCTGATGTAGGCGGTGCCGCCGGGGAGCACCCGGCCGTCGGCGGTCGGCACGTGCGTGTGCGTCCCGACCACCGCGGTCACGCGGCCGTCGAGATGCCATCCGAGCGCGACCTTCTCGCTCGTCGCCTCGGCGTGGAAGTCGACGAGGATGTGGTCGCAGCCCGCCTTCGTCAGCTCGTTCACCGCCGCGTCGGCGTCGGGGAACGCCGGGTGACCAGCGCGCATGAACACGTTGCCCGAGAGGTTCAGGACGCCGAGGCGCAGCCCGTCCCGCTCGACGGTGCACGTCCCGTGACCGGGCTGCGAGCGCAGGTAGTTGGCCGGGCGCAGGATCCGCTCGTGGCTGTCCAGGTACGGCAGGATCTCGCGCCGGTGATACGCGTGGTTGCCCAGCGTGATCACGTCGGCGCCCGCCTCGAACAGCTCGTCGGCGAGCTTCGGCGTGATGCCGAGACCGCCGGCGACGTTCTCGCCGTTGACGACGACGAAGGTCGGCGCGTAGCGCTCGCGGATGCCCGGCAGCAGCCCGAGGAACGTGCGGCGCCCGAGCCCGCCGACGAGGTCGCCGACGAAGAGGATGCTCGTGGGGTGGTGACTCACGGACGTCAGTCTCACGGATAGGGTGCCCGCCGTGTGTGCCGATGCCCACGCCGGGGAGAGCGAGGACGACGAGCCGCAGGTGCTCCTGCGGGCGACCGGTGTGCGCAAGAGCTTCGGCTCGCGCGTCGCGGTGAGCGACGTCGGCCTCGAGCTGCGCCGCGGTGAGGCGCTCGCGATCATCGGTCCCAACGGCGCCGGGAAGACAACGCTGCTCGAGATCCTGGCGGGCGCACAGCGCGCCGACGCCGGCACGGTGGAGCGCCCGAAGTCGGGCGTCGGCTGGGTGCCGCAGCGGCTCTCGCTGTACACGCGGCTGACGGTGCTGGAGAACCTGCGCCTCTTCGCGCAGCTCGAGAAGGTCCAGTCGCCGGCCGACGCGGTCCGGCGGATGCTGACCCTGACCGGCCTCGAGGAGCGCGCGAACGACACGGTGACGACGCTCTCCGGCGGCAACCGCCAGCGCGTCAACGTGGCGATCGGGCTGCTCTCCGACCCGGCGGTGCTGCTGCTCGACGAGCCGTCGGCGGCGCTCGACCCGCGCCAGCGCGCGCGCTTCTGGTCGGTCATCGACCGCGTGCTCGCCGCCCGCCGCGCGGTCATCTTCACGACGCACGACGTCGCCGAGGCCGCGCGCCACGGCAACGCGGCTGCTCGTGCTCGCAGACGGCGAGCAGCTCTTCGCCGGGCCCCGCCACCGAGCTCGTCGCCCGCTCCGGCACCGCGCCCGGCGCCGACCTCGAGACCTCGGTCGTGAGCTTCCTGCAGGCGAGCGGCCACTGATGTTCCGGCTCGCCGGCAAGGACCTGCGGATCCTCGGCCGCTCGCGGATGCTGGTCCTGACGCTGATCCTCTACCCGGCGCTCGTGGCGCTGCTGATCGGCCTCGCGCTCTCGCGCCCGCCCGAGCAGCCGAAGATCGCGATCGTCAACAACATCCCGCGCGACGTGCCCGTCACGACGCTCGCCGGGAGCACCATCGATCCCGCCGCGGTCGGTGACGCGCTCGCAAAGCACCTCGACGCGGTGCCGGTGGCCACGCGCGCGCAGGCCGCAAAGCTCGTCAAGGACGGCGACGTGCTGGCCGCGGTCATCCTGCCGGACGACATCAACGACCGGCTCAGCGCGACGATCAACCTCTTCGGCGGCACGCCGCCGGAGATCGAGGTCCTCGTCAACGGCTCTGATCCCGTCAAGGCCCGCTACGTGAAATCGGTCGTCGACGCGCGCATCGCGGACGCGAACCTCGCGATCTCCACGAAGCTGACGAAGGTCGTCGCGAGCTACCTGACGAAGTTGCTGAAGGGCGGCGCGTTCACGTTCGGGCCGATCCACATCGACGTGCTCGGCCTGCAGGAGAGCCGCAAGCGGATCAACGAGGCGGTCAGGCGGCTCCCGCAGGGATCGTCCGAACGAAAGCGCCTGCAGGCGGTCGCCGAGTTCGCCGGCCTCGCGGTCGACAACCTCGACGGCTCGGCGAACGGCATCGTCTCCGCGGTCTCGCAGCCGCTGGTCGCGAAGACGACGAGCGTCGACGGGCGCAACACGCCACTCGCGACGTTCGCCGTGGCGACCGCCGCGATCGTCTCGCTGATGCTCGTCGCGCTCATGCTGGGCGCCGCGCTGCTGGCGCTCGAGCGAACCGAGCACACCTACGCGCGGCTCGTCCGCGGGCTGGTGCGCCCGGAGGAGCTGATCGGGTCGAAGCTGCTGCTCGCCGGAGGCCTCGGTGCGGCCGTCGCGTTCGCGCTGCTCGGCATCGTCTCGCTGTTCGTCCCGCTCGACTGGGGTTCCGCCCAGAGCTGGCTGCTCGCGCTGCTCCTCGGCGGCGCCGCGTTCGCGGCGCTCGGGATCGCGCTCGCCGTGCTCGCGCGTGACGTCGAGACCGCGACGCTGCTGGCGTTCGCGCTGGCGCTGCCACTGGCGTTCCTCGCGCTCGTCCCCGCAGAACGCGGTCAGCGCGGGCCTCTACGACGTGATCCGCGTGATCTCGGCCTGCTTCCCGTTCAAGCCGGCGCTCGACGGTCTCCAGCGCGGCCTCGACGGGGCCCGGCTCGCGGGCCCGGCACTGCACCTGCTGGCGCTGACCGCCGTGTACGCGGTCGCAGCGCGCATGGGCCTGCGCCGCCTGCGGACCTGACCCGCGCCCTACCATTTCGGCGATGGCCTTTCCCGTGACACGCATGCGGCGGCTGCGCAGAACCCCGGTCCTGCGGGACCTCGTGCGCGAGACGCGCGTGACCGCGGGCGATCTCGTGATGCCGCTGTTCGTGCAGGAGGGGATCGCCGCGCCGCAGCAGATCGAGGCGATGCCCGGAGTCGCGCGGCTCCCGCTCGGGCAGGTCGCCGAGGAGGCGGGGCAGGTCGCCGCGCTCGGGATCCCCGCCGTCCTGCTGTTCGGGATCCCCGCCGAGAAGGACGACGAGGGCAGCGGCGCCTGGGACGATCAGGGCATCGTCCAGGAGGCGACGCGCGCGATCCGCGCCGCGCACCCGGACCTGCTGGTGATCGCGGACCTGTGCCTGTGCGAGTACACGAGCCACGGGCACTGCGGCGTTCGCGGGGCGACCGGCGATGTCGACAACGACGCGACGCTGGACCTGCTCGCGCGGACCGCCGTCAGCCAGGCGCGCGCCGGCGCCGACATCATCGCGCCGAGCGACATGATGGACGGACGCGTGGCAGCGATTCGGGCGGCGCTCGACGAGGACGGCCGCACCGACCTGCCGATCATGTCCTACAGCGCGAAGTTCGCGAGCGCGTTCTACGGCCCGTTCCGCGAGGCCGCGGGCTCGACGCCGTCGTCCGGCGACCGTCGCGGCTACCAGCTGGATCCCGGCAACGGGCGCGAGGCCGTACGCGAGTCGCTGCTCGACGTGGAGGAGGGCGCTGACATCCTCATGGTCAAGCCGGCGCTCCCGTATCTCGACGTGATCCGGCGCGTTCGCGACGCCACCGACCTGCCGATCGCGGCGTACAACGTCAGTGGCGAGTATGCGATGGTGAAGGCGGCGGCGCAGGCGGGCTGGCTCGACGAAAGGGCCGCGGTGCTCGAGACGCTGACCGCGATCCGCCGCGCCGGGGCAGACATCGTCATCAGCTACCACGCGAAGGACGCCGCCCGATGGCTTCAGACGTGACCGCCAGGGCGGGCACGCCGGCGCCTGAGCCGCACATTTCTCCCGTGACCGTCTCCCTGCGTGACACCCGCTCGGCCGAGCTCTTCGCTCGCGCGCAGCAGTACCTCCCCGGTGGCGTCAACTCGCCGGTGCGCGCGATGCGCGCGATCGGCCGCGACCCGATCTTCATCGAGCGCGGCGCCGGCGCGGAGATCACCGACGTCGACGGCAACACCTACGTCGACTACGTCTGCTCCTGGGGCCCGCTGATCCTCGGTCACGCCAACCCGCAGGTCGTCGAGGCGATCGTGGAGGCCGCCGCCGCGGGAACCACGTTCGGTGCGCCGACCGCCGGCGAGGTCGATCTGGCGGAGGAGGTGAGCCGCCGCGTCCCCGGCATCGAGATGCTGCGGATGACGAGCAGCGGCACCGAGGCGGCGATGAGCGCGATCCGGCTCGCGCGCGCCGCGACCGGCCGCGAGAAGCTGCTGAAGTTCGCCGGGGCCTACCACGGGCACGTCGACGGGCTGCTCGCGCAGGCCGGCAGCGGCCTTGCGACCGCGTCGATGCCGTCGAGCCCGGGCGTGCCGGTGGCTGCGACGGCCGGCACGATCATCGTCCCGTGGAACGACGGCGAGGCGGTCGTGCGCGCCACGCAGGAGCACGAGCTGGCCGCGATCCTCGCCGAGCCCTACCCCGCGAACATGGGTCTCGTCCCGCCGCTCGAGGGCTTCCTCGAGCTGCTGCGCGAGCGCGCGAGCGCCACGGGTGCGCTGCTCGTCTTCGACGAGGTGATCACCGGGCTGCGCGTCGCGCCCGGCGGGGCACAGGAGCTCACCGGCGTCGTCCCCGATCTGACCGTCCTCGGCAAGATCGTCGGCGGCGGCCTGCCCGCCGCCGCATACGGCGGGTCGCGCGAGCTGATGGAGCACATCGCGCCGGCCGGCGACGTCTACCAGGCGGGAACGCTCAGCGGCAATCCGCTCGCCGTCGCGGCCGCGCTCGCCACGCTCGAGCAGCTCGACGAGCAGGCCTACCTGCGGCTGCACGCCACGACGACGGCCCTGGCCGAGGGCCTGCGCGCCGCCGCGGGCGACGTGCCGGTCCAGGTCTCCAGCACGACCGGGCTGCTGACCGTCTTCTTCACCGAGGAGCCGGTGCGCGACTACGCCGGCGCGCTCGCGTGCGACACCGATCGCTACGCCAGGTGGTGCCGCGCGCTGCTCGCCCGCGGCGTGTACCCGCCGCCGTCGCAGTTCGAGGCGTGGTTCCCCTCGCTCGCACATACCGCCGAGCACATCGAGCGCACGCTCGACGCGGCGGCCGCGGCATTCGCGGAGCTCGCGTGACCGGCGACGCGCTCGCGCGCGTCAGCGGTCGGCTGCGGGAGGAGGGCGGCCTGCTGGCGCAGGCGCTGCTCGCGGGCGAGCCGATCGTCCCGGCCGACGACCCGGGACTCGGCGCGCTCGCCGCCGCCGGCCCGCGAGCAGCCGCCGACCCGCAGGCCTACGCCGCCGTCGTGGAGGCCGCCTACGAGGGTCATCTGCTGCATCTCGGCCGCTCCCGGATCCTCGATCCGGACGACGCCGACCTGGCGCTGCTCGCCGGCGACCGGCTCTACGCGCTCGGGCTGGCATGGCTCGCCGACCTGGGTGACGTCGACGCGGTGCGCGAGCTCGCGGACGTCATCGGCCTGCGCGCGCTCGCCGCGGCGAGCGGCGACGACGAGCTTGCCCGCGCGGCCTGGCAGGCCGGGGCGACGGCGATCGGTCACGGCGGATCGGCGTCGCTCGAAGCCGCCAAAGGCGCTGCAAGAAGCGGTGTTCCCGGCGCGGCGGACGCGCTGCGGGCCGCCACGCGCCGGCTCGGCGGCGACATGGCGCCCGCGCGCTGAGCGCGGGGCGCATCAGGCCTGCCGTCACCGTAGACTTATCCCCAGCTAAGGTTCCCGCTCGGTGACGGCCGCAGACCGTCGCCTGATGCTGGAGCACCCGTCCGTGGCCGAACGCAAGCCCCCAAAAAGCAAGTACACGACTGACCGTCAGATCCCCGGCGCGTTCGAGGGCGAGACCGTCACGCGCCGTCGCTTCATGACCGGCAGCAGCCAGGTCGTCGGCGCGGTGGCCGCGGGTGCCTTCGTCCTCCCGGCGCTCGGCTTCGCGCTCGGCCCGGTGTTCGAGGAGAAGGACCAGCCCTGGCAGCCCGTCGGGCGCCTGAACGAGTTCAGCACCGACGACTACGTGCCGCGCACGATCACGCTCGAGCCCGCGATCGCCGATGCCGGCCTCTCGACGGTCTACGTGCGCAAGTACAACCCGAGCGTCGACAAGGAGAAGCGCGACGAGTACAACGCGTACATCGCCATCTCGACGGCGTGCATGCACCTCGGCTGCCCGATCCACTTCGTCACCGCCGCGCAGCGCTTCATCTGCCCGTGTCACGGCGGGGTGTACGACTTCGTCGGCAAGGTCGTCGGCGGTCCCCCGGTGCGCCCGCTCGATCGCTTCTACACGCGCGTCGCCGCCGGCACGGTCTTCATCGGCCCGCGATTCTCGGTGAACAGCGAGCTGCAGCGCTTCAGCCCGCGCGACCCGGGCGAGCCGCTCGACGGCGTCGGCCAGTACCTCTACCCGTCCCGTCCCACGATGCGCAAGCTGCCAGGCACCTGATTCATGGCGAAGATCAAGGTCCCCGCACCCCCCGTCCCCGGCGCTCTGGCGCCGACGCCGAAGCGCCCGGGCAAGGAGTACGGCCCGCAGACGCCGGCCGAGCACGGGCACGAGACCGCGTCGTCCACGATCGGCTGGATCGACGAGCGCACCTCGCTGTCCGGCGGCGCGCGCTGGATGATGTTCCGCAAGGTGCCCAAGGGCACCAACTGGTTCTACACGCTCGGCTCGGCGACGATGTTCGCGTTCCTCTCGCAGGCCGTGACGGGCGTCGTGCTCGCGATGTACTACGTGCCGTCGGCCAACGGCGCCTACGACTCGATCCGCCACGTCAACAACGACGTCTTCCTCGGCGAGTTCGTCCACGGCATGCACCGGTGGGGCTCGTCGGTGATGGTGATCCTCGTCTTCCTGCACATGGGCCGAACGTTCTTCTTCGGGGCGTACAAGTACCCGCGTGAGCTGAACTGGGTGATCGGCGTCGCGCTGCTGATCCTCACGATGACGATGTCGTTCACCGGGTATCTGCTGCCGTTCGATCAGCGCTCCTACTGGGCCTCGGTCGTCGGCGTCAACATCAACGGCACCGGCCCGCTCATCGGCCCGTACCTCTCGGACTTCCTGCGCGCGGGCCCGGACTTCGGCGCCACCACGCTGTCGCGCTTCTACGCGATCCACATGCTGGCCGTGCCCGGCGCGATCGCCGCGCTGATGGGCTTCCACCTGTACCTCGTGGCACGGCTCGGGACGACCGCCCCGCCGTGGATCCGCGCAAAGACGCCCGACGCCCTGCGCGAGGACAAGGTCCGCGCATGAACAAGCAGGAAAAGGAGCAGTACCTCCGCGACTACGGGACCCTGAAGTCACAGGGCAAGCCGTTCTTCCCGTACGCGGTCGCCAAGGATGCGGGCATGGCGGTGCTCGTGATGGCCGTGATCATCACGATGGCGATCGTCCTGGGCGCCGAGCTCGGCCCGCGCGTCGATCCCGACGACGACGACGTACACGCCGCGTCCGGAGTGGTACTTCTTCTTCCTCTTCGAGCTGCTGCGGATCATCAAGCCGCCGGCGCTCGTCCCGTTCGCGACGATCGGCGTGCCGACGATCGCGATGATCCTGCTGTTCCTGCTCCCGTTCTACGACCGCAACCCGGAGCGGCGCCCGGAGCGCCGGCCGCTCGCGACGACGGCGGGCATCCTCACGATCATCGCGATGGGATACCTCACGTACCTGGGTGCCTCGGCGGGCCCGCCCGATGCGGTCAACATCGCGGTGCCGGCGAACGTCAAGCTCCAGGGCGCGCAGGCCGTCGCCACGTTCCAGTCCGGCCAGCAGGTCGTCGCGCAGTCCGGCTGTGGTGCCTGCCACAAGTTCGGTGACAACGGCAACGGCGGTCCGGGCCCGGAGCTGACGGAGATCGGCGCGCGCCTGCCCAGCGCGGCGATCTCCCGGACGCTGCTCAACCCGCCGGCGCCGATGCCGTCCTTCAAGGGCCTGCAGCAGAGCAATCCGCAGCAGTTCAACGAGATGGTGCAGTTCCTCTCCGCGCTCAAGTAGCGCGGACCGGCCGCACCACCCTGTGATGCCCGACGGCCCCGCCAGCGGGACGCTGGAAGAGCCTCAGGTCCAGGCGATGTTCGACCGCATCGCGGGCGTGTACGACCGGATGAACTCGGTCATGACCGCCGGCCTGCACCATCGCTGGCGCAGCCGCGCGGCGGACCTCGCACAGGTCGGCGCCGGAGGCGACGTGCTCGACGTGGCGACCGGCACCGGGGACCTTGCGATCGAGCTGGCCGATCGCGTCGGCCGGGAGGGTCACGTCATCGGGTCGGACTTCTCGCACGGCATGCTCGACCTCGCCCGCGTCAAGGACCCGAGGATCGACTGGGAGTGGGCGAACGCGCTCGACCTGCCCTACGACACCGGCCGCTTCGACGCCGTCACCGTCGGCTTCGGTGCGCGCAACTTCTCCGACCTCGACGCCGGTCTGCGAGAGCTGGCGCGGGTCACGCGCCCGGGTGGCCACGTCGTCGTGCTCGAGATCACGACGCCGACCAGGCCGCCGCTCTCGACCTTCTTCCGTGCCTGGTTCGACCACGTCGTCCCGCTGATCGGGCGCCTGGCCGGCGACAGCGACGCGTACACGTACCTGCCGAGCTCGGTCAAGCGCTTCCCCGGCCCGCACGAGCTGGCGCAGCGGCTCGAGGCCGCCGGCCTCGACGAGGTCCACTACCTGCTGACCGCGGGCGGGATCATCGCGATCCACGCCGGACGCAAGCCGCCGGAGGCGTGAGCGTGGCGCCGGAGCCGGCCACGCCCGAGACCGCGGAGCTCGTTCGCGCCGGCGGCGAGCACGTGCCGCTGCTGCTGCGCGCGGTCGAGGCGCGGCTGCGCGCCGACGCGGTCGCGCACGGCGCGCCGCTGGACGAGTACGGCGGCGCGACGGTCGCGGCCGGCGGGAAGCGGCTGCGCCCGCTGCTCGTCCTGCTCGCCGGCGGAGCGCCGCGCACACCCGAGCAGGAGGACGCGCTGGTCTGCTCCGCCGCGGCGGTCGAGCTCGTGCACAGCGCCACGCTCGTCCACGACGACGTGCTCGACCGCGCCGACCTGCGCCGCGGGCACCCGACGGTCGTCGCGCAGGCCGGCCGCGCGATGGCGGTCGCCACCGGCGACGCGCTGTTCGCGCGCGCCTTCGCGGCGCTCACGGAGGCCGCGGATCCCGAGGCGGTGCGCGTGCTCAGCGACGCCTGCTCCGCGCTCGCGCGCGGTGAGCTGCTCCAGCGCGCCGACGCCTGGGACACGACGATCGACGTCGACCGCTACCTGCTGCGCTGCGAGCTCAAGACCGCCCGGCTGTTCGAGGCCGCCTGCCGGCTCGGCACGCTCGCGACCGGCCAGGCGCAGCTCGACCTCGGCGCCTTCGGCCGGCGGATCGGCCTGGGCTTCCAGATCCTCGACGACGTCCTCGACGTCTCCGGTCCCGCCGAGCGCACCGGCAAGCACCGCGGCACCGACCTGCTCGACGGCACCGTCACGCTCCCGCTGATCACCGCGCGCGAGCGCGACGCGACGCTCGCCGCCGTCGACCTGCGCAGCGTGACGACCGCGGCCGAGGCCGAAGCGCTGTGCGACCGGATCGAGGCGACCGGCGCGCTGGAGGACGCGCGCACGCAGGCGCTCGACCTCGTCGCCGAGGCCAAGCGGGAGCTGGACGACACGGCGCTCGGCGCGGACCGGGCGTCCGCGCTCGGGCTCGTGGCGGACAGCGTCGTGGAGCGGTACCGCTGACGCGCTAGAAGTCTTCGGGCAGGATCAGGTCCTGCTGCAGCGCGGTGCTGAAGCGCTCGACCTCGTCGTCGATCCCGGACTCGACCAGCTCGTGCAGCGTGCGCGCGAGTTCGGCGCTGCCGCGCTCGAGCACCAGGTCGTAGTGGTCGACGACCTCGTCGCCGACGACGACGGTCCCGCGGGACTCGCAGTTGGGGCAGCGCAGCTCGAGCTTCCAGTGGCGCGGGCCGGCCTCATCCCAGTCGACCGGCTGGACGAATGGGCAGTTGCAGACGCCGCAGAGCGTCAGGTCGACGGCGGCTTCCGCGTCGGCCAGCTCGCCGGGGGAGGGCACCGGTCAGGCGCGACCGGGCACCGGCGTGTCCTCGAGATACACGATCTCGATCTTGCGGCCGGAGGGCAGGGTGAGCTGCCGGGCCGAGGGATTGGTGTTGTTGTGCTGTTTCATGTTCGTGTGTGGACCGGGCCTTCGAGCACTCCATCGGCTCGAACGACCGCACTCTTGAACACAGCGCATCGGTGAAAGGTTCGGGTTTAGACCATATTTACGGCGGGGGCGCCGGGACGCGTGTCCAGGACGGCGTTTCCCGCCTCAGGCGGCGGTACGCTTCGCGGAATGCCCATCGGACTTCCGGAGCTCGCGATCATCCTGGTGATCCTGCTCCTCATCTTCGGGCCCAAGCGCCTCCCCGGGCTCGGAAAGCAGCTCGGCACCGGCATGCGCGAGTTCAAGGACTCGATCACCGGGAAGGACAAGGACGACAGCGACGAGGACGTGGAGCCGGCGCAGCTCGCTCCCGCCCGGGCAGCCGAGCCGGCTCCCGCCCCGCCGCCGCCCCTGAGGCCGCGGCCGCCCAGTCGCAGTCCGAGGACCGCCCCGCAGCGGGCGCCTGACCGCCCGGCCGCGCGTCGCGATGCCCGTCATCCGACCGATCGGGCACGCGCAGCGGCTCAGCATCATCGACCACCTCGACGAGCTGCGCACGCGCCTGATCTGGTGCCTCGTCGTCTTCGTCGTCGCGTTCTCGTTCTGTTACGCGGAGAACAGCGCGATCCTGAAGATCGTCAACAAGCCGCTGGAAGACTCGCAGCACCCCGGCAAGGGCGGAGACCCGCTCGAGCAGGCGGCCCGCTACGACCAGGCGATCGGCCGCGCGCTCGCGCAGCTCGGGCCCGCCCTGGCCGGCACCCAGGCGGCGCTCACAGGCCTCGCGGCGCAGCCGGGCGTCAGCGGCGCCGCGCGCACGCAGGCGCTGCGCTCCAGCGCACAGCTCCAGAAGGCCGCGGTCGCCGTCAACCGCGCCGCGAAGACCGTGCCGACGAAGACCGGGCAGGCGGCCCGTCACGCTCGGCGTCGCCGAGCCCTTCGTCGCGACCTTCACCGTCGCCGGCTACGCCGCGCTGCTGCTGGCGCTCCCGTTCCTGCTCTGGCAGGCCTACGCGTTCCTGTTACCGGCGTTCGACCCGCGCGAACGGCGGATCGCGCTCCCGCTGATGGCGCTGATCCCCGTCCTCTTCGCCGCGGGCGTGCTCTTCGGCTACTTCGTCGCGCTCCCGCGGGCCGTCAACTTCCTGCAGAACTTCAACGACGACTCGTTCGACATCCTGATCCAGGCGCGCGACTACTACCGCTTCGTCGTGCTGTTCCTGCTGCTGATGGGGCTCGCGTTCCAGGTCCCCGTCGGCGTGCTCGCGCTCACCCGCACCGGCATCGTCACCGCGCGCACCCTGTGGGTGCGCCAGGGCTACGTGATCCTCGGGATCTCCGTCGTCGCCGCCGTCGTGACGCCGACACCCGACCCCGTGACCATGCTCGTCACGATGGCCCCGCTCGTGCTGCTCTACGAGCTGAGCATCGGGCTGTCATGGATCTTCCGGCCCTCCGGCGGCTCGATCCGCAGCCGCTGGGACGAAGCCTGGGAGGCCGAAGAGGAGTCCTGGAGCCACGACGACGACCACGCGCGACGACCCGAGGCCGACCCCGGCGACGACGCGGAGCCCACGGCTGGCGCCGAGGACGGGCCCGCCCGCGTATCCTGAGCGCATGCTGTTTGACCTGCGCGGCAAAGGCCGCCGCCGCACCGTCCAGGTGATCTACCTCTCGCTGGCCGTCCTCATGGGCGGAGGCCTCGTGCTGTTCGGCATCGGCGGAGCCACCAGCGGAGGCCTGTTCGACGCGTTCAGCAGCAACAGCGGCAACACGAACACGTCGAGCATCTACACCAAGCGGATCGCGACATACAAGAAGGAAGTCGCGGTCGACCCCAAGAACGAGAAGGCCTGGGCCGGCCTCGCTCGCGCACAGGTCCAGGACGCCAGCATCAACGGCTACAACCAGTCGACCGGCACCTACACCGCCGACGGGCTCAAGAACCTTCAGGTCGCCGCCGACTCCTGGCAGTCCTACCTCGACCTCAACCCCGCCAAGCCCGACGGCAACCTCGCCTCACTGATGGTGAACGCCTACGGCTCCGAGCGCGCTCAACGACCCCGGGAAGGCCGCGCAGGCACTCGCCGCCGTGATCGACGACCGCGGCGGCAGCTCCGCGCTCTACAGCCAGCTCGCCGTGCTCTACTACGCCGCCGGCCAGGTGCGCAAGAGCGTGCTCGCCGAACGCAGCGCCGTCTCCCGCGCCGTCCCCGCGCAGCGCAAGCTCGTCAAGGCCCGCATCGCCGTGCAGCGCAAGCAGATCGACAAGCAGAAGCTCTCCAGCGCCGTGCAGCAGAGCGGCGGCCAGGGCGCCGGCGGCGGCTGAGCGCCAGGCCGCGCCGAGCGGCTACCATCACTCGTCCGCAGGCCGCAGGACCGGGCCCGCGAGTGCCCGCCCCTGTAGCTCAATTGGCAGAGCAGCGGACTCTTAATCCGAAGGTTCTTGGTTCGATTCCAAGCGGGGGCACTCGGTTCGCGGATCTCGCCGCGCCCACGCCCACCCGGCTGCGTGGGGCGGTGCCTATCGGCACAGCTCCCACTTGCCGTGCGGCCGTGGGCATCGACGATCTCTCGCTCGAGAGGCGTCTGTGGTTTCTGCGAGGATCGGGCTGTGCTTTGTTGTGTTGATGGTTTGGTGATGCCTGCGGCGGAGGCGACGATCTCGATCCTGGATGAGGGGTTGCTTCGGGGGGATGGCGTCTTTGAGGTGGCTCGGGTGTATGGCGGGGTGCCGTATGCGCTGGACGAGCACCTCGAGCGGATGGCGCTGTCGGCGGCGGGCCTGCGGCTGCCGCTGAGCCCGGACCTGTTCGCGGCGGACGCGGCGGGCCTGCTCGACGCCGCGGAGCACGGCGGCCGAGGGGTACCTGCGGATGGTCGCCACGCGCGGTGGCCGCCGCATCTGCTGCTGGAGCCGCTGCGCGAGATTCCCGAGACGATCGCGCTCGCGACGGTCACGCTACTCGCCGACCCGCGTCCTCGACGGGATCAAGTCGCTCTCGTACGGCGCGAACATGCTCGTGACGCGGCTGGCGCAGGAGCAGGGCGCCGACGACGCGCTGCTCGTCACGCCGCACGGGCGCGTGCTCGAGGGCGCGCGCCAGGCGTTCGTCTGCTCGCTGGACGGCGACACGCTCGTGACGCCGCCGCTGTAGCGACCACATCCTCGACTCGATCACCCGCCGCCGGGTGCTCGAGACCGGGCTCGTCACGGAGCGGTCGATCTCGTTCGACGAGCTGCCGTTCGCGACCGAGGCGTTCTTCGCCGTCACGACGGTCGAGGTGCACCCGGTGCATGCGATCGACGGCGTCAGCCTCTCGCCGGCCCCCGGGCCGCTCACCGCCGCGGTCGCCGAGCGCGTGCGCGCGGCCATCGCCGCCGCGGTCGGCTCGTGAAGGTCGTCACCGTCATCGGCAACCGCCCGCAGTTCGTGAAGGCGGCCGCCGTCTCGATGCTGCTGCGCGAGCAGCACGAGGAGCTCCTCATCCACACGGGCCAGCACTACGACGACGATCTCTCGGCGATCTTCTTCGAGGAGCTCGGGATCCCGCCGCCCGAGCGCCAGTTCGGGATCGGCGGCGGCTCGAACACGGACCAGACCGCCCGCATGCTCAGCCGCGCTCGGCCCGGTGCTCGACGAGGAGCGCCCGGACGCGGTGCTCGTCTACGGCGACACCAACTCGACGCTCGCCGGCGGCCTCGCCGCGGCGCAGCGGCTGATCCCCGTCGCCCACGTCGAGGCGGGCATGCGCTCGTTCGACCGCGCGATGCCGGAGGAGCTCAACCGCGTCCTCACCGACCACCTCTCCGACCTGCTGCTGTGCCCGACGCCGACCGCGGTCGAGAACCTCGCTGCGCGAGTCCGTCGTGGGGCGGGTCGAACTGGTCGGCGACGTGATGGTCGACGTCGCCGAGCTGATCCGCCCGCGCGCGATGGCGGACGACGGGCCGCTCGAGGCGGCGGGCGTCGAGCCCGGCGGGTTCCTGCTGGCGACGACGCACCGCGCCGGGAACGTCGACGACCCCGGCCGTCTGCGCGCGCTCGTCCACGTGCTGCGCGAGGCGTCCGACCTGCCGGTCGTCCTGCCGCTGCACCCGCGCACCCGCGCCCGGCTCGAGGCCGCGAACCTGCTCGACGAGCTGACCGCGGGCGACCGCGTCCGCGTGCTGCCGCCGCTCGGCTACGTGCCCTTCACCTCACTGCTGACGCGGGCGGCCGGCGTGCTCACGGACTCCGGCGGGGTGCAGAAGGAGGCCTACCTGGCCGGCATCCGCTGCGTGACGATGCGCGACACGACCGAATGGGTCGAGACCGTCGAGTCGGGCTGGAACACGCTCGTCGACCTGGACGCGGACGCCGCCCGCGCCGCGCTCGCCGCGCCGCTGCCGCAGGAGCGGCCGGATCTGTACGGCGACGGCCACGCCGGCGCGCGCGTCGTCGCACTCGTCGGCACGCTCGCCGGCTGATCAGGCCGCGGGGCGGCCGAGCCGCACGAGCGCGACGCCCGAACCCGCGAAGGCGGCGGGATCGAGCACGCCGCGGCCGTCGAGCACGGCCCGCGCGCCGGGCACGTCGGCGGGACCGAGCGAGCGGTACTGCTCGTGGTCGGCCTGCACGATCGCGGCGTCGAAGGTCTCGCCGCCCCACTGGGTGAACCCGAGCGCGTCGAGCTCTGCGGCGTCGTAGAGCGGATCGGAGGCGACCGGGATCGCCCCTGCGGCGAGCAGCGCGTCGCGGGTCGGGAAGGCGCCGCTGAACGCGGTCTCCTTCACGCCGCCGCGGTAGGCCACGCCGAGGATCAGGACGCGCGCGCCCTCGAGCGAGCCGCCGAGCGCCTCCGACAGGCGCTCGACGGCGTACGCCGGCATCGCCTCGTTCGCCGCGCGCGCCGCGCGCGGGATCGTCGCCTCCGGGTCGCCCTCCAGGAGGAACCGCGGGTAGACCGGGATGCAGTGGCCGCCGACGGCGATGCCCGGCTGGTGGATGTGGCTGAACGGCTGGCTGTTGGCCGCGTCGATCACGCGCTGGCCGTCGAGGCCGCGGGCGTCGGCGAAGCGCGCGATCTCGTTCGCGAAGGCGATGTTCACGTCGCGGTAGGTCGTCTCGGCGAGCTTCGTCAGCTCCGCCGCCTCCGCCGAGCCCATCGGCCAGACGGGAGCGCTGAGGAACGACTCGTACAGCTCGACGCCGCGGCGCTCGCCCGCCTCGGTCAGCCCGCCGACGAGCTTCGGGTAGGTCTCGAGGTCCTGGAAGATCCTGCCGCTGAAGACGCGCTCCGGGCTGAACACCGTGAAGAAGTCCTGCTCGCCGACGAGCCCGCTGGCGGCCTCCAGTGCGGGCGCGATGCGCTCGCGCGTGGTGCCGACCGGCAGCGTCGTCTCGATGCAGACGGTCGTCCCCGCCTGCAGCCCGCGGCCGATCGTCGGCGACCACCGCGTCGAGGATGCGCCAGTCGATGCGCACGGCGTCGTCGACCATCAGCGGCGGCACGGCGATCACGAGGTCGGGGCCTGCGGCGACCGCGGCCGTGGTGTCCGTGACGGCGCGCAGCCGCCCGTCGCCGACGAGCTCGGTCAGGGCCTCCGCGAGGCCCGCCTCGCCGGGGAACGGCTCGAGCCCCTGGTTGACGAGGTCGACGACCCGCTGGTCGATGTCGCAGCCGACGACCTCATGCCCTCCACGCGCGACGGCGACGGCGAGGGGCAGCCCGATCTTGCCGAGCGCGACGACGACGACGCGCATCAGCCGGCAGCGGCCTCGGCGACGGGGCGCACGGTCTCGCCGCTCGCGGCGGCCTCCAGGACCGCGTCCGCGTAGACGGCGGCCTCCAGGCCCTCGGCGAGCGACACGACGTGCGCGTCGTCGTCGCCGGCGATGAAGTCCATGAACGCCTCGAGCTCGACGAGCAGCGGCTCGCGGCGCGAGAGCGCGTAGCGCGTCGCGTCGCCCTCGCTGACACCGCGCAGCGCCTGCGAGGCGCTCCACTCCGAGCTCGTCTCGCCGTTCTCGTAGAAGGTGAGGTCGGACGTCAGCGTGTCGGCGACGAGCATCCCGCGCTCGCCGAGGACCCGGGTCTTGCGCACCTTCGCCGGCGACAGCCAGTCGACGACCGTGTTGAAGCTCACCGAGCTCTCGAGCCGGCCGGTGACCAGCACGAGATCCTCGTGCTCGCGGCCCATGCGGTGCTGGGTCTGCGCGGCCAGGCGCTCGATCCGCGAGCCGCCGATCCAGCGCACGAGGTCGAGGTCATGGGTCGCGAGGTCCTTGACGACGCCGACGTCGCGGATGCGGTTCGGGAACGGCCCGACGCGCTCGGTGGCGATCAGGAAGACCTCGCCGAGCTGGCCCTCCAGCGTGCGGCGGCGCAGCTCGACGAGCGCGGGGTTGCAGCGCTCGACGAAGCCGACGGCCGCGCGCACGCCCGGCCGCCTCGCAGAGCCGGATGATCTCGCGCGCCTCGTCGATCGTCGCGGCGAGCGGCTTCTCGATGAGGATGTTGACCCCGGCCTCGGCCAGCTTGCGCGCGGCCTCGCACGTGCTCCTCGGTCGGCACCGCGATCACGGCGAAGTCCGGCGTCCCGGCGGCGAGCAGCCCGCTGACGTCGCCGTAGACCTGGCCCGCGCCGGCGACCGACCCGTAGCGATCCCCACCGGGATCCACGGCGCCCGCAAAGCGCACGCCGTCCGTGCTCTGCAGCAGGCGCGCGTGGTGGCGGCCCATCATGCCGAGGCCCAGGACGGCGCCACGCAACAGTCGTCGGTCGGAGGAGGCGCCCATGCGGTCACTAGGGTAACCGCGATGTCGGCACCTTCCGCACCAGGACTGGTCCTTAGTTCGGGGGCCCGGATCGGCGAGGGCGTGCGCTTCGGCGCGCACGTCGTCGTCCACGACGGCGTCGTGATCGGCGACGGCGTGACCGTCCAGGACGGGGTGATCCTCGGGAAGCCGGCGGTGCTCGCGCCCACGTCGGCGGCCGCCGGCGTCGCGGCCGACGGACTCGTCATCGAGGCCGGGGCGGCGATCTGCGCGCAGGCGATCGTCTTCGCCGGTGCCCACATCGGCGCCGGCGCGATCATCGGCGACCAGGCCTACGTGCGTGAGCGCGCGGTGATCGGGGCGGGCAGCGTCGTCGGCCGCGGCTCGGCGATCGACAACGACGTCGTGATCGGCGAGCGCGTGCGGATCCAGACGAACGTCTACGTCACGGCCTTCTCCGTCGTCGAGGACGACGTCTTCCTCGGCCCCTGCGCGATGACGACCAACGACGACACGATGGCGCGCAACACGAAGGACGACGTGCTGCGCGGCGCGACGCTGCGGCGCGCATGCCGGATCGGCGGCGGAGCGGTGCTCGTGCCCGGCGTCGAGGTCGGCGAGGAGGCGTTCGTCGCCGCCGGAGCCGTCGTCACCGCAAACGTCCCGGCGCGCGCCGTCGTGATGGGCGTCCCCGCGCGCGTCGTGCGCGAGGTGCCGGAGGAGTCAGCTGCTCGAGCGGTTTCGCTAGGTACGGCCCCCTGGCAGGCCCGACCGCGCGGCAGGCGCGGTCTGATGCTCTCCCTGCCGCCAACGCCCGAGCCCTACGCCGGCTGGGGCAGCAACGGCGACCGCTCCCCCGTCCACACGACCTGATCCCGCGCGGGCCCGACGCCGAGCAGCCCGACGGGCACGCCGACGGCCTCCTCGATGAAGCGCAGGTAGTCGAGCAGCGCCTCGGGCAGCTCTTCGGCCGTCCGCAGGCCCGTGATGTCCGTGTTCCAGCCGGGCAGCTCGGTGTAGATCGGGGTCACGTGGTGCAGGACCGTCTGGTGGTACGGGAAGGCGTCGACCTCGGCGCCCTCGGCGGTGCGGTAGCCGGTGCAGACCTTCAGCGTCTCGAAGCCGTCGAGCACGTCGAGCTTCGTGATCACCAGCGAGGTCATCCCGTTGATGCGCGACGCGTAGCGCAGCGCGACGAGGTCGATCCAGCCGGTCCGGCGGGGCCGGCCGGTGGTGGTGCCGAACTCGCCGCCGCGACGGCGGAGCTCGTCGCCCAGGTCGTCGTCGAGCTCGGTCGGGAAGGGCCCCGCGCCGACGCGCGTCGCGTAGGCCTTCGCCACGCCCCAGACCTCGGTGATGTCGCGCGGGCCGACGCCGCTGCCGACGCACGCCGCGCCCGCGACCGGGTTCGACGAGGTCACGAACGGGTAGGTGCCGTGGTCGATGTCCAGCAGCGCGGCCTGGGCCCCCTCGAAGATGACGAGCTGCTCGTCGTCGAGCGCGCGGTGCAGCAGCGCGGCGGTGTCGGCGATGTGCTGCTCCAGGCGGTGGCCGTAGAGCATGTACTGCTCGGTCATCGCCTGCAGGTCGAGCGCGGGATCGCGCTCGAACGGGCGCAGCATCAGCTTCTTCGGCTCGAGCGCGGCCATGATCTTCTGCTTGAGGATCTTCTCGTCGAGCAGGTCCTGCACGCGGATGCCGAGCCGCGCGGACTTGTCGGCGTAACAGGGGCCGATCCCGCGCTTGGTCGTGCCGATCTCGAGCTTGCCGAGCTTCGCCTCGCCGGCGTGGTCGAGCATCAGGTGGTAGGGCATGATCACGTGCGCGTTGGCGCTCACGCGCAGGTTGCCCACGTCGACGCCGCGCGCCTTCAGCCCGTCGATCTCGCCGATCAGGACGGCCGGGTCGATGACCACGCCGTTGCCGATGACGCACGTCGTCCCGGGGTAGAGGATGCCGGACGGGATCAGGTGGAACTTGAAGACCTCGTCGCCGCGCACGATCGTGTGCCCGGCGTTGTTGCCGCCCTGGAAGCGTGCGACGACGGCCGCGTTCTCCGCGAGCAGGTCGACGACCTTCCCCTTCCCCTCGTCTCCCCACTGCGCGCCGACGATGACGATGCTCGGCATGTTCGTGTGAGTGTAGGGCGGAGGGGGGTTCCGGCGGCGTTCAGGCCAGCCGCAGGTCGGTGATCTCGACGACCCGGCGGTCGCGCCCGAAGAACGGGCACACGTCGCACATCTCCTCGAGGCGGGAGACGGTGCGCTCGCCGATCTGCTCGACCAGTTCGGCGCGCTCGAGGTTCGTCGTGATCAGGATCGCGCGCTCGGCCTCGTAGCGGGCGTTCACGATCGAGTAGAGCTGCTCGAGGACCCACGGGCTCGTCTTCTCGGCGCCGACGTCGTCCAGATGCAGGAGGTCGACCTCGGTCAGGCGGTCCATCAGGTTCGTGTACGAGCCCTCGCGGTCGCTCTCGAAGGTCTCACGGATCTCGGCGAGCAGCCGCGGGAGCGAGTAGATCGCGACGCTGCGGCCGGCCTCCAGCGCCGCCGAGGAGACGAGCATCGCGAGCGTCGTCTTGCCGGTCCCCACGCCGCCGAAGAACCACAGCCCGCGGCCCTGGTCCAGGCGCTCGTCGAGCCGGCGCACGTAGCGCCGGGCGACGTCGACCTGCGGCGCGGGCATCTCGGTGACCGGCGGGCGGTCGAACGAGACGCCGCGGTAGCGGCGGGGAACGACGGCCGAGAGCGAGCGCTGGCGCCGGCCCGCGATGAGCTGCGGGCGGCAGCGGCACGCCCGCACCGCGCGCGCCTCCTCGTCCTCGATCCAGCCCGATCCGTCGCAGATGCCGAGCGGGCAGGGAGGCTGTCATGCCGCCTCGCGCAGGATGCTGCGGAAGCGCGGGTACTCGTGCTGGAAGCGTCAGCTTCACGTCGCCCAGGCCGCCGTTGCGGTGCTTGGCGATGATGATCTCGCTGACGCCGGGGTCCTCGGACTCCTCGCGGTTGTAGTACTCGTCGCGGTAGATGAACATGACGAGGTCGGCGTCCTGCTCGATCTGCCCGGACTCGCGCAGGTCGGAGAGCATCGGCCGCTTGTCGGTCCGCGACTCGACGCCACGGGAGAGCTGCGACAACGCGATCACGGGGACCTTCAGCTCGCGGGCGAGGATCTTCAGTCCGCGGCTCATCTCGCCGACCTGCTGCACGCGGCTGTCGTAGCGGGTGTCGGCCCGCATCAGCTGGAGGTAGTCGATGATGATCAGGCCCAGGCCGCCCTGGTCGTGGAAGCTCTGGTGCAGGCGGCGCGCCTTGGCGCGGATGTCGAGCAGGCCGATGTCCGAGGAGTCGTCGATGTAGAGCTTCGAGCGGTCGTAGTCGCCGGCGGCGTTCAGGACGCGCTTCCACAGCTCGGGCTTGACCTTGCCCTTGCGCAGGTCGTCGCCCTTGATCGACGCCTGCGAGGCGACGAAGCGCTGTGCCAGCTCGCCCTCGGACATCTCGAGCGAGAACAGCGCGACCGGCCGCGGATCGCGCTTGTCGAGCGCGACGTTCTCGGCGATGTTCGTGACCAGCGCCGACTTGCCCATCGAGGGGCGTGCCGCGAGGATGATCAGGTTGCCCGGCTGGAAGCCGCCGGTGATCGTGTCGAGGTCGTCGAAGCCCGAGCGCACGCCGGTGATGCTGTTGCCGCCCTCGGCGAGCGCCTGCCAGCGGGTGATCTCCTCCTCCAGGACTTCGCCGACCGGACGGAAGTCCTTGCCGTCACCGCCCATGCGGATGTCGAGGATCGCGCGCTCGGCCTCGTCGACGATGTCGGCCGGCTCGCCGTCGCGGGAGAAGACGCTCGCCTGGATCCGGTAGGACGCGTCGAGCAGGCGACGCAGGTGCGCGAGCTCCTTGACGATCTGCGCGTAGCGGCGCAGGTTGCCGACGGCCGGCACCGCGGTCGACGAGCCCGGCGATCTCGTCGGCGCCGCCGGCCTCCTCGAGCTTGCCGCGCGCCTTGAGCTCCTCGGTGACGCTGAGGACGTCGAGGTCGACGCCGGCTGGAGAAGAGGTCGGCCATGACCTCGAAGGCGACCTGGTGGCGCGAGCGGTAGAAGTCGGCCGCCGTCAGCTCCTGCTCGACGATGAAGGTGTAGTGCGCCTTCTCGGAGAGCAGGATCGCCCCGAGGACGGCCTGCTCGGCCTCGATCGAGTGGGGCGGGGTGGTGCCCGCCGGAATCGGCGGAGCGGTCTGCGCGGGAGCCATCGTCATCCGACCGTCGAAGCTAGCAACGGGTCCCGTCGCCACGCACGGCGCGGTTGCCGCAAATGCGGCACGAATAGTTCGAGCGCTGCGGAGAGCGGTGGTGCGGTTGCGCTGAGTGACGGTCGCCGCGGCGCTACTGCGCGACGACCATCGTCTTGACGCTTGCCGCGACGCCGCCCTCGAGCTCGAGCTCGACGACGTACGTCCCGATGTGCTTGATCGGCTCCTCGAGCGCGATCTTGCGGCGATCGACGTCGACCCCGCGGGCCTCCTTGATCGCCTCCGCCACGTCGGCGTTGGTGACCGAGCCGAAGAGCCGGCCGTCGTCGCCCGCCTGACGGGCGATCGTCAGGACGGTCTTGGCCAGCAGCTCGGCGAGCTCACCGGACTGCGCGGCGACGTGCTCCTGCGCGCGGTCCTGGGCTGCGGCATTCGCGGCGGCGGCGACGAGGCCGCCCTTGGTGGCCGGCGTGGCGAGCTTGCGCGGGATCAGGAAGTTGCGCAGGTAGCCCTTGGAGACGTCGACGACGGCACCCTTGGTGCCGAGGCTCTCGACGTCCTGCAGCAGGATCGCCGACGGCATCAGTCGCGGTCCCTGTCGCGATCACGGTCGCGGCGGCCGCGGACGCCCTCGTTCGCCGGCTCGGCGGCGTAGGGCATCAGGGCCAGCTCACGCGCGCGCTTGACGGCGTTGGCGACCTGGCTCTGGTGACGGCGGCACAGCCCCGTGATGCGGCGTGAGCGGATCTTGCCGCGCTCGGACGTGAACCGCGACAGCGTCGCGATGTCCTTGTAGTCGGCGTACTCGATCTTGTCCTTGCAGAACAGGCAGGGCTTACGCCGGCCACTGCCGGGTCCACCCTTCTTGTCCCGCTTGCGGGTCGGCTTCGTGCGCTGCTTTGCCACGGTAGTCCTTGCTTCGTCTTACGACGTAAGAAACGCGCACCGGTCAGGCGCGCGAAGCACACAGTGTAGACGGAACGATTGGCGCAGGATCGTGTCCTCGCGGCGACGGATCGCCACCCGTTCAGCCGATGCACCCAGCATCGGCGGCGAACGCCGCGACCGTCATCCGCGAGAATCAGGCCTGCGACCAACGGAAAGGCCGCCTAGAACGGAATGTCGTCCTCTGACGGGGAGCCGCCGCCGGCGGGGGCCGTGGCGAAGTCGCTGGTGTCGACCGGGACGTCGGACTGCGGGGTGAAGCTGCGCGCTGCAGGTGCACCGCCCTCGCCCTGGCCGCCGCCGAGGAACTGGACGGTGTCGGCGATGATGTCGACGGCGGACCGCTTGCCCGCCTCGCTCTCCCACTCGCGCCACTCCAGGCGCCCGTCGAGCGCGACGCCGCGGCCCTTCGCGAGGTACTTGGCGCAGTTCTCGCCCTGGGCACCCCACACGGTCACGTCGAAGTAGTTGGGCTTGTCGACCCACTCGCCTGAGGCTCCGTCCTTGCGGCGCGTGTTGACGGCGACGCGCAGCTTGCAGACGGAGGTTCCGCTCGGGAGCGAGCGGAGCTCGGGGTCGGCGGTGAGGTTCCCGGTGATGATGACCCGGTTGATGTTCGAGGCGGCCATGGGCCGTGCTCCTTTCGGGGGCGAACGATGTTGCGTCTCGATCGGCAGTTGTCGCGGCGAGTCTAGACCCGAGTCCGGCCAGGATCCGGGGTTCGAGCGCGCGCTTCCACGCTATTTGCGCAGTCGCTCCGCGAAGCGATGGTCTGACGCCGCGAACCGGCGGGAGGCCGCTCAGCCTGCGGCGGGCTCGGCGATCGCTTCCGCGACCTCCGGTGCCGGCACGGCGGACTGGCGCAGGTCCGGCGCCGGCGGCGAATCGTGCCGGAGCTTGATGACCCGGAAGCGCACGACACCGTCGGTGATGCGCAGCGTGCGGCCGATCTGCTCGAGCAGCTCCGGCGGTCCCTGGAACTGGAGCAGGGAGTAGTCCACGTCCGGACGGTGATCGATCTCGTAGGCCATCGAGCGACGGCCGTACTCGTTGTCGCTCACGATCGTGCCGTGCGCCTGCACGAGCGCGCGCGTGTCGTCGAGGATCTTGGTGCGCTGCGCGTCGTCGAGATTGACGTCGAGCATCAGCATCAGGTCGTATGTGGACGCGGGAGCAGCCATAGCGGCCGATCACGGTAGCAGGGGGGGTGCGGCCGGGCGGGCCACGGCTAGGTGCCGCGTGGACCCCTCCCACCACGGATCGCCGCTGCGCAGGCTTCCTCCGGCGAGCCTCGTGCTCGTGGCCATCGCCGTGGCGCTGATCGCGCTGTGGCCGCGCCTGCGCCCGGCTGATCCGCGGGTCCCGGACCCGCGTCCCCGGGCGGTCATCGTGCCGTCCGGGGACGCGCACCCGGTGCCCGCACCGGCGCCGCGCTCACGCCGGCCGGCAGTTCGCCCGCGCCCGCGCCGCCGGCGCCGGAGGCGGCACGCTGCAGCTCGGGCGGCCCGACCACCCTCACCCGCGCCCGCCGTCGCGCCTGCCGCCGTGCCTGCGCGGCGGGTGTCACCCCGGTCCGGCCCGCGCCCGTCCGGCAGCCGCAGGCGGCCGCCGCGCACGAGTTCGGCTGGCCCTAGACCCGCGGAACCGCTAGATCGTCGTGGACCCCGCCTTGCGGCGGATGTCGGCGACCTGCTCGTCGATCCAGTCGCCCGGGGACCGCGTGGTCACGATCGCCTGGAGCCCGCGAGCACGATGCTCGCGCTCCTCCTCGCTCATCGTCAGGGCCGCGTGGATCGAGTCCGCGAGCTCCTGGATGTCGAACGGGTTGACGCTGAGGGCGAACTCGCCGAGCTCCTCGTGGGCGCCGGTGTTCTCCGAGAGGATCGACACGCCGGCGCGCCGGTTCACCAGCGGGCCCTCCTTGGCGACGAGGTTCATCCCGTCGAACATCGCGTTCACGAGCAGCACGTCGTAGTTGCGGTAGGAGGCCATCGCCTCCTCGAGGTCGTCGCGGAGCTTCAGGTTGATCGGCATCCAGTCGGGCGTCCCGTGGCGATGGTTGACCACTGCGACGAGCGCCTCGATGCGCTCCAGGTACTCCGCGTACTCCGGCACGTCGGTCCGTGACGGCATGAGCTGGGCGACGAACGTGACGCGCTCGCTGAACTCCGGGTGCTGCTCGAGGAACAGGTCGAAGGCGCTGAACCCGCGCAGGATGTTCTTCGAGAGGTCGGCGCGGTCGACGCGCAGGATCAGGAACTCGCGCCGGCGGCGCAGCAGCTCCTCCTCGAACGCGAGCGTGCGCTCGGACTCCGAGACCTTGAGCGTGGCGGCTGCGTCGATCGGCAGCGGGTAGCTGCGAACCCACACCTCGCGGCCCTCGTGATGCACGATCCCACGGTCGAAGTCGACGTCGAGATCCAGCAGGTCACGGCAGCACTGGAGGAAGTTGCGCCGGTAGGCCTGGGTGTGGAAGCCGATGATGTCGTTGGCGAGCAGCCCGTGGAACAGCTCCTCGCGGATCCGGTTCGGCAGCACCCGCCAGGAGTCCGACTGCGTCCACGGGATGTGGATGAAGTGGTGCAGGAAGACGTCGGGGCGAGCGCGCCGCAGCAGCGCCGGCAGCGTGTACAGGTGGTAGTCGTGAACCATCACGAGCGGTTCGGGGCGTTCGTCGATCTCCTCGAGCACCGCGGTCGCGAGGTCCTCGTTGACGACGTTGTAGCCGTACTCGAAGGCCTCGATCTCGTTGCGCCGCACGTCCGGCGCGTTCGAGAGATCCCAGAGGTAGTGCTGGATGAACCACAACATCGGGTTCGCGAAGATGTTGTAGAAGCGGTCGTAGGCGACCGGGTCGCTCTCCACCAGCCGGACGAGGTACTCGCCGCCTGTCGGGGAGCGCACCGCGAACGGCCGCTGGCCCGCCTCCTGGGCGCGCACGGCGTCGGCCTCGGTCATCGCGCTGGCCACCCAGACGGCGTGGCGGTGCGAGGCCAGGCCGGTCAGCGCGGTCACGAGGCCGCCCGTTCCGCGGCGGACCGTCCCGTCGTCCTCGAAGGTCACCGGCCCCCGGTTGGAGACCAGTACGACAGGGGTCTCGCCGGAACCGTCCATGCCGGACAGCCTACGCTTCGTCGGCCATCGCGCTGAACACCCGCAGGTAGTCGCGCAGGTAGCGCGGTGACAGGAAGTGCCGCCGCGCGTGCTCCTTGCCCGCCCGCCCCAGAGTGCGGGCAAGGTCCGGGTCGCGCAGCAGCTCGATGCAGCGCTGGGCGCATTCGACGGGGCTGTCGACGAGGAACCCGGTCTCGCCGTCCTGGATCTGGAGCGGGATCCCGCCGACGTTGCCGCCGACGAACGCCTTGCCCTTCCACAGCGCCTCGGTGACCGTCAGGCCGAAGCCCTCGCGCGTCGACTTCTGGATCACGACGTCGGCGTGCGCCTGGAAGGCGTTCACCTCGATGTTGCCGACGCCGTTGAAGTTGTTGAGGATCTTGATGTCCTCGTCGTCGTCGGCGTGCGTGAGCGTCTCGTTGAAGAACTCCCAGCCCTCCGGGTCGTCGGTCGCCATCGAGCCGACGAGCGCCAGCTGCACGCCCGGGATCTCCTCCTTGACGGCGCGGTAGGCGTCGATCACGCCGATCGGGTCCTTCCACGGGTCGAAGCGGGAGACCTGGAGCAGCAGCGGCCGGTCCACGTCGACCCCGAACTGCTGGCACACGTACGCGGCGTCCTCGGGCGAGAGCGCCATGTTCTTCGGCGCGAGCGGGTCGATCGCCGGCGGCACCAGGTGCACCGTGCCGCCCATGCCGGCAGGCACGTAGTCCGCGAGGTGGAAGACCGAGTGCGGGTAGTCGCGGACGTAGGGGAGCAGCCGCTCGATCGTCGCCGGATTCGGCGTCGAGAGGTCGATGTGGCAGCGCCACAGCCAGCTCCGCGCCTTCTCGCCCGCCAGCCCCATCAGCGCCGCGGGCTGCGGGTCGTGGACGAAGCAGACGTCGAGGTCCTCGTGGAGCTGCTGGGCGTTGAGCTCGTTGTAGCCGAGCCAGATCGCCCACTGCTCCTCGGTCAGGTCCTGCGGGTCGCCCTGAAGCGCGTTGTGCATCTGCTTGGTCGCGTGGAAGAACTCTTCGCGGCCGTAGATCACCTGCCAGTCGGCCTCGAGGCCGACGTCGCGCATCAGCGGCACGAGCGTGTAGAGCAGCTCGCTGACCCCGCCGCCGAACGCGGTCGCCGAGATGTGCGAGACGCGCAGCCCCTGGAGCGGCTCGGCGAGCGCGCGGACCTCCTCGATCAGGTCGCGGCCCGCGAGGTGCGTGTAGTCGGCGAGCGACTTGTGCGCCACGTGGACGGGCTGCAACACGCGCGCCAGCCTACCGGCCGCGCGGGCGGCTCCGGACGGGTGGCCCGCGCGGGTCGTCAGGCCGGGATCGTGAGCGTGAACGTCGTGCGCCCGGGGACGCTCTCGGCGATCAGCTCGCCGCCCATGCGCTCGGCCAGCTCGCGCGCGATCGCCAGCCCGAGCCCTGAGCCGCGACGTCCGTCGGAGGTGTAGAAGGGCTCGAAGACGCGGCGCAGGTCACCGCGCGGGATGCCCAGGCCCCGCGTCCGTCACGGCGAGGCGGACCCGACCGTCGTCGCGGCCGGCGGAGAGCAGCAGATCGGTGCCGGAGGGCGTGTGCGCGAGCGCGTTGTCGAGCAGGATGCGCAGGACCTGCGCGACGCGCTCGCGGTCGCAGGCGGCGACGACCGGTTCGTCGCCGAGGCGCAGCTCCAGCTCGGACTCGTGGGCGCCGAGGGCCGGCACGAACTCCGCGGCGACGGTCTCGGCGAGCTGCGCGAGATCGGTCTCGTCGGTGCGCAGCTCGATCGCGCCGGCGTCGAGCCGGGAGAGGTCGAGCAGGTCGGTCGTCAGCTTGCCCAGCCGGTCGACCTGCTGGCGGAGCTGGTCCATGAAGCGCGTACGGGTCTCCTCGTCGAGATCCTCGTCCTCGAGCAGCTCGAGGAAGCCTCCGAGCGAGAAGATCGGCGTGCGCAGCTCGTGCGAGGCGGTCGCGATGAAGCGCCTGCGGGCCGTGTCGAGCTCGGCGAGCTGGCGCTGCATCGCGTCGAGCGCGGCGGCGAGGCGGCCGAGCTCGTCGTCACGGTCGACCGGGAACCGCGCCGAGAAGTCCCCGGTGCTGACGCGGCGTGCGACCTGCTCCAGGCGCCCGACGCGGCGGCCGAGCGACTGCGCCACCAGGAAGCCGGCGAGCACGGCGGCTGCGAGGGCAAGGAGGCCCGCGATCAGGATGCGCGTGCGCACCAGCTCGACGTTGGCCTGCACGTCCTCCAGCGGCGCGGAGTAGACGGCGACCGAGCCGAGCAGGCGGTGCCCGCCGGCGTCGCGGAAGAACAGCGGCAGCGCCAGCTCGACGACGCGTCCATCCCTGCCCGACTCGGTGGCCCGCGCGACCCGCCCGCTCTGGATCGCGGTGTCGACGGCCGGGAACTCGAGGTCGCGGATGTCGGCGTTCGCGTTGGAATCGGACTTCACGAACGGCTGCGTGCCGAAGCTCCCGCGGTTGACGCCGAGCAGCGTCACGCGGGCGTTCGCCTGGTCGGCGGCCTGACGCACGAGCCGGTCGACCTCGGCCACCGGTGAGTTCGAGTCGATCGCGCGCGCGATCGGTGGCGTGGTGCGGGCGGCGGCGCGCTCGAGCCGGTCGCTGCGGTCGCTGACGAGGCTCGACTCGAGGTTCGGCACGACGCCGACGTAGACGATCGTCATCGCCCCGAGGGTGATCAGGAAGAAGATCAGCGCGAGGCGGTTGGCAAGTGAGCGCATGTCGCGGGACCGGTGGGCGCGCGGGTCTCAGCCGTCGTCCGCGTCGCGGAAGCGGTAGCCGACCCCGCGGACGGTGAACAGGTACTCCGGCCGTCGCGCGTCGCGCTCGAGCTTCTCGCGGAGGTGGCGGATGTGGACGTCCACGGTGCGCGGATCGCGGTAGGCGCTGTCGCCCCAGACGCGCGTGAGGAGCTGCTCACGGGTCCAGACGCGGCCGGGCCCGCCGGCGAGCGCGGCGAGGATCTCGAACTCGACGAAGGTCAGCGCGACCTCGTCGCCGCGCACGCGGACGGCGCGGCGCGCGGGCTCGATGCGCAGCTCGCGGATCTCGAGCGGCGCCTGGCCGTCGGGACTCTCGTCGCGGACCATCGAGGCTCGCCGCAGCGCCGCCTTCACGCGGCTGCGGAACTCGCGCACCGAGAAGGGCTTGGTGATGTAGTCGTCGGCGCCGAGCTCGAGGCCGACGATCTTGTCGACCTCCTCGGTCTTGGCGGTCAGCATGATGATCGGCACGGTGCTGCGGGCGCGCAGCACGCGGCACACCTCGAGCCCGTCGAGCACCGGCATCATCACGTCGAGGACGACGAGGTCGAAGGTGGTCTCGCGAAAGCGATCGAGCGCCTCCTTGCCGTCCACCGCGGTGATCACCTCGTACCCGTCCTTGCGCAGCGGGTACGAGAGGAGCGTGCGGATCGACTCCTCATCGTCGACGAGCAGGATGCGTGGCGGCCGGTCGGCCATCTGTCGCGAAGGGTAGGGGTACTAGGCTCAGCTCGCTGATGCTGGATCCGCGCATCTACCGGGCGGCGTTGCTGCCGGTCCTCCTCGCGCTGATCGTGGTCGCGTTCTCGTTGGAGAACCGCCCCGCGCCGTTGCGCACGACGCTCACCCCCGACGCGTTCGACCAGGTGCGCGCGGGTCGGCTGCTCGACGAGCTCGCGCGCACGTATCCGGTGCGCCGGGCCGGCAGCGCCGCGGACGCGCAGCTCGCGGGGCGCGTTGCGACGGAGCTGCGCGCCGCCCTGCCGGGTGTCCGCGTCGTGCGCCGCGTCAGCAGTGCGCCGACGCCTGACGGTGATCGCGAGCTCGTGACGGTGCTGGCGCAGCAGCCGGGAAGCGCGCCGCTCGCGCAGCTCGTGGTGGTGGCCGCGCGCGATTCCTCCGGCCGCGGCGCGGCGGCCCAGCTCTCGGGGACCGCGGGGATGATCGAGCTCGCTCGCGTGATCGCGGCGACCCGGCCGTCGCGCAGCGTCACCTTCGCGTCGGTCAGCGGTGAGACCGGCGGCCAGGGCGGGATGCGCGAGCTGGCGCGCGCACTCGGCCGGCCGGTCGACGCGGTGATCGAGCTCGGAGACCTCGCCGGCCCGGTGTCGGACCGGCTGCTCGTCGTGCCGTGGTCCAACGGCGCGGGACTGGCGCCGATGCGGCTGCAGCGCACCGTGGCCCTCGCGCTGCGCCAGGAGGCCCAGCTCGATGCCGGGGTTCCGTTCGCCCGCGCCGAGCTCGCGCGGTTCGCCTGGCCGTGGTCGCCCTCGGGGCAGGGGGTGCTGGGCGAGGACGGCCTGCCGGCGGTGCGCCTGTCCGCGAGCGGCGAGCCGCCCCCGTCACCGGCTGCGCCCGTGTCGGCCGATCAGCTCGGCGCGTTCGGCCGTGCCGCGCTGCGCGCCGTGACGGCGCTCGAGACGGGTCAGCGGATCGCCGCCGCGCCGTCGCGCGATCTGTCGGTGGCGCGCAAGCTGCTGCCCGCCTGGGCGGTCCGGCTGCTCGTGCTCGCGCTGCTGACCCCGGCGCTGCTCATGATCTTCGACGCGGTCGCACGTGCGCGGCGCCGGCGTGAGCGGCTGACGCCCGCGCTCGGCCGCGTCGTCCTCGCCGCGGTCCCGTTCGCGCTCGCCGCGCTCTTCGCCCGTGGGCTCGGGCTGACCGGCGCCGTTCCGGCGACGGCGCCGCCACCGCTCCCGTCGTCGGCGCCCCTCGACGGGAGCGGCTGGGCCGCGATCGGCTGCACCGTCGCGGTGGTGCTGCTCGCGTCGCTCCTCCTGCGCCCGCTCACGCGCGAGCGTCCTGCGCCGCCCGGGCTCGAGCCGGCCGCGGCGGCGCCGCTCGCGCCGCTCGTCGTGACCTGTCTCGTCGCCGTCGTCGCCTGGATCGTGAATCCGTACGCGGCGCTGCTGCTCGTGCTCCCGGCGAACATCTGGCCGCTGACGGCGACGCGGGAGGCGCGCATGCCGCCGCCGCTCCTCGTCGTGCTCGTCCTGCTCAGCCTCGTGCCCGTCCTGCTCGTGGTCGGCTCCGTCACCGGCCAGTTCGGCGTGGCGGTCGCCGACGCGCCCTGGATCGTCCTCCTGTGGCTCGCGGGCGGCCAGGCCGGCCCGCTGGCGATCGCCTGCTGCGCGCTGATCGCGGGGGCGGCGATCATGGTCCTGCGCGCCGCGCTGCGGCCGCGCGTTTCGTCAGGCCCACAGGCGCCGATCACCGTCCGCGGGCCGGCGAGCTACGCCGGACCGGGCTCGCTCGGCGGCACCGACTCGGCGCTGCGGGGCTGACCGCGCGTCCTTCGGCGCGCTCGGACGTCCGCTGAGAGCTCTCAAGGCGCCGCGCGTCGCGCGCCGATGCCTTGGGGGACGGGTACGGATGCCCGCCGCCCCCCAAGGAACTCGCCCTTCATGCTCGACCTTGATCGCCTTCGCATCAACGTGACCAGCGGCCGCTACGTGGTCGATCCACACGCCGTCGCCGACGCGCTGCTGTCCCACGCGGGCATCATGTCGACGCCGCCGAACGGCGCCGAGGACCGCGCCGCGCAGGACGCGCGTCCGGAGTCGATCAGCCCAGGTGCTGATAGCCGGACAGGCCCGGAACGGCAGCGCCGGAGCGCCTGAAGCTCACGATCCCCGGTCCCGGCTGGACGTCGCCGATGCGGGTGAGTCCCGGCACGGCCACCGCCGCTGCGTCGCCGATGCAGGCGCACAGCTCGAAGTCCTCGCCGCCCGTCACCGCGAACTGCGCCGGGTCCGCGCCGAGCTGGCGCGCGACGTCCGCGACGCCCTCGGCGACGGGCACGAGCTCCAGGTCGATCGCGAGCAGGACGCCGCTGCGCTCGGCGATGTGCCGGGCGTCGGTGGCCAGGCCGTCGGAGATGTCGATCAGCGCGCCGGCGCCCGCCTGGGCGAGCGCCCGCCCGGCTGCCAGTCGCGGCTGCGGTCGCAGGTGCGCGGCGACGAGCGCGGGGTCGCCCTGCGCCCGGCCGTCGAGGATCGCCAGCCCCGCGGCGGATGCGCCGAGTGGCGCCGGTCACGTAGACGCCGTCTCCCGTGCGCGCACCGTCGCGCCCGACGATGTCCTCCTCCCGGTCGGCCCAGCCGACGACGGTCACCGCGATCATGAGCGCCGGTGAACGGACGAGGTCGCCGCCGGCGATCGTCGTGCCGGTGGCTGCCGCGAGCTGCTCCATCGCCTCGGCCAGCGCGATCACGTCATCTGCGCCGACGTGCGGTGGGACGCCGAGCGCGACGTAGGCCTCGCCGGGTTCGACGCCCATCGCGGCAAGGTCGGACAGCGCGGCGGCGAGCGCCCGGTGCCCGGCGTCGGCGGCGGTCGCGTGCGGCGGATCGAGCCGCAGGTGCACCCCCTCGATCATGGCGTCGACGCTCGTCACCGCGAACGGCCGCCCGCGCACGACGGCCGCGTCGTCCCCGACCCAGCGCACGATGCGGTCGGAGCGGGGCTGCATCAGCCGCTCGAAGGCGGCGATCAGCTCCAGTTCGCCGGCGGGAGGATGTTCCGGCTCGGCGCTGGACATCGCGGCGACCCGCGGGGCTCCTACCGGTGGCGGTAGATGATGCGGGCGCGGTCCAGGTCGTACGGGGACAGCTCGACGCGGACGCGGTCGCCGGGAAGGATCCTGATCCGGTAGCGGCGCATCTTGCCCGCCACGTGGCCCAGCACGTTGTGGCCGTTATCGAGCTGGACGCGGAACATCGCGTTCGGCAGGGCCTCGACGACCTCGCCCTCGAATTCGACCTTTTCTTCCTTGCCCATACGGGCTTGACGGTAGCAGCGGGGGGCCTGCGGCCCCGCTCAGCCGACGCCGACGCCGCCGGTCGGCGAGACCGGAGCCTGCTGCTGCTGGTCTCCGCCGCCACCGGGCTTGGGGGCCGGCTGGGGCGGCGACTCGTACTGCGTGGACGGGTAGTCCTTCGTGCCCTTCTTCTTGTCGTTCTTCTTCTTGTCCTTGCGCGTTGCCGGTCGTGTCGTTCTGCTGCGCGAGCGGGTCGTTGCCGCCGCCGGGCGCGCCCGTGCTCGCGTACTCGCCGAAGAACGGCGCGGACACGAAGGGCGTCGTCGGCTCGGGGAACGGATCGCACTGCCGCGACTGCATCGCGGTGGACATGAAGTCGTGCCAGATCAGCGCCGGGGCGAGGCCGCCGAACATCTCGCCGTAGCCGGGGACCGCCGTCATCGACTGCGTCGAGTTCGGGTAGCCGACCCAGACCGCGGTGTTCAGCGAGGTCGTGAAGCCGTCGAACCAGGCATCGGTGAAGCTGCTGGTGGTGCCGGTCTTCCCCGCCGCGGGGCAGCCGAGCTGGGCGTTCGTGCCGGTGCCGCGCTGGACGTTGGCCTCCATCGCGAGCGTCGCCTCGTGCGTCTGGCCGTCGGTGAAGATCTTGACGCGCTTGCGCTCGCCGAGCGAGGTGTCGACGTGGCCGCCCGGGAACTCGACCTTCTTGATGGCGACCGGGGTCACGCGCCAGCCGCCCGTGTTGATCGTCGTGTACGCGCGCGTCATCTCCAGCGGGCGAGACGCCGATCCGCAGGCCGCCGAGGCCCTCCGCCGGGTACGCGTCGAGGTGGCTCGTGATCCCCATGTCGTAGGCGGTCTGGCGCACCTGCTCGGGGCCGAGGTCCAGGTCGAGCTGCTGGAAGACCGTGTTGTCCGAGCGCACGAGCCCGTTGAAGATCGTGGTGTTGCCGCCGTACCTGTGGTCGTCGGTGTTGACCTCGATCTTGGCGCCGGTCTTCTTGTCGATGAAGTTCAGCGGCTTGGAGACGTAGGTCGTCTTGTTGATGTCCACGCCCTGGCGCAGCGCGGTCATCATCACCATCACCTTGAACGTCGAGCCGGGCTGACGGCGGCCCTGCGCGGCGAGGTTGAACTTCGAGGCGGCGTAGTCCCCGGACGAGGCCATCGCCTTGATCTCGCCGGTCTTGGGATCCATGCTCACCATCGCCGCCGACGGGTCGCCGGGGTTCGGCAGCCGGTTGGCGATCGCCCTGCGCGCCACCTGCTGGAGCTTGAGGTCGATCGTCGTGTAGACCTTGAGGCCGCCCAGGCGCACGCGCGCCGCGCCGTAGCGCTTGATCAGTTCGGTGCGGACGTAGTCGAAGAAGTAGCTCTCGCGGCGCTTGGCGTAGTACGCGGTCCGTCGCACGCCGAGCGGAGCGCGCTGCGCCGCCGCCGCCTGCGCCGGGGAGATGTACCCCGCGCGCTGCATCTGGCCGAGGACCTCGCCGCGCCGCTTGCGCGCGGCCGCGGGATCGAGGAACGGGTTGTAGTCGGACGGGGCCTGCGGGAGGCCCGCGAGCAGCGCGGCCTGCGGCAGCGTCAGCCGGCTGACCGGCTTGCCGAAGAAGACGCGCGAGGCCGACTGGATGCCGACGGCGGTCTGCCCGCCGACCGTCCCGTACGGGACGCTGTTGAGGTACTGGGTGAGGATCCAGCGCTTGCCGCGCATGCCGGGGTGGCGATCCTCGAGCTCGGACGCGAGCTTCGCCTCGCGGATCTTGCGCTTGTAGCCGGCGAGGCCGGCGCGTGCGCGGTTCCCGCTGTAGAGGTTGCGCACGAGCTGCATCGTCAGCGTGGAGCCGCCCTGCACGGTCTCGCCGCTCGAGACGTTCTTGATCGCCGCGCGCACGATCCCCTCGAAGTCCACGCCGCCGTGCTTGTAGAAGCGCCGGTCCTCGATCGCGACGGTCGCGTTGCGGATCGACTGGGGCATCGCGGAGGCCGCGACCGGCGTGCGCAGCGTGTCGCCCTGGATGAAGCCCAGGCGCGTCCTGCCGTCAGCGGCGTAGACGACGGAGGTCGCGCCCTGGTCGACCGGCTTCAGCTCGGCGATGTCCGGCGCCGAGCCCGCGACGCTCGCGATGTAGCCGACGCTGGCGGCGACACCGATGATCGCGGTGGCGACCAGCAGCCCGAGTACGACGAAGATGGCGCGGGCGGGCCCGGCCTGAACGCGGCGGCGGCGGAGCTGTCGTGCGCGACGGGACATCTCGTCGGGGGCTTCAAGGCGGGCGGCGCCGGTCCTTCAGGGACACACGGGCACCACCGAACCTTCACCGAGTGTAGAGACGGGCGCGCGCGGCCGAGCCGGTCTCAGGACTACGGCTGCCGGCGCGCAGCGATCCCGGCCCCGCGCAGGGCGGCGAGCGCCGCGGCGCGCAGGGCGCTCTCGGTGCTCGCGCGCTCGCCGGCCTGGACGGCGTCGGCGGACACGCTGATGCGGATGCCGCCGACCGCGCTCTCCTCGATCGCGGCGCCCGACGCCCCGGGAAGCGCGGACAGCAGCGCCATCGCCGCCGCCTCGTCCGCCGCCGGGGTCGATCCACACCGATGCCGACGGCGTGACCGGCTCGCGGCCGATCGAGTCGTTGCGCACGCCGCCGCCGGTGATCAGCTGGTTGGGGAGGATCATGCGCGCGCCGTCCGCCGTCCGCACCCAGGTCGCGGTCAGCGTCACGTCCTCGACCGATCCGTGCACGTCGCCGATCGCGATCAGGTCGCCGACGCGGATCGGCTGCGTGACCGCCAGCGAGATCCCGGAGATCGCGTTGCCGATCGAGTCGCGCGCCGCGAACCCGACGATTGCGCTGATCAGGGCGCCGGAGGCGAGCGCGGCGCTCGCGAGCCGGTCGAAGGAGTCGAACTGGAGCAGCGCGAGGAAGAAGCCGGTGCCGATGATCAGCGCGAAGACGAGGCGGCGGACGACGCGCAGGCGCGTGTGGCCGGCCGCATCGAGCGAGGCGACGCCGGAGCGTGCCGCGAGCCGCCGCTCGGCGCCCCGCATCAGCACGTCGACCAGCCATGCCGCGGCGATCGTCGCGAGGATCGTCACCGCCGCCGCGGCGCCCGCGGTCCACGTGACCGCCCCGTCCACGAAAATGCCCGTCATGGTCATGGACGCTAGCTCCGGGACCGGCCGCATCCCGCCGCCGCGCGCGGTTCTGCTGGACGCGCTGGGGACGCTCGTCGAGCTCGACGAGCCGGTCCCGAACCTGACCTCGGCGCTCGCCGAGCGCGGACTCGACGTTCCCGCGCAGGATGTCGCGGTCGCGCTGCGCGCGGAGATCGCCCACTACCGCGCCCATCACGACGACGCGGTCGACGAGCCGTCGCTCGAGCGGCTGCGCGACAGGTGCGCCGAGGTGTTCCAGGACGCGCTTCCCTCCCCGGCTCGCGAGGGCGATCCCGTCCGCGTGCGCGAGGCACTGCTCGCCGGGCTGCGGTTTCGCGCGTTCGACGAGGTCCCAGGGGTGCTGCGGGCGCTGCGCGAGCGGGGCGCGCGTCTGATCGTCGTCAGCAACTGGGACGTCTCGCTGCACGGCGTCCTGCGGGAGACCGGGCTGGACGGGCTGGTCGACGGGGTGCTCACGTCGGCCGAGGAGCGGATCGCCAAGCCCGATCCGGAGATCTTCCGGCGGGCGCTCGCGCTCGCCGGCGGCGTGCCGGCGGAGCAGGCGCTCCATGTCGGCGACGACCTGATCGCCGACGTCGGCGGCGCGCAGGCGGCGGGCATCACGCCCGTGCTGGTCGACCGCGACGGTCGGGCCGGTCCGGTCGACGGGGTCCGCAGCGTCCAGATACTGGCTGAGCTGCTGCCGGACGCCCGCTAACGTCCCGCCGGATGTCGACCGCCACGCACGGGCTGCCCGGCCCGCCCGCCGGACATCCCGCGCCGCCGCTCGAGCGGCCGGAACTGCCCGCCGGGGTCGAGCCGACGCCGGTCGGGCCGCAGTGGAAGGCGTGGACGGCCTGGGTCGCGCTCGTCGGCGGCTTCGCCGCGGCGATCGCCGGCGCACTCATCATCGGCATCGTCGCCGCGGGGTTCGGCGCGTCGCTCGAGAGCCCGCCGCCGTCGGTGAACATCCTCGCCACGGTCGTCCAGGACCTCTCGCTGATGGGCGCGGCGATCCTGATGGCGCGAACGGCCGCGTCGCCGCGCCCGTGGGATTTCGGGCTGCGCCCCACTCGCCTCTGGCCCGCGGTCGGGGGGATCGCGGTGCTGCTGGTGAGCTTCTTCATCGCCACGGCCGCGTGGGTCGCCCTGCTCGGCATCAAGCAGCCCAGCGAGACGCTCCCCAAGGAACTGGGGGCCGACGACAGCACGATCGCGCTCGTCTCGGTGACGATCCTCGTCTGCATCATCGCCCCGCTGGCCGAGGAGTTCTTCTTCCGCGGCTACTTCTTCACGGCGCTGCGGTCGTGGCGCGGCATGTGGCCCGCGGCGCTGATCACCGGCCTCGTGTTCGGCGCGATCCACGCGGGGTCGGCCGACCCGGCGTTCCTCGTGCCGCTCGGGCTGCTGGGCATGGGCCTGTGCCTGCTGTACGTGCGCACGGGTTCGCTCTACCCGTGCGTCGCCGCCCATGCGCTGAACAACTCGATCGCCTTCGGGGTCGCGCGCCACTGGGGCGCCGACGGGACGCTCGCGCTGATCGCGGCGTCGCTGCTCACGCTCACCGCGATCTTCGCGCTCGTGCGGTCGATCAGCGGGCCCGCGCCGCCTCTGAACCCCGCCCCCAGCCGGTGAACCCGGCACCCTGCGCGCCGGGCGCCAACGTAGGATTCGACGCCATGACACGGATGGCAGCGGCGCTGATCGCCGCCACGATGCTCGTCGCCCCTGGAGTCGCCTCGGCTCAGGACACGCCGCCGGCGACGACCACGCCGGTGCCGCCCGCGACGACTCCGGCGCCCGCGTCCCGGCGCCCGCTCCCGCCAAGGGCAGGCTGAAGCTCCGCCTCGAGCGCGTCGGCAGCGGCGGCGTTCTCGCCGGGTCGCGCTGGGTCGTGCGCGGGACGCTCACGCCGTACGTCGCGGGGCAGCAGGCGAGCGTCCGCTTCTACCGCCACAACCGCAAGATCGCGGTCAAGCAGGTCGCGATCAACCCGGCCGGGAAGGTCGGCCGCTTCGCGCTCGGCTTCCGCGCGAAGACGCCGGGGACGATCACGGTGCGGGCCACGCACCGCGCGACGCCCGAACTGCTCACGGTCGTGGCGCCGCGGGTCAGCGTCTCGGTGCTGCCGCTGCGGGCCACCCCCGGTGCGCGCGGCCTGGCGGTGCGCGTGCTGCAGCAGCGGCTCGCGCGCCTGGGCTACGTCGTCGGGCGGCGCGGCCTCTACGACGACCGCACCGCGAGGGCGGTCACGGCGTTCCGCAAGGTCACCGGGATGGCGCGCACGACGATCGCCAGCTCCGAGGTCTTCCGCCGGCTGGCCCGCGGGCAGGGGCGCTTCCACGTCCGCTTCCCCGGTCACGGCCGGCACGTCGAGGGCGACCTCGGCCACCAGGTGCTGGCGCTCATCAACGGGAAGACCGTCGAGCGGATCTACCCGATGAGCAGCGGGAAGCCGTCCACGCCGACGGTGATCGGGAACTTCCGCGTGTACATGCGGGAGCTCGGCACCAACGGGCACGGCATGGTCGACTCGAACTACTTCATCCGCGGCTACGCGATCCACGGGTATGCCGACGTCCCGGTGTACAACGCCAGTCACGGGTGCCTGCGGATCCCGATCCCGGACGCGGCGTCCGTCTACCGCTGGGTCCGCATCGGGACCAGGGTCGACACGTATGGCTGAGCGCCGCGGGTACTACACGCGGCCGGCGACGCGCGGGGCGCCGGTGCCGCCGCCGCGGCGCGGGCGCGATGAGCCCTTGGAGAAGCGTGCGAGGAACGCGAACCCGGCGCCGAACAGCAGCAGCGCGAGGGCGGACGGCACGGTGCGCCGCATCCAGACGCTTCCGGAATGCTCGACGAGCCCTGAGAACGGCTGGGTGAGGAGGTCGTTCGCGTCGTCGATCCGCTCGCGGACGGCGCTGTGGCGCTTCTCGCGCAGCCGCTCGACGGCGGCGGCCGCGGACGGGTCCCGGCCGGTCGTCTCCTGGGCGGCGATCGCGGCGCGGCTCTCGACGGATGCCGCACGCGTCTCGTCGAGCGCGAACAGGGCGAAGCTCACCAGCACGATTGCGCTGGCGAGCACCGCGATGTAGCGGAGGGGCCGCTCGAGCACGGGGATAGGATCGGCAGATCGATGACCGCACGTGAGTCCCTGATCGACGAACTTCGCACGCACGCCCTCATTCACGGGGAGGTGACGCTGACCAGTGGCGCGGTCGCGCAGTACTACGTGGACGCCAAACGGGCGATTCTGCGGCCGGCCGGCTTCCTGGCGCTCGGGGCCCTCGTGGCCGGAGCATGCCCGCGAACTGGGCGCCACGGCGGTGGGCGGAATGACGATGGGCGCGGATCCCGTCGCGTGCGCCGCGCTTGCCGGCGGGGCCGACGTGAAGGCCTTCTTCGTGCGCAAGGAGTCCAAGCAGCACGGGCTCTCACGCCGGGTCGAAGGCCCGCTGCTGGACGACGGCGACCGCTGTCTGGTGGTCGAGGACGTCGTCACGACCGGCGGCTCGACGCTGCGCGCGATCGAGGCGCTGCAGGACGAGGGGCGCACGATCGTCGGGGTCGTGTCGGTGCTGGACCGGCTGGCGGGCGGCGGCGAGCGGATCACCGCGGCCGCGGGCGCGCCCTACATCGCGCTGACGACGATTGATGAGATCTTTCCCGAGCGCCCCGATAGCTCAGCTGGATAGAGCGTCCCCCTCCTAAGGGGAAGGCCCCTGGTTCGAATCCAGGTCGGGGCACTGGAAGCCGGGCCGGAAAGCGGTCGAGCCGCCACGATCGGTGTTTGAGGAAGGGCATCCTCGGACATCTGTCGAAATACACCGATGGCTGCTGCGACGCGGCCTCACCATTCGGTAGTACGCTCGCCCGGCGCAGGCCGGCCCCCCCGATCTGGCCACGCACCCTGGGAGCAGGACCATCACGACGATTCCCCCCACGCAGCAGGCACTGACGCCGTGAGCACCGGCGCGCCAGAGCTGATCCAGGAGACCGAAGGGGGCATCGCTCCCGGCGTTGCGATGCCCTCGGACATCGCCGCGCGCTCGCCGTTCCAGCTCTTCTGGCGCCGGATCAAGCAGGACAAGGTCACGATGGCCTCGGCGCTGTTCATCGTGTTCCTCGTGTTCGTCGCGGTCTTCGCCAAGCCGATCATCGACCTCGTCGGTGCCCGGCCGCCGAACGAGCAGTCCACGAAGTTCCTGGACTCGTTCGGCAGCGCGTCGGGGCCGGACTTCGCGAACCACACCTACTTCGGGACCGACGGCGTCGGCCGGGACGTGTTCAGCCGCTCGCTCTACGGCGCGCGCATCTCGCTCGCGGTCGCGTTCATCAGCACGTTCCTGACGGTCCTGATCGGGGTCATCCTCGGCGTCACCGCCGGCTACCGCCGCGGCTGGACCGACACCGCCCTCTCCCGCTTCATGGACGTGATGCTCGCGTTCCCGGTGCTGCTGCTCGCCCTCGGCCTCGGCGCGGCCTGCTCGGTGGAGAAGGGCTGCGCGATCAAGGGCGCACCGATCGCCGCGATCATCGTGGGGATCGCGATCGTCGGGGCGGTGACGGTCGCGACCGCGGTGCTCACCGCCCGCCGGCGCGGCCACCGGATCACCACGCCCGAGATCCTCTCCCGGCTGGTCTGGCCCGCGATCGGCTTCGTGCTGTTCCTGATCATCTTCGGCCGTGGCCGCGGACAAGACGGTCGTGCGCATCTCGCCGGGGCTGCCGGTCGTGATCTTCGTCATCGTGATCGCGAGCTGGCCCTACATCGCCCGCATCATCCGCGGGCAGACGCTCTCGCTGCGTGAGACCGAGTTCGTCGAGGCGGCGAGGGCGCTCGGGGCGTCCGACAGGCGCATCATGTTCCGGCACATCCTGCCGAACCTGGTCGCGCCGATCATCGTCTACACGACGCTGCTGATTCCCACCACGATCCTGTTCGAGGCTGCGCTCTCGTTCCTCGGCGTCGGCGTGCAGCCGCCGACCGCCAGCTGGGGCGCGATGATCAGCGACGCGACGTCGATCTTCGACAGCGCGTGGTGGTACATGACCTTTCCGGGCCTTGCGCTCGTCCTCACCGTCCTGGCCTTCAACCTGGTCGGCGACGGCATGCAGGATGCGCTCAACCCGAAGAGCGGGCGCTGAAGGAACGCGCTCGAACACGAGGAGGAGATCAGGTGCACAACAAACTGAAAGGACCAGGCATGAGTACGAAGAGGCTGCGTTTCGCCGCCCTCGCCCTGCTGGTCGTGCTCGCGTCGTTGGTGCTCGCGGCCTGCGGGAGCGACAACAACAGCTCGAGCACGAGCGGCGGCAGCACCACAAGGTCAGTACCCACGGGCCAGCAGGGCGGGACCGTCACGGCCCTCTCCGCCGGAGACGTGGACTACATGGATCCCGGCCAGCAGTACTACACGTTCGGCTACCAGGTCGGCTACTCCGTCAACCGGCCGCTCTACTACTTCTCGCCGCAGGACAGCTCGAAGCAGATCCCGGACACGGCCGACGGCCCGCCCGCAGATCGCCGCTGACGGCAAGTCGATGACGATCAAGCTCAAGCCGGGCATCAAGTTCTCGCCGCCCGTGAACCGGGCGATCAAGTGCGACGACATCAAGTACGCGTTCGAGCGCGCGTTCAGCGAGAACGTGCCGAACGCCTACGCGACCCAGTACTTCGGTGACATCGTCGGCGCGCCGTCGAAGCCGACGAAGGGCATCCAGGACATCTCGGGCATCACCTGCCCGGATGACCAGTCGATCAAGTTCGCGCTGAAGACGCCGACCGCCGGTGCGGTCTACGCCGCGCTCGTGATGCCGATCTCGATGCCGGTGCCGCGCGAGTACGCGTCGAAGTTCGACAAGACCAACCCGTCGACGTACGACAAGAACGTCGTCTTCACCGGGCCGTACATGGTCAAGAACAACAGCGCGGGCAAGCTCACGGGCTGGGAGCCGGGCAAGCAGATCCAGGTGATCCGCAACCCGAACTGGGACAAGTCCACGGACTTCCGCCCGGCGTACCTGAACTCCTGGAAGATCGCCGAGGGCAACACCGACGCATCGATCGCCGGTCGCCGGATCCTGCAGGGCCAGTCGCTCGTGCAGGGTGACGGCGCCCCGCCGGCCGAGGTGCTCAAGCAGGCGGTTCAGAACTACAAGAGCCAGCTGATCTTCTCGCCCGGCGGCGGTACCCGCTACGTGGCGCTGAACACGACGCGGCCGCCGTTCGACAACATCAACGTGCGCAAGGCCGTCATCGCGGTCACCGATCGCAACGCGCTGCGGCTCGCCCGCGGCGGCGCGGTCATCGGCCCGATCGCGTGGGGCTACCTGCCTCCGGACTTCCCGGGTGGCAAGCAGTCCGGCGGGCTCAAGCCGCCGGCGTCGACGACTTCCTCCAGAGCGACACGGGCAACCTGGCCCTGGCGGAGTCGTACATGAAGAAGGCCGGCTACCCGAGCGGCAAGTACACCGGCAAGGCGATCTTCATGCCGGCGACGAATGCCGACCCGGGCAAGAAGATGGCCGAGGTCATGCAGGCGCAGTTCGAGAAGCTCGGCTTCAAGGTGAACGCGCGCTTCCTGCCGCAGAACACCCTGTACACGAAGTACTGCAACTCGGGCCAGTCGAACTACGACACCTGCCCGAACGTCGGCTTCTTCAAGGACTTCCTCGACGGAGCGTCCCTGATCAAGCCGACCTTCTACGGGCCGGCCATCATCCCGCAGAACAACACGAACTGGCCGCTGCTCGACGACCCGACGGTGAACAAGCTGATCGACACGGCCAGCACCACCAAGCCGGGCGAGGCACGCGATCAGGCATGGGCCAACGCGAACCTCGAGATCGTCAAGCAGGCGGTGGCGGTCCCGGTCGTGTGGGACAACACCCCGGTGATCGCGTCCAAGAACGTGAACCTCGTGGTGGACGACTACTCCAACTCGGCGTTCATGGCGTTCCTGTCGGTCAAGTAGGACGACGGGAGACCAGATCAGATGTCCGGGCAGATCCGCTCGCTCCGCCACATCGGCGGGGCGGGCGGTCGCCCTGACGCGAGCAACGTGAGCTGATTCGTGGGCGCCTACATCATCCGGCGGGTCCTGTGGATGGTCGTGTTGCTGATCGCGATCAGCTTCATCACGTTCGCGATCTTCTACCTGCTGCCGTCGGCCGACCCCGCGCTGCTGCGGGCAGGCCGCGGCGCAAGCTCCGAGCTCGTCGCGTCGATCCGCGACCAGCTCGGCCTCGACAAGCCGTGGTACGAGCAGTACTGGCTGTACATGAAGAACGTCGTCCTGCACTTCGACTTCGGCTACAGCTACTTCAACCAGATCTCCGTCCGCGAGCAGATCTTCAACCGGCTGCCCGCGACGATCACGCTCGGCCTCGGCGCCATGGTCATCTGGCTGCTCGTCGGCATCCCGATCGGGATCATCTCCGCCGTCAAGCGCGGCACCTGGATGGACAAGACCTCGATGGGCCTGGCCCTCGTCGCGATCTCGGCGCCGGTCTACTGGCTCGGCCTCGTCTCGCTCTACCTCTTCTCCGACGACATCGGCGTGTGGCCGATCTTCAAGGGCTCGGGCACCTACCCGCTGGACTGCAACATCCTCCAGTGTCCCGGCCAGGTGATCCCGTCGCTGATCCTGCCGTGGATCGTCCTCGCCGCGTCGTTCGCGGCGATCTACGCGCGCTTCCTGCGCGGCAACCTCACCGAGGTGCTCGGCGAGGACTACATCCGCACCGCGCGGGCCAAGGGCCTGCGCGAGCGCCGCGTCATCCTGCGCCACGGCGTGCGCTCGGCGGCGACGCCGCTCGTCACGATCCTCGGCCTGGACCTCGGCATCCTGCTCGGCGGCGCGATCCTCACCGAGACCGTCTTCAACATCCCCGGCATCGGCCGGCTGTCGTACGACGCGATCCAGAAGAGCGACCTGCCGACGGTGCAGGGCACCGTGCTGATCGCGGCGTTCTTCATCATCTTCCTGAACCTGGTCGTCGACATCGTCTACGCCTTCCTCGATCCACGCGTGCGGTACTCCTGATGGCCCCCCTGCTCGAGGTCCGCGATCTCACGGTGTCGTTCGACACCGAGGACGGCGTCGTCCAGGCGGTCGACGGCGTCTCGTACACGATCGAGCGCGGTCAGGCGCTCGGCATCGTCGGCGAGTCCGGCTCCGGCAAGAGCGTGTCCTCGCTGACGGTGATGGGACTGACGCGCTTCGAGGGCAACGCGCGGATCAGCGGCGAGGTGCTGTTCGACGGCCGGGACCTGCTGAGCTGCCGAGGACGACGAGCTGCGGCGCATGCGCGGCAGCGACATCGCGATGATCTTCCAGGACCCGCTCAGCTCGCTGCATCCGTTCTACAAGATCGGCGACCAGCTCGTGGAGGCGATCCGCGCGCACCGCCAGGTCAGCAAGGCGCAGGCGCTCGACCGCGCGGTCGAGATGCTCGGCCTCGTCGGGATCCCGGAGCCGCGGCGGCGGATCGACAGCTACCCGCACGAGTTCTCGGGCGGCATGCGCCAGCGCGTGATGATCGCGATGGGACTGATCAACGATCCCAAGCTGCTGATCGCCGACGAGCCGACGACCGCGCTCGACGTGACCGTGCAGGCGCAGATCCTGGAGCTGCTCGAGCGGCTCCAGCGCGAGCTGGACACGGCGATCGTGCTGATCACGCACGACCTCGGCGTGGTCGCCGAGGTCGCCGACGACATCGCCGTGATGTACGCCGGGAAGATCGTCGAGCAGGGGCCCAAGGAGGCCATCTTCGCCGCGCCGCAGCACCCGTACACGTGGGGCCTCCTGAAGTCCATCCCGCGCCTGACGCAGAGCAAGGACGAGCCGCTCGTGCCGATCCCGGGCCGTCCGCCGTCGCTGATCCTGCGCCCGCCCGGCTGTGCGTTCCACCCGCGCTGCCCGTACGTCGAGGAGGACCACAAGCGGATCGTGCCGCCGCTCGTGCCGCTGGCGCGCGACCCCGGGCACCGGCACGCCTGCCTGCTGCCCGATGACGCAGCGGGCGGCCATCTGGGCGCGTCTCGAGGCCGGGGACACGCCCGACGAGGCACTGGCGGCGACCGGCGCGCCCTCCGCGCCGGCGGGCGACGGGAGCGCGGCATGACCGGCGCGTCCACGACACCGCTCGTCGAGGTCCGCGACCTCGAGATGCACTTCCCGATCAAGAAGGGGATCGTCTTCCAGAAGCAGGTCGGCGCCGTCCGCGCGGTCGACGGCGTCAGCTTCGACGTGCACGACGGCGAGACGCTCGGGATCGTCGGCGAGTCGGGTTGCGGCAAGTCCACGACGGCCCGTGCGGTCATGCGCCTGCTCGACCCGACGGGCGGCAGCATCCGCTACGACGGCCAGGACATCACGGCCCTGTCGCCGCGTGAGCTGCTGCCGATCCGGCGGCAGATGCAGATGATCTTCCAGGACCCGTACTCCTCGCTGGACCCGCGCCAGACCGTCGGATCGGTGATCGCCGAGCCGTTCGTGATCCACGGGATCGAGAAGGACGCCACGCGCCGGCGCGTGATGGTCCAGGAGCTGATGGAGCAGGTCGGGCTGAACCCCGAGCACTACAACCGGCTCCCGCATCAGTTCTCCGGCGGCCAGCGCCAGCGGATCGGCGTCGCCCGCGCGATCGCGCTGAAGCCCAAGCTCGTCGTCGCGGACGAGCCGGTGTCCGCGCTCGACGTGTCGATCCAGGCGCAGATCATCAACCTCCTGCGCGACCTCCAGCGCGACCTCGGCCTGACGATCATCTTCATCGCGCACGACCTGAGCGTCGTGCGCCACATGTGCGACCGCGTCGCCGTGATGTACCTCGGCAAGATCGTGGAGCTCGCGCCGGCAGACGACGTCTTCGGCAACCCGCGCCACCCGTACACGGGCGCGCTGCTCAGCGCCGTCCCCGTGGCCGACCCGCAGCTCGCGAAGCTCAAGACGCGTCAGGTGCTCGTCGGTGACGTCCCGTCGCCCACCGCGCCGCCGGCCGGCTGCCGCTTCCACACGCGCTGTCCGCGTGCGCAGTCGATCTGCGGACGCGACGAGCCGCCGCTCGAGGTCAAGGAGGGCGGCAACCTGGCCGCCTGTCACTTCCCGCTGAGCAGCGAGGACATCGCAAAGACGGTCCCGACCGCCGCCGGATGAGCACGGGCGCGGGCGCGACCGACCGCGTCGTGGCGGCGCTGCGGGCTGCGGGCGTCGAGCCGGACATCCACGAGTTCCCGCAGGGCACGCGCACCTCGCAGGACGCGGCCGACGCCGTCGGCTGCGACGTCGCGCAGATCGCCAAGTCGATCGTGTTCCGGCTCGAGCGGCCCGGGGAGGACGCGCAGGCGCTGCTCGTGATCACGAGCGGCCCCAATCGCGTGGATACCGCCAAGGCCGGTGCGCTGGCCGGCGGCGTGCTCGAGAAGGCCGACGCCGCGTTCGTCCGCGAGCACACCGGCTTTGCGATCGGCGGGGTCCCGGCGGTCGCGCACGCCCGGCCGATCACCGTCCTCGTCGACCGCGACCTGACCGCGTTCGACACCGTGTGGTCGGCGGCCGGCACGCCGAACGCGGTCTACCCGATCGCCTTCGACCAGCTCGTCGCGCTCACCGGCGGCCGCGTCGCGGACGTCGCGCAGGGCTAGTCGCCGTCTGCTTCGGCTTCTTCTTCTTCGCGGCCTTCTTCGCGCACGTCTTGTAGGTCCGCGAGCCCTTGATCACGCGTCCGTCGCTGAGCGTGACCTGCACCTTCACCACGAACCTTCCGCGCTTCAGGCCCTTGAGGCTGATCGGGATCGTCCTGGCGCTCTTGGCCGAGCCGACCTTCCTTCCGGCGATCCGGATCACGACGCCCTTGACCTTGGACCCCTTGGGCGTGTGCACGGTGATGCGCATCGAGCGCTTGCTGATGCAGGACTTCGCCGAGGGAAGCGACACGAGCGACGAGAAGCGCACGGCGCCCGCGGCGGACGACCGGCGGGCCGGGCGCGGCGCCGGCTCCGCGAACAGGATCGACCAGGTGCGCGAGGCCGGCGGACCCTGCTTGCCGATCGGGTCGGTGGCCTTGACCTGGAGCTGATGGCCGCCGGTGTCGAGACCGTTCACGGTGTACGGCGAGCGTGCACGGCGACGAACGACCCGGCGTCGAGGCTGCACTCGAAGCGTCGAGCCGGCCTTGTTCGCGGTGAAGGTGAAGGTCGCGGAGCGCACGTTCGCTGTCGACGACCGTCGGCGGGCCGCTCGTGAACGTCACGAGCGGCGGCGGGTTGTCGGCGGTCGCGGCCTGCGGGGACGGCGTACTCGGACGAGCCGTCGGCGGTCGTCTGCGACGCGAGCAGCTTCTGCCCGGTCTTGAGCGGCGTCGGGAAGGCGATGCCCCAGATGCCGCTCGCGTCGGCGGTCGTGATCGGACGGGCGTCGTCGGGAAGCTGTAGCCCTCGTACGGCTCCGAGGGCGGCGTCGCCCGTGACCGGCGCGCGCTGCTGCTGCAGGACGCGGATCGTCGCGCCCGGGGATCGCGGTGCCGCCGACGCCGTCCGTGCTCGCCTGGGTGATCGACCGGGGGCTGGATGCCGTTGTTCGACGGGCCCGCTGTTCCCCGGGCCCGGCGTCGGGCAGCAGGTCGGTGAAGAGCCGGCGGCGGGCCGATCCAGGCGATCGCCATGCCCTCGTTGTCGCCGACGACGATCTTCGTCGCGCCGCCGCCGACCTCGATGCCGGCTGCGCGGCTGCGCGGATCAGGACGTTGCGCATGTCCGCGTCGTCGTCGTCGTCACCGACGACCGCGCCGACGGCGCCGCCGTCGATCCTGATCGCCGGGCCGTCGAGCGGCGGGGGACCAGGCCGGCGCCGATCGCGTTGCGCCGGATGCGCGCGTCGTCGGCGCCGTCGATCCAGACGCCCGGGGCGCCCGGGGCGGTGTCGCGCGATCGTGTTGCAGCGAGTCGACCAGCGGGAGCACGCATCCGAACGGCGTCACCGCCGGAGTTCGCTGCCGATGAACGCGTGGTCGCCGCCGGGACCGACCCGCACCGCGGCCGTCGTGAACCGCGCCGAGTCCGGGGAGTAGAAGAAGCTGCCCGTGCACTGCGCGTGCGGTCCCGTCGAGGTCGCAGTCCGACGTCGGCCGGTCCGAACTCACGACCGTCGACGTACGGGTTCTCGCCGAGACCCGCCCGCCGTGCAGCCGGGCGTTCCAGTGGCCGTTCTCGACGGTGGTCGTTCCCGTCCGGGCTGATCCCGAAGACCCCGTCGACGGAGCCGTGACGACCGTCGCTCCCGATCCCTGGTCGACGCCGTGCGTGTTGCCGGCGATGACGTTGCCGTCGCTCGGGTCAGTCACCGCCGATCATCGGTGTCCTGCGCGTCGCCGATCCGGATGGCGGTCCGTTCGGCGACGCGGCGTGCCCGTCGGCGCTCGCTCACGCCGATCCAGTTGCCCGCGATGGTCGTGCCCTCGGGTGCTCGCCGGTGCCGCCGGCCGGGGCGTCGGCTGCTCCACTGGCGGCTCGGCGTTCCGACGAGGTCGATGCCGGCGTCCAGCGAGTTCACGATGACGTTGCAGTAGGTGCCGCACGCCGGAGGCCAGCTGTCGGTCGCGCTCGACGGTCCGCCGATGACGTTGCCGATCGCGGGGTCCTGACGAGCCCCGTCCTGGGTGCGACCCGTGACGCTGACGGCGGTGCCGTTGGCCTCTCGGTGGTGCCGTTCTTCGCGCAGCCCGAACCAGTTGCCGCCGATCACCGCGCGAGTCGGCGCCCACAGAGGTGGACCGCCCGCGGCGAAGCCGGTCATGCGCCAGGCCCTCGATCACGACGCCGCCGTCGTCGACCCGTCGAGTCCGACTGCAGGCCCGCGGTCGCGGCGCCCGTGCCGATGCAGGCCGACGCACGGATCGCTCGCGGGAGGATTCGGCGCCGGCGGCTTCCGACCTGGGCGTGCCGCGCCCACGCCGCAGCCGTCGACGAACGTCCCGTCGCGCGTGATCGGCGGGCAGCGTCTGCGACGATCGGATGGATCGACCGCGGCCCGACGCTGAAGTCGATCGTGTGCGGCGCGCCGCCGCTCGACGCCGCGTTGGACTCCTCGATCGCCGCGCCGCAGCGTGCAGCCGGCGCACCGCGGTCGCACACGATGCCGTCGCCGGGGCGTCGTGTGCCGGGCTCGCGCACGTCGGTGTCGACCGTGAACGTCGTCAGCCCCAGCCGCGGGCGCAAGGATCAGCGTCGCGGCGAGTACGAGGGCAAGGCTTGAGAGTCGGGTACGCACACGTCTCCTCCGTGAGCGACCGAGCCTACCCCGTCAGTCGAGCCACGTGACGAAGTCCTGGACGGGCGCGCGCTCGGGCACGCGCTGCTCCTGACGCGCCGTGCCGAGGTGCAGCAGGCCGATGACGCGCTCGCCGTCCTCGATGCCGAGCGCCGCCCGTCCTTCGGGCGTCCGCAGCACTCCGGGCGTGCGCCAGTAGCCCGCGAGCCCGCGCCCGTGGGCGGCGAGCAGCACGATGTACGCGGCGATCGCGGCGGCGTCACGGTCCTCGCCGGCCTCGACCGGGTCGTCGGAGCGTCGTGACCGTGACCGCGACGAGCGTCGGCGCGCGGTCGAGCTTCGCGCCCGCCTCGTCGCCGGCGGCGGCCTTCAGCGCGGCCAGCGCGGCCGGACCGAGCACGCGGAAGCGCCACGGGCTCGTCAGGTGGTGGTTCGGCGCCCAGCGCGCGAGGTCGAGCAGCTCCTCGAGCACGGCCCGGTCGACCGGCTCCGGCCGGTAGGCCTTGTGCGTGCGGCGCGTGCGGATCGCGTCGTCGACGTCCACGCGGGGCTCAGTGCTCCAGCGCCTGCGCGGGCTCGTCCTCGTCGTCCTCGGCGTAGAGCGACTCGCGGGCGAGCTCGGCGCCACCCTTGTTCCACAGCGCCACGTCGAGCGTGTCGGCGCGGTAGTCGTCGGGGGCGATCAGCGTGAAGAGGCCGTCGAGCACCGGCGACTGGTCGACGCACAGATCCGCGAGCTCGGCCGTGGCGATCGCTGCGTTCTCCACCAGCGGACGGCCCCAGATCAGCGTCATCGCGGCGACGTTGCCCTCCTCGCCGCGCCAGGTCCCGATGACCTCGTCGCAGAGATCGATGGTCCAGTCGGGGTTGGCGTCCGCCGTCTCGCTCGTCGCGTCGGCGACGGCGTGGAACGCGGACGGCTCGCGGTCTGCGTCGGCGCGCGCGTAGCTCACGTGACCGAAGACCTCGAGCCCCGTGGTCGTGCGCGCCGTCGCCGGGACGTAGGTGCGCCCGTGCCAGGTGCGGTCCGGGTACCAGGTGATGTCGCCGAGCTCACCGAGCTCGCCGTCCTCGCCGGGGTCGATCCGCAGGCAGGCGGCGAGCAGCTCCTCCTGGAGGCGCTCGGCCCAGCGGCCGTAGGGCAGCAGCTCCTGGGACGGCTCGGCGGCGAAGCGGGGGACGACGCGAATCTCGGGCGGCATGCCCCGCAGCCTACGAGGACGGCGCGGGCGACAGCTCGAGCAGCAGCGTCACCGGGCCGTCATTGACGAGCTCGACGTCCATGTGGGCGCCGAACACGCCTCCGGCGGCGCCGAGCCGGGACCGGAAGCGGTCGTAGAGCGGCTGCGGCCACGTCGGGCGCCGCCGCGGCGACGAAGCTCGGCCGGTTGCCCTTGCGGGCGTCGCCGTAGAGCGTGAACTGGCTGACGACGAGGATCTCGCGGTCGCCGAGCGCGTCGTTCATCCGGCCGTCCGCGTCCTCGAAGATCCGCAGCGCGGCGACCTTGTCCGCGAGCCGGTCGCAGGTGGCCTCGTCGTCGCCGTGGGTCACGCCGAGGAGGACGAGCAGCCCGGGGCCGATCCTGCCGGCAGTCGCGCCGTCGACCCGGACCTCTGCCCGGGAGACGCGTTGAACGAGGGCGCGCACCGGGCGGCAGGCTACAGCCCGCCGAGCGCGGCCACGACGGCCGCGGCCGTCAGCACGATCGCGGTGCTCCAGGCGATCGCGGCCGCCGTGATCCGCAGATCGAGCCCGTAGATGTGGGCGACCGCCAGGCTGTTGATGCCGCAGGCCATGCCCGCCTGGAGCAGGAAGGCGGGCGGCACCTTCACCACGGTCAGCGACAGCAGGGCCATCACGGCCGGCGCGACGAGCAGCCGCAGCCCGAGCGTCGCCGCGACCGGGGCCGTCATCGGCGGCGGGAACACGCGGACCCCGTCCTCCTGCTCCTGCATGAGGTTCACGCCGAGCGCGAAGAAGCCGAGCGGCGCGAAGGCGAGCACCGCGACCTCGGCGGCGTCACGCGCCCAGCCGGGGCTCCAGGCGGCCGGCGCGACGAGCGCGAGCAGGAACGCCAGGAGCGGCGGGTTGCGCGTGACGAACGCTCGCAGGCGCTCTCGCGGCGTCTCACCCGCCAGCGTTCCGAACGCGGCGCCGATCGCGAACCCGACCAGCAGCAGGAACGTGGCGCTCACGACGACGTCGTAGGTGATCGCCTGCCCGACGGCCTCCCGGTCGTCGAAGAGGGTGCGGGCGAGCGGGACGCCGAGGTAGCCCGTGTTCGCGATCCCCGCGCAGACCATCATCGCCCCGGCGCTCGGCCGGGCGAGGTGCAGCACCCGCGTGGCGATCAGATACGCCCCGAGGGTGGCGACGCCGCGCTCGGCGAACCCGAACGCCAGCCCGGCCCCGACGCCCGTCGTGACCGTCACGTGCGTGACCGTGAAGAACGTCACGAACGGCATCAGGACGTAGATGAGGATGTCCAGCGCGCGGCGGCCCGCACGCCGGGCACCCTCGCCCCAGCGGCGCTCGGCGCCCGCGCCGATCCCCACCGACGCGAGGATCACCAGGCCGATGGCGATCACACGCTGCTGAGCTCGCGCGCGGCGCGCTCGGGGGAGATCGCGTTCAGGTCGATCCCGGTCCCGAGCTCCAGCCCGGCGGCCGTGCCGAAGCGCGGCCGGATGTCGATCCGCCAGCAGTAGTGCTCGGCGCCGCGCGGGGCGGTGCGCACCCACAGGTTCAGCGCGGGCAGGTGCCCGAAGCGGCGGGCGAGACGGCGCAGGACGTCGTGCAGCGCCGCGGCGCCCAGCGGCCCCGGGTCCTCGAAGCGCATCGCGGGCTTCCGCGGGGCGAGCAGGAGCTGGTACGGACTGCCGGAGGCGTACGGGGCGAGCACGACCGCCTCGTCGTCGATCGCGACGACGCGCTGGTCGAGCCGCACCTCCTCGCGCACGAGATCGGCGAGCAGGTTCCCGCCCATCGTCGTCGTCGCGTACGCCCCGAACCGCTCGCGCTCGCGGGCGACCAGGGCCGGGACGAAGTCGAGCGCGACGAGCTGCGCATGGGTGTGCGGCTGCGAGGCGCCCGCCGCGCGGCCGTCGTTGACGAACAGGTGCACGCACGCCGCCCCGTGCCCGGCGTGGTGCGCGATCCGCCGGCGCCACATGCCCATCGCGAGCTCGAGCTCCTCCGGCTCGAGCTCGCTGAGCGAGGAGACCGGGCGCGGTGTGCTGACGATCACCTCGTGGTGCCCGTGTCCCGCCGTCGTGGTGAAGAGGTCGACGCGCGCCTCGCGGTCCGGCGGCAGGGCATCCTGCGTCACGGCGGGGTAGAGGTTCGGCACGACGCGCACCTGCCAGCCGGGAGTGTCGGGCGCCGAGCCGTCCGGCCGCAGCGCGTCGAGCTCCGGCGGGGTGCGGTCCTCGTGCCCCTCGAGGAACGGGTCGCCCTCCGGGTCGATCGGCGGGTCGGGCGGCGGCGGGGCGAGCCCGGAGCCCGGCCGGCCGGAGCGCTCGTCGGCGATGATCGTCTTCAGCCCCGTGAGCGGATCGACGCGGATCTCAGGCACGCCGCTTCTCCATCCAGACGTGCTCGATGCCGGCGTCGAGGAAGACGTCGCTGCGGGTGCGGTACCCGGCCTGCTCGTAGAGCGGCACCGCCGTCAGCTGCGCACCCAGCACGATCCGCTCGACGCCCACGCCGGCCGCCTGCGCGTCGGCGAGGCCGAGCAGCCGCAGCCCGATGCCCTGGCGCCTGGCGGGCGCCGCGACAGCCATCCGGCCGAGCTTCAGCGTCGGCCCGTCGATCAGCAGCCGGCAGGTGCCGACGACGGTTCCCTCGTCGTCGATCGCGACGAGGTGCACCGCCTCGCCGTCGCGCCCGTCGACGTCCTCATGGGCCGGCACGCCCTGCTCGTCGACGAACACCGCGCTGCGCAGCGCGATCGCGTCGGCGACCTCCTGCTCGCCCTGTGCGCAGCGGACGGTCACCGTCACGACGAGGAGGCCGCCGGCGTTCCCAGCGCGTAGCGGTCGATGTCCCGGTTCAGGTCGTCGGCTGACAGGAACGGGCCCTGGTGGGTGAACGCCTTGTGCCCTGCGGCGTCGTAGAACACGGTCGACGGCGCCCCGGCGAGTGCGTACTGGTTGTAGATCTGCCCGTCGGGGTCCTCGTAGCTCGGATAGCTCAGCGGGACGGTGGCGAGGAATCGTCGCGCCGCCGGGCGGTTGTCCTTGAGATCGACGCCCAGGAACGCGACCTCGCGGCCGCGCCTCAGCGCGACCCGCTGGAGCACCGGCATCTCGCTCCGGCACGGGCCGCACCAGGAGGCCCACACGTTCACCACGACGGGGTGCCCGCGCAACGCGGCGATCCGCCGCCTCAGCGCCCCGCGACCGCCCCCGAGCAGTGTTCCCGCCTGTGCGTGCAGCGCCGCGAGCGGCGCCGGTGAGCCGGACAGCGCGGCCGCGGTCTCCTGCGCGCTCGGCTTCAGCGCGGTCACGGTGTCGCCTGTCCCGTCGCTGCTCTTCGCCTGCTTCAGGCCGATCCCGATCGCCGCTCCGACGGCGATCACGACGGCAAAGAGGAGGAACGTCCGCATCGCCCGTGAGGATCGCACAGCGGTGCGGTATCCTTCGTCACACGTCGCTGGGCCGCACCCCCGGGGAGGTTCTCCCAGCGATCCGCCCGGAATGTCCGGGCCTGCAAGTCGAAGCGCCGCCGGATTTCGCGCTTCTGCTTCACCGCTGAGAGCTTCTGGCCACCATGGCTGACCACACGACGGCCGTCGAGGCCGCTTCCGTTCCATCCGCGAGCGATATCGCCCGTGCGGAGGCGTTCGCCCGTGAGCCGTTCCTGCACGAGGGCGAGAACGCCGCCGACGCGCTCGCCGCGGGCACGCCCCGGCGCCTTGCGCTCGACGCCTCGCTCTTCGAGCTCGACGCGGGTCTTGACGTGCCATCCACCCGCTGGCGCCGCGCCTGGTCGCTGATGCTCGGGCTCGAGCGCGTCCTCAGCGAGGACGAGCCGCGCCTGGCCGACGGCACCACCCTGAACCCCCATCAGGTCGACGCGCTGTCCGGCACGCTGACCGCGCTGCTCGCCGACCGCCTGCTGCGCGCCTACGACACGGGTGAGGGCGCCGAGGACGACGAGCCGCTGGAGGTGGCCGCGCCCGTCTTCGCCGTCGACGACGAGGACGAGCTCGCGGCCGCCGAGGACGACGAGGTCGCCGCCGAGCTTGCGGCGCTCGACGAAGAGCACGAGGAGGACGAGGACGACGACGCCGACGAGGCCGCCGCCGAGACCGATCCGCCCGACGAGGACGAGTCGCCCGACGGCACCGACGAGGACATCGACGCCGCCGTGCTGGACGATCCGAACGCCCACAAGCGCTTCTGGTTCGAGCACGCGACCGGTGCCGGCAAGACGGTCGCCGCGATGGGCTTCGTCGACGCCTCGCGCACCGGCGGCGTCCTGATCCTCACCCATCGCCGCAACCTCGTCGACCAGTTCAACGACGAGCTGGCGACCCGCGGCTACGCGGACCGCGTCCACGGGCCGCTGCTCGGCGACGACACGGGCCGCGCCGACGGTCCCGTGACGGTCGAGACCTACCAGTGGTTCGTGCGCAACGCCGGCCAGATCTCGAGCGCCTACACGATCGTCATCTGCGACGAGGCGCACACGGCGCTCGGTGAGAAGACGAGTGCCGCGATCCGCGAATGGACCGGCCCGCTGTTCATCGGCATGACGGCGACCGGCGCGCTGATCGCGCGACACGTCACCGATCTCTTCCCGACGCAGACCTCGCGCTTCGACCTCGCGCAGGCCGCGCGCCGCGGCGTCATCTCGCCGCTGCGCTGCCTGCGCATTCCGCCCGGCCCCGGCGTGCGCACGATCGCGAAGGTCCCGCTGCGCAAGGGCGAGGTCGACGTCGAGTTCGACCAGGAGATGCTGGCCGAGATCCTCGACCAGGCGCCGTTCAACCTGGCGATCGCCGACCTCTACAAGACCCGCTTCAACGGCGTCCCCGGCGTCGTCTACGCCGCCGGCGTGCGCCATGCCTACAACGTCGCCGAGGCGTTCCGCGCGCTCGGCATCAAGGCCGAGGGCGTCTCCGGCGAGACGCCCAAGCGCGAGCTGGCGGAGATCCTCGCCCGCTACGAGGCCGGCGAGATCGACGTCCTCGTCAACGCGCAGCTCCTGGCCGAAGGCTGGAACTCCCCCCGCGCGACGGTCTGCATGCACCTCGCGCCGACGGCCTCGCGCCGGATCTACCAGCAGCGCGTCGGTCGCGTCACGCGCCGCCATCCGGGCAAGGAGGCGGGCGTCGTCGTCGACTTCGTCCACCCGGCGACCCGTCACGACGATCCCGTCGTGACGCTGCACTCGCTGCTCGACCGCGACGTCTACCGCGGCGGCGCGATCGTCGTCGGGCCAGTCCGCCGCGGCCGCGGCCGCCGGGTGCGCGTCGAGCGCCGCGTGATCCCCGTCGCCGCGACGGAGGAGCGCCGGCACGAGATCTTCGAGCGCGAGCTGTGGCGGATCGCCGTCGAGCACCTCGACTGGGGCGAGCAGCACATGTGGTCGGCGCTCGCCGGCGCGCGCGTGCAGCCCAGCGGCTGGCGCCGGGCGCGGGCGATGCTGCACTTCGATCGCACCGGGGAGCTCAAGCGCCGCTTCCTGCTGACCGCGGTCGAGCGCAACAAGAACTCGCAGCTGCGGATCCGCGCGCTGCAGGAGATCGCCGCGCTGAAGGATCCCGAGGCGTTCGATCTCGCCTGCGACCTCGTGGGCACCTGGGCGCGCGACGAGCGCCGCGAGGGCACGAAGGTGCTGCTGCTCGCGCTCGCCGAGAAGCGGATCGGCCGCCGCGACCAGGCGAACGCCTGGATCTGGCGCCTGGCCGAGTACACGCGTGAGGTCCACGAGGAGTACGCGGTCCAGCGCTGGCCGGAGACCAAGCGCCTGCTCGGCCTGCTCGTCAACTCGTCCGGCCACGCGCACGCGCGCAACGCCCGCCGGCTCGTGCAGGCGACGCGCAACCAGGACCGCCGCCTGCAGGCCGCCGTGCTCGCCGCCGCGGTCGCGCACACGCCGGAGGCCGAGGAGGTGCTGCGCGGCGCGCGCACGCGCCTCTCGCGCAAGCCGGGCGCGCTGTCGCGCGAGCTGCTGCGCAACTTCCCCAAGGGCAAGGGCCGCCGCGGGCGCCGGCGCAAGAAGCGCCCGGGCGGGGAGAACGGGAACGGCGGCAACGGCAACGGGAACGGCGGGAACGCCGACAAGCAGGTCGTCGCCGTCGAGGCGGTCGACGGCGGTGAGGCCAAGCGCCCCGCTCGCCGGCGGCGTTCCCCGTCGAAGTCGGCCGGCGGCGACGAGGCCGCGGCCGCGTAGCTCAGGCCGTCGAGGACGGCCGGCCGAGGTGCACCTCTCCCGCCTCGAGGGCGGTGCGCCCACCATCGGGCAGGTCCACCACCAGGCGCCCCGCACCGTCGATGCCGGCGGCCGTGCCGGCGCCGCCGGACCATGTGATCGCTCGCCCGCGCAGCGCGTCGGCCTCGCGGTAGGCGGCGAGCAGCGTCGCGTCGTCCAGCGCGAGCGTGGTCTCGAGCTCGCGCAGCAGCCGCTCGCGGACCGCGGGGATGTCGGCGGGCGTGAGGCCGAGCGTCGCCGCGGAGGCGTGCAGCTCGGGCGGCAGGTCTGCGACGTCCAGCGCGACGTTCACGCCGATGCCGAGCACGGCCCAGCCCTCCTGCGGGCGGCCCTCGGCGAGGATTCCCGCGACCTTGCGGTCGCCCAGCAGCACGTCGTTGGGCCACTTGATCCGGGCGCCCTCGCCGCACACCCGCGCGACGGCCACGCCCGCTGCGAGCGGCAGCAGGTCGGGCGGGTCGCGCAGCACGAGGCTCATCAGCAGCGAGCTGCCGGCAGGGGCCGACCAGCTGCGGCCCTGGCGCCCGCGGCCCGCCGACTGCTCGGCCGCCGTGACGAGCGTGCCGTGCGGCGCGCCGGCCTGGGCGAGCGCGCGGGCGCGGTCACTCGTCGAGCCCGTGGCGCGCAGGTGCAGATGGGGCGTGCCGAGCGCGCTCACTCCGGCGGGCCCAGGCGCACCTCGTCGTCGAGCGCCAGCCCGAGCAGCTCGGCGGCCGAGGCGCGGTTCACCGCCAGCGCCAGGGTCCGGTAGGCGTCCTCGTAGACGAGCAGCTCGCCCTCGCGCACGTCGGCGAAGGTCGTCGCGTAGATGCAGCGGACGCCGTTCACGGCCATCGGCTGGCCGAGCTTCAGCCCGAACGCCGCGAGCTCGTCGTGCTCGACGTCGAGCATCACGTTGCCGAAGCGGTCGATGCGGACCGCGTGCGCGACCAGCTGGTCGCCCTCTGCGCGGGCCAGCGGCATCTCCAGCGTGACGAGCTCGTCGGGGTCCATCGGCTCGCCCGCGTCGGCGAGATGCGCTCCCGCGGTGAGCGCGGCGGCGACCGGGGCGAAGATGTCGCGCCCGTGGAAGGTCGCGGACGCCGGCTCCAGGCGATGGCGCGAGAGCCCGATGTCGACCGCCTCGACGGCGCCGCCGAAGCGCGCCACCGCGAGCGAGAGCAGGCCGTTGTCGGGGCCGACGAGGATCCGGTCGTTCTCGGCGGTGCGCACCGCGACCGCGAGCCGCTCCCCGCCGACGTCCGGGTCGACCACCGCGAGGTGCACGCCGGGCGGGCAGTAGGGCAGCGCGCGCCGCAGGATGATCGCGCCGGAGCGCACGTCATGCCGCGGGACGCCGTGCGTGAGGTCGAGCACGCGCGCCGCCGGGGCGATCCGCGCGATCACGCCGTGGCACACGCCGACGAAGTCGTCGGCGAGCCCGTAGTCGGAGAGGAAGGTGATCGTGCGCGACACCGGCGCGTGGTGGGCTCAGGCGCCCGCGAGCGGGCGCTGCGGATGCTGCGGGATCGCGCTCGCTGATGCCGTGCGGAGAGCCGTATTCCGCGAGCTTGTCGAAGAACGGGGCCGCGTCGAACGCCGCCGGGCCGAGCACGCCGGCCCCCGACCAGGTGCCCTCGGCGAGCAGCTCCATGCCGATCACCGGGTTGATCGCCGTCTGCCAGACGACCGCCTGCGAGCCGTCGAGCGCCATCGTGTCGTCGTTGTCGGACACGTGGTAGATGTAGGTCGCCCGCGGCTGTCCGTCCTTGCCGGTGCCGGTGACGAGCGTGCCCGCGCAGGTCTTCCCGCTCATCCGGTCGCCGAGCTCGGCCGGGTTCGGCAGCGCGGCGGCGACCACGTCGCGCGGGCTGACCTTCTGCCCGCGCACGTCGATCGGCGTGGTGCTGTCGAGGCCGAGCTTGTGCAGCGTCCTCAGCACCTCGATGAACTCGTCGCCGAGCCCGTACTTGAAGGTGCACCGCCTGCAGTCGACCCAGCGCGGGATCAGCAGCACCTCCTCGTGCTCGACGTTCACGCACTCGACGGGGCCGATCCCCTCGGGGAACTCGAAGACCTCGGGCTCGGAGAACGGCTCGGTCGTGTACCAGCCGCGGTCCTTCTCCCAGATCACCGGCGGGTTCAGGCACTCCTCGATCGTCGTCCAGATCGAGAACGTCGGCGCGAAGTCGTAGCCCGCGATCACGAGGTTCGCGCCGTCACGCACCCCGGCCTCGTCGATCTCCGAGAACAGGTGGTCGGCGGCGAAGCGGGCGGCGAGGTCGGAGAAGCCGGGCTCGACGCCGAGCCCCAGCAGGGCGAGCTGGCCCTTGGCCTCCCAGTCGCCGCTGCGCTCGAACTGCGCGTCGCCGAGCTTCACGCCGGTCAGCTCGTAGGGCTTCTCGGGGTGCGGGGCCGAGAGCGTGGCCGCCATGTCGATGTAGGTGCAGCCGGCGTCGAACGCGGCCTGGAAGATCGGCGGGTTCAGCCGCGGATCGCACGCGTTGAGGATGACGTCGGCGTCCTCGATCCGGGCGAGGTCGACGATCGCCGCCGGGTTCGCCGCGTCGATCGCCGAGGCGGCGTAGCGCGGGTCCCCGAGCCGGTCGACGGCCGCCGCCGCGCGGGCGTGGTCGACGTCGGCGAGCACGAGCTTGTCGAAGAAGTCACGTCGCCGTGCGATCGCCGCCGCAGCGACGCCGACACCGCCCGCTCCGATGATGAGAATCCGCATGCGCCGACACTACCGGCGTTCAGCGGCTGGTGCGCTGCGTCGGCGAGCAGCGCATCGACGAGCCCGTCCGGCGTGTGGACCGGGGCCTCGACGTCGGGCTCGGAGCCCAGTGTTCGCAGCGCGTCGCTCGTGACCGGGCCGATCGAAACGAGCCGCGGGCCCGCAAGGCTGCCGGCGGCCTCGTGGAAGAATCGCGCCGACGAGGCGCTCGTGAACGTGGCGTAGTCGGCGCCGAGCGCCGCCTCGCGCGCCTGCGGCGTGAGCGGCTCGGCGACGGTGCGGTAGAGCGGGAGGACGGTCACCTCGGCGCCGCGCTCGCGCAGCGCGTCGGGCAGCACGTCACGGGCGTCCTGGGCGCGTGCGACGAGCGCGTTCTTGACGGGGACCTCGCGCAGCGCCTCGACCAGCGACTCGGCGATCGCGCGCTCGGGGACGATGTCGGCCTCGACGCCGCGCTCGCGCAGCGCCCGCGCCGTGCCGGGCCCGATCGCGGCGATCGTCGGGCCGGCGAGCGCGCGCGCGTCATGCACGCGCGCCAGCAGCTGCTCGACGCCGTTGGGGCTCGTCACGCAGATCAGGTCGAACTGGTCGAGCGGCGGCACGACCACCTCGAGCGGCTCGATCCGGATCGCGGGCGCCTCGATCACCACGGCCCCGAGCGAGCGCAGCCGCGCGGCGAGCTCGCCGGCCTGCGCGCGGGCCCGCGTGACGGCGACGCTGACGCCGGCGAGCGGGCGGGCCGCGCTTCAGCCAGGCGAGGTCGGGGGCGAGCGCGGCGACGTCGCCGACGATCGTGACCGCCGGCGCCTGCACGCCGGCGTCGGCCGCGACCTGCGCGATCGTCGCGAGCGTGCCGTGCGCCTCGCGCTGGTCCGCGAACGTGCCGCGCTGGATGACCGCGACCGGCTGATCGGCGGGCCGCCCGCACGCGACGAGCTGCTCAGCGATGCGCGCGAGCTGGCGCACGCCCATGTAGAAGACGAGCGTGCCGGGGAAGGCGGCGAGCGCCGCCCAGTCGATCCGGTTCTCCGGCCTCTCCGGATCCGCGTGCCCGGTCACGAAGGCGACTGCGGCGGACACGCGCCGCTGCGTGACCGGGATCCCGGCGTAGGCGGCGGCGGCGATCCCCGCCGTCACCCCCGGGACGACCTCGAACGGGATGCCGGCGGCGACGCAGCGCTGCGCCTCCTCGCCGCCGCGGCCGAAGACGAAGGGGTCGCCGCCCTTGAGCCGCACGACGCTGCGCCCGGCCCGGGCGTGCTCGACGAGCAGATCCTCGGTGACGTCCTGCGGCACCTGCGTGCCGCCGCCCTTCTTGCCGACGTCGATGACCTCGGCGCCGGGGCGGACGTGGTCGAGCGCCTCCAGCGGGATCAGCCTGTCGTGCAGGACGACGTCGGCGGTGGCGAGCAGCTCGACCGCGCGGAGCGTGAGCAGGCCCGGGTCGCCGGGGCCCGCGCCGACGAGGTAGACGGTGCCCGGGACCGCGGCGCTCACCGGCCGAGCACCTCGTGCGCCCCGGCGCTCACGAGGCGCGCGCCGATCTGCGCGCCGAGCTGCTCGGGGTCCGGGCTCGCGTCGCCGGCGACGGTGATCGTGTCGCGCAGCCAGGCGCTGCCGTCGGGGCGGCCGACGAACGCCGTGAGCGTCATCGCGCCCGCCTCGTCGAGCGTGGCGTGGGCGCCCATCGGCGTGTGGCAGTCCGCGTCGAGCGCGCGGACGAGCTCGCGCTCGGCGCGCAGGCACGCGTGGGTCTGCGGGTGGTCGATCGTGCGCGCGGCGGCGATCGCCGCGTCGTCACCGGCACGCGCGGTGATCGCCAGCGCGCCCTGGCCCGCGCAGGGGACGAGCTCCGGGAAGCGTCCCGGTCGCCTCCTCCTCGCGCGACAGGCGCTCGAGGCCGGCGAGCGCCAGCACGATCGCGTCGTAGTCGCCCGCGTGCAGGCGCGCCAGGCGCGTGTCCACGTTCCCGCGCAGGTCGGTGATCTCGAGGTCGTCACGCAGCGCGCGGAGCTGCGCGGCGCGCCGCAGCGACGCGGTGCCGACGCGCGCACCGGCGGGGAGCGCGCCGAGTGACGCCGCGCCGCAGAGCGCGTCGACCGCGGGCGCCCGCAGCGGGACCGAGGCGATGATCAGCCCGTCGGGCAGGTGCGCCGGCACGTCCTTGGCGGAGTGGACCGCGAGGTCGACGTCGCCGCGCAGCAGCGCGTCGTCGAGCTCGCGCACCCAGCGCTCCTTGTCGAGCGCCGCGCGCTCGCGGTCGCCGGTCGTCGTGATCAGGACGAGCTCGTGTCCGGGGCCGAGCGCGTGGGACACCGCGCCGGCCTGGACCAGCGCGAGCGCGCTGCCGCGCGTGCCGATCTCATCACGACGTGCGGCGGCGCAGCTCGCGGACTTCCGCGGGCTCTCCGGACGGGGTGCCTTCGGCGGCGGCAGCGGCGCTGCCGGGAGCCTCCTCCGGGACCTCGTCCAGACCGAACAGCTCGCGCAGCACCGCCAGGCGACCGTGGCCGCCGCCGTGCTCCAGCGCCTTCATCCGGATCGTCGGCTCGTGCAGCATCCGCTGCATGACCGCGCGCGCGACCGCCTCGATCCGCGCGACGTCGCGCGGGCGAGGCGCTCTCCCAGCGGCCGGCGTTCTCCGCGAGCACCTGGTCGACGATCGCCGTGCCGTGCTCGCGCAGCGCGCTGATCGTCGGGGTCGCGCCCTGCTGCGCCATCCAGGTCGAGAAGCGGTCGATCTCGTCCTCGACGAGCTCCTCGGCGCTCGCGCGGTCGCCCTCGCGCACGTCGAGGTTGCGCGCGAGCACGCCCTGCAGGTCGTCCATGTCGTAGAGCGCGACGCCCTCGATGTCGCCGCAGCCGTGCTCGATGTCGCGCGGGACCGCGATGTCGATCAGCACGATCGGGCGGCCGCCGCGGGCGTCCATCACGACGCGCAGCTCGTCGGTGCCGACGATCGGATGCGGTGAGGAGGTCGAGGCGACGACGATGTCGGCGTCGACGAGCCGGTCGGGCAGCTCGTCGAGCGAGCCGACGCGTCCGCCGAAGCGCTCGGCGAGCGCGCGGGCACGGTCGGCGCGGCGGTTGGCGACGAACATCGTGCTCACGCCCTGCTCGTGCAGCGCGCGCGCCGTCAGCTCGGCGGTCTCGCCGGCGCCGATGATCAGGACCGAGCGGTCCCCGAGGTCACCGACCGCCTCGCGTGCGAGGTCGACGGCGACCGACGGGACGCTCACGCGGGCCGAGCCGAGCGCGGTCTCGGTGCGCACGCGCTTGCCGGTCTGCAGCGCGGCGCGGAAGAGGCGGTTCGTGAACGGGCCGGTCGTGCCGGCGGCGAGCGCGGCCTCGTGCGCGCGGCGCACCTGGCCCTGCACCTCGCCCTCGCCGACGATCATCGAGTCCAGGCCGCTGGTGACGCGGAACAGGTGGCGGGCGGCGTCGCAGTTGCGCGGGCAGTAGACGATGTCCGACGAGCTCCCCGCGGCCGATCTGGCCGCGCTCGGCGAGCGTGGCGAGCAGCGCGGCCTCGGCCTTCACCGGCTCGCTCGTGACGAGGTAGATCTCGGTGCGGTTGCAGGTCGAGATCGCGACCGCTTCGCGGATCTCCTCGCGGGCGACGAGCTCGCGCATGAAGCGCTCCGCCTCGCGCTCGGTCAGCGCGAGGCGCTCGCGCAGCGCCACCGGCGCGGTCTTGTGCGAGATGCCGACCGCGAGCAGCTCGCTCATCGCGCGAGGCCTCCCGCTCGCTCGCGCTCCTGCGCCTGCTCGGCGGCGAGCCGGTTGAGCTCGAGCAGCTCGCGCTCGAGGCGGCTCGAGCGGATCGCCGCGATCGCCAGGTAGATCAGCAGCATCGCGACGAACACGAGGTACGCCGCGGCGACGTAGCCGGCGTTGTCGGGGAGCTTGTCGCTCATGAGCTCGAGACCTTCGGGGCCGCGCTGCGCCCGCCGATCGCCGCGCCGTCGCCGGTCAGCTTGCGGCGCAGCGCCTTCAGCTGGGCGCGGTTGTGCTTGCCGGTCATCTCCATCTTGTACAGCGTGACGAACAGCAGCGTCATGCCGATGACCGCGGCGTAGAACGTGACCTTCATGTCGGCGGGCAGGTTGCCGCCGGCGGTGTTGAGGACGCGCGGGTGGATCAGCGGCGAGGCGAGCCGGACCGCCATGAAGTTCAGCGGGACGAACGCGCCGGCGACGATCGCGAAGACGGCCGCGTAGCGCGACTGCTTCTCCGGGTCCTCGATCGAGAAGCGCAGCGGCTGGTAGGTCGCGTAGAGCAGGAAGACGATCAGGAACGACACGAGGGTCGGCTCGTCCCAGACCCACCAGTGGCCCCAGGCGGCCTTCGCCCAGATCGAGCCGGTCAGCAGCGCGCCGACGCAGAAGATCAGCGACTGGTGGATCGCCGTGTAGCTGCGCAGGTCGTGCCGCGGGTCACCGGTGCGCAGGTACTGGATCGCGCAGATGCCCGCCGAAGACGAAGCCGCCGAGCGTGATGATCGCCAGCGGCACGTGGACGTAGAAGATCTTCTGCGAGAAGCCCTGGTCGGCCTCGATCGGCGCGTAGAACGCGGCCAGCGCGAACGCCGCGGTCAGCACGATCGCGGTGGTGATCCCCAGCGCCGTCAGGCGTGTTCCGTACAGCTTGGTGCTCGTGGGCATCGTCAGTCCTCGACGAGATAGTCGAAGAGCGCCCAGGCCAGCAGGGCGAAGACCAGATCGTACAGCGCGAGGATCGCCAGCCAGCGTCCGGCGATCGGCTCGGCGCCGCCCGCGGCGAAGATCGGCGCCGTCGCGCGCGCCGCGCCGATGATCACCGGGAACGAGCAGCGGCAGCGCGAGGATCGACGTGATCAGGTCGCGGGCGCGGGTCTGCACGGCGATCGCGGCCACGAGCGTGCCGACCGCCGCGAGCCCGACGTCGGCGAGCACCAGCACGCCGGCGAGGCGCGCCCAGCGCCGATTCCGGTGACGGGCCCGAGCAGCAGGACGGCGAACAGCGGCACGGCGACGACCTGGAGCGCGACGAGGAACACCAGCAGCGCGGTCGCCTTGGCGAGGAACAGCGCGGTGCGGTCGACCGGCGCGAGCAGGAACCCGTCGAGCCCGCCCTCGTCGCGGTCGGCGACGAACAGCCGGCCGATCCCGAGCAGCGCGGCGAGCAGCAGCGTCACCCAGAGGATCCCGGAGGCGAGATCCCCGTCGACGGTGTCGCGGCGCAGCGCGAAGTGGAAGAGGACGTAGGTCGTGGCGCTGAAGAGCGCCATCGCGACGAGCGTCTGCGGCGCGCGCCGCTCGAGCAGCAGTTCCTTCGAGAGCACGGCGCGGGCCGCGGCGAGCGTGCCCGGGCGGTGTCGGCGCGCTCACCGGTACAGCGCCCCGATCGCGTCCGCGCTGACCTCGGCGGCCGGGCCGAGCAGCGCCGCGCGCCCGTCGCGCAGGCCGAGCGCGAGGTCGGCCTCGGCGAGCCCGCCGGCCGGGTCGTGGCTCGTCACGACGCGCGTGCGGCCGCTGCTGCGGCCGATCAGCGGCTCGACGAGGTCGCGTCGCCGCGGGGTCGAGGTTGGCGCGCGGCTCGTCGAGCAGCAGCGACGTCCGGGTCGTGCAGGACGGCGCGGCAGACGGCGAGGCGCTGGACCATCCCGCGCGAGAACGTGTGCACGCGATCGTCGCCGCGGGCCGTCGAGCGCGACCGCGCCCAGCAGCTCCTCGATCCGCTCGCGCGGGCTGCGCGCAGCCCGTGCAGGCGCGCGTGGTAGGCGAGGTTCTCGCGCGCGCTGAGGTCGCCGTAGAGCAGCGGCTCGTGGCCGAGGAAGCCGATGCGCCCGCGCACGCGCCAGCCCTCGCTGCGCACGTCGTGGCCGAGCACGCGCGCGGTGCCGGCGCTCGGCCGCAGCAGCGTCGCGAGGATGCGCAGCAGCGTCGACTTCCCGGCGCCGTTCGGCCCGAAGACGACGAGCGTCGCCCCGGCGGGCAGCGTCAGCGAGACGTCGTCGAGGGCCGCGCGCTCGCCGTAGCGGCGCACGAGGCCCTCCAGCTCAATGGCGCTCACCGGGCTCCTCGCGGGCGAGGGTGGCGGCGGCGTGCGGCAGCGCCGGGGCGATCACCGGGAAGAGCTGGTCGATCGCCTTCGGGTTGCCGGGGAAGTTCACGATCAGCGTGCGGCCGGCGATCCCGCTGACGCCGCGCGTGAGCAGCGCGAGCGGCTGGTGACGCAGCCCCTCGATCAGCATCGCCTGCTGGAACGCCGGGCGCCTCGCGCTCGATCACCGCGCGCGTCGCCTCGGGGGTGACGTCGTCGCGCGGTCAGGCCCGTGCCGCCGGTCGTGCAGACGAACCGCACGTCGTCGCGCGACGAGCGCGCGCAGGCGGGCCTCGATCGCCGCCGCGTCGTCGGCGAGAACCTCGACCGGCAGCACCTCGCAGCCCGCGTCCGCGCAGCAGCTCGGCGAGCCGCGGGCCCGAGCGGTCCTCGCCCTCGCCGCGGGCGAGGCTCGTCGAGATCGTGAGGACGGCGGCGCGCATCAGGCGGGGACGGTACCCGCGCGCGGCCCGTAGGCTCGGCGGCGTGCGCCCGACCACGCCGCTCGCGCCATGAGGATCGCCGTCGTCGGAGCCGGGTTCGCGGGCCTCGCCGCGGCCGACGCGCTCGCGCGCGCGCGGGCACGAGGTGGTCGTCCTCGAGGCGCGCGACCGCGTCGGCGGGCGCGTGCACTCGGTGCCGTTCGCGGGCGGGCTGGTCGAGCGCGGCGCCGAGTTCGTCTTCGACGACCACGACCAGGTGCAGGCGCTGTGCGCGCGGTTCGGGCTCACGCTCGCGGACAAGGGGTTTCCGTACGGCGACCGCGAGCCGCGCGGCGGCGTGCCGACGACCCGCGCCGAGGTCGTCGCCGCCGCGGCGGGGCTCGAGCAGCGCGGCCGCGGCGGCGGCACGATCGCGGACGCGGTCGAGCGGCTGGACGCGAGCGCCGGCGCCCGGGCCGCCGTGCGGGCACGGCTGGAGATGACGCACGCGACGCCCGCCGACGAGCTCGCCGCGTCCGTGCTGGCGGACTCGGGCTCGTCGTTCGGCGACTACTCGTCGTCGACCGTGGTCGAGGGCAACCAGGCGATCGCGACCGGTCTCGCCGCGGGCCTGCCCGACGTGCGGCTGGGCGCGCCGGTGCGCGCGGTCGCGTGGGCGCCCGGCGGCGGTGCGGCTCACGGTCGACGGCGGGGAGGACGTGACGCTGCCGACCGCGTCGTCGTCGCCGTCCCGCCGCCGGTGCTCGGCGAGATCGCGTTCACGCCGGCGCTGCCCGGCGAGCAGCGCGACGCGCTCGGCGCGCGCGCGCACCGGCCACGCCGCGAAGCTCTTCCTCGCGCTGACGGCGCCGGCGCCGCCGTCGAGCGTGATGGCGCCGGCCGAGCGCTACTGGACCTTCACCTCGCTCGGCGCGGGCGGGGCCGCGCCGCGGGTGGTCGGCGCGTTCGCCGGCACGCTCGACGCCGTCGCACGCGCTCGTGCCCGGCGGGGACCCGGCGCCGTGGGTGGCCTCGGTCGCGCGGCTGCGCCCCGACCTCGCGCTCGACGCCGGCTCGGCGCTGGCGGCGACGTGGCACGACGATCCGTGGGCGCGCGGCGCGTACAGCGCGTCGGTGATCGGCGTGCGTGCCCGGCGACGAGGCGCTGATCGCGCGGCCGGTCGGCCCGGTGCACTGGGCCGGGCGAGCACCTCGCGGGGGCGTACGGCGGCTACATGGAGGGCGCGCTGCGCTCGGGCAGCGCGCCGCCGGCGAGATCGACTCGGCCGTAGGCCGGCCGGACCCAGTCGCCGCTGCGGCCGCCCGACTTCTCGAGCAGCACGACCTGCTCGATCGCGACGCCCTTGTCGAGGCCCTTGACCATGTCGTAGACGGTCAGCGCGGCGACGGCGGCGGCGGTCATCGCCTCCATCTCGACGCCGGTGCGCGCGCTCACGCGGGCGGTCGCGGTCAGCGTGACGAGCCCGGCGCCGGCGTCGATCGTGCCCTCGACGTCGACGTGGTCGAGGCCGATCGGATGGCAGAGCGGGATCAGCTCGCCGGTGCGCTTGGCGGCCTGGATCCCGGCGATCCGCGCGACGCCGAGGACGTCGCCCTTCGGCGCGTCGCCCGCGGCGACGCGCGCCGCGGTCTCCGCGGTCATGCGGACGGTGGCGCGCGCGACGGCGCGGCGGTCGGTCACCGGCTTGGCGGCGACGTCGACCATGCGCGCGGCGCCGTGCTCGTCCAGGTGCGTCAGGTCGCCCATGCTCAGAACAGCCGCTGGCGGCCGCGGGACAGGAAGAAGCCGTGGCCCTTGGCGTTCGTGCACGTGACGCCGGCCTGGCGGATCCGGCAGGTGATCGAGCGGAACGTCCAGCTCGTGCCGTACGGCGCGGATCGGGCGGCGCGGGTCGAGCACCGTGTCCCCGGCGCAGAGCCGGAAGCCCTTGCGGCTCGAGATGCTCGACGCCGTACGCGTTGCCGTAGTCGAGGTCGCAGCTCTTCGGCCTGGCGGGCCGGCCGTTCGACGTCTCGCGGATGTCGCAGCGGACCGACGAGCCGTAGCCGGCGCAGCCGATGTTGCCGCTCGGCGAGCGGAAGCCCCCGGCGGCGGAGGCGGACGACGCGGCGCACGCAGGCCAGCGATCAGCGCGGTGGCGAGCAGGAGGAGAGAGCGGCGCATCGCCGCCAGCGTACCGGCGCTCAGGCGGGCGCGTGCAGGCCCTTGGCCGACTCGATCAGGTCGAGCACGGCGCCGCGTGTCACCGTCGCGCAGCAGCGCGATCGGGTCGGGCTCGCCGTTGACGATCTCCTCGAAGAACGCCTTGCGGTCCTGGTAGGTCGGCAGCGTGCCCTTCGCCCAGCCGCGCACGTCGTTGAGCATGATCGCGAGCGTCGCGTACTCCTCGCCGAACAGCTCGCCGATCTCGCGCTTCATGCGCTTGGCCAGCGCGGGCGACGCGCCGGCCGTCGAGATCGCGATCGCGAGCGGGCCGGTGCGGACGATCGCCGGCAGGATGAAGTTGCACAGCGGCGGAACGTCGACGATGTTCACGAGCATCGCGCGCCGCTCGGCGTCCTCGTAGATGCGGATGTTCGTCTCGGTGCTGTCGGTGCACGCGATCACGATGAACGCGCCCTCGAGGTCGCTCGGGCCGGCGTACTCGCGCGCCTCCCAGGTGATCGAGCCCTCGGCGGCGAGCGCCTCGAGCTCGGGGCCGGCGTCGGGCGAGACGACGGTCACGTCGCCGCCGCACGCGAGCAGGCCCTCGGTCTTCTCCAGGCCCATCGCTCCGCCGCCGACGACCAGGCACCGGCGGCCCTTCAGCTTCAGGCACGCGATGTAGAACGGCGTGTCCAGCATGTCCTTCACGCAGGTCTGGTCGCAGATCCCGCGTTTGAACTGGCAGACACACTCCTTCCCGGCGTACGCGGCGGCAGGCATGACCCCTCCGAGGGTAGTCGGACGTAGCCTTGGCGATACGCATGGATGCCGAGCCACGGTTCAAGCCGATCCCGTTCCACCCGGCCGCCGCCGGTGAGGGGTACTTCGAGGACGACGCGCCGATCCGGCGCGTCAACCGCGAGCTGATCGTGGCGTTCTCCGGCGCGCGGGCGCTGCTGCTCCAGGCGGCGCACCCGGTCATGTTCGAGGGCTTCTACGACCGCACGACCGGGCTCGACGATCCGCACGGGCGGCTCGGGCGCACGGCGACCGTGATGAACACGATCTACTTCGGCCGCCGCGAGGACGCCGACGAGCAGACCGAGCGCGTGCGCCGCGTGCATTCGCGGATCCGCGGCGAGCTGCCCGAGCGGGCGGGCCGCTTCCCCGCCGGGACGCCGTACGCGGCCGACGACCCGAAGTACCTGCTGTGGACGCTGGCGCCGCTGTTCCAGTCGGCCGACCTGATCTACCGCCTCTACGTCGGCGGCCTCGACCGCGACGAGCGCGACGCGCTGTGGCGCGACCACCGGCTCGTCGGCCGGCTCTTCGGCCTGCGCGACGAGGAGATGCCGGCGACGATCGAGGACTTCGACGAGTACTTCGAGGACATGCTCTACGGCGGCGAGCTGTGGGTGACGCCGCGCGCGCGGGAGCTCGGCAAGGCGGTCGTGCTGCACCCGCCGGCGCCGCTGCGGATGCGCTGGCTCGTCGAGACCGTGAACTTCGTCACCGTCGGCTCGCTGCCCGGCCACATCCGCAAGGGCTACGGCCTGTCGTGGGACCCGCTGCGCGAGGCGATGCGCCGCGGCGGCGCGGAGTACTCCAAGCGCGTGCTGCTGCCGCTGCTGCCGGGGGCGGTGCGGAACGTGTCGGTGGCGGGCGGGCGGCTGTTCCCGCGGCCGCGGGCTCCCGCCTGAGCCGCGAGCGGCGGACGGTGCTCGGCGAGGACGCGGGACGGCCCGAGCCCCCAGACGCTCGAGGTCGACCGGCCAGCGACGTTCCTCCCGCGCTCTCAGCAGCCAGGCTGGCGGGCGCTGGACTCGTCGTCGGCGGCGTCGACGACGCTCGGCGGTCCTCGAGCGCGGCGGCGACGCCTGAGCGCCGCCGACGGCTGCCACGATCCAGCGCCGGGCGAGCGCCGGCAGACGCAGCCGCATCGCCGCCCTCCTGAACGCACCGATCAACACGCCGGCGCCGGGCACTGGCGCGATCGACGGAAAGGTGTCGCCCGACGGCGCGCTCGTCGCGTACTGGTTTGCGACCACGGTCGGCGACCCGATCTGCGTGTTCTGCGTCAACGTCTCGAACCGCGCGCTGCTCAGCCACGCGGATCGCTTCACGAACGCCGACGAGGTCGGCACGCCGAACACCGGCGGGTGGCCGTCGTGGCTCTCAAACGACACGATCACGCTCGGCAGCGGCAGCCCGACGCAGTGGTACTACAAGCTCGGCATGCCCGAGGCGGCCGAGTGGTTCACGACGACTCCGACATCGTGCCGAACAGCTTCCTGTCGCTCCTCGACGCCGAGGCAGCACCCACCGGTGACAGGCTCGCGGTGGTGCGGGGAGACCACCAGGAGGAGATCGCCGTTCTGAAGATGAACGGCCCGCCCCCGAACAAGCCGACCGTGGCGAACGGTCAGTGCGCGTCGCTCGGCCCGCCCACGGCAAGTTCGTCGACCCGACGTGGTCCAGCGACGGCCGGCTGCTGGCCTGGCAGGAGGACGACGGCGTCTGGGTCGGATCGATCCCGCCGACCTGTCGAGCTGCGCCGGCTTCGGCCCGTTCGACCTGCGCATTCCGGGCGCCAGAAATCCCGACTTCAGTCCGGCGGCGATCATTCCCGGCCCCCGGCCGTCATGCGGCAACCCGGGCAACCCCTCGACCGCCGGCTCGCCAGCCGCGCGGCTCCGACGCCGTGCGGCTCCTGCCGGCAGTCCGCCGACGCTGCCATCGCTCGTCATGCGCTGGCGGGCTTCGCCAAGGACGTCGCCGGCGGATTGACGCGCTTGAGGATCCGCGGGCTCCTGCGCAGGCGGCAGCTCACGGTCGAGTTCACGGCCCCGGGCCCCGGGCTGCTGGCCGTCCAGCTCGAAGCGGCCAGCTCGGCCGGCACCCGCGCAACGGTGCTCGCCACCGGCCGCCGCGCCTGCACGGCCTCGGGTAAGGCCAGGGTCGTGATCAAGCTCACGGCGAAGGGCAGAAAGCACCTCCGGAGGACCCGGCGGTTCACGGCAACACTCGAGGTGAGCTTCACTCCGCGGGACGCGAAGATGATCCAGATGACGAGCCGAGTTCAACTGCGACGGTAGTCGTTCGCGGCATTACGATCGCTCGCACCAGCGCCTCTTCCTGCGCCACGGCTTCAACGTCATCCGGATCATCCAGGCAGGAACCTCACCACGCTCTGGGCGATGCTCCGATCGCCCACGTCCTAGCGCCATCGGGAACAACGGGAGCTCGCAGCCAAATGCAAGACGGAGCCCGGAGACACCGCACCCGCCCGGGCGAGCGTTCGGGATTAGACTCGCGGCCGTGCCGTTCACGCTCAGGAACCTCAAGGAGGATCTGGAGGATTTCGGGTCCAACTTCGACGGCGCGCCGAACCTGGAGTTCCGCCTCGCGAGCAAGGCGCTCGAGCTCGAGCAGTCCGGCCTCAGCTACCAGCGAATCCCGCCCGGCTATCGCTTCCCGTACGGCCACACGCACAGGGAACAGGAGGAGGTGTACGTGGTCGTGCGCGGGAGCGGGCGGATGAAGCTCGACGACGAGATCGTCGAGGTCAAGGAGTGGGACGTGGTGCGCGTCCCGCCCGGCACGTGGCGAGGTTACGAGGGTGGGCCGGAGGGCCTCGAGATCCTCGTCTTCGGTGCACCCAGTCTCGGCGACGAATCCGCGCGACGACGTCGAGGGTCAGCGCGACTGGTGGGCTGACTCGCCCGGACCTTTCATGCGAGCCGTGGCGTCGCGCGGAGCGCGGTGCCTCTTCACTTGAATCGCCAACACGACTCGTCGCGCTGGCGAGAGGACGCGGCCTGGGCCAGCGTCCTCTCCCTAGCGCCCGCTCCGCGAGCGCCCGCGCCCAGCGCCCGGCCTGCCGCGCGAGCGCGGCGCCGCCGTCCTTGACGGCGCGCTCGCGGTCGCTGTCGCGCGCCGAGCGCAGGCCGAGCACGGCGCGCGCGGCGCGCTCGAGCGTCTCGTCGTAGGGGAACCACCAGGCGGGCCGGCCGATCGGCGGGTCCCAGGTGACGACCTTCGGCTCGGCGCAGGTGCGCAGCGCGACGGCTCCGCGGGCGCGGCCGATCCCGGAGCCCTTCACGCCGCCCCACGGCACCTGCGGCGCGCTGCGCGCGACGAGGTGGTCGTTCATCCAGACCATGCCGACCTGCAGCTCACCCGCGATCCGCGCGCCCTTCAGGCGGTCGGCCGTCCAGACCGACGCCCCGAGCCCGAGCGGGGACGCGTTCGCCGAGCCGGATCGCCTCGTCCTCGCTGTCGGCGCGGTGCACGACGAGCAGCGGCCCGGGCGCCTCCTCGTTCCACAGGCGCGTCCCCGGCTCGACCCCGGTGATCACGGCAGGCGCGAAGAACGCGCCGCTCGTTCCCGGGGGCGAGACCGGCCCGCCGCAGTGCAGCGTCGCGCCGTTGGCGAGCGCGTCGTCGACGAGCTCCTGCGAGCCGGTCCAGCCGCTCGCGGGACACGAGCGGCCCGATCTCGGTCGTCGCGTGCGCAGGATCGCCGACCGTCAGCGAGCCCGCGATCGCGACCACCGCGTCGAGGAAGCGGTCGTGCTCCTTGTGCAGGACCACGGCGCGTCCGACGCTGCCGCCCGACTGACCGGCGTTCGCGAACGCCGCCCACGCGCCGCCGCGCGCCGCGCGGCCGACGTTCGCGTCGGCGAGCACGATCATCGCGTCGTCGCCGCCGAGCTCGAGGACGCTGCGCTTGAGCTGCCGTGCGCAGGCCTCGGCGACGGCGCGGCCCGGCGCGGACGCTGCCGGTGAAGCGCACCTGCGCGACCGGCGACTCGACGAGCGCGCCGCCGACGTCGGCGTGGCCGTGGACGACGCGCAGGAGGCCCTCGGGGATGCCGGCCCGCGCGAAGACGCGCGCGATCCGCTCGGCCGCGAGCGCCGCGTGCGGGGAGGGCTTGAGCACGACGCCGTTGCCCGCGGCGAGCGCGACCGCGACGTCGCCGAGCGGCGTGGCGAACGGCTCGGCGGCGGGACCCAGGACGCCGACGACGCCGAGCGGCTCATAGGTCCAGCGCCCGCGCTTCACCGGATGCTGCGTGCGCGAGAAGCCGATCCGCTCGCCCTCGAGGATCCGCGGCGCGGACTCCGCGAGCCACTGCAGCGTCTCGACGGCGGGCAGCAGCTCCATCGTCTCGACCTCGGCGCGCGGGCGGCCCTGCTCGCGGGAGATCAGCTCGAGCAGCTCGTCGGCCTCGTCGATGACGGCCTGCGCCGCGCGCGCCATGTAGCGCGAGCGGTCGCGCAGGCGCAGCATCGCCCAGAGCCGCTGCACCTCGGAGGCGCGGTCGACCGCCGCCCCGACGTCGCGCGCGCGTCGCGCGCGTCACCGAGCCCAGCAGCACGCCGCCCGCGGGGCTGCGGGACTCGATCGGCGCCGGGGCACTCGTCGCTTCGGCCATCGTCGCCGCGATCCTACGCGCGGTCACGCCCGCGGCGGATCTCCTCCAGGCGCTCGCGCAGCGCGGCCTCCGCGTCGTCGGGCCGGTAGAAGCGCTCGCCGACGAGGCTGTCGGGCAGCAGCTCCTGGCCGGCCAGATGGCCGGCGTGCTCGTGCGGATCGTCGTAGCCCTGGCCGCGGCCGAGCTCGCGGGCGCCGGGGTATCCGGCGGAGCGCAGGTAGGCGGGCGGGACCTGGGCGCCGCGCTCGCGCACGCTCTGGCGCGCCCGGCCGATCGCGTGGTAGGCCTCCTTCGACTTCGGCGCGAGGCTCAGGTAGATCGCCGCCTGCGCGAGCGCCCAGGCCGCCTCCGGCATCCCGACGTGGTCGACCGCCTGCGCTGCGGCGATCGCGAGCGGCAGCGCGCCCGGGTCGGCGTTGCCGATGTCCTCGCTGGCGAGGATCACCATCCGGCGGGCGATGAAGCGCGCGTCCTCGCCGCCCTCGAGCATCACCGCGAGGTAGTAGAGCGAGGCGTCCGGGTCCGAGCCGCGCGTCGCCTTGATCCAGGCGGAGATCGTGTCGAAGTGCTGGTCGCCCTTCTTGTCGAAGCGCACCGCGCGACGCTGGAGCGCGTCCTCGGCGGCGGCGAGGTTCACGGGCGCGCCCGTCGCCGACGGTCGCCGCGGCGAGCTCGAGCGCCTGCAGCGCCGTGCGCGCGTCGCCGCCCGCGCGCGTCGCGAGGAAGCGGACCGCCTCGTCGTCGACCGACCGCGCGCCCGCGCCGCCCTGCGCGATCGCGCGGCGCAGCAGCGTCTCGACGTCGTCGCTCGTCAGCGCGTGCAGCTCGTAGACCTGCGTGCGCGACAGCAGCGCCGCGTTGACCTCGAAGTAGGGGTTCTCGGTCGTGGCGCCGATCAGCGTGACGAGGCCCTCCTCGACGGCGGGCAGCAGCACGTCCTGCTGGGCCTTGTTGAAGCGGTGGATCTCGTCGAGGAAGAGGACGGTCCGGGCGCCGCCGGACCCGCGCCGCGCCGGCCGCGCGCTCCAGCACGGCGCGCACCTCGGCGCGCCCGGCCTCGACCGCGCTCAGCTCCTCGAACGCGGCGTCGGCCGCCCCGGCGACGATCCGCGCGAGCGTCGTCTTCCCCGACCCCGGCGGGCCGTAGAGGACCATCGAGTGCGGCCGGCCGTGCTCGATCGCGGCACGCAGCGACTGGCCCTCGCCGAGCAGGTGGCTCTGCCCGACGACGTCGTCGAGCGTGACCGGGCGCATGCGGGCGGCCAGCGGCGCTTCGCCGGCGGGCACGGCGGTCGACGCGATCGAACGCGCGGCGGGCTCGTCGGCGGCGGCCTCGAACAGGCGATCCACCTGCCCAGTATCGCGGGCGGCGCGGCGGGCGTCAGGGGAGCGGCGCGCCCGCGAGCGCCGCGACCACGCCGACGGCGGCCGCGCCCAGGATCACGGGCGCGACGCCCAGGCGCAGGATGAGCAGCAGGACGGCCGCGGCGGCGGCGAGCGCCCACTGCCACGCGAGGTCGACGCCGCCGGCCAGCGGGACGAACGCGCCGAAGATCGCGCCGACCGCGGCCGGGCCCGGCGCCGTCGAGGAACGCGCGCGCGTCGAGGTTCTCGCGCAGCGCGAGGAAGCGCCGCCCGCCGAGCATGATCAGCGCGAACGACGGGCCGAACGCGATCGCCGACGGCGAAGAGCGCGCCGCCGAGGCCCGGCCGCGGCGTAGCCGACGACCGCGACGGTCTGCGTGACCGGGCCCGGCGTGACCTGCCCGAGCGCCACGGCGTTGAGGAACTCGCCGTTGGTCATCCAGCCGAAGCGGTCGACGGCGTCGCTCTGCATGATCGGCACGATCACGAAGCCGCCGCCGTAGGAGAGCCCGCCGACCTTCAGCGCCGTCCACGCCAGGTCGGGCAGGGCCGCGGCGCCGGTGGTCGCCGCGAGCACGAACGCCGGCAGGCCGACGCTCATCGCCGGCGCGTCGCCGCGCTCCAGGCGCCGGAACGACAGCTCCGCCAGGCCGCAGACCAGCAGCGCCAGCACGACGCCCGCACCGATCAGGATCACGGCCGCGCCGCCGACGATCAGGTAGACGACCGCGCGCCAGAGCCGCGAGCCCTCGTGCGGCGCGAGGCTCGAGCGCGCAAGGTCGTAGCCGACCCGCAGGATCACGGCGAGGACCGCCGCGCCCGCGCCGGCCTCGAGCCCGCGCGCCCACGTCGGCGGGGAGCTGCCGAGCGTGATCGCCGCCAGCGCGATGATCATGACGAGGCCCGGAAGGATGAACGCGAGGCCGCCCGCGACCGCTCCGGGCCGCCCGCCGATCCGCTGCGCGCAGTAGATCGCGAGCTGCGTCGACGCCGGTCCGGGCAGGAGCTGGGCCGCGGCGTTCGCGTCCTCGAACTCGCGCGCGTCGATCCAGCCGCGCCGCTCGACGCACAGCTCGCGCAGCAGCGCGACATGCGCCGGCGGCCCGCCGAAGCCGATCACGCCGAGCCGTCCCCACTCGCGCACGATCGTGCTCAGGCCGACCCGTTCCCCCGTCATTCGTCCGCGCATGGTGTCAGGAGCGGCGAGACGCTGGTCTAGGATCGGCCGATGGACGGCCTTCAGGCGGATGCCACGGCGCTGCTCGCGCAGCTCGTGCGCCACAACACCGTCAACCCGCCGGGGAACGAGCTGGCCGCGCAGGAGGAGCTCGCGGCGCTGCTCTCCGGCGCCGGGTTCGAGGTGACGCTCGTCGGCAGCACGCCCGAGCGGCCGAACCTCGTGGCGCGGCTGCGCGGGAAGGCCGAGGGCCCGGTCCTCGCGCTGCTCTCGCACGTCGACACGGTGCTCGCCGACGCGTCCGAGTGGCGCGCACGATCCGTGGTGCGGCGACGTGATCGACGGCGAGCTGTGGGGCCGCGGGGCGCTCGACATGAAGTCGCAGACGGCGGCCGAGGTGACCGCCGCCGTCTCGCTCGCCCGCGAGGGCTGGCGGCCGGCGCGCGGCGACCTGCTCGTGATCGTCGTCGTGGACGAGGAGGTCGGCGGCGGCGAGGGCGCGATCTGGCTGACGCGCGAACCATCCCGGAGCTCGTGCGCTGCGACATGCTGCTCAACGAGGGCGGCGGCGCCGTGATCCCGTTCGACGGCGGCCGCGTCTACGGCGTCTGCGTCGCGGAGAAGGGCGTCCACCAGTTCCGCGTGACGACCCACGGGACGGCGGGCCACGCCAGCAACCCGCGGCTCGGCGACAACGCGCTGCTGAAGCTCGCGCCGCTGATCACGGCGATGAGCGACGGCATGCCCGCCTTCGACGTCACCGAGGGCCCGCGCCGGCTGCTGCACGGACCTCGGGTTCGACGACGGCGACGCCGAGACGGCGCTCGCGGCGCTGCGCGAGCGCGACCCGTTCCTCGCGCTCGTCGTCGAGCCGGCGCTCGGGCGTCACCTTCGCGCCGACGATGGTCGGCGCGTCCGAGAAGATCAACGTGATCCCCTCGCGGGCGAGCCGTGAACGTGGACTGCCGCACGCCGCCGGGGATCGGCGAGGACGTCGTGCGCCGCCGGATCGCCGACCTGCTCGGCGCCGACGGCTACGACCTCGAGTTCACCGAGCAGAACGTCGGCAACGGGTCGGCGATCGACTCGCCGCTGATGGACGCGATCCGCGGCTGGATCGAGCGCGAGGATCCGCAGGCGCGCGTCGTCCCGATCGTGCTGCCCGGCGTTCACCGACTCGCGCACGTTCCGCGAGGCCTTCCCGGAGTGCGTGGCCTACGGCTTCTTCCCGATGCGCCACACGACGCTCTACGAGATGTGGCCGCTGATCCACGCGCCGGACGAGCGGATCGACGTTCGCGACCTCGGGCTTCGCGACGCAGTGCTACCGCGACCTCACCGTGGAGCTGCTCGGATGAGCGCGCAGGGCGTGCCGCGCGAGCGGCTGCGGCTCGGCGGGATGGCGCTCGGCAACGGGCTGCTCGTCCACGGGCCGACGTCGTGGGCCGCGGCGATCCGCGCGCGCGACGGGTCGATCCAGGTCGCCTCCGGCCCCAAGCCCCGCGCGCCCAGGTCCGTCGACCGCGTCCCGGGCGCGCGCGGCGTCGTCCGGCTCGGCGAGGCGATGGTCGTGATCCCGCTCGTCAAGCGCGCGCTGCCGCAGGTGCGGCTGCCGTTCCAGAGCGCGCCCGTCGTGGGCGCGGCGCTGGCGGTGAGCCTCGGCGGCACGCGTGCTGCGCCGGCATCTGCGCGGCGGCCGCGGTGACCTTGCGGGCGCGGCGCTCTCGCTGCTGCCCTCGCTCGTCGCGCTGCGCGCGGGCGAGGTCGCCGCCTACCACGGCGTCGAGCACAAGGCGATCGCCGCCTACGAGCAGGACGCCGGCGACGCGCGCGACGCGGCGAAGGAGCACGACCGCTGCGGCTCGCACCTGATGGCGCCGATGCTCGCCGCGAACCTCGCCGGCACCGCGCTGCTGCGCCGGGCGGTCGAGCGCCCGTCGCCGCTGGCGGGCGGCCTCGTCTCGATCGCGAGCGTCGGCGTGGCGGTCGAGGTGTTCGTCTGGAGCGAGCGCCACGCGCAGACGCGCACGGCCCGCGCGCTGCGCCGCCCGGGGCACGAGCTTCAGCGGGCGCTCGGCACCCGCGAGCCGAGCGACGAGCAGCTCGAGGTCGGGCGCGCGGCGCTGGCGGAGATCCTGCGCGCCGAGGGCGTCGCACGCGGCCTGACCCAGCCGAACGTCGAGGTCCTGCTGTTGCAGGACGCGGCGATTCTGCCGATAGTGAGGGGGATGCCGGTCTCCACGATGCTCGCCGCGGTCGCCCCTGCGGCAGATCCAGCTCAGGTCAAGCTCGATCTGATCGCATCGCTGGACGGATTCGGGCAGGTCCTGTCGCTCCAGCTCCAGCAGGTCCCGCCGCCGCTGAGCTTCCTCGACAAGCTCCAGCAGTTCGGCACCAACTGGAGCGGCTTCCTGGGCCTCATCTTCATGTTCGCGCTCGTCTTCGTGCTCTGGAAGAGCCTGAAGCTCATGCCGCGGACGAAGCCGCAGCAGATCAAGCCGGAGACGAACCTCGAGGTCGGCTGGCAGGACATCGCCGGCGCCGACGAGGCGAAGTCCGAGCTGATCGAGGTCGTCGAGTTCCTGCGCGATCCCACGCCGTTCCACCGGCTCGGCGCGCGGGTGCCGCAGGGCGTGCTGCTGCACGGCCCGCCCGGCACCGGCAAGACGCTGCTCGCCAAGGCGGTCGCGCACGAGTCGGGCGCGCAGTTCTTCTCGCAGTCGGCGAGCTCGTTCGTCGAGATGTTCGCCGGGCTCGGCGCCGCGCGCATCCGGCGCCTGTTCGACGAGGCGCGCAAGAACGAGCCCGCCGTGATCTTCATCGACGAGCTCGACGCGGTCGGCGCGCGCCGCGGCTCCGACAACAACTCCGAGCGCGAGCAGACGCTCAACCAGCTGCTCGTCGAGATGGACGGCTTCGCCTCGACCGACCAGGTCGTCGTGATGGCCGCCTCGAACCTGCTCGAGAAGCTCGACCCGGCGCTGCTGCGTCCCGGCCGCTTCGACCGCCAGGTCTTCGTCTCCCCGCCGGACGTCGGCGGGCGGCGCAGCATCCTCGACGTGCACACGCGCAACAAGCCGCTGCGCGAGGACCTCGACCTCGACGTCATCGCCCAGCAGACGAGCGGCCTGACCGGCGCCGACCTGGCGAACATCTGCAACGAGGCCGCGATCCGCTGCGCGCGGCGCAGCGGGCTCGCGATCTCGACCGAGGACTTCGACGCCGCGCTCGAGCGCGTCGTCGCCGGCGTGCAGTCGTCGACGACGCTGAACCCGCACGAGCGCGAGGTCGTCGCCTACCACGAGGCCGGCCACGCGCTCACGCGCGAGCTGCTCGCCACGACCGAGCGCGCGCACAAGATCTCGATCGTCCCGCGCGGGCAGGCGCTCGGCTACGTGATGAACCTGCCGGACGAGGACAGCTACCTGAAGACGCGCGAGGAGCTGATCGACCAGCTGACCGTGCTGCTCGGCGGCCGCGTCGCGGAGCAGATCGTCTTCGGCGCGGTCACGACCGGCGCGGCGAACGACCTGCAGCGCGTCGCCGAGATCACGAACGCGATGGTCCACGTCTACGGCATGGGCACCTCGGAGGCCGTCAGCCGGACCTCCGTCGACTCCGCCCAGCTCTCCGACCTGACGCGGCGGATCCGCGACGAGGAGCAGCAGGCGCTGGCCTTCGAGGCGCACCGCAATGCGATGGACCTGATCACCGGGCATCGCGACAAGCTCGAGGAGTTCGCGCGCGAGCTGCTCGACAAGGAGGTCCTCGGACGCTCCGACATCGACCGGATCATGGAGGGCGTCAAGCAGGTCGACCGGCGCCCGACCCGCGGCCTGCGCGTCGTGGCCAGCGATCCGATGCCGCCCGCCGCCTCGTAGACTCCGGCGGGCATGTTCGCCCGCATCGATCACATCGGCGTCGCCGTGGAGTCCATCGACGACGCGCTGAAGCTCTACGAGACGTCGTACGAGATGACGCTCGTGCACCGCGAGGTCGTCGAGGAGCAGGGCGTCGAGGCCGTGCTGCTGGACGTCGGCGAGAACCACGTCGAGCTGCTCCAGCCGCTCGGCCCGGACACGCCGGTCGGCAAGTACCTCGCCAAGCGCGGCGCCGGCATCCACCACGTCGCCTACCAGGTGACCGACATCGACGCCGAGCTCGAGCGCCTGCGCGCGGACGGCGTCGCGCTGATCGACCAGACCCCGCGGATCGGCATCCGCGGGTCGCGCGTGGCGTTCTGCCATCCGAAGAGCACGGGTGGCGTACTGACCGAGATCGTCGAGCCTGCGGAGGGCCACTGACATGGCGAAGGACACGAAGGACGAGCGGCACGGCGTGACCCTGGGCTTCCAGGGCGGCGGCGGGCTCGCGCTGCGACTGACCGAGAAGGACGCGAAGGCGCTGACGGACGCGCTGGCCGGCGGCGAGTGGTACGACGTCGACGACGCGGACGGTCCGGTGCGGATCAACCTCTCGCAGGTGGTCTACGTGCGCAGCGAGCGCGAGGAGCGCGGGTCGGCTTCGGCCTGGGCTAGAACGGCTCGAGGCGAACCTTTCGGCTCGCCTCGACACTCCCGGATCTCAGTCCCCTCTAACTACGAAACGTCCCAGGAAGAATGTTCTCGCCTGGGTGGCTCGGACACTCCTGACCACCGGGTCTGTCCGCCGGCACGAGGCCGGCGCGCTACCCGGTTCGGCGCTCAGACTGGCGCCATAGGCCACGTGGGGGACCGGCCGGACCGCGAAGCGTATCGGGCCACCCCTATCGTGGCCCGCCGTGAAAGTCGGAATCGTCGGAATGCCCAACGCGGGGAAGTCCTCGCTGTTCAACGCGCTCACCAAGGCGGGCGCGGAGGCGGCGAACTACCCGTTCACGACGATCGAGCCGAACGTCGCGGTCGTCCCGGTCGTGGACGAGCGCCTGGAGCAGGTCGTCGGAGGTCGTCGGGTCGTCCGAGATCGTCTGGGACACGATCGCCTTCCACGACATCGCCGGGCTGGTCGCCGGCGCGTCGAAGGGCGAGGGCCTGGGCAACCAGTTCCTCGCGAACATCCGCGAGACCGACGCGCTCGTCCACGTCGTGCGCTCCCACGAGCGACCCGAACGTCATCCACTCCGAGGGCAGCGTCGACCCCGCCCGCGACATCGACACGATCGAGACCGAGCTGATCTACGCCGACCTCGAGCAGGCCGAGCGCCGCCACATGCGCGTCGTGCGCGAGGCGCGCGGCGGCGACAAGCACGCGATCGCCGAGGAGCGCTGGCTCGCGAGCCGTCATCGCCGCGCTGCAGTCGGGTCGCCCCGCGCGGACGGTGCCGGTGCCCGAGGAGGCGCCCGACGTCGCGCGCCTGCTGCAGCCGCTGACCGCCAAGCCGGTGCTGTTCGTGGCGAACGTCGACGAGGGCAGCGACGAGGTGCCCGCGGCGGTCGCCGAGCACGCCGCGACGCACGGCGCGGGCGTCGTCGCGATCTCCTCGCGCCTGGAGGCCGAGCTGTCCGAGCTGGACGACGACGAGGCGGCGACGATGCGCGCGGAGCTCGGCGTCAGCGAGTCGGGGCTCCAGCGCGTCGTCCGCGGCGCGTTCGAGCTGCTCGAGCTCGACGCGTTCTTCACGGCCGGCGAGGCGAAGCCGGCGCAGTGCTGGCACCTGCGCCGCGGGCTGACCGCGTGGCACGCCGCCGGCCAGATCCACCGCGACATCCAGAAGGGCTTCGTGCGCGCCGAGGTGATCGGCTGGAAGGACCTCGTCGACGCCGGCGGCTACGCGGGCGGCCGCGACCGCGGGACGCTGCGGCTCGAGGGCCGCGACTACGTGATGGCCGACGGGGACGTGCTGACGGTGAAGTTCACGCCGTAGTCACTTCTTGGCAGCGCGACGGCGCCTGGCCAGCTCACGCCGCTCGCACGCCTTGCGAGCCGCGCCGGCCTTCCTGGTGCGGCACGCGCGCTTGGCAAGGCAGCGCAGGCGGGCGTCGCCCTTCGTGCCTGCGCAGGGGGCGGCGGGCGTCTTGGCCGGCACGGTGACGATGCGCTCGGGCCCGGGGACGGTGACCACGCGTTCGACTGCCGGGCACCTCGACGGGCACGCAGCGACCGCCGGCATCGTTCGCCCGGGCCGGGCACTGATCCTGCGTCTCGTCGCCGAGCCCGTCGTGGTCGGCGTCGGGCTCGATCGTCGCCTGCAGCGCAAGTTCGCGGCCGGGCGACGTGGAGTAGAGCCCTGGTCCGGCGGGCAGCTGACCGTCGGCGCGGAAGGCGATCGTGCCGCCGGGCCTGGACGCGATGATCGTCGCCGTCTCGCCGGAACCCTTGAGCTGCCCGATGCCGATGGACTCTCCTGCCGCGATGGGTACGCCGGCCGGGATGCCCGATGGCAGCAGCGGGCGATACTCCACGACGCCGACGGGCCCGGCGGGGAAGCTCGACGGCAGCGGGAACCTCAGGTCGAACCCGGGTGCGGTCGCGGTCGCACTGGCCACGCGCGAGGTGTAGGTGTTCGCGGCGCCTGGAGTCAGAATGCGAAACGCGACGCTCCCGGGAGTCGCGGTCGTCAAGCCGTGGCGCAACCGGAAGATCGTCACGACACCGTCCGCGGGAGCCGTGACCGGGTTCGTCGCTCCGGTCGGCGCGACGACCTGAACGCCGATGACGTCGTCGCCGATCCCGGCGTTGGGCGCCACGCTCAGGTCCGACCCGACCGTGACGGCGGCCGGTGCCGGCGCGCACCAGGCCAGCGACCCGAGTGCTGCCACAACGACGATTCGAACGAGGATCAACACGAGCGCTCCGCCAGAAGATACGCGTCGAGCTCCTTGCTCGCCTGCGTGTCCTCGTAGACCTCGTACTCGCGCAGCAGTCCCCACGACATGCGGCCCCAGATGACGTAGCGGTTCTCGTAGACGCGCCCCTCGGGCCCGTCGAGGTGGTCGGTCCCGCGCACGCACAGCGTCGTGTTCCACGGCGGCCCCTGCGCGATCACCTCGTCCGGGTAGATCTTCAGGCCCGGTCGCGACGAACCGCTGGAGCCACAGCTCGAGGTCGTCACGGTTGTCGATCTCCGTCGCCCACGAGCTGTCGCCGGGGAAGCGGAAGCGGATGTCCTTCGCGTCGAGCCGCAGCAGCGGCCGGTAGTCGCCCTCACGCAGGCGCGCCATGTTGCGCGTGAGGATCCCCTTCGCAAGCCACGAGAACATCAGCCGGCTCTCCAGTCGTCCGGCGAGCGCGCCCATGCCGCGCGCGGCGGCCGCGGCCGCGGCGGCCGCGCGGTCGAGCGGCGCGTCCGCCGGCAGGTCGACGGCGATCGGGCGCAGCGTCGCGATGTCGAGGAACGAGCGCAGCAGCGCCGGGTCGGCGGCAGCGCGCCACGCGTCCGCGGCGTCATGTCGCTCAGCGGATCGGCTGCGGCGCTGCAGCACGCCCTCGAGCGTGCCGAACCGGTTCAGCAGGTCGGCGGCGCCCTTCGCGCCGATCCCCTTCGCGCCGGGCAGCCCGTCCGACGGGTCGCCGCGCAGCGCGATCAGGTCGGGCACCTGCGCCGGGTCGATCCCGTAGCGCTCGCGCACCTCGGCGGGCCCGATCTCGTCCGGCCCGCCCTTCGCGGGGAAGAGCACGCGCACGTGCTCGTCGACGCACTGGAACATGTCGCGGTCGCCGGTGAAGAGCAGCGTGCGCCCGCCCGCGGCGGTCTCGACGCGCGCGAGCGCCCCGAGCAGGTCGTCGGCCTCGAGGCCCTCGGACTCCGCCTCGAGCGACGTCCAGCCGAACGCGCCGAAGAAGTCCCGCGCATCCGACCACTGGTGCTCGAGCTCGTCCGGCATCGGCGGGCGATCGGCGTGGTAGGCGGGGAACGCCTCCACGCGGTACGCGGCGGCCTCGGCGCCGAAGCACAGGACGACGGCGCGCGGGCGCATGGCGGTCGACCGCCTGGAGCAGCAGGTTCGCGGTGCCGAGCAGCGCGTTCACCGGACGGCCGTCGGAGCCCTTGATGCTCTTCGGCAGGGCGAAGAACGCGCGGTAGAGCAGCGACGGCGCGTCCACCACGAGCAGCGGGCTGACGTCGGCGGGCGGCATCGGCACACCGTACCCGGCGAATTCGGCACCGGACAACTG
>CAVRIM010000020.1:0-41188 GCA_963721255.1 uncultured Actinomycetes bacterium
AGAGCACACCGGCCCAGGCGGGTGGGGTGTCGCCGGGACTCCTGCTCGGCATCATCGAAAGCAGGAGCTGAGCTGCGGGCCTGTTGGCGTTCGCGCGGCTGGGCGCCGGGCAGGTCTTGCGGCCGACGGATCAGAGCAGTTAGGTTCTCGTGGACCGGACCGTCGCCTTGGTCCGGGTAGACGTCGGGGTCTTTGACGGCGTCCCAATCAAGGAGGAGAAAGTCCTATGCGCTTACGCGCACGCGTAGCGATGCTGACGTCGCTTGCATTGCTGGTCATGTCTGCGTCCGCCTCATCGGCGTTCGCGGCGAGTCCGCTTCAGCTGTCACTCGGGGATTCGTGGGGATACGGATACGGGTCCACGAACCCCAGCACTGATGGATACGTGCCGCTGCTGAACGCACAGTTGAAGGAGCACTTCGACTGCTCCCCGTCCGACAATCCCAAGCCGAACCAGGGTTGCAAGAAGCTCGAGCTGACGAACCTGTCGGTGCCCGGTGCCACGACGCCAACGATGATCGCCGGTCAGCTGCCGACGGCCACCAGCATCCTGCAGGCACGCAACGGCAACAGCAACCCGCGCGACAACGTCGAAGTGGTGACGATCTCGATCGGCGGGAACGACGTGGTCACCCCGATCCTCGGGGCGTGTCTGGGCGGCATCAATCCGACCTGTCTGGGCGTCATCGGGACGGAGTTCGCCGCGTACAGCAGCGACCTCAGCCAGGCGCTGTCCGCGCTGCGGTCTGCAGCTCGCCCGGACGCGCGCATCGTGATCGGGACCTACGACAACGGGACCGCGCAGTGCTATCTGGCCGGAATCCCCGGCGCGACCACGCTGGCCGCGTTGGTGCTGGAGGGTGGCGGTCCCGGTCCGCTGGCGAACGGCATCCACGACATCATGCGCTCGGTCGGCGCGACCTACGGCGTCGAGGTGGCCGAGGTCTACGGTGATCTGGCGTCCACCGACTGGGTCGGCGGCGCAGACTGCCTGCACCCGAACAACTCGGGGTACGCGAAGGTCGCGGACGCCTTTGCGCAGGTGCTGACGGGCACCTGACGCAGACAAGCGAAGGGTTGTTGTGTGGGAGGGGGCCCGCCCGGCGGTGCCCGGCCTCTGGGTACGTTCCTGAACACCGGCCCAGGCGGGCGGGGCCTCCCTGGGCCTCCTGCGTTGGGTGGGAAGTGGGAGCAGGCTCGTGCGGCGTTCGGTAGTGCCGAGCCGGCCGGGGCGTCAGGCGGATCGCGCGGCCGGGGTTGTCGCGTTGACCCTGGGCTGTTGGTCTGCGGGACGGATGCGGAACACTGGGTGTGCCGGAGCGATTCGCTCGAACTCGCTGGCGGAGCTCGCCAATCGACCGGGAAGTGGGCGCGCGCGGCCGGCGCGACCTCGAGATAGCGCTGAATGATCGGGACACGCTCGTCGGGCTCGACTTCCTCAAGCCACACGGCCTCCCGCTCGCCGTGACGCAGCACCGCACGCCCTCGCGCTGCCCTCACGTTCAGAACCCATCCGGCGCCTTCGCCGAGCATCGCCACGAGGTAGCGGTCGCCCTCGTAGTCCGCGACAACGACCGGAAGCGAGATCCGCCTTCCGGTGCGGCGGCCTCGCACCTCGAGCGTGTTCATGCGATTCGGCCACAGGCCAGCCGCCCAGACGACCGCCCACCCGCGATTGAGCAGCCGCGCGAGACGATTGGGGTGGCCGCCTGCGTACAGCCACTGGTTCAGATTCACGTCGTCACTCCATGATCGCTGCGCGGAAGTTACTGATGCTGGCGCGATCGCAACGGACGCGAAGTCGGGGCCAGGGCCTCTGGGTACATTCCTGACCGCTGGCCCAGGCGGGCGGGACGATCTCGGCGCGTCCCCCACAACGGCGGCGGGCCCCGGTCGGAACATGTCCGGCCGGGGCCCGCGTTGCCTTGGCGCTGACCCCGAAGGGTCAGCTATGAGTCACTGACTCAGGTACCCGTCGGCTGGTCGCCGAGGAGCACGTCGACGTCGATCGGGTTGACGGTGATGTCACCCGCGACGCTGGCCTGGTCGACCCGTGTACGTGACGCCGGCGTATGCCGGGTCAGTCGGGGTCGGCAGACCGCTGACGGTGCCGGTCAGGCCCGACTGACGGATGATGTCCGCCAGCTGGGGCACGGTGTCGGACACCACACGGAACCGTGCTCGGGGCGTTGCCCTCTGCCAGGTTCGGGTAGCGCTCTGCGGAGGACTCCGGCAGAGCCGTGTTCCGCGTCTCCAGCGAGGAACGGGCCGGCGCCGAAGAGCCACGCCGCCGCCCGCAACTGCGCAGCGGACGGGATCGTCGCCGAGCGGTGTCAGTCGACGTACCGACGTACGCGTTGTAGCTCTTGGCCGGGAACAGGCAGGCCGAGAGTGCGACGCGGTCGGGGTTGTTGACGTCGGACTGCACCGTCGCCTTGGCGATGCGGACCTTGCCGTCCTTGGTGATCGCCGGAGCGATCCGCAGGGAGCCGGTCAGACGCACGCCCGGGATGTAGTTCTGCACAGCGCCCGTGAAGATCTGGCGGCAGTTGAAGATGCCGGCAGGGTACGGCTCGCCCTCGATGAGGGACGGCTGCTTGAACACATCCTGGTCCATGATCCGCGCGATCGCGTTGATCTTCGTCGCGAGGTTCACGGTGACGTCGATGCCGACGTTCTTGCCCGGGATGTTCCCGAACAGGTTCGCCTGGCCACCGGAGTAGCCGAGCGTGACGTCCTGCGAGCCCTGAGCGGTCGTCAGACCACCCGGAGTCGTTGCGGTACCGGTGCTCATGTTGACCGACACGCCGCCCGGGGCAATCGCCAGGGACAGAGCGTTGGTGCGCAGCACCGTGTTCTGTGCGTTGTAGATCGACGGATCCGGCGAACCACCGGACGTCGTCGGGGCCGAGCCGGTCGGGAACGGGTTCGGGTTCGTACCGATCCAGTCGTTGCTGCCGACCACTCCACCCGCCTGCAGGTTCGACGGATCGCCGTCGGGGAACACCGGCAGGAAGACGCCGTTCGGCGAGCCGCCCGCGTTGTACACCGTGTAACCCGGCAGACCGTTGACGTGCCGAAACCGAGGTTCGCCGGCAGGTCGTAGAACAGCGCCTTGTACTCGTCGGAGCGCCAAGCTGCTGCGGAGCGTCGCGCCGGAGAGCCCGGGCTCGCGCCCGAACCGGCGGTCAGCCAGTCGCCACAACCCTGCTTGTCGTGGCGTCCACGAAGCCCTGCAGCGCCGCAAGCGCGCCGCCCGGACGTGCGACCGACTTCGCGAAGTTCGTGTCCGAACGCGTGTCGGGTCGGTGATGTCGGTGTTCCAGAGCAGCGGCACCGACGACGTCGTCAGTGTCTTGTTGCCCGGGAGGATCTTGATGTTGACGTTGCCCAGCGCGCCACCGTCATAGGTGTCCTGGAACTCCACGACCGCGGCCAGTGCGCCGCCGATCGCGATGTCACGCGAACCCAGCGACGGACCGAGGTTGACTCGCGCGGATGGGACTGAGCGCTGATTGAGGGCCGTGCCCTGCGCAGCGCAGTTCTGCGTCGTCAGCAGCGCGCCGCCCGGCGACGTCGAACCCGTCGGGTTCTGGCTCGCGTCGCAGACGTTGCGCAGACGAATGGTGACCGGCAGCTTGAAGTTGACAAGCGCCGCCTTACGAAGGAACACCCGACGCTTGATCACACCGGGGTTCTTCTTGATCTGCTTCCGGAGCTCTGCCCGGACCTTCGCCTTCTGCGACTTGCTGATCTTCTTCGCACCCGCGGAACCCGCGAACGCGCCGAACACAAGCGCAGCGGCCGTGACAAGCGCCACGGCTTGAAGTATGTGCCTTCTCAGGGACACGCAACCCCCTCCTTCGATGGATGGACCCCCTGTAGATGACGAAACCGTGAGCCACCCCAAGCCATCCGCGGACAGCGCCCACGATCCAACCAAGAGCCTCCCGCCTCGCCCAAGGCGATGCATCGGTATGGGGTACGCCAACACGCTGCCTCCTAGTACCGCCGCACCTGCCCGGTACTACCGCCGTACTTCCAGCCTCCCGACCCGCAGATGGGATGTTGTGGCCCGGTTGCGCACTTCCGGTTCGGAGAAAGCCGGGCGAGGCGATCGGCCGCAATCAGCGCCACCCTTTGGCGCGACTTGCAGCCGATCTCGTTCGAACGCGGTCAGCGACGGTGTCCGCGAATGAGAGCCGCCACGCGGAGCAGTCCACTGAAACCGATGAGTCTCGGCGCCGCGGGGCGTCCTAGCTGAACCGACCAAGACCGGGAGCAAACGATCGGTGCAAGCCGCTGGCGCTTCTGATCGCTGGTTGGAGCCGCGGCTCTGGGAACATCCCCGCACGCTGCCCCAGGCGGGTGAGGTGTCGCCCCGGGCCGACCGGCGCGAGCCGTCGTCTGCTGCCGCCGTCCAGCCGCCGCAGAAGGCGGTCACCGGCTCCTCTCCACCTCCAATTTATACCGCACACGGGGCCTTCATGAAGCCCCGGGTCATGCCGCATAATCGCCCGCCGCAAGCCAGAAGCGACGGAAATGGGAGGAGCGAAATGCGTACGACCGAGCATGCGGTGGTGATCGCCGGAGGCGGTCCGACGGGGATGATGCTGGCGGCTGAGCTGGCGTTGGCGAAGGTCGACGTCGCGGTCGTCGAGCGGCGTCCCGATCACGTGCTCGTCGGCTCACGGGCCGGCGGCTTTCACTCGCGCACGATCGAGGTGCTCGATCAGCGTGGGGTCGCTGATCGGTTCCTCGCGGAGGGTCAGGTGGCTCAGGTCGCGACGTTCGGCACGACGCGTGCTGGACATGAGCGACTTCCCGACGCGTCATCCGTACTCGCTCGGGATCTGGCAGAACCAGATCGAGCGGATCATGGCCGCCTGGATCGCCGAGCTGCCGGTGCGGATCTACTACGGAAGCGAGGTGACGGGCTTCGCGCAGGACGACACCGGCGTCGACGTCGAGCTGTCCGACGGCCGGTCGCTGCGAGCGCAGTATCTCGTCGGATGCGACGGAGGACGGAGCGTCATCCGTAAGGCAGCCGGCATCGAGTTCCCCGGGTGGGATCCGACGAGCAGCAACCTGATCGCCGAGGTCGAGATGACCGAGGAGCCGGAGCTGGGCATCCGCCGCGACGACATCGGCATCCACGGCCTCGGCCGGCTGGAGTACGAGATCCGCGACGGCGAGGTGGTCTACAGGATGGGGGGCCGGTGCGGGTCATGGTGACCGAGCGGCAGCTCGGGCCCAGCAGCGAGCCCACCCTGCGCGATCTGAGCGAGGCGCTCATCACGGTGTACGGCACCGACTTCGGGATCCACAATCCCACGTGGATCTCCAGGTTCACCGACATGACACGTCAGGCAGCGGCCTACCGCGCGGGACGAGTCCTGCTCGCCGGCGACTCGGCGCACGTGCATTACCCGGCGGGTGGACAGGGCCTCAGCCTCGGTGTGCAGGATGCGGTGAATCTGGGATGGAAGCTGGCTCAGGTGGTCAACGGGACCTCCCCGGAGAGCCTCCTGGATACGTACCAGGACGAGCGTCACCCGGTCGCTGCCCGCGCGCTCCAGCACACGATGGCTCTGAGCGCGCTCCAGCGCCAGGACGAGCGCATGCAAGGCCCTGGTCGATGTCGTGTCGGAGCTGGCGACCATGGACGAGCCTCGCAAACGGCTCGCCGGGATCAGCTCCGGGCTGGACATCCACTACGACCTCGGCGAGGGACATCCGCTGCTCGGACGCCGCATGCCCGATCTGGACCTCGTGACCGCCGACGGCCCGCTCCGAGTCTTCGAGCTGCTGCACGACGCCCGGCCGGTGCTGCTCAACCTCGGCGAGCCCGGCGGCTTCGACATCACTCCATGGGCTGACCGGGTCCAGCTGATCGACGCGAGCTACGAGGGGGAGTGGGAGCTCCCGGTACTCGGCGCGGTCACCGCTCCCACCGCCGTGTTGATCCGGCCCGACGGATACGTCGCCTGGGTCGGAGCGCCGAGCCGACCCGGGCCTGCCTGACGCGCTCACCAGCTGGTTCGGACCACCGACCACGGCGTAGCGCAGCGGCCGTTTGTTGACCGGGCTCGCTTGGGGGTGGGAGTGTTGCGCGGTGTCCGAGACAGTGGTCATTGATGAGCGGTTCCATGGGCCGGCGGGCAGCGCGAACGGTGGCTACTCGTGCGCGATGGCCGCCCGCTGGATTGACGGGCCGGCGGAGGTGACGCTGCGTGTGCCACCGCCGCTGGGCCGTGAGCTGACGGTCGTGCGTGAGGCCGGTCGGGTGTCGTTGCTGGATGGGGATGTCCTGGTCGCGGAGGCGCGGCCCACGACGGTTGACATCGAGGTTCCCGAGCCGGCGTCGTTTGCTGAGGCAGAGCGCGCCGCGGCGCGCTATCCGTGGCGTGACACGCATCCGTACCCGACCTGCTTCGTTTGCGGGCCGCAGCGGGAGGCGGGCGACGGCCTGTCCATCTTCCCGGGGCCGGTCGACGGTCGCTCGCTGTTCGCGGCTCCCTGGACGCCGGAAGGTTGGCTCGCCGGCGCCGACGGCGAGGTCCGTGCGGAGTTCGTGTGGGGGGCGCTGGACTGCCCGAGCGGCATCGTCACGGACCTCTTCGGTGACGTGGGCCTGATCCTCCTGGGCCGCCTCGCGGCAGACCTCAAACGCCCCGTCACGGCGGACGAGCCGCATGTCGTTCAGGCCTGGCCAGTCTCGCGGGACGGGCGCAAGCTGAACACCGCGAGCGCACTCTTCAGCGCTTCGGGCGACCTGTGTGCCGTGGCTCGGGCCGTCTGGATCGAGGTGCCCGCCAAGGACTGAGGTGCTGCGCCGCCCGCTCCCAGGCGACATACGAGCGTACGTGATAACGTACAGACCATGACGATCGTACGTGACTGGAACGGGGGCGACTACGACCGCCTCGCGACCCCGATGGAGGCGATGGGCCGGGCGGTCGTGGATCGGCTTTCGCTGCGCGGCGACGAGACCGTCGTCGACGCGGGCTGCGGCTCCGGCCGCGTCACCCAGGCCCTGCTGGAGCGCCTGCCGCGCGGGCAGGGTCATCGGCGTCGACGGCTCCGCCTCGATGATCGACGCCGCGCGCGAACGCCTCGCGGGTGACGACCGCGTGACGCTCGTCGTCGCCGATCTCACGGACCTCGACGTCGATCGTCACCTCGGCGGCACGCGCGCCGACGCGATCCTCTCGACGGCGACGTTCCACTGGATCGGCGACCACGCGCTCCTGTTCGACCGCCTGCGCAGCTGCGCTGAGCGACGGCGGCCGGCTCGTCGCCCAGTGCGGCGGCGCGGGCAACATCGCGTCCGTGCACGCGGCGGCCCGGGCGGTCGGCGCCGAGCCGCCGTTCGCCGAGCACCTCGCGGACTGGGCCGGGCCCTGGCGCTTCGCGCGAGCCGCGGGAGACCGAGGAGCTGCTGCACGCCGCCGGCTTCAGCAGCGCGAAGGCCTGGCTCGCGGACCAGCCGGTCACGCCCGACGATCCGCACGCCTACCTGCGCGAGATCAACCTCGGGGCACACCTCCAGCAGCTCCCGGAGGATCTGCGCGAGGCGTTCGTCGCGGCGGTCCTCGAGCGCCTCGCGGCGCCGCTCACGATCGACTACGTGCGCCTCAACATCGACGCCATGGCCTGACCGCCCCGGCCCGCTATCGTCGGACGCAAGGCCCGGCCGCGCATCTGCGCGGCCGTTCGCCGTGCTCCCACATGCCTCTGCGCCCGCTCCTTCGCCAGCTCTCCCACACCCCCGACGGCGTCCGGCTCGCTCGTGAAGGCGGCCGCGCGTTCGTCTCGCTGTCGCTGCGGCCCTACCTCGTCGCGGCGCTGCTCGACGGCGTCGACGACGCGCTCGCCTCCGGCCGTCCGGCGATCGTCGTGGCCGGCGACGACCGGCAGGCGCAGGACCTCGCCACCGACCTGCGCGCGTGGCTGCATCCGCGCCCCGTGCGGTTCTCGCCGAGCCGCGGCGTCGCCTACGAGTCGCACCTCGCGCCGCCGCCGCATCTCGTCGGCCTGCGGGTCGCCGCGCTCGAGGCGCTGACGGCTGGGACGCGGACGACCGCCGAAGCCCGGCGAGGAGCCGCCGGTCGTCGTCGTCTCGGCCGTCGCGCTCAGCGAGAAGGTTCCCGACCCGTCGCTGCGGCCGCGGCCGTTCACGATCACCACGCGGCGACCTGATCGATCTCGACGAGCTCGCGGTCGCGCTCGTCGACGCCGGCTACGAGCGCGTCGAGCAGGTCGACGATCGCGGTCAGTTCGCGATCCGCGGCGGCATCGTCGACGTCTTCCCGGCCACCGAGGACCACGCGGTCCGCGCCGACCTCTTCGACATCGAGGTCGAGTCGCTGCGGCACTTCTCCACCTTCACGCAGCGGTCGCTGGGCGAGCTCGAGTCGGTCGAGATCGCGCCCGCCGCCGAGCTCTCGCCCGAGCATCGCGAGGCCGCCGAGATCGCGGCGCTGTCCGACGCCGACGAGCGCCCCGACATCGCCGAGCTGCTGCCGACCGACCGCTTCCACGCGCTGCTCGACATCGCTCCGGCGGACGCCGCCGTGCGTGATCGCCGCCGAGGAGGACATCGAGCCGGCGCTCGCCGACCACTGGCAGGACGTCTGCGCGGCCTTCCACGACGAGGACGCCCACCAGCTCTACGTCTCGCCGGCCGCGGTCGCCGCGGCGCTCGACGAGCGCTGCCGCATCCGGCTCTCCTCGCTCTCCGCCGACCAGCCGATCGAGTTCCGCGCCCAGTCGGCCGACGTCGGCGCGCGCTCGATGGCCGAGGCCGAGCCGGCGCTGGAGCAGCAGGTGCGCTCCGGCTACCGCACCGTCGTCACGTTCGCCCGCCGCGGCGAGGGCGAGCGCGCCGCCTACAACCTCGCCCGGCTGCGCGCGCCGTGGCTCGACGACGAGCAGCCCGGGGATCACGCCGCCGCCCCGGACGGCGGCTCACTGCACTTCGCGAGCGCGACGCTGCGCGACGGGTTCATCGCGCCCGGCCTGCAGCTCGCGATCATCCCCGAGCACCGCCTGTTCCGCCGCCGCCGCGCCGAGCGCACCGGCGGGCAGACCTCCGCCCAGCGCCGCCGCGGGCGCCTGGGCTCGTTCACCGAGCTGCGCACCGGCGACATCGTCGTGCACGAGGACCACGGGGTCGCGCGCTTCGCCGGCTTCGAGACGAAGACCGTCGCCGACGATCACGCGCGACTACCTCGAGCTCGAGTACGCCGGGTACGGACAAGGTCTTCATGCCGGTCGACCAGCTCGCGAAGATCACGCGCTACATCGGCGCCGCCGCGGCGGGCGAGGGCGGCATCAGGCTGTCGAAGCTCGGCGGCAAGTCGTGGGAGGCGCTCAAGGCGCGCGCGCGCCGCGCCGCCCAGGAGCTGGCCGGCGAGCTGCTCAACCTCTACGCGGAGCGGCGCCGGCGCTCGGGCCACGCGTTCCCGGCGGACAGCGCCTGGCAGATCGAGTTCGAGCAGGCGTTCCCGTGGACCGAGACCGCCGACCAGGCCGAGGCGATCGAGGCCGTCAAGGCCGACATGGAGCGCGCCCAGCCGATGGACCGGCTGATCTGCGGCGACGTCGGCTACGGCAAGACGGAGGTCGCGCTGCGCGCGGCGTTCAAGGCGGCGAACGACGGCAAGCAGGTGCTCGTCCTCGCGCCGACGACGATCCTCGCCCAGCAGCACTTCGGCACGTTCGCCGAGCGGCTCAAGGACTACCCGTTCACGATCGACGTGATCAGCCGCTTCCGCGCGCCGAAGGAGCAGCGCGAGGTCCTGACCGCGTTCAACGACGGCAAGGTCGACATCCTGATCGGCACGCACCGCGTGCTCGGCGGGACACGCGGCCGAAGGACCTCGGGCTGCTGATCGTCGACGAGGAGCAGCGCTTCGGCGTCAAGCAGAAGGAGCTGCTGCGCCAGCTCAAGCTCTCCGTCGACGTGATCGCGATGAGCGCCACGCCGATCCCGCGCACGCTGCAGATGTCGCTCACCGGCATGCGCGACATCAGCGTGATCGAGACGCCGCCCGAGGGCCGGCGCCCGGTCAAGACGTACGTCGGCGACTACGACGAGCAGCTCGTCCGTCAGGCGCTCGAGCGCGAGCACGAGCGCGGGGGGCAGGCGTTCTTCCTGCACAACCGCGTCGAGACGATCGACGAGACGGCCGAGCGGCTGCGCGGCCTGTGCCCGGGCATGCGCTTCGAGGTCGCGCACGGCCAGCTCGACGAGCAGGAGCTCGAGCGCCGGATGATCGCGTTCCTGCGCGGCGAGGCGGACGTGCTCGTCGCCACGAGCATCATCGAGTCGGGCATCGACATCCCGCAGGCGAACACGCTGATCGTCGAGCGCTCGGACATGTTCGGGCTCAGCCAGCTCTACCAGATCCGCGGGCGCGTCGGCCGCAGCCGCGAGCGCGCGTACGCCTACCTGCTCTACCCGAGCGCGGCCGCGCTGACCGAGGAGGCGATGAAGCGCCTCAGCGCGCTCAGCGACTACACCGAGCTGGGCGCCGGCTTCAAGGTCGCGATGCGCGACCTCGAGATCCGCGGCGCCGGCAACCTGCTCGGCGACGAGCAGTCCGGGCACGTCGCGGCGCTCGGCTTCGAGCTGTACCTGTCGATGCTCGACGAGGCCGTCCGCGCGGCGGGGCCGGCGGAGGGCGACGAGGACGACGCCGAGCCGGTGCGCCTCGACGTCAGCGTCGACGCCTACGTGCCGGTCGACTACATCCCGTACGAGGCGGCGAAGATCGACGTGCACCGCCGCGTCGCCGCCGCGCGCGAGGTCGGCGACCTCGCCGCGCTCCGCGACGAGCTCGAGGATCGCTTCGGCCCCGTGCCCGAGCCGCTCGCGAACCTGCTGTCGCTGCAGCAGGCGCGGATCAAGCTCGGCCAGGCCGGCGCGCGCGCGGTCACGATCACGCGCGAGCGCATGTCGGTCACGCCGATCGACCTCGACGAGGTCCGCCAGGAGCGGCTGCGCGAGGAGCTGCCCGAGGCCCGCTACGAGCCGGGCCGCGAGCAGGTCTCGCTGAAGGTTCCGCAGGAGCCGGGGGAGCGCCTCCCGGCGGTCGTCCGCGCCGCCGACGGCCTGCTCGCGGCCGTGCGCGCGGCGGCCTGAGTCCGCTACCGCGTCATGGTGGCGCGCCGCCGCGCCCATCCCCCTACACTGCGCAGGCGATGAATAAGACTCTGCGTGCTCTCATGGCGCTTGGCGCCGTTTTTTTCGCCCTCCAGCCCTCGGCCTCGCGGCCTGCGGCGGGAACTCCGTTTCCGTCCGGTGACGTGATCAACGTCGACGGAACCTCGACCGCCAAGACGACCTACGACCACTGGCTGAACATCGCGGCGCTGTCCGCCGGCGGCCAGACCGGCGCCAAGGTCGTCATCCCGGATCCGCCGAACTTCACGAAGTGCATCGCCGACCGCAAGGCGACCGCACCGAAGCCGGTCAAGGGCCAGCCGAAGACCACGGACGCGCAGTACAAGGCCTCCTGCAAGACGCAGTACGAGCAGCTCAAGGGCCAGGTCATGTCGTTCCTGATCCGCGCGCAGTGGCTCGACTCCGAGGCCGCGCGCCAGGGCATCAAGGTCACCGACAAGGACGTCCAGGCGTCGTTCGACAAGGCGCGCAAGCAGGCGTTCTCCGGCGAACAAGGCGTTCGCCGCGTTCCTCAAGCAGTCGGGCCAGACGCAGGCCGACCTGCTGTTCCGCCAGCGCACGCAGCTGATCGAGCAGAAGATCACCGAGAAGCTGACCAAGGGCACGACGAACGTCACGCAGGAGCAGGTCACCTCGTACTACAACAAGAACAAGGCCAAGCAGTTCACGCAGCCGGCCACGCGCCAGGTCACCGTCGTCCTGACGAAGACCGAGGCGCAGGCGAACGCGGCCAAGGCGGCGCTCGAGAGCGGCACGCCGTTCGCGAGCGTCGTCAAGAAGTACTCGACCGACCCGACCACGAAGCAGAAGGGCGGCGCAGCTGCTCGTCACGCAGGGCCAGGGCGAGAAGGTCTTCGACGCGGCCGTCTTCAAGGCGCCGCTGAACAAGGTCGTCGGCCCGGTCAAGACGAGCGAGGGCTACTACGTCTTCAAGGTGACGAAGTCGACGCCGGCCAAGACGCAGCCGCTCGACAACCAGCTGCGCGCGTCGATCAAGCAGATCATCGTCTCCGACGAACCAGCGCAACGCGCTGACGAAGTTCGGCAAGGAGTACCAGGACCGCTGGCGCGGCAAGACCGAGTGCGCCAAGGACTACGTCGTCCCGGACTGCTCGAACTCGAAGGCGAAGACGACCTCGACGGTGCCGCCCGGCGCCGTGCCGCAGCAGACCAGCACGACGCCGGCCCCGGCGACCACGACGCCCGTCGGGCTGACGACGGCCGCCAGGCCGACGCCTCTAGTCTCCGCGCGGTGAGCCGCGCGGAGATCCAGGAGGCGCTCGTCCGGCTCGACGACCTGACGCGCCGGCTGCGCGACCGAGTGCCCGTGGGACCGCGAGCAGGACGAGCGCTCGATCGTGCCGCACACGGTCGAGGAGGCCTACGAGCTCGCCGACGCCGCGAACGCCGGCGACGACGCGAAGCTGCTCGACGAGCTCGGCGACGTGCTCTTCCAGGTGCACTTCCTCTCGCTGCTGCTCGAGGAGCGCGGCGCCGGTGACCTCGCCCGCGTCGCCGACCACTGCCACGACAAGCTCGTCCGCCGCCACCCGCACGTCTTCTCGCCCGAGGAGATGGAGGCGGCGGGGCTGCGCGAGGCCGAGACCGCCGGCGACGTCCTCAGCAACTGGGACGCGATCAAGTCGCAGGAGCCCGGGCGCGAGCGCGGGATCTTCGGCGAGGTGCCCGAGAACGCTGCCCGCACCGCTGCTGGCGCGCAAGGTCCAGCGCCGCGCCGCCTCGTCCGGCTTCGACGTGCCGGACGCGGAGCTGCCGCTGGCAGGCCTCAGCGCCGGGGTGGAGGAGCTCGAGGCCGCCGTCGCCGAGCGGCGCTGACGGCGGGCAGCTCTTCGACGGCGTCGGCGACGTGCTCTTCGCGGCGGTGAACGTCGCCCGCAAGCTGCACGTCGATCCGGAGCTCGCGCTGCGCGGCGCGACCGGCCGGTTCCGCGACCGCGTCGAGGCCGCCGAACGGCTCGCCGCGGCCGGCGGCGAGCGCTGGTCCGACCTGAGCTTCGACGCACAGCTCTCCTACTACGCCCACGCCCGCCTCACATCGGAGGATTCATGAGCCAGATCGATCGCGTCCACGCCCGCCAGATCCTCGACAGCCGGGGGAACCCGACGGTCGAGGTCGAGGTCGTCCTGCGCTCCGGCGCGTCCGGACGCGCCGCGGTGCCGTCCGGCGCGTCGACCGGCGAGTTCGAGGCGACCGAGCTGCGCGACGGCGGCGACGCCTTCGGCGGCAAGGGCGTCACGCAGGCGGTCGCGAACGTCAACGGCGAGATCGCCGCGGCGGTCACCGGGCACGACGCCGACGACCAGCGCGGCCTCGACGAGCGGCTGTGCGCCCTCGACGGCACGCCGAACAAGTCGCGCCTCGGCGCCAACGCGATCCTCGGCGTCTCGCTGGCGGCGGCGCACGCAGCCGCCGCGGAGGACGGGCTGCCGCTGTGGCGCTACCTCGGCGGCGACGACGCGCACGTCCTGCCGGTGCCGATGATGAACGTGCTCAACGGCGGGGCGCACGCCGACAACAAGGTCGACTTCCAGGAGTTCATGGTGATGCCGGTCGGCGCATCGAGCTTCTCCGAGGCGCTGCGCATGTGCGTCGAGACCTACCACGCGCTGAAGAAGACGCTGCACGACCGCGGTCTCTCGACGACCGTCGGCGACGAGGGCGGCTTCGCGCCGGACCTCGGCTCCAACGAGGAGGCGATCCAGGTGCTGCTCGCGGGCGTCGAGGCCGCCGGCTACGAGCCCGGCACCGACCTCGCGATCGCCCTCGACCCCGCCGTCAGCGAGATCTACGAGGACGGGAACTACGTCCTGGAGCACGAGGGCCGCACGCTGACGGCGGACGAGCTCGCCGCCTACTGGGCCGAGATGGCGGGCCGCTACCCGATCGTCTCGCTCGAGGACGGGATGGCCGAGGAGGACTGGGCCGGCTGGAAGACGCTCACCGAGAAGCTCGGCGACCGCGTGCAGCTCGTCGGCGACGACCTGTTCGTCACGAACACCGAGCGGCTGAAGCGCGGGATCGACATGGGCGTCGCCAACTCGATCCTCATCAAGGTCAACCAGATCGGCACGCTGAGCGAGACGCTCGACGCGATCGCGATGGCGCGCGACGCCGGGCTACACGGCCGTGATGTCGCACCGCTCGGGTGAGACCGAGGACACGACGATCGCCGATCTCGCCGTCGCCACCGGCTGCGGGCAGATCAAGACCGGAGCCCCGTCGCGGTCCGATCGCGTCGCGAAGTACAACCAGCTGCTGCGGATCGAGGAGGCGCTGGGCGCCGACGCCACCTATCCGGGGCGCAGCGCGCTGAGCCGCTGATCAGCGCTCGAGCGGCAGGGATCGGCGGGAGGGCGTCGAAGGGTCGCCCGATGGCAGCCGCCCGCAACGCCGCCCGCGCGCCCGAGGTCTCGAGGCGGCCGGCGACGCGTCCAGCGCCCGCGGCCGGTCGCGAGCTCCGGGCGCGCAGGCGACGATCCGCTGGGACCGGGTCGGCCGCTTCATGGTGCTGATGGTCTTCCTGTTCGTCGCCGCGCTGTACGTGCACCCGCTGTTCTCGATCTGGTCCACGCGCGGCGAGGCGGCACAGCGCCGCTCCGACGTCGTGCGGCTGCAGGCCCAGCACGACCGCCTCACCAGGCGCGTGAAGGCCCTCCAGAGCCCCAGCGCGCTCGAGCGCGAGGCCCGGCGCCTCGGCATGGTCCGGCCGGGCGAGCGGGCGTATGTGATTGAGAATCTTGCCTTAGCCTCCACTCCGTGGGCTTCGAGACCGCGATCCAGCAGTGGCGGCAGGGCGAGCAGTACCTCGACGAGGCGCTCCCCGAGCAGTTCGCGGCGCTTCAGCGCGTCGAGGAGGCGATCCTCGCGGAGCTGCGCCGGCGCCTGGGAGGCGCCTTCACCGTCGACGAGCTCGTGGCGCTCTACGAGGACGGGACGGGCTGGTGCCTGGACCTCGCGGCACGGGTCGCCCCGCGCGCGCCGTGGAGCTGGGATGCGCGTGTCGCGGATGCGGCGTTCGCGCGCTACGTGCGCAGCGCGGTCGACTACGCCGGCGGGCGGAGGCTCGAGGCGCCCCGCTGAGCGATCTCAGTCGTCGGTGCGTTGCCGGCGCGGCGGATCACGATCTGGTCTTCCTCGATCGTGACCGTGACCGGACGGTGCCCGGCCCAGTGCTCGGCGTAGACGGCGTCGTCGGCGACGGCGGGGTCGAGCCAGAGCCCGTAGCCCTCTTCGCCGTGGTCGAACGTGCCCTCGAGCTCGTCGGAGCCGGTGCGTGCACGACCGCGGCCACCGCGGCGGCCGCGGCGGCGGCGCTTCGGCGCGCCGTCCTCGTCGTCGTCGCTCTCCTCGTCGTCGCCCTCGAGGGCGCGCGCCGCGGCCTCCTCGGCTGCGCGGGCGTCCTCCTCGGCCTTGCGCTCGGCCTCGGCCTCGAGCTCGGCGGCGATCTGCGCGTCGTCCTCGGCGCGCAGGTCGATGTCGGCATCGAGATCGGCGACCGCCTCGGGCGCGCCGTCGGGCTCCAGCTCGTGCTCGCGCTTGAAGGTCTGGATCTGCTGGACGGTCGTTTCCAGCTGGTGCGCGATCCATGCGTCGGTCCGCCCTTGGCGGACCCACGTGCGGATCTGGTTGAGCTGGGGCTTCAGAGAGCGTCGTGCCATCGGTCGCGGGAGCGTAGCGGAGCCCGGGCGGAGCGGCCTTGCGCCTGCGGATTCCACCGATGTCCAAGCGATACTCCGAAATCTACCCCGTGGCACATTGGCGCTTGCGCCCGGGCGGGGCGGATTGGTAGTTTGGCTCGCACGCGTGTCCTCGTGGTGCGCTCTCGCTCGGAGGCGGTGGAGCTGTGCTGGTCCTGACCCGGAAGTCGAATCAGAGCATCATGATCGGAGACGACATCGAAGTCTCGGTGCTCTCGATCATGGGAGAGAAGGTCCGGGTCGGCATCCAGGCGCCGCGGGACATCCCGGTGTTCCGCAAGGAGGTCTACCTCGAGATCCAGCAGGAGCGTGACGCCGCGACGGTCGTCTCGCCTCCCGCCGGAACCACCGAGCAGCCCGCCGCCTGAGCGGGACGGCCGCGCTCGCGGTCAGCCCATGACCATGTAGAGCGTCTCGAACATCGCGACCGTCACCACGACGGCGGTCGCGATCAGCAGCAGCACCAGGAGCACGAACCGCAGGGTCCCGTGCTTGTGCTGCTTCTCGAGCCGGCGCGTGTGGGTGCGGATCGTCGTGGCGCGCGTGATCTCGTCACGACGCTGCCGGTCGGCCTCCGTCTGTTCGAGGAAGGCCTCCTCGAACTCCCGCATGCTCTGACGTAGACGTGTTGCCATTGGCGCTAGGCAATCGTGACTTCAGGCGACAGGTACACGTCCTGGATCGCGTGGAGCAGGGCGGCGCCCTCGTCCATCGGCCGCTGGAAGGCCTTGCGGCCGGAGATCAGGCCCATGCCGCCGGCGCGCTTGTTCACGACGGCGGTCTTGACGGCTTCGGCGAGGTCGGTGTCGCCGGAGGACGCGCCGCCGGAGTTGATCAGGCCGGCGCGGCCCATGTAGCAGTTCGCGAGCTGGTAGCGCGTGAGGTCGATCGGGTGGTCGGTCGTCAGGTTCTCGTAGACGAGCTTGCTCGTCTTGCCGAAGGTGACGCCGTCCTTGTTCAGCGCGAGGTAGCCGCCGTTGTTCTCCGGCAGCTTCTGCTTGATGATGTCGGCCTCGATCGTCACGCCGAGGTGGTTGGCCTGGCCGGTCAGGTCGGCGGACACGTGGTAGTCGACGCCGTCGACCTTGAACGCGCTGCTGCGCAGGTAGCACCAGAGCACCGTGATCATCCCGAGCTCGTGGGCGCGCTCGAAGGCGCGCGCGATGTCCACGATCTGGTGGTGCGAGCCGGGCGAGCCGAAGTAGATCGTCGCGCCGACACCGGCCGCGCCGAGGTCGAACGCGCGGTCGACCGAGGCGAACTCGATCTGGTCGAACTCGTTCGGGTAGGTCAGCAGCTCGTTGTGGTTGAGCTTCACGATGAACGGGATCTGGTGCGCGTAGCGGCGCGCGACCGACCCGAGGACGCCGACGGTCGACGCGACGCCGTTGCAGCCGCCCTCGATCGCGAGCTTGACGATGTTCTCGGGGTCGAAGTAGAGCGGGTTCGGGGCGAAGCTCGCTCCCGCGGAGTGCTCGATCCCCTGGTCCACGGGCAGCAGCGACATGTAGCCGGTGCCGGCCAGGCGGCCGTGGTCGATGAACGCCTGAAGATTGCGCATGACCTGCGGCGAGCGGTCGCTCTGCAGGTGGACGCGCTCGACGAAGTCCGGGCCGGGCAGGTGCAGAAGACTTGCGTCGATCGTCTCGCAGCGGTGGTTCAGCAGGCTGTCGGCGTCGTCCCCGAGAAGCTCCTCGAGGCGGGTCGTTGTCATCTCGGCGGTGGCCACTGTGGCTCGTGCTCCCGTGATCGCTTGTGTGTCGGTCCCCTAACGGTACCCCCGATGCGCGCGCGGCGCGTGCGGGAAACCCCGGTATTGCGGCTTCGCACGGCCGTTCCCCCGGGTACCCTGCCCGAGAATGGAGCACCGCTTCACCGGCCCCAGCTACACGCTCGGCATCGAAGAGGAGCTGATGATCGTGCACGGCGAGGGCTACGACCTCGTCAACGCGATCGAAACGCTGCTCGAGGACGCGCCCGCGGGGGACATCAAGCCCGAGCTCATGGAGTCGGTGCTCGAGATCTCGACCGACCCGTGTCACAGCACCGCCGAGGCGGGCGCCCAGCTGCGCGCCCTGCGGGCGCAGGTGTCGGCGACCGCGGCCCGCGCGGGGCTGACGATCGGCTCGGCGGGCACGCACCCGTTCGCCATGTGGGAGGACCAGCGGATCGTCGGGCGCGAGCGCTACCGCGACATCATCTCGGCGCTGCGCTTCGTCGCCCGCCAGGAGCTGATCTTCGGCATGCACGTGCATGTCGGCGTCGATGACGCGGACAAGGCGATCCACGTGGCGGACGGGATCCGCGTGCACGTCCCGGTGCTGCTCGCGCTGTCGGTCAACTCGCCGTTCTGGCGCGCCGACGCGACCGGTCTGCACTCGACGCGGACGCCGATCTTCCGCGCCTTCCCGCGCGTCGGGATCCCGCCGGCGTACGGCACCTGGAAGAACTACTCCGACCAGATCGACTTCATGATCCGCAGCGGGGTGATGGAGGACTACACCTACCTCTGGTACGACGTGCGGCCGCATCCGCGGTTCGGCACGGTCGAGATCCGCGTGTGCGACAGCCAGACGCGGATCGAGCACACGCTCGGCCTCGCCGCGCTGATCCAGGCGATGGTGAAGGAGCTGTGCGAGCACTACGACGCCGGCGTCCCGCTGTCGGACTACCCGTGGCAGATGCTCGACGAGAACAAGTGGCTGGCGGCTCGTCACGGCCTCGACGCGTCGCTCGTGGACCTGCCGGGCTCGGGCCGGGTGAGCGCGCGGGACCTCGCCCAGCGGCTGCTCGACCGCCTGCGCCCGCACGCCGAGGAGCTCGGCTCGGCGGACGCGCTCGAGGGCATCGACGACCTGCTGGCGAACGGCACGGGCTCCGAGCGCCAGCTCAAGGTCTACGAGGCCAACCATGATCTGCGCGAGGTGATGAAGGAGATCGTCGAGGCGACCGCCGAAGGGCTCGCGCCCGTCTGAGCCCACGCGGCACCGCCGCGGGAGCGGAGGGGTAGCATCGGGGGCGTCCATGCCCCAGGCCCCAGACCTCTTCGTCGTCTGCAAGAGCTGTGGCTCGGAGGTCTCGAGCTACGTCACCGAGTGCCCCTACTGCGGCACCCGCCTGCGCAAGCGGGCGCCCAAGCTCGATGCGACGGAGCTGACCGAGGGCGCGGCGGCGATCCAGGAGCGCCCGGACGCCGCGGCTGGGGAAGCTGCGCTCCGGCGAGATCCCGGGGATCCGCGCCGACGCCGCGCACCGGCCGATCGCGACGATCGTGCTGGCGGCCGCGTGCGCACTGGGAACGATCGCGCTCGCGGTCTACTCCGCCTCGCAGGTCGCCGTCGTCGGACCGATCGACGGGCAGTGGTGGCGCGTCGCGACGGCCCCGTTCTTCGCCGACAACCTCTGGTACGCGACCTCCTGCATCTTCACGATCGTGCTCTTCGGCACGCTGCTGGAGCGCCGTCACGGCCCGCTCGTCGTCGTCGGCGTGTTCTGCGCCGCCGGAATGGGCGGGATCGCCGCGGCCGCCGCGCTGGAGACCGTGCCGCTCGCGGTCGGCGCCAACGGCGCCGCGCTCGGGCTGCTCGGCGCGTGGGTGGTGCGCCCGGTGCTCGAGACCCGCCGCGGGGAGGAGCCGGAGGCCGACCTCGTCGGGACGGCCGTGATCGCCGCCGTCCTGCTGCTGATGCCGCTCGTGGTGCTCGAGGCGAGCCCGACGGCCGGCGTCGCCGGGCTGCTCATCGGGCTGCTCGCGGGCGCGCTGCTGGCCCGCCGGTAGGGTGCGGTCGATGGGCGAGCGCCGCTACAGCGCCGAGCAGGTCGACGCCGCGGTCCATGCGCTGGCGCTGGACGGCGAACGCTTCGCGCATGCGCAGGAGATCGTCACGCACGCCGCGCCGGGCCTCCAGCAGATCCTCGGCGAGGCGCTGCGCTCCGGCGGGTTCTTCGACCAGGCGCACGAGGCCGAGGTCGCGCGGGTCGCGACGGTCGACCCGGAGGCGGAGCGCGTGACGGCCGTGCGCACGCTCGTCGCCGAGGAGACCCGGATCGGGATGCTCGTGGGCGTCGCGGTCGGGCTCGGACTGGGCGAGGAACTGCGCCGTGAGGCGGCCGACACAAGCGATGAAGGGAGCGACGGATGAGCAGGGTGAGCGTGCGGTACCTGGGGCACTCGGCGTTCGCGCTCGAGCACGAGAACACGACGGTGCTGATCGACCCGTTCCTGACGGGGAATCCGAAGGCCGCGGCCAGCGCCGACGAGATCGCCGCCGACACGATCCTGCTCACGCACGGACACGCCGACCACATCGGCGACACCGTGGCGATCGCCAAGCGCACGGGCGCCACCGTCGCCGCGATCGTCGAGCTGGCCGGGGAGCTCGCCGGCGACCTCGACGCCGGCCACGACGTGCGCGACCCGAACCTCGGCGGCACGATCAGCTTCGACTGGGGCTGGGCGCGCTGGGTGCCGGCCTGGCACACGTCGACGACGCCGAAGGGCACGATCAACACGCCCGCGGGCATCGTCGTGAACATCGGCGGCAAGACGATCTACCACCTCGGCGACACCGCGCTCTTCAGCGACCTGGCGCTGCCGGGCCGCCGCGACGAGCTGGACCTGGCGCTCGTCCCGATCGGCGGCCACTACACGATGGACCGCTTCGACGCGGTCGTGGCGGCGGAGCTGCTCGGGGCGCCGCAGATCGTCCCGATCCACTACAACACGTTCCCGCCGATCGAGACGGACGCCGCGGCGTTCGCCGCCGACGTCGGCGGCACCGGCAGCGCGAGCGTCGTCGTCCTCGACCCGGGCGCGGAACTGGAGCTCAAGTGATCAACGCCGTCGTCCTGATCGAAGCCGACCGCGACGTCATGTCCGAGCTCGGGGGCATGCTCGCGGACGTCCCCGGCGTCGCCGAGGCCTACTCGGTGACCGGGCGAGTGGGACTTCGCCTGCATCGTGCGCGTTCCGCGCCACGAGCAGCTCGCCGATGTCATCTCCGGCACGATCGGCTCGATGCCGGGCGTGACGCGGACGCAGACGCTGGTCGCCTTCGAGGTCTTCTCGAAGCACGACCTCGAGGCGCTCTTCGACGTCGGCAACACGCGCACCGGAGCCCGGTGCCTGAGCGGTTCGCGGGGCCGCCGGTCCGGCCCGAGTTCCGGCCCACGCTGCCGGAGCTGCTCGGGCCGCGGCTGCGGCGGCTCGGGCGCGTGGGGACGGTCGTCGTCGGCGCTCGCCGCGCTCGTCGTCGTGGTCGCGCTGATCGCCGTCGGTCGCGGCGGCGGCGACGGCGCGAAGGTGCTCGTCGTCCGCGGGCCGGTGACGTTCAACCTCAAGTACGACCCGGTCCGGCTCGAGCGCGCGACGCCCGCCGGCGGGTGCTTCGCTGCTGCTGCACACGATCGCGTCCGACCCCGACCCGGAGAGCTTCACCGTCCGGCCGATCACGCTGCCGCCGTACACCGGCGATCCGGCGGGGATCGAGCCGATCGTCGCGAGCGGCCTGATCGAGCAGATGCGCCGCGACGACCCCGGCTTCATCCTGCGCTCGGAGGGACGGACGCGGATCAACCAGCAGCCCGGCTACCAGATCCAGTTCCAGACCCGCGTGGGCGGACGGCTCGCGTTCGGGCGCCGGACGCTGCTCTTCCCGGACGAGCCGGGCGTGCGCGCGGGCGCGGACATCACGCTCGTCTCGGCGCGCTCGCCGACGATCCCGAACGTCGACGCGGTCGGCTCCAACGGCCCGCTCAAGCAGCCCTATCGCTCGTTCCGGTTCGGGGCGGAGCGGCCCGTGAGGCGTGACGCGAGCGAGCGCGCTCCCGAGACGACCTTCGAGGACTTCCTCAAGATCGACGTCCGCGTCGGGGAGATCGTCGAGGTCGAGGACTTCCCGGAGGCGCGCAGGCCGGCGTGGAAGCTGCGGGTCGACTTCGGTCCGCGAGATCGGCGTGCTGCGCTCGTCGGCGCAGATCACGAACTACGCGCGCGAGGAGCTGCTCGGGCGGCGCGTGCTCGGCGTCGTGAACTTCCCGCCGCGCCAGGTCGGGCCGGTGCGCTCGGAGGTCCTCGTCCTGGGCACCTACAGCGCCGAGGGCGTGCTGCTGCTGAGCCCGGAGCCGGCCGCGGCGCTCGGCGACCGGGTCGGCTAGGAGCTACGGGGCCGGCGCGGGCGCCGGAGCGGGATCGGTGGCCGGCGGAGGAGTGATCTCCTCGATCGGCTGGCCGCCGGTGGTGGGAGCTGCGGGGGCGGCCGGGTCCGTCGCGATCGGCGGGACGACCTCGGGGGTCGTGCCGGACGGCCGGGGGGGTCTCGGCGACGGGCGGCTTGGCCGGAAGCGTGACGGCGTCGACCTGCTCCTGCGGGCCGCTCTGCGCGGGCGGAGCCGGGGCGGCCGGAGCGGGCTGCGTCACGGCCGGGATCTCAGGCGCGGGCGCCGGGGTGGTGGCGACGGGCTCGGGCGTCGGCCGGTGCCTTGTCGGCGGTCGCGGCCGCCTTCTCGGTGGCGGGGGCGGCCGGCTTGACGACGGCGGGCCTGCGCAGCGGCTTCACGGCGGGCTTGACGACGGGCGCCTGCGCGACGACCGCGGCGGCCGGAGCGCGCACCGGGGTCCGCGTGGAGGACTGATCGACTTCGACGGCGCCGGCGGTGACGATCGCCGCGGCGGCGAGGGTGGCGGCGGCCTTCGTCGCGACGGCGCCGACGCCGGCGGAGATCGCGCCGCCGGTCGAGGCGGCTGCGGCGCCGCCCGCGGCGGCGCCCGCGGCGCCCGCGGCGGCGGAGCCGCCGGCGCTGGCGGTGGTGCCGAGCTGGGCGAGGAAGAGCTTCTTGATGAGCAGCAGCGGGCCGATCGGGAGCATCAGCGCGAGCGCCTTGTTCGTGTCCTTGATCGACTGGCGGAACGCCGAGCAGCGGTCGCACTCGCGCAGGTGGCGGCGCACCGGCGGCGACATGCGCTTGAGGCCCTCGGCGACCTCGCCGAGCTCCTCGCGGACGTCCTCGCACGAGAGCTTGCGCGCCTCGGCGGCCTCGGCCAGGCCGACGCGGGCGCGGACGAGCAGCGACTTGACGCTCGGGACCGTCGTCTCCATCGACTCGGCGATCTGGTCGTACGAGAGCGCGTCGATCTCGCGCAGCAGCAGCGCCGTGCGCTGGGTCTCCGGGAGATCCTGGACGTCCGCCATCAGCTGGCGGAAGTCCTCACGCTTGTGGACCTTGTCGGCGGTGGTCTGCCCGTGCTCGGCGACGTGGTGGTCGAACGAGTCGACGGCGATCGCGGTGTTGCGGCGGAGGTGGTTCAGCGAGCGGTTGCGCGCGATCCGGTAGAGCCACGGCTTGACGTTGATCGGCCGGTCGTCGGCGACCATCGCGTTGAAGGCGGCGGCGAAGGTCTCCTGCACGACGTCCTCGGCATCCTCGCGGGATCCGAGCATGTGCCGGGTGAAGCCGAGCAGGCGCGCGTCGTAGCGGGCGACGAGCGCCTCATAGGCGGCCTGGTTGCCGCGACGGGTGAGCTGGACGAGCTTTTCGTCCGACTGCAGCTTCAGGAACGGGCTGGGCCCGCGCATCCCTGGTACCGCGACATGTTGAATTGCAGCGCTCTCCACCGGTTCCTCACTGACAGCAACACCGTTCTGCTCGGAAAGTTGCGCGGACCGGCGTGGGTCAGGGACCGCATCGGTACAGGCTATCCGGGCTCTGCGGGGCCGCGGGGCACATGCCCCGTCACAGGCCGGCCGGGCTCGCGGCTCTTGTCCCCCAGATGGCTGGACCTTCATGCCGGGAGCGCAGCGTTGCAGGGGACGCGGCGCTCCCGGTCCTCTTCCCGGACGGAGCGTGCGATGGCACAGGGATGGATCCATACGGAATACCGCGCCGGGACGCTGGACCAACAGCGTCGAGGGCGGCTCGATCCTCAGCTCGCACGAGCTCGCAGGCCGAGGCCAAGGTGACGGGTCGCGCGGAGGCCAAGCGCCGCAACACGACGCACGTCGTCCACCGGATCGACGGCTCACTGGTCGAGAGCCGCAGCTTCCCGCCGCCCCCGCACCGTTCGCGGTAGCCCGGGCGCTCGCGCCGACGGTGCGACGCGGACGGCCGCGTTCGCCACGTGGCCGTCGAGCACCGCCAGGAACGCGCCGCCGGGCCCCGTCGCGATCCGATGTGCGCCGTCCGGATCCGTGACGGTGACGGCGGTCACGCCCGGCCGTGCCCGGCCGAACGCGAGCGTGCGCTGCGGCTGGTCGCGGGCGTAGCCCACGGCGAAGAAGAGCGGAGCCAGGTTCAGCCGCCCGCAGACGCCCGGGCGGTCCGCGGCGTAGGGATGGAACTGGCCGCCGGTCAGCTCCCCGAGCGTGCCGAGCTGCGCCTGCCCGAGCAGCGCGCAGTCACGGCCGTCCCGCGCGGTGTAGGTCGCCAGCGCCCACGGGCAGCTTGCGGGCCGGGTCGCTCGCCGTCAGCGCGATCGTCCGTCGAGGCCGAGTTCGGCCTGATGCTCGCCGGCAGATCGCGCTTGTCGCTCGCGGGCTTGCCGACGGAGATCAGGCCCGCCGCGGTGGCCGCGCCGACGCTCACGACGATCAGCGCCGCGGCGAGCGCGAGCCCGCGGCGCGGGACGCGCCGCCACGCGGCCGCCGGCCGCCCGTACTCCCGGTGGGCGGCGATGCGCAGGTGCTCACCGAGCTCGCGCAGCGCGAGCGGCAGCTCGTCGTCGTGCCGGCGCTGATCGCTCATCCCGCATCCCGCAGTTCGACGGGCGCCAGATCGGTCGCGAGCAGGCGCAGCCCGCGCGACACGCGGGCGCGCACGACGTCCTCGGTGACGCCGACCTTCCGGCGATGTCGGCGTATTCCATCTCGCCGACCACGCGCATCTGGACCGCTTCGCGCTGGTCGCCGGAGAGCGTGCCGAGCGCGGCCGCGACCTGGCCGCGCACGTCGTCGAGATCGGCGAGCGCCTCGATCCGCTCGAGCTCCTCGGCGTCGAGCGTCACGGCCGGGATGCCCAGGCGCGTGAGCGCCGCGCGCTCCACGGCTCCGCGGCGCCAGAAGTGCGAGAGCTGGCTGCGCGCGATCGCGAACAGCCACCCCTGTTCCTCTTCGATCGTCGATCCGCGGAACTGGCGGCAGCGCTCGAGCGCCGTCGCGAACGTCTCGGAGGTCAGGTCGAAGGCGACGTCGGGCTGGACGACCCGCCGCGCGAAGAAGCGCAGGACGCGCTCGGCGTACAGCTCGTAGAAGTCGCCGAAGGCATCCGGGTCGGACGGCACGCGCGCGAGCAGCGTCGGCGTCGCGGGCGCGCGGGATCCCGAGGAACCGGAGGGTCATCGGCCGGACCTGCGCACGTGACGCATCGTAGACCGCCGGTCACAGCGCGAGCGGCTCGCGGCTCCTAAGGGTCGAGATGCGAGTCCGGCGCCTCATCACCCGCACGACCTTCGTGATGCTCGCGGCGCTGTGCGCCGGCTGGGTCCTGGCGGGCGCGCCTCCGCGTACGTCTACACGGACATCATCGACTTCAACCTGACCGAGACGACCCACACGTACGGGACGTACAGCATCAGCGGCGTCGGGGACAACAGCGCCTACTACCGCTGGGTCGACGACCCGGCGCACAGCACCGTCATCTCCGGGAACAGCTGCATCGACCTGGCGCTGTACGGCAAGGCGGACATCCCGGCCCACAACACCAGCTACTTCAGGCTCTTCACCGGCAGCCCGTACCAGTGCTTCGCGCTGCGCGGACGCACGGTCGCGGGCGCCGGGTCGATGTACTACTACGACGGGCGGATCCAGCGATGAGGGCCTGGCGCCGCTGGCTGCTCGTCGGTGCCCTCGTCGCGGTCGGGCGGAGCCGTCACCGCGGGCCAGCACGGGCAGGGCGCGATCGCGGCGCCCGGCGATGAGGTCGTCCTGCAGAGCGCGCGGCTCGCTGCGGCGCCGGACCTGCCGGCGGCGGACGCGACGGAGCTTGACGGCGCGCAGGCGGCCGTCACCGCCGGAGACCTTGGGGCGCGGGTCCCGGTCCCGGCCGGCGGGAACTTCAACGGGATCAGGTGGGCCGAGCTCGACGGCACGGTCGGCGCCCAGGAGGTCCAGGCGCTGCTCGAGTACAACGCGGCCTGCCAGTGGTACCGGGCGCTGCGGGACGGGCGCCAGACCGCTGAGGCCAGGAGCGTCATCGCGGACGTCCCGCGGTGGCAGGCGACGCGTGCCCGCGCGACCGGCGAGCTCGCGGCGGCCGTGGCCGCCGACGTGGCCGCCGGCGGCGGCGACGCGCTCACGGGTGTGCTGCGCGACTGCGACGCCGCGCACCGGCGCGAGGTCGCGTTCGCGGCGGCGAACGGGAAGACCGCGGAGCGGTGAGCTGATGCGCGGCACCTGGAACGTCGTCGTGCTCGACCTGCCGAGATTCGGCCCGGACTACGTCTGGCTGACGGTCTCGCGCCGCAGGCCGCAGGACGTCGTGGAGCGCTACCGCGGCGCGGCCGACGCCCGACGGCGTGACCGTGACGGCCGGCGGAGCGGTCCCGTCCGACAGGGCGCGGCTTCCGTGCGACGGGCTCGCGCGCCGCGACGCGCAGCTCATCTGCGAGGCGCTCGGCGTGCAGTTCGGGGCCGAGGGCCTGCGCGTGCTGTCCGACGCGCGGCGGATGGCGCGGATGCGGCGGCTGGCGGACCGTGCGAGCGACCGGGGCTACGCGCTCGCGGAAGGCGCCTGACGGACGCGACGTCCCCCCGTTCGTCGGGTTTGAGCCGCCGCAGGAGCAACGGCCGCCCCGTGCTGGCCTACGTTGGAGCGGTGGAAGTCGCTTCGTTCTTCGCGGATGACGTCGAGGCCCTCGTTCGCGCCTCGCTCGCATGCCCCTGGTGTCTCTCGGGCAGGGTGGACTGGGCCGTCGCCGAGGACGACGGCGGCTTCGTCGTGCGATGCTCATGTGCGTCATGCGGCCACGAACGACCGGTGGGCCTGACCGACGCGCAGGCGCTTCGCCTGGCCGTCGCGCCCCCGGCGTGATGCGCGAGGAGCCGCGGGACCTCGTCCGCTCGCTGGACACGATCTCGGATGTCCTCGGCGGTCTGTCCGCGGAGCCGGCAGAGACGGTCGACGTCTTCTACGACGCGCTCTGCGAGGCGATCTGCGGGCTGACGTCGATCCGCCGCGCCGTGATCTTCCTCTGGGACGGCGCCCGCAGGACCGTCCGCGTGGCCGGCTCCTACGAGGTCGACATCTCCGTCTTCGCCGACGACTTCATGAACGTCGACATGCTTCCGGCGGCCCGGCGCGCGCTGGAGGCCGACGAGGTCGTGGAGTCCAAGGACCACCCGATCGTCAGCGAGCGCTACGGGGCGCTCGTCAACGGCCGCACGCTGATCGTGACGCCGATGGTCGCCGGCGGCCGCTGGGTCGGCGTCGTGATCGGCGATCGGCTGCCGGATGCGGGCCCGCTCACCGAGTCCGAGCGGCATCTGCTCTGGAGCCTGGGCAAGACCGCGGCGCTCGCGGCCACGGCGCGCAGCGCGACGCGCCAGGCGATGCGCGCGCGTGAGCTCGAGGCGCGCATCGACCTTGCACGCGAGATCCACGAGCGTGTCGTGCAGCGACTGTTCGGCGTGTCGCTCGCGCTCTCCGGCGACGGAGCGCTCGACGAGCAGACGCGCGAGCGCTGCAGCGCCGAGCTGCAGGGCGCGCTGCACGATCTGCGCGGCGCGGTCCAGCGGCCGCTCGGACGACGCTCACCGCCGACGGACGCCCGGCTCGTGGACGAGCTGCGGCGGCTCGAGCACGAGCACGCGCGGCTCGGGCTGCGGCTGGTCTCCGGCGACGCCTCGCAGGTGCCCGCGCATCTCGAGCCGCTCGTGCAGTCGGTGCTCGTCGAGGCGATTCGCAACGTGCAGAAGCACGCCGAGCCGACCGTCGTCGAGGTGTCGGTCGCGCGCGCCGACCGCACGCTCGTCATGAAGGTCACCAACGACGGCGCGCTCGAGCGCTCCGGCCGGTCGGGCCGCCCCGGCATGGGCCTGCGCCTCGCCGGGCTCGAGGCGCTGCAGTACGGCGGGCTGCTCGAGTTCGGTCCCGAGCCGGAGGGGCGCTGGCAGGTGCGCCTCGCGGTGCCGGATGGCTGAGGAGCCCGCGGCCCGGCGCCTGCGCGTGCTCGTGGTCGACGACCACGACGTCGTGCACTGGGGCTTTCGGCTGATGCTCGGCCAGCTCTCGTGGATCGAGCGCACGATCAGCGCGCGGACCGGCGCCGAGGCCGAGGCGCTGGCCGCTGCGCTACGAGCCGCATGTCGCGCTCGTCGACCTGTTCGTCGGCGAGGAGTCGGGCGCCGAGATCGCCGAGCGGCTCACGCAGCTCACGCTCGCGCCGCGGATCCTGCTGATCAGCGGCGCGGGGCGGATCTCGGCGCGCGCGGCCCGGGCGGCGGGCGCGTCCGGCTTCATCCTCAAGGATCAGCCGGCGCGCGAGGTGGCGGAGGCGGTGCGCGCGGTCGCCGCCGGTGAGCTCGTCTTCCCGGCGCAGCCGGCGGAGACCGGCGTGGTGCTGACGGACCGCGAGCGCGAGGTGCTCGACCTGATCGGGTCGGGCGCCACGAACCGCGAGATCGCGGACACGCTCTACCTCTCGCACCACACGGTGAAGGAGCACACGAGCGGGCTCTACCGCAAGCTCGACGTGCGCGGGCGCGCGGAGGCCGTGCGGCGCGCGCAGACGCTCGGCCTGCTCGGCTGAGCATCCCCCCGATGGGCGCGGAACCCCCGAGTTCGGGGGGTTCCGCCGCAGGCCGGGCGCATAGATCCCGCCGGTCCTGGCAAAGGGTGTCGGTGATGACCGCCACCGCCTATCTCTTCCCCGGGCAGGGTGTGCAGGATCCCGAGCACGAGCAGCTCGTGCGCGAGCTCGCGCCCGACCTGCTCGACATCGCGCTCGACCAGGTCGGCGAGAATCCCTTCCCGCGCTGCGGCGAGAGCACGCGCTTCGCCCAGCCCGCGATCGTGCTCGCGAGCCTCGCCGCGTGGCGCCGGCTCGACGCGCCGTGACGCCGTCGCGTTCGCAGGGCACTCGCTCGGCGAGCTGTCCGCGCTCGCCGCGGCCGGTGCGATCACCGAGACGGCCGCGGTGCGGCTCGCGGTCGTGCGCGGCGAGCTGATGGCGCAGGCGGCCGAGCGGCGTCCCGGCGGCACGATGCTCGCCGTGCTCGGCGGCACGCCCGAGCAGGCGCGCGAGCTCGCGGACGACCACGCGCTCGTCCTCGCCAACGACAACGCGCCCGGCCAGCTCGTGCTCGCCGGGTCGCAGGACGGCGTCGACGCCGCCCGGCGCGCCGCTCGCGGCCGCGGCCTGCGCGCGCTCGAGCTCGACGTCACCGGAGCGTTCCACTCGCCGCAGATGCACCCGGCGCGCAGGGCGCTCGCCGAGCGAGCTCAGCGCGGTCACGTGGGCTGCGCCGCGCGCGCCCGGTGTTCAGCGGCCTCACGGCCGCGCCGTTCACGGACCCGGTGCAGGAGCTGGCCGCCGCCGTCGTCGCGCCCGTGCGCTGGCGCGAGATGCTGCTCGCGCTGCGCGAGGCCGGCGCGCGAGCGCTTCGTGGACGTCGGACCCGGCGAGGTGCTCGCACGGCTTGTCGATCGAACCTTCAAGGAGCCGCCGAATGGCGTCGCTGTCGCAGCCTGACCTCGTCCTCGCCGAGCCCGCCCTGCGCGTCGGCGCCGCGGCCTGCGGCCTGGGCGCCGCGCTGCCCGAGCGCCTCGTCGGCAACGACGAGGCGACCAGCCGGCTCGGCGTCGACGCCGCGTGGGTCGAGCGCCGCACGGGCATCCGCGCGCGGCACTGGGCCGCCCCGGGCGACCACCTGCACGACCTCGCCGCCGACGCCGGGCGGCGCGCGCTCGCCGACGCGGGCGTCGCGGCGGCCGACCTCGACCTCGTCCTCGTCGCGACGGTCACCGCCGATCAGGTCACCCCGGCGTGCGCGCCGCTCGTCGCCGCCGCGCTCGGCGCGCGAGCGCGCCGGAGCGCTCGACGTCGGCGCCGCGTGCACCGGGTTCGTCTCCGCGCTCGGCCTCGGCGCCGCGATGATCGAGGCCGGGCGCGCCGCGCGCGTGCTCGTCATCGGCGCGGAGATCCTCTCGCGCCACCTCGACCTGGACGACCGCCAGACCGCCGTGCTGTTCGGCGACGGCGCCGGCGCGGTCGTGCTCGAGGCCGAGGCGGGCGCGCGGATCGGGCCGGTGATCCTCGGCGCGGACGGCGCGCTCGGCGACCTGATCACGGCCCCGCGCGACACCGGCTTCATCCAGATGGACGGCCACGCCGTGTTCGTCGAGGCGGTGCGCCGGATGTCGGAGGCCTCGCTGGCCGCCTGCGCCGCCGCCGACGTCGCGCTCGCCGACATCGACCTGTTACGTCTTCCATCAGGCCAACGCGCGGATCCTCGGCTCGCTGACCGAGCGCCTCGACCTGCCGCCGGACCGCGTCGTCTCGGCGATCGCGCGGACCGGCAACACGTCGGCCGCGTCGATCCCGCTGGCGCTGAGCCACGCCCGCGACGCCGGGCAGCTCGCAGCCGGGCGCCCGCGTGCTGCTCGCCGCCTTCGGCGCCGGGGTCACCTGGGCCGCCACCGTCGTCACGTGGGGACGCGATGCCTGAGCGCCCCGACGACGCGGTCGATGCTCGTCACCGGCGGCTCGCGCGGCATCGGCGCGGCGTGCGCCCGCACGCTCGCGGCCGACGGCTGGGACGTCGCCCTGACCTACCGCTCGGGCCGCGCCGCCGCCACCGAGGTCGTCGCGCGAGATCGAGGACGCCGGCGGCCGCGCCGTCGCGCTGGAGCTCGACGTGACCGGCGACGAACGCCGCCTCGCAGGTGCTGGCCGCCGCCGGCGACGCGCTCGGCGGCCGCGTCCTCGGTCTCGTCAACAACGCGGGCATCCGCGACGACGACCTCGCGGTCTCGCTCGACGACGAGCGCTGGTCGCGGGTGATCGACACGAACCTCACGTCGGCCTTCCGGCTCACGCGCGAGGCGCTGCGGGTGATGCTCCGCGCGCGCCACGGGCGGATCGTCAACATCGCCTCGGTCGTCGGCCCGCGCGCGAACCCCGGCCAGGCGAACTACGCCGCCGCGAAGGCCGGGCTGATCGGCATGACGCGCACCGTCGCCGCCGAGGTCGCGCGGCGCAGCGTGACCGTCAACGCGGTCGCGCCCGGGTTCGTCGCGACGGACATGACCGCGGACCTGCCGCCCGAGACGCTCGCGGGCGTTCCCGCGCGGCGCCCCGGAACGCCGGACGAGGTCGCCGCCTGCGTGGGCTTCCTCGCCTCCGACGCCGCGAGCTACGTCACCGGCTCAACCCTGTACGTCGACGGCGGCCTCGCCGCCTGAAAGGAGCAGCACCAGATGAGCAGCGACACGATCACCACCGAGCACGTCCAGAAGGTCGTCTACGACGCGCTCGAGAGCTTCGGCGCCGAGCCGCAGCGCAGTTCGCGCCCGACACGACGTTCGAGAGCCTCGACATCGACTCGCTCGACCTCGCCGAGCTGTCGCAGGTCGTCGCCGACGAGTTCGGCGTCGTGCTCAAGGGCGACGACATGAAGCGGATCAAGACGGTCGGCGACGCCGTGTCGACCGATCATGGATCGCGCCTGATCGATGCGCGACGTCGTCGTCACCGGGGTCGGGGCCGTCACGCCGCTCGGCGCCGGAGCGCACACGCTCCACGAGCGCTGGGCCGCCGGCGTCTGCGCCGTCGACGGCGGCGAGGCCCCGTGCGCGGACTTCGATCCGCTGAGCACGATGTCGCGCAAGGAGGCGCGCCGCGCCGACCGCTTCACGCAGCTCGCGCTCGCGGCGGCCGACGAGGCGCTGCAGCGACGCCGGGCTGGCGGACGGCGATGCGCCGTCCCGCCGGAGCGCATCGGCAGCATCGTCGGCACCGGGATCGGCGGGCTCGCGACGCTCGAGAACAACCAGGAGCAGCTGCTGGACCGCGGGGCCGTCGGCGGTGTCGCCGCTCGCCGTGCCGCTGATGATGGGCAACGCGGGCGCCGCGGCGATCGCGCTGCGCTACGGGCTGCTCGGCCCCTGCTTCGGCGTCGTCTCGGCGTGCGCCGCGGGCGCGAACGCGATCGGCAGCGCGCTGCGCGCGATCCAGTCCGGCGAGGCGGACGTGGTCGTCGCGGGCGGCGCGGAGGCGGCGCTGACCCCGCTCTCGCGGGCGAGCTTCGCCGCGCTCGACGCGACGTCGCACGCCGGCATCTCGCGCCCCTTCGACGTGCGCCGCGACGGGTTCGTGATGGGCGAGGGCGCCGGGATGCTCGTGCTGGAGTCCGCCGAGTCGGCGCAGGCGCGCGGCGCGCGCCCGCTGGGACGGCTCGCCGGCTACGGCGACGACCTGCGACGCCCACCACCTGACCGCGCCCGATCCCACGGGCGCCGGCGCGGCGCGCGCGATCAGCGCCGCGCTGCGCGACGCCGGGATCGGCCCGGACGGGATCGACTACGTCAACGCGCACGGCACGTCGACGCCGCTGAACGACCGCGCCGAGACCGTCGCGCTCAAGACGAGCCTCGGGCGACGCGGGCGGCGCAGATCCCCGTGTCGTCGCTGAAGTCGTCGATCGGGCACCTGCTCGGCGCCGCCGGCGCCGTCGAGGCCGTCGCGACGATCCTCGCGCTGCGCGACCGGATCGCGCCGCCGACGCTCGGGCTCGAGGAGCCCGACCCCGAGCTCGACCTCGACTACGTCCCCGGCGTCGCGCGGCCGCTCGACGTCCCGGACGGTCGCCCCGCGCGCGCCATCTCCAACTCGTTCGGGTTCGGCGGCCACAACGCCGTGCTCGTCCTGGAGGCCGCATGAGCAGCGCCTCGCCCTGCTCCCCCGGCCCGACGAGCGGCTGACCGCGCTCGAGCGGCTCGAGGTGCTGACCGACCCCGGGTCGCTGCACCTGCGTGCGCACCGGCGTGCGCTCGTCCGCGCATGGGCGATCGCGCCGTCGACGGCGACGGCGTCCTCGGCGCCACCGGCACGGTCGACGGCCGGCCCGTCGCCTGCTTCGCGCAGGACGCGTCGTTCGCCGGCGGCTCGCTCGGCGAGGCGCACGCCGACACCGTCATCCGCGTGCTCGAGCTCGCCGGCCGCGCGCGGATGCCGGTCGTCGGGTTCGTCGAGTCGGCCGGCGCGCGGATGCAGGAGGGCGTCGCCGCGCTCTCCGGCTACGGGCGGATCTTCCGCGCGCACACGCGGCTCTCCGGGGTCGTCCCGCAGATCTCGGTCGTCTGCGGCGCGAGCGCCGGCGGCGGCTCGTATGCGCCCGCGCTCACCGACCTCGTCGTGATGACGCGCCGCGCGAGCATGTTCCTCACCGGGCCCGGCGTCGTGCAGGAGGTCACCGGCGAGGACGTCGACGCGGCGACGCTCGGCGGCCCGCGCGTGCACGAGCGCAACGGCGTCTGCCACGCCGTCGCCGAGACCGAGGTCGACGCGGCGCTGCTCGCGCGCGACCTGCTCGACCACCTGCCGCAGCACAGCGGCGAGGTGCCGATGCGCTGGCCGGCCGTGCGATCCGGCTGCCCGGATCGCCCGGCGCCGTCGTGCCCGCCGAGGACCGCAAGGTCTACGACGTGCGTCACGTCGCCGCGCGGCTCGTCGACGGCGGCCGGATCGTCGAGGTCGGCGAGCGCTGGGCGCGCAACATCGTCACCGCGTTCGCGCGGCTCGACGGCCGCGCGGTCGGCATCGTCGCCAACCAGCCGCGCTACCTCGGCGGCGTCCTCGACTCCGAGGCGGCTGCGAAGGCCGCGCGCTTCGTGCGCACCTGCGACCTCTTCGGGCTGCCGCTCGTGGTCCTCGTCGACACGCCGGGCTTCCTGCCCGGGACGGCGCAGGAGCGCGCCGGCGTGATCCGCCACGGCGCGAAGCTCGTGCACGCGTTCGCGGGAGCCGGGGTGCCGCGGGTGACGGTCGTCCTGCGCAAGGCGTTCGGCGGCGCGTTCATCGCGATGAACTCGAAGGACCTCGGCGCCGACCTCGTCATCGCCTGGCCCGCGGCGCGGCTCGGCGTGATGGGCGCCGAGCAGGCCGTGGGCATCGTCTCGCGGCGCGACATCGCGGCCGCGGACGACCCGGTCCGGGCCCGGCAGCGCCTGGCCCGCGAGTACGAGCGCGAGCACCTCGACGTCCGCGCGGCGACCGCCGGCGGGTTCGTCGACGAGGTCGTCGAGCCGAGCGCGACGCGCGCCCGCCTCGCCGCCACGTTCGGCGCGCTCGCCGGCGGTCATCGAACCCCGAGACCCGGAAGGAACATCCCGCTGTGACCTGGACACTCGCCGTTCGAAGAGCTCGACGAGGGCGCGCCGTTCCGCACGCGCGCGCGCACCGTCACCGAGTCCGACATCGTCTCCTTCGCCTCGCTGACCGGTGACTGGCACCCGCAGCACGCCGACGCCGAGTGGGCTGCGCGCAGCGCGTTCGGCCAGCGCATCGCGCACGGCATGCTCGTCGTCTCGCTCGCGGTCGGCCTCGTGCCGTTCGATCCCGAGCGCGTGGTCGCGCTGCGCCGGATCCGCGACGTCGTCTTCCGCCGCCCCGTGCGGATCGGCGACACGATCCACGTCGACGGGCGGATCGCGGCGCTGCGGCCGGCGACCGAGGACGCGGGTCTCGTGACCGTCGGCATCGACGTCGTGCGGCAGGACGGGCTGCGCGCCTGCGCCGCGAAGGTCGACGCGCTCTGGCGCACGGACGTCGCGCACGCCGAGCCCGAGGGCCCGTTCGGCGAGATGGTCTGGGACGTCGCGTGATGCTCGAGGGCCGGCGCATCCTGATCACGGGAGTCCTCAACCGGGACTCGATCGCCTACGCCGTCGCGCGGCGTGCGCAGGAGCAGGGCGCCGAGGTGCTGCTCACGGGCTTCGGCCGCGCGCAGCCGCCTGACCGAGCGCGTCGCGAAGACGCTGCCCGAGCCGTGCGACGTGCTCGAGCTGGACGTCAACGACGCGCGAGCATCTCGCGGCGCTGCGCGTGGAGCTCGCGCGGCGCTGGGGCACGATCGACGGCGCCCTGCACGCGATCGCCTTCGCGCCCGCCCGACGCACTCGGCGGCGACTTCCTCGCCACGTCCGGCGCCAGCGCGGAGCAGGCGTTTCGCACCTCGGCGTTCTCGTTCAAGGCGCTCGCGCAGGCCCTGCTGCCGCTCTACCCGGCGGAGGGCGGCACGCTCGTCGGCCTGGACTTCGACGCGACCGTCGCGTGGCCCGCCTACGACTGGATGGGCGTCGCGAAGGCCGCGCTCGAGTCGGTGTCGCGCTACCTCGCCCGCGACCTCGGGCCCCACGGCGTGCGCGTGAACCTCGTCGCCGCGGGACCGATCGAGACGCTGGCGGCCGGCGGCATTCCCGGGTTCGCCGAGCTCGCGGCGGGCTGGGTCGACGGCGCGCCGCTGGGCTGGGACGCGAGCGACCCCGAGCCCGTCGCCGAGGCGGTCTGCTTCCTGCTGTCGCCCGCCGCCCGCGGGATCACCGGCGAGATCCTCCACGTCGACGGCGGATACCACGCGATCGGAGCGACCGCATGACGGCCGGGTCGCGGACGGTCCTGCTCACGGGAGCCACCGGATACGTCGGAACGCTGGTTCTGGCCCGGCTCCTCACGCGGCCGGGGATCCAGGTCGTCTGCCCGATCCGGGCACGCGACGCGGAGCACGCCGGCGAGCGTCTGGACGCCGTCCTGCGCAGTCTCTGGGCGCAGCCCGCGGCCGGCCTCGGCGAGCGAGCCACGGCCGGTCGCCTTCGACCTCGAGCACCCGGAGGCCGGGCTTCCGCTGCTCGACGAGGTCACGCACGTCCTGCACTGCGCCGCGAGCGTGCGCTTCGACCTGCCGCTGGCCGCAGGCACGCCGCGCCAACGTCGCGACGGCGGTCGTCGTCGCCGACGTCGCCCGCCGCGCGCCGCGCCTTCAGCGCATCGTGCACGTCTCGACCGCCTACGTCGGCGGGACGCACCGACGGGACATTCGGTCGAGTCCGACCTCGACGTCGGCCAGGACTTCCGCAACAGCTACGAGCAGACGAAGTTCGAGGCCGAGGGCCTCCTGCGCGAGAGCGCCGGCGACCTGCCGCTCACCGTCGCGCGGCCGAGCATCGTCGTCGGCGAGGCCGGCACGGGCTGGACGACGAGCTTCAACGTCATCTACCCGATGCTGCGCGCCTACCGTCGCGGGCTCGTCCGCGAGCTGCCGGCGAGCGCCGACGCCGTCGTCGACGTCGTGACCGGCGACTACGTGGCGGACGGGCTCGTGCACCTGCTGCTCGACGCCGATCACGTCGGCGGCACCTACCACCTCGTCGCGGGCGCAGGCGCGCCGACCGTCGCGACGCTGCGCGACATGACGGCGAGCGCGCTCGGGCTGCCGCCCGTCCGGCTGGTCGAGCGCGCTGAGGAGCCGGGCCCGCTCGACGCGCTGACGGCGTACCTCGACGTGCGCACGCGCTTCGACGACCGCGCGGCCCGGGCACTGCTCGAACCGGCGGGGATCAGGCCCGCCGCCGCGGCCGCCGCGCTCGCCGCGGCGCTCGCCTACGCCGAGCGCGCGAACTGGGGACGCACGCCGCTCGTGCGCGACCGAGCCGCCGACCTGCTCGGGAGGGCCGCCGCATGACCCGCTCCGCACGCCTGGCGAACCTGCTCGCCGTCGTCATCCCGTTCATCGCGACGCTCGCGGCGATCGTGGTGTTCTGGGGCCACGGCGTCGACGCGATCGACCTCGGCCTCTTCGCCGTCTTCTACGTGCTCACCGGCTACGGCGTGACGCTCGGCTTCCACCGCCTGCTGACGCACAAGGCGTTCGAGACGCGGCCCGGCGATTCGCAACGGCCTCGCGCGTGCTCGGCTCGATGGCGGTCGAGGGGCCGGTCATCCACTGGGTCGCCGACCACCGCAAGCACCACGCCTTCACCGATGTCGAGGGCGACCCGCACAGCCCCCACGTCGATCACTCCGGCGGGCTGCGCGGCCTCTGGTACGCGCACGCCGGCTGGCTCACGCTCGAGCAGGGGACCGCGTCACCGCGGCGCTACGCCAAGGACCTCGTCGAGGACCGCACGATGCGCCGCATCAGCGACGCGTTCGGCTGGCTCGTCGCTGCTCTCGCTCGGCCTGCCCGCGGCGCTCGGATTCATCCTGCACGGCTTCACGCTCGCGGGGCTGCTGACCGGGCTGCTCTGGGGCGGCCTCGTGCGGATCTTCTTCGTCCACCACGTCACCTGGAGCATCAACTCCGTCTGCCACTTCGCCGGGCGCCGGCGCTTCGACGTCGACGACCATTCCACGAACGTCGCGTGGCTCGCGCTGCCGTCGTTCGGCGAGGCCTGGCACCACAATCACCACGCGTTCCCGCGCTCGGCCGATCACGGGCTGTCCGGCTGGGAGCGCGCGCTCGACCCCTCCGCCTGGGCGGTCGCCACGCTCGAGCGCACCGGGCTCGCGTGGAACGTCGTGCGGATCGCACCGGAGCGGCAGGCGCGCGGCTGTCGCGCTGAGCCCGCTCGTCAGGCCGACTCGCGCAGGTCCTGGGCGGGCAGGCCCGAGCCAGGTCGCGAGCTCGTCCGCCGGGGAGCGGCCGGCTGAGGTAGTAGCCCTGGGCGGTGTCGCAGCCGTACTCGGCGAGCTGGTCCCAGTGCTCGCTGGTCTCGACGCCTTCGGCGACGACGCGCATGCCGAGGTTGCGGGCGAGGTCGATCGTCGAGCGGACGATGACCGCGTTGTCGTTTGCGGACGGTCATGTCCATGACGAACGAGCGGTCGATCTTCAGCTCGGACACCGGCAGGCGCTTGAGGTAGGTGAGCGACGAGTGGCCGGTGCCGTAGTCGTCGAGCGCGAAGGTGATCCCGAGATCGCCGAGCCGGCCGAGCGTCTCGAGCACGCGGTTCGGATCGATCATCACCGCGTTCTCGGTGATCTCGAACTGCAGCGCGCCGGGCGGGCGTCCCGAAGCGGCGCAGCAGGCCTGCGACCTCGTCGGGGAAGCGGGCGTCGAGCAGGTCCGCGCCGGACAGGTTGACGGCCACCGCCAGCTGCAGACCGTCGGCGCGCCAGGCCGCCTGCTGGCGCAGCGCCGACTCGACGACCGCGCGGGTGATCTGGCGCATCAGGCCGTGCCGCTCGCCGATCGGCAGGAACGCGTCCGGGGCGAGCAGCCCGTGCTTCGGGTGCTGCCAGCGCACGAGCGCCTCGACGCAGTCGACCGCGCCACCCTCGAGGCTCGCCTTCGGCTGGTAGTGGAGGACCAGCTCGCCGCTCTGCGATCGCGCTGCGCAGCTCGCCTGCGAGCTCGATGTCACCGCGCGAGATCTCGTCGTGCTGGTCGTCGAAGAGCTCGACCCCGGTGCCGCGGTGCTTGGCGCGGTACATCGCGATGTCCGCGCGGCGCAGCAGCGTCGTGCGGTCGTCGCCGTGGTCGGGGATCACGGCGATCCCGATGCTCGCCGAGGCGTGGCAGAGGATCCCGTCGAGCTCGAGCGGGCACGGCGAGCGCGCGCTGGATCCCGGCGGCGACCACCTTGGCGTCGGTGCCGCCCGTCCCCGGCGGCAGCAGGACGACGAACTCGTCACCACCGAGCCGCGCGACGGATGCGCCGGGGGCGAGGCCGCCGGACAGGCGCGCCGCCACCTCCTGGAGGAGCTGGTCGCCCGCGCCGTGGCCGAGCGAGTCGTTGAACTCCTTGAAGCGGTCGAGGTCCATCAGCAGCAGCGCCGCGGACTCACCCGAGGCGGCGAGGGTCGAGAGCTGGCGCCCGAGCTCGGCGTAGAAGCCGCGGCGGTTGGCCAGCCCGGTGAGCTCGTCGGTGCTGGCCTGCTGGTTGCGCGCGCGCTCGATCAGGCGCGACTCGTGTGCGGCGATCACGAGCCGCACGACGATCGCGATCATCGCCGCGACCGCGAGCACGCGACCGGCGAAGTTCACCGGGTGCACGAGATCGAGGACGAGGACGCCGAGCGCGAGCAGCGCGAAGCCGCCGGTGATCGACTGCTCGGTGACGGCGCTCTCGGCCGTGCCCGGGCCGGCGCCATCGGCTGCCAGGCGGCGACGGCGAGCAGGCAGGCCGCGATCGGCCAGCCGGCGTCGATGAAGCCGCCCTCGACGTAGGTGCCGTCGGCGACCTTCAGCAGGTAGGCGCTGTCCGAGACGGCGAAGAGCGCGAGGCCCAGGGCGAGGATCAGCCAGCCGCGCCCGGGTCGCCAGCCGAGGAAGCCGATCGCCGCGACCGTGAACACGAGGAGCACGAGGTCGCCGACCGGGTAGGCGAGGTTCGTCGCGACGCTCTTCGCGTCGCCGCCCGAGCTGCTGCAGCACCGGCTCGAGGACCGTCGCGGCCGCCACCGCCGCCATCGCGAGGACGCCGATGACGCCGTCGAGCCACTCGCTGACGCGCACACGGCCGACGCGCTCGCGGAGCAGCAGCGCGATCGCGACGTAGGCGGGGAGGTAGTAGGCGAGCCAGCCGGCGTCGGCCCATGACGGGTACGGCGGGTCGCTGAGGTCGGCCAGCGCGATGTTCCAGTACAGGTCGCCGGCGAAGTACAGGGAGAGCGCGATGCCGAGCGCGAGCCACGCGCCACGGTCGAGGCGGACGCGCGCGGCGCGGGCGAAGCACACGAGTGCGCTGCCGGCGATGATCGCGTCGTAGATCCAGTGGTCGTACAGCGGGGTGTTCGGGGTCCCGAGGCCGACGGTGACGTGCGCGACGTACACGGCGCACGCCGCGATCAGGACACCGAGTGCGGCGCGCACGAGCAGTGGGTGCCGCAGGGCACCGGACGTCCGGGCGCTCATTCGGGGCGTCATCGACCCGCGGTCGCGCCGGCTTGAGTGCTGGTCAGCGCTGTCCAAAGCTGCCTATTTCACGGCTGTGGCCAATTACGCATTGCGAAATTGGGTCGATTCGCACTAGTTTCGACGTTCGGGCGCGGGGCGTCCGGCAGGTCGGGGGACCTGCGGCTTCTGGGTTGGGGTGCAGATCGTGCGCCGCGGGCGGCTGAACCGGGACCGATTTCCGGGGGGAGACGCTCGCGGCGCCGCTCGCGCTGCGGGCCGGCTCGTGCCGGGCCCCTACTGACCGGCAGCGGTCAGGCGGCCGACTTCCAGGTCACGCGGCCTTGCGCTTGCTGCGCTTCACCTCACCCTGCTTGGCGAGGTTGGCAAGCGACGCGGTGACGACCGACGGACTTGATCCCGGTCGCCGCGGCCACCTCGGAGGCCGAAGCGCCGGGCCGCTTCTTCAGCTCACCCAGGATGGCCTGCTTGTTGGCGCCCGCGCGGCGCGCGCTTGGCCGTCGGCGCGGCGCCTCGGTCGCCGGCTTCGGTGAGTCGCGGCGCGTGAGGCGCCTCAGCGCGAGGGACGGCGATCACCGTCCTCAGCGATGCCCGGGGAGGGTCTTGAACCCCCACGTCCCTTGCGGGACAGCCGGGTTTAAGCCGGCCGCGTCTACCAGTTCCGCCACCCGGGCGATGGAGCCTGCGCGACCGGGACCGTAACGAACGGCGGCGGGTCCTACGAGAAGCGGTCGAGGCGCAGCATCAGCGGCAGCGAGTCGAACGGGCTGCCGCCGCGGTAGTAGCCGGGGGCGCTCCAGAGCTCGATGTGCAGGTGGCAGCCCGACGCGTCGCCGGTCTCCCCGACGTTGCCCAGGCGCTGTCCCGCGAAGACGCTGTCGCCCTTGGACACGAGCGCAGGCTCGCGCAGGTGCATGTACGCGTACGACTCGCCGTCGGGCTTGTCCACGACGACGTAGTTGCCCGCGGCGGACTGGAAGCCGGCGGTGTTCACGACGCCCTTCGTGTACGCCGCGAGCGGTGTCCCGCACGGGGAGAAGTGGTCGGTCCCCTGGTGGCCGCGCGGCGCCGCCGAATCGCTGCATGTCGGTCTGCGGCGGCGTGTGCGGTCCGCGGATCGGGAAGAGGCCCTCGATCAGCTGGAACTGGGTGTCGGAGCCGGGCACGTCGGTCGCGGCCGAGCGGGCCGCCGCGTTCAGCCGCAGCACGTAGGTCCCGGTGCTCGCCGGCTCGTCCCCGGCGAATCCGTCCCAGCGCACGACGCCGTCCGCGCTCGAGATGCCAGCTGCGGACGACCCCGCCGCCGCCGACGCGGACGGCCTCGACGCGCGCGTCGGCGCTCGGCTCCCCGGTGAGCGCGTAGTGGAAGACGATCTTGCGTCGCCCGCCCGCCAGGAATGCGCGTGTGCGGCTCGCGTCGTCGATTCCCGGCAC